>JAVKCM010000261.1:0-22813 GCA_040222735.1 Fuerstiella sp. | reverse complement strand
CCGAAGAACGACTGTGACGCTTCGTCAACCTCACTCCCCACCGACGAAACGTGCTCGCCTGTCAAACCGGACATCCACGTCGCCCACACAGAACGAACGGACGACGAATTCCGAGCAAAAACACTGCCGCCATCTGCCAGGCCGGATCGGTTCAGAAATGAAGCCTGTCCCGAGCCCACATTCACAGCCGTCGGCGAAACAGACGGCACTCTGTGCTGCGTGATCGCCGATGCCATGCTGCCCGATCCGCTTCCCTCAGCCGGTGTGCCTGATACTCCGTCCGTCGCCGCGGGCGTCGATTCAGTGGTTTCTGATTCGGCTGAAACGGTCTCTGAATCTGCCGTTTTCGTCTCGTCCTCGCTCTTCTCGGTCGCCTTCGTCTTCTCCGTCACTTCGGCCTCGGCAACCTCGGCCTTCGCTGACACGTCATCAGCCGACACGACACTTTCTGGCTTGTCAGCCGCTGCTTCTTCTTCGCGTTTCAGGACGGTTCTATTTTCGCGTACGGGTTCTTCCGAGTTCCGGTCAGCCTTGTCAGACGCATCAGCCGTCGAGCCGGAAGATGTACTCGCTGACGAACCACTGTCGGACGTCGTTTCTGATTTCGTTTCTGATGTCGAGCGACGCGTTGTGGTGACTGTCGGCGCTGTGCCCGGTTCAGTAGTCTGCCGGCTGTCAGAATCGGTCGTCGATTCTTTCGCACCTGAAGCGGCAGAACTGTCCGAATCGTCCGATGACGGGTCCGTCGGTGTTGGCTTCTGAGCCGTCTGTTTCGTGTCAGCAGGTCGCGACTGTGTGTCAGATTCGTTCTCAATCACCGGTTCAGACAGCCGCGTGTCATCCGCGGTCGCCCCGGTCGGCCGATTTGCACGGGTGGCCGGTTCTGAGGAATTCTGCGAACTCTCCGACCCCTGCAGCTGGCCCTTCGTATTCTGGCCCTTCGTATTCTGGTCTGTGGTATTCTGGTCTGTGGTATTCTGCCCTCGGCCACCCTGTTCGGTGACGACGACCGATTCGCCGCCGCCGGATTTCGTGGTCTCAGCAACGCCGACCACGACTGTGCGATCCGAACTCGCCGCGGCATCATTCCCTTCCCGGCCCGCTGACTTATCGGCCCCCATCAGGGTTTCCTGCTTCGGTGGCTGCTGGCCTGCTGCCTCACGGCGGCGGCTGTCCTGCTGCCGCTCCGACTTCTGCTGGTTCTGACCGTCGGCCTCAGTCGCATCACCTGCTCCAGCCGCGTTTTCGATGTCCGCTGCCGGTACAGCATCTCTGACGTCCAAACGTGACAGGGGAAGCAGGCTTACGGGAGAAAGCACAAGGCGAGTTTCCATGGCTTCGCCCAGCACGGCCAGACGACGTCGCTGATTCATAAAGACGCTCCCGGGATGACGCGCCGGGCAACGTCGCAGGTCTGCTGCGACTCTCACCCGTCGGGGTTGCTGTCAAAAGAACTGGAACTGTCTGTGTCTGATTCTGCCATTGAACCGGTTCAGAAAATTCGAACCAGACCATGCGATTGAAACCGGTCCACTGGCAAATAGAAATCCTGAATTACGTGTTTTCTGCCCTCTGTTCAAAAACAACACAGCAAAGCATCGGCTGCGGCACTGCAATGTTTTGAATCTGAACAATTTCCGCACCGCGACAGTCACCGGTCGTGCTGGTTGCTTGTGTCACTCGGCGGACTTCTCCAGACTACCGGCCCTGGCCCGCTGTCGTAAACAAACCGTCCCGGCTTTCATTCCGTCCAGAATCATGCAGATTATTCTTGGATCTCAGTCTCCCCGCCGTCGTGAACTTCTGGCCAGTGTGGCGGGGGCCGATCGGCTTATCGTGCGTCCTCCGATTCAATCTGACGAAGCGGGCTTCGCCGGCCTTGTCAGCGTGGCCGGAATTGAACAGCGACTAAGCGAAGTCGTGCGTTCCAAACACGAAGATGTGACTCGACAGATTCGGCATTCAGAATTCGGCAACCGCCCGCCCTGCATCATCTGTGCAGATACCATCGTGGTGGCAACCAGCTCTGACAACAATTGCATCGTGCTTGAGAAGCCACCGGCGGAGACCTGGCAGCCGACGGTGAAAGACTGGTTTGTCCGTTACTATTCCGACCGTCCTCACGACGTCTGGACCTGCTGCCGCATCAGCGGTGACGATCAGGTACGAGAATTCATCGTGAAGACCACTGTTCGCCTGTGTAAACTGGATGACTGGCTGATTGACTGGTATCTGAGCACGGGTGAACCCGTCGGCAAGGCGGGCGGATACGGCCTGCAGGGGGATGCCGCCATGCTGGTGGAATCGGTCGACGGTAGTCTCACCAACGTGATCGGACTGCCAATGCTGGAAGTGACAAGCGTGCTGCGGGAATTTGGTGCGTTGAACACCGAGACACTCTGAACCATCCATGCCTGACCACGTGACAACGGAATCACAGCCGATCCGGATCGGCACGCGAATCCTGCCAAGTCGCTTCTTTCTGGCGCCTCTGGCCGGCTATACCCATCTTGCGTTCCGAGTCATGCTGCGGCGGCTGGGCGGCCTGGGGCTGGCCACGACCGACCTGGTTCAGGCGCAGATGCTGGTCTCGCAGACCCGGAAGTCGCTCGAACTGGTCGAAACCAGTCCGGAAGATCGCCCGCTGTCCGTACAGATTTACAGCGGCGTCACCGAACATCTGGTCAAGGCAGCCAGGTGGCTGCAGGACCGCGGTTACGCGGGCATCGATATCAACATGGGCTGCCCCATGGCAAAGGTCAACGGCGGCGGCGGCGGAGCCCGTCTGATGTGTGACACCTCCGGGGCCACGGAAATGGTGGCTCGAGTCATCGAGGCGGTCCGACTTCCCGTCACCGTGAAGATGCGACTTGGCTGGGACAGCGACAACCTGTCCGCACCGCAGCTGGCCGCAGCCTTTGAACAGATCGGCGTGGCGTCCGTCACGGTGCATGGTCGCACGCGACAGCAGGGATTTCACGGATCGGTTGATCGCGACGGGATTCGCGAGACCGTGCAGGCTGTCCGCACGATGCCGGTGATCGCCAACGGTGACGTTCGCACGCCAGCGGATGCACTCTCAATGATAGCCGAAACCGGATGCGCGGCCGTCGCCATCGGCCGCGGCGCCATGCTCGACCCGTGGATCTTTCGTCGACTGCAGAATGTGGAAGCCGGACTCCCGGCCGCGGACCCCACGGCGGACGAACAGATCGCGTTTCTAAGTGACCATTTTCACCTGATGCGAAAACAGCACGGTGACTACAGCTGCCTGCTGTTTCGTAAGTTCGCAGCCTGGTACGGTGCTCGGCTGGGTATTCCCGAAGACCTGGAAGACCGCCTGCGCCGGTTTGAATCCGCGACTGAATTCGATCAGCTCGTGGAACAGATCCGCCGGCGTCACGGAACACGCCGCACACGAACCCCCACGGCTCTGATCAAAGTCCCCAACGGCCCCGTTGAACACTGGTAACCCGGTCGCGCCTTTGTTTCAGAACTCGACAGCGTCTTGGATGCGATCGAAAGCCTGCGCGGCTTCCGCTACGGACAGTTCCGTAGCGGAACTCGCCAGAGTTTCGGTCCATCCATGCAAACACCAACCCGGTCTGCTTACATTAAGCACTCGGCATCGCGACGACGTGCCGCTAACTGCTGGCGCTGCGATAGTGGCCCAGAGACCAGACAAACACGGCGCGGGCAATCACCAGACCGACGACGGCGGACAGCAGGGCCACGGCGGCCCAGTGTTTCTGATCCAGCGTATCGACGATCACACGGGCCGGCACGGTCACCACCAGCAGAATGGGCATGATATACGAAAAACCGAACTGCAGCATTTCACCCGCTTCAAAGCGTGAGTCGTCGCGGCCGTCATAAATGCTGCGTGGATATCGCGCAAATACGGTGATATAAAACCAGAAGTCGTACAGCCCCTGATTTCGGCCCAGAAAAATACTGCTGCACGCCGTGACAATCATCATGGAATAGAAAAACAGCACTCCTACGCCGATGTACAGCAGATAGATCATCAGCTGTCCGGCTGAAATCGGTGCTCCCAACCGATACAGCGAACGCACCAGCAGACCCACCGCCAGCAACACCTGACTGATCATCGCCAGATTCACACGTTCCAGCGACACCAGAAACTGAGTGTCAATGGGTTTCACCAGGGCGAAATCGAGCCGCCCGGTGCGAATCTGTTCGCTCAGATTCGCACAGTTCGGCATAAAAAACGTCTCGACGATGCCATTGATCAGCATGCCGGTCGCCATGAAGGCGAAATACTGGTCTTCGGTCCAGCCGTTGATCTGCGGCACTTTGCTGTAAATGATCTTAAACAGCGCCAGCTGGGCAAAAAACCAGAAGGCCCGCGTGACAATCTGAATCAGGAAATTCCCCTGAAACATCATCTCGCGAATCAAGGCATTGCGAAAGAAGGTAGAAAATACACGCAGATGAAACATCATGGGCCGTGACACAGGGGACGGTGGTCTGGTGATCGAACATTAGTCGTTGTCCCTGCGGTTTCAAGCGGCTAACACCTGAGCACCAATATCGGTAACATTTCGGAGACGGCGACAAGGCGAACCACGGTCGTCGCATGGTGGTCGGAAGATCTGTTCGGCCAGGCCGGCAGGATGGTTGCCTCCGCGAAGCTGTCACCGCGTCACCGCCACAGCAACAGATCTCTGCTGCTCTGACTTTCAGATCGTCAATCTCTGCATTTTTATTCCTGTTACACATCTCCCCATGAATCGAATTCTGCCGGCCGTGCCGCTGCTGTGCCTGATGACCGCTCTTTCTGCGCAGGACGAGTTTGCTCCGTTTCCGCAAAACCGGCTGCGTGATTTCTATTTTCACCAGGCCGAAGAACAGCTGGATTCGGGGCAGCCGGTCCCGGACACGCTGCCGCAGTTTCCGGGACTCGACGGCGGGGCCTTCGGCCACTGGGGGCAAAACCCGGCCGAACGCAGCATCGACAACACTCTGAACAACGTGGACAGCGGCAACGTCATCTGCAGCCGCATCATTCACTTCGGAAAGAATTCGCACAAGGGAGTGGCCGTCGCACTGACCTCGGGGCCGTCAGCAACCAGCGTTGTGTTTGATCCACTGAAGCTTGGTTTTACGGATTCATGGCAGGGCGGCTTCGTGGTCCGCGGCTCCAGCCGCTTCGGTGTCCACGATGGAGCGCGTGCCGACGGAAGACGGTTCTTTGATTTTTCGGCCGGCCGCTGGAAACTTCCCGAAGGTACCGCCACGCGATATCTGGGATTCTACCGCCACGGAACAGAGGTCGTCTTCGCCAGTCAGATCGGAAACGCAAAGATCCTTGACCGGATGTGGATGCTGGACGGCCGATTAATACGCTCGCTGCAGTTTCAGGGTGAGCTGCCGAAACAGGCGAAGCTGATCCTGTGGGACGGCGTCACCGCGGCCGAAGAATCTGTCAACGACAACGGGCAACAGCTGATCACCACGGTCGGCGGAGCCGTTCGATCGGCCGGCTGCTTCCGGCAGAACCAGTCAGACCCGGCTGTGAGACTGACGGCAGAAGACGGCAACGTTGTGTTGAACTTCAGCCGCACCCCGACCACCATCCATCTGCAGTTTGCGGTCGACAGGTCCTCCCTGTCCCAGGCACTGCGTCCGCAGAATAACATCGTTCCCTTTGAGCCCGCTTTGTTCACGACGGGTGGTCCCGGACAATGGACCAGTCAGACAGTGGAAACGACCGGCCAGCCGGGCAATGCCGACGATTCGTTTGCCATCGACACGCTCACCATTCCGTTTGCCACGGCGAATCCGTTCGGCACGCCGATGCGTCTGGCCGGCGTCGGTGTGCTGGACGACAGTCGCATGGTCGTTTCCACGCTGCTGGGCGACGTGTGGGTGGTCAGCGGCGTAGACAGCAGCCTTGAACAGCTGACATGGCAGCGTGTCGCCGCAGGACTGTATCAGCCTCTGGGACTGGTGGTTCAGGACGGCAGAATCGTGCTCGGCGGCAACGATCAGATCACGCGACTGCATGATCTGAACGGAGACGGTGAAGCCGACTTCTACGAATGTGTGACAAACGATTATCCCACCACCGGCGGACATGATTTTGCGACATCGCTGCAGCAGGACGACAGCGGACGTCTGTACTGGGTGACGGCGTCCGGTAACTTCGGACTGACCCGCCTGACGGAAGGTCAACCGCCCGAATCGCTCGGCAACGGGCTGCGGAACAGCAACGGTATCGGGGTGTCCGCCGACGGGCAGATCACGCTGGCAACGGTTCAGGAAGGCAGCTGGACACCGGCCACCGCCATTTTCAACGTCCGCGATGGCAGTTTTCACGGGCATGGCGGTCCACGGGACGGACACGGCCCCTTCGGCTACGATCTGCCGCAGTGTTTCATTCCGCGCGGGATCGACAATTCGGCCGGCGAAATCTGTTTCCTGCCGCAGGATGACCGGCTCGGGCCATTGTCCGGCCGGACAATCGGCACCTCGTATGGCTACTGCAATCACTACCTGGTCCTGCGTGAAGAAATCGAGGACACCGTTCAGGGCGGTATCATCCCGTTGCCTGGAGAATTTCTAAGCGGTGCCTGCCGCCTTTCCTTCAATCCCTGCGATGGCTGTGTCTACGTCGCCGGCACGGAAGGCTGGCAGAGTTACGCTGCCGAAAAGGGTTGCCTGCAGCGACTAAGATACACCGGACGCCCGCTGCACCTCGCCACCGAGATCGAAACCAGAAGCAACGGACTGCTGATCCGCTGCAATACCCCGATCGATCCATCTTCAGTTACGCCGGAAAATGTCTTCTGCCAGCAGTGGAACTACCTGTACAGTGGCGCTTATGGGTCGCCGGAATACAGCGTGAAAGAAGAAGGTCGCCAGGGGCACGATTACGTTCCCGTCAGATCCGTGCATCTGCTGCCGGATGGCCGCAGTATCTTTGTTGAAATCCCGCAGCTGCATCCTGTGATGCAGTTTCATTTTCACATGCGGCTGCGGGCGGCCGACGGAACAGCCTTTACTCCGGATGCCTATCTTTCCATGTACAACACGGGCCGGCCCTTCACGGACTTCCCGGGTTATCAGTTGATCGCCAAACGACGCTGGCCCGAATTTCCGCATGCGGAAGAGTACGAACAGGACCCCCGTCTGGTTGAACAGGACGCCTTCGGCACCAATTTCGGCTGGGTCTCCAGTGCCAAAAAAATGACTCTGAACGCAGTCACGGGCCTGCAGTACGAACCGAATCGCCTGCGCGTGGCCCCGGGTACCCGGGTGGCACTGACGTTTCACAACAACGATCCGGGAATGCCGCACAATGTGGTTGTTGTACCCGCCGATAAAATGCAGAGCTTCGGTGAACAGGCCATGGTGCTGGCCAGCAATCCGAGAGCCATTGCCACTCATTATGTCCCGAACGACCCGGCCGAAATCTGCTTCTCACCCATCCTGAATCCCGGCGATCAGTACACGGTTTATTTTGAAGCTCCTGCCCAGGCTGGCCGATACCGATTTATCTGTACGTATCCCGGACACTGGCAGGTGATGCGAGGAACACTGTATGTGCTGCCGGACGATCAGCCACTGCCCGAACCCACGGCGGACGAAATCACGCGGCGATTCGTCCGCCGCTGGACACTGCAGGACCTTGCTGAGGACGCACAGAATCTGAAGAACCGTTCCGTCGACAACGGACGACAGGTGTTTCAGCTGGCCGGCTGCATCAAGTGCCACCGCATCGGACAGCAGGGAGAAAAACTGGGCCCGGATCTGTCAGATGTCACCAAACGGTTTACCGGAATCAGACTGCTGCAGCAGATTCTGCAACCGTCTGCCGAAATCAACAAGCAGTATCAGACATGGATTGCCGTCACTCACGAAGGTCGCACGGTGGCCGGTCTGATGACGGAACAGAATGAAGAATCCATCACGCTGCTGCCGAATCCGCTGCAGCCGGCCGCCACTGTCTTAATGGCACGAGACCAGCTTGACGAACTGATCCCGTCCCGCCAGTCGACGATGCCCGAAGGGCTGCTGATGACCTTCACCAAAGACGAAATCCTGGACCTGCTGGCGTTCATTCAACAGCCACAGAACTGACAACGTGCCTCCTTCACAAACACCTTTCCTGTATTCCGGACAGACAACCGTATGCGACCCTGGATTCTGGCAGAAACCAATTACAGCCACGTCAAAGACTGCGACTATCAGGTCGCCGTCCTGCCGATGGGAGCAACCGAACCTCACAATCTGCATCTGCCCTACGGTACAGATACGCTGCAGGCGGAAGCCATCGGCTCACGAGTCTGCGAAGCTGCATGGAACCGTGGCGCAAAGGTCGTCATGCTGCCGCCGATTCCCTACGGAACCGAAACCAACCAGGCAGAGTGCCGGCTGTCCATGAACGTCAACCCCTCCACGCTGGGCGCGGTCATCGGCGACCTGGTGGAATCGCTGGAAGGCCACGGCATCCTGAAGCTGGTGATCCTGAACAGCCACGGCGGCAACGAGTTCAAACCTCTGCTCAGAGAACTTCATGGCGCCACGCCGGTGCAGATTTTTCTGTGCGACTGGTTCCGCGGTATCACCGCCGACGTACAGAAAACCATCTTCGATGAACCCGGTGACCACGCCGGTGAAATGGAAACCTCGCTGGGCCTGGCTTTCTTCAGTCACCTTGTCCGGCAGAACGACGACGGAACACTGGCAGCCGATGACGGCAGCGTGAACCCCACTCGGTTTGATGCCATCAATCACGGCTGGGTCAGCATCACCCGCCCCTGGCATCTGCTGACCAGCAACACCGGTTCCGGAAATCCGCACGCCGCCACCGCCGCCAGGGGAGAACAGCTGATGCAGGTTGTCGTCGAGCGGCTGTCGCAGTTCCTGGTGGAACTGGCCGATGCAGAGATGGACGAACGGTTTCCGTTTTAACCGAACAGCGTCGGGTTGCCTGCCTACGCAAAGATGTCGTGAATCACACGACCGAAGACGTCAGTCAGCCGGAAATCCCGACCGGCGTAGCGATAGGTCAGCCGTTCGTGATCAATGCCCAGCGCGTGCAGCACGGTGGCGTGCAGGTCATGCATATGCACTTTGCCTGTCACGGCTTCGTGGCCGATTTCGTCGGTTGTCCCGTAACTGAAGCCGGGCTTGACCCCGCCGCCGGCCAGAAATACCGTGAACCCGCGAGGATTGTGATCGCGGCCGTCGTTGCTTTGATTAAACGGCGTGCGGCCGAATTCTCCTCCCCACCAGACCAGCGTGTCCTTCAACAGACCACGCTGTTTCAGGTCGGCCAGCAGGCCTGCGACCGGCAGGTCGGTTGCCAGCGCGTGGTCCATATGCTTCGGCATATTGCTGTGCTGATCCCATCTGGGATTGGGCGATTCATCGGCATAATTGATCTGAACAAAACGCACGCCCGCTTCGGACAGCCGTCGAGCCATCAGGCACTGGCGTCCGAACGAATCGGTCCTGCTGCTGCCGATGCCATACATCTGCTGCGTGCTGCGTGTTTCCCGCGACAGATCCAGCAGGGCCGGAGCGTTCGCCTGCATCCGCCACGCCAGTTCGTAGCTTTTGATGACGGCTTCCAGACGGTTGTCTTCTTCTGACCGTCGTGCCAGCTGAGCCTTGTTCAGCTGCTGAGTCAGCTGAAATCGGCGGGCCGTGTCTTCTTCGCTCAGGACCGGATTGCGAATGTGGTCGATAGTCATCTGATCAATGGGCCGTTCGGCACGGCTGATCGCGGTCCCCTGATACACCGAGGGCAGAAAGGCGCTGGCATAATTCCGAGGACCGCCTTTCGTATCTGACGGCTGCAGCTGAATAAAGCCGGGCAGATTCTGATTTTCAGTTCCCAGCCCATACATCAGCCATGAACCGAGCGACGGTCGCACCAGATTGGTGGCTCCTGTATGCAGAAACAGTGTCGACGGCCCGTGGGCCACTCCTTCTGTGTGCATGCCCTGAAGAAAACAGAGATCATCGACGTGCTTCGCGATTTCCGGAAACAGCTCGCTGACGTGTTGTCCGCACGCGCCGTGCTGTCGGAATTTCCACAATGGTTTCATCAGCGTTCGCTGGCTGACCCTGCCGAACGAATTGAAACGCACGCCGGTGAAGTCAATCGTCTTGCCGTCCCGCGCAATCAGGTCAGGCTTGTAGTCGAAGCTGTCGACCTGACTGGGGCCGCCCTGCATGAAGATAAAGATCACCCGCTTCGCCCGAGCCGGAAACATGGGCGATCTGACTGCCAGCGTATGATCCATGGCCACAGGCCCCGCCGCCGCGGCGGCCGCCTGCTGCTCGGCCATCAGGTGCCCCAGTGCCAGCGATCCGAATCCGCAGGCTGATGTCTTCAGCCATGTTCGTCGGCAGGGTTGTACCGTGTTCATCGTCTTGCCTTTTCGATAACTGAACGGCCGCTTTGCAGCAGTGATACTAATCGAGATAGCGGAAGTCCACCGACGCAAACAGCGCCTGAAACACCGCAGTCCATGCGTCGACCGGATCCGCCCCGGGGGCCTGCACAAAGCTCAACAGAATCCCGGCTTCTTCCGGAGCAGGGCGGCGGCCGAGCGTCAGCAGGCAGGCTCGCTCAAGCATACCATCCGCCGCTGCCGAATCTGCCGATTCCGTGGCCAGAAAATGGCTGGCCGCCAGCTGTGACTGTTCCAGCACAAACGGACTGTTCAACAGATACAGTCCCTGCGAGGGCAGGGTGCTGACGTTCCGCCGACCAGCCACCAGATTGGGATTGGCGACATCAAAAACGTCAAAGAATTCCAGCATCGAATTCCGAAACCATGGCACATACACGCTGCGAAGCACCCGACTGTGCCGAGCGTGGTCGTAACCATTATCGTACGTCGAGAGCCGGGCAATGGTCCGCCCGCCGTTCTGTTCGGTGTCCAGCTGACCGCTGATCTGCAGTATGGCATCCCGCAGCGCTTCGGCCTCCAGACGTCGCCGGAAACCACGCGACAGCAGCCGGTTGTCCGGATCAGCGCCAAGATTCCCGGAAGACGAGAGCCGGAACACGCGGGAAACGGCAATCCGCCGGATCAGCCGTTTGATGCTCCAGTGATCGTCCTGCACAAACGTAAACGCCAGGTAATCCAGCAGCTCCGGATGAGTCGGGCGCTGTCCCATCTTTCCGAAGTTGTCCGGCGTGCGTACCAGTCCTTCACCGATCAGATGCTGCCAGACACGATTGACAAATACCCGTGTGGTCAGCGGATTGGTCGGTGAGGCCACCCATTCCGCCAGTTCACGGCGGCCGCTTTCGCCACTGCTGATCCGGACCGGCGGCACTTCACCGTTTTCATCCGCCGGCATGGCCACCGTCACGAACCCGCGCGGGACGATCGGTCCCAGCTGACGGATACCACCACGCACATGAATATGCCAGTCAGCCGGTTCGTCTTCATCACGCACCCCCATGGCCACGGGCCGGACCGGTTTCTTTCGAGCGTGTTCCTGAGCTACTTTTTCCAGCTGCTGAAGCTGCTGCGTCAGGCGGCGAGCTTCTTCCACACTGGCCTGGTCGGGCGGCGCCGAGGACTGGTGATCCGCCGGCACAAACTGAACAGCATCGACAATGACCACACCCGGTCCCGCCGCAGCGGCGTCCACCGATACCGATGCTTTCTGATCCGCCATGAACTCGAACACGCCAAGTTCCGTAAACAGACCGTCGACCGCCGGACGGATCTGCTGGTTGACCGCCACCGTAGCAGTTCCGCCGGCGTGCTGAACCACAACGGGAACGTTCGAGCTGCGGTTGGATGATGGGCTGTAGGCAAACCTCACTCGATACGCCCCGGACTTCGGCACCTGCGTTTCAAACCTCACTCGGCGACCGGACTTCAGCTGAGCATCATGCTGGTACCCCTGTCCGACATAGACCGGCACACTGGAGGACGCGACCCATTCGCCTTCGAAGACCGCCTTTGAATCATCAATGACAATCCCCGGCAATGACGACGGAATGACCCCCCTGAGATCGGTCGCGCCCGTCAGCTTCAGCGATTTCTTCAGCGCGGCCAGACGCGATTTCAGATCCTTGTCCTTAGCTTCCCAGGTCTGCAGGGCTGACGGATCGAATCCGTCCCGCAAGGCCGTCGTGACATAAGAACTGACGTTGCCCGGCAACAGCGTTTTCGTGCTGCGAAAAATTCCGGCCAGAGCGTAGTAGTCTGCTGTGGGAATCGGATCAAACTTGTGATCATGACAGCGTGCACAGCCCAGCGTCAGCCCCAGAAAGGTGCGTCCCAGCGTGTCAATCTGTTCGTCCACAACTTCCATCCGCAGCAGTTCCTTGTCCTGCTGCTCGTAGTTGGTCGGCCCCAGTGTCAGGTAGCCCACCCCCGTGACCTGATCGTCGTGTTGAGCCGCCGTCTCGGCAGGCAGCAGGTCGCCGGCGATGTGTTCCCGCACCAGCTGGTCAAACGGCTTGTCATTATTGAATGACCGAATCACGTAATCGCGAAACCGCCACGCTTCCGGAAACATCAGGCTGCGGCCACCGCCGCTGGATTCGGCAAACCGAGTCACATCCAGCCAGTGACGCCCCCAGCGTTCACCGAAGTTTTCTGAGGCCAGCAGTTCATCCACCGCGGCAGCCACGGCCGCATCCGGATCAACCGCCCACTCAGCGGCGAAACTGCGCACGGCATCGGGCGACGGCGGCAGCCCGGACAGGGCAAACGACAGTCGACGCAGCACTTCATGAGCCGCCGCGTCGGCAACCGGCGTCAGGCCGTTGTCCTGCATTTCGGCCAGGACAAACCGGTCGATTTCCGTTTTTGGCCAGTCGCTTTCCGTCGACGGAATCTCAGGCCGCGTCACCGGTCGAAAACTCCAGAATTCACGTCCCTCGCGGACATCCACGGTCCGACGTTCCACCGTGACGCCGCCGGTCCGCGGATCCACGGCCCCATCACGAATCCATTTTTCGAAATCCGCGATCACGTTCGCCGGCAGCTTCCGGTCCGGCGGCATTTCGTAGGATTCATGCTTCATGGCGGACAGCAGCAGGCTGTCGTTCGGCATTCCCGGAATCACCACCGCGCCGGACTCACCACCAGCCTCAACCCCCTTGCGTGAATCCAGCAACAGGCCGCCTCGGACATTCTTCGCGTCGGCCGAATGACACTGGTAACAGTGCTCAATCAGCACCGGGCGAATCTTTGCCTCGAAAAAATCCATGCGGTCATCGGCGGACGCGGACGTCCCCAGGATGACGACGGCAATAACGAGCCAGTTGACGGTTCGAACGCGGATCATGGCGGAAGGCGGGCCGTGGTGAGGAATAGGGGACTCGGGCCTGGGGAGAAGGCCGAGTGCCGAAACCGGGGAAATTCATGATAACCAGAGAACGGCTCGACAGGAAAGCAGATCCTGCAATTCGGCTCAGCGATCGAATTCGACTTCGGCACCCCGGACAGATTCATCAAACTGTCCGTTGTGAAAGACCGTGCGGCCGCGTACCAGCGTGCGGACGGGCCAGCCCTTCAGAATCGTCCCGTGCCAGGGACTCCAGCCGCTTTTCGTCACCTGATCCTCATTTCTGATTTCCTGTTCCCGATTCATGTCCACCAGGACCAGATCCGCGTCCGCCCCGACCTGAATTCGGCCCTTGTTGCGAAGTTTCCAGACTTCTGCCGGCGCGGCACACATCCATGAAACCACCTGCGGCAGCGAGCAGCGGCCCTGGTTGACGGCATCCAGCATCAGCGCCAGCGAATTTTCCACCGCCGGAAGTCCCGACGGTGACTGCGGATACGGCTGATCTTTCTCGGCCAGCGTATGCGGCGCATGGTCCGTGGCGATGACGCGGATCGTTCCATCCAGCAGCCCCTGCCACAGCGCCTCGTTGTCCTCAGGATTCTTGATGGACGGATTCATCTGCACCAGGGAACCCAGTCGCTCATAATCCTGCACGTTGAAGAACAGATGGTGCGGACAGGCTTCGGCAGAAATCAGATCGCTGGTGCCGCGCAGAAATTCCACTTCCTGAGCGGTGGAAACATGCAGCACATGAAACTGGTGCTGATGGCGTTCGGCCAGCTCGACCGCTCGACGCGTCGCGATCAGCGCGGCCTTGTGGTCACGAATCAGACTGTGATCAGTATACTGGCGGCCTCCGCCCAGACGTTCCGAGTTCGCACGGACGGTGGCTTCGTCTTCGCAGTGAGCACAAATCGGCAGATCGGTTTCGGCGAAGATTCGTTCCAGCGCGGCCTGCTGGTCGACCAGCAGATTGCCGGTGCTGGAACCGATGAAGATCTTGATCCCGGGCGTGCGTGTCACGGAACGCAGCACGTCGATATTGTCCGGTGTGGCCCCGATGTAAAAGCCGAAGTTGACGAGACATTTTTCGGCGGCGTCCGCCAGTTTGTCGTCGAGTGCCTCCAGCGTGATCGTCGCCGGCCGGGTATTGGGCATTTCCAGAAAAGTGGTCACTCCGCCTTTCGCACAGGCTCGGCTGCCGGTGGTCAGGTCTTCCTTATGAGTCAGACCGGGATCCCGAAAATGCACCTGATCGTCAATGACTCCCGGAATCAGATGCAGACCACCGGCCTCAATGACTTCGTCCGCCTGAGCGTCCGCGCCCGCGTCCACGGACGCAATCGCTCCGTCTTCGACCAGCACGTTGACTCCGGCCACTCCGTCCGGCAACACCACCTGAGCACCACGAATCAGTAACTTCATGCGTCGTCAGTTCTTTCACTAAAGTTGGATTTCGGGGGCCGGTTGCTTCTGACCAGCCGGCGGGCAAAACGCAGCGTCCATCGGACACAGGCCACGGTGCCGCCGGACAGAAAACAAACCGTACACCGGACATTCCTGTCCGGTAACTCCGCCGCTCAACAAACGGCGGACAAGAATGTCCGCCGTACAAAACACAACACTCACAGCACACCGCGCCGCCGCACAAAAACGAACCGTACACCGGCGCCCTGCCTCGAAATTGTAGCCGGAAAAGCGTCTCTTGACACACCACGCCGCGACGCCGGAGGGCGGCCTGGTTCCTGGCGTTGTGAAAAAGATAGACTGCAGCCCTGTGTTTGACGGTCAGTTCTCTGGCCGGACCGCCCACGGTAATTTCCACGCTGCGGTAAAAACTGAAACCTCCGTCCGGAATTCGCGGCATTGCACGGATGTCCCGTGCAAAACCGGTGCAGAGGCGGAACAATGCCGCTGCATGTCTTTCACGTCGAGGGACGTACGATCAGTCAACACGGGTCGCGGACGCCTGCTCGACGGCCCATCGTTTAGAAACTGCCCATGTTCTGGAATCCGCGAATTTCGGCGAAGGTCCTGTTTCCGTTTTGTCGCTCGATCGGACGTATGCTGGAATCCGGCGTTGATGTCCGCAAGGCCGTGCAGACGTCTTCAGCCCATACCTCAGACCCGCGTCTGACCGTGGTCACGGCCGATGTGGTGAAACGAGTGAAGCAGGGCGACGACCTGACAACCTCGTTTGCCGCCCACGCCCAGCGATTTCCGCGACTGTTTCTGGATCTGCTGAATGTCGGCGAACAGACCGGTTCGCTTCCGGAAATCTTTTCTGCGCTGGCAGACTACTACGAAGCTCATGTGAACCGCATGCGCGAATTTCGCGCACAGATTGCCTGGCCGCTGTTTCAGCTGTTCGCAGCCATCCTGATCATCGGCTTCCTGATCTACATTCTGGGCATCATCGGACAGCCCACCGCCGGTGCCGAAGCTGAGGATATTCTGGGGCTGGGACTGGTGGGTACCTCCGGTTCCATCAAATGGTTCACCCTGACGTTCGGCACCATGGCGATGACGTGGATCGGATACACGGTGCTGACACGGAATCTGGCGGGGCAGATTGCCATCCACCCCTTTCTGATGGTGATTCCCGGGGTGGGTTACTGCATGAGAAGCTTTGCCATTGCTCGATTTTCCTGGTGCTTTGCCCTGACTCAACAGGCCGGCATGTCCATCAAACCGTCGCTGGAAGCCAGCATCAACGCGACCGGCAACGGCGCCTTCATCGCGGCGCTTCCGGGCATCTGGCGGAAACTGGCCGACGGCGAGACATTGACTGATTCGCTGCAGTCGTCCCGGCTGTTTCCCGTGGAATACCTGCACATCGTGGAAACGGCAGAACAGACCGGAACTGTTCCGGAAGCGCTGGACCGGCTGAGTCACCGGTTCGACGAAGATGCTCATCGAGCCATGACGTGGATGACGTCGATTCTGGCGCGACTGATCTGGGGGCTGGTTGCCTGCTTCATCGGATACATCGTGATCAGTTTTTTCATGAGATACGTGGCCATGATCAATTCGCTGAGTCAGTGATTTGCGGCCACACGTCCGGTCATTCGGCCCGGCCCGCGGGAAATCAGCGGGCCGACCTGTTACTCTGTGGCCGGAGTGGCCGATTTCCTCTGACAACGAACCGTCAGAGCGACTCAGCCCGGTGTGAATCGTCTGTTTTCCGGCGTCTGGCGGATATTTCTGTCCACCCGCCGGCCAGACAACTCACCAGCAGCCCGGAATGTCTGATCGGCAGACTCGGTAATGTCAGAAACCGGGCAGCCTGTTCAGGCGGACGAGTTGCCATCGGCGGCGAAAATCAATACGTTCATCGGCAGGACGTGTCAGGGCGTGAAACCGTGCGCGGTTCAGGCAGACTGATTCCGGCTTGTGGAAGAGGCAGGTGACAAAATCGCCCGCTTCGTTCGCGACCAGTGTGAAGATCCTTTCCGGATGATTGCAGGGAGCGGGATATGACCACGGTTGGCCAACGGATTCGCGAAATCCGAAAGCAGCGAAACCTGACCCAGCGACAGCTGGCCCAACGAGTTGGAATCAACTTCACCTACCTTAGTCGCGTTGAAAATGACCGTCTGGATGCAGACCAGACGCCTCGTGAAGAAACGCTGCAGAAGATTGCCCGAGCACTGGAAACCGATGCCGACGAACTGCTTCTTCTGGCCCGCAGAATTCCCCATGCGTTGCGCGAACGCATCCTGGCGAAGCCGGGCATCTTCCGCCGGATCATTAACCTGCCCGACCGTGCTCTGGAAGAACTTCTGGATGAAGCTGAAGCAACTCGGGAGGCCGCATCCCGCAACGGCGAGCCGGCCTCCGATCTGCGTCGCCGCAAAGCTCGCTGAACACGGCCGCTCACGCGCTGCGATGCAACTGCGTGCGTGGCACCAACCGTATGCGTGACGACAACCGTGTACTGAAATGTCTGTCCCTGGCACACTGCCAGGTATTTCCACCAACTTTTCCAACGACCTGTTTTTCTTACCTTCAGATTTACTCATGAACGCCAAAATTGTGTTACTGCCGGGTGACGGCATCGGCCCCGAAATTGTTGCTCAGGGCAAGCGAGTTCTGGAAGCGGTGGCTTCAAAGTTCGGACATCAGTTTGAGATGTCTGAGCATCCGATCGGCGGCAACGCGATTGATGACTTCGGAGATCCGCTGCCGCCGCAGACGATCGAAGCGTGCAGGGCGTCCGACGCCATTCTTCTGGGAGCCGTCGGCGGCCCCAAATGGGACGACCCGACCGCCAAAACCCGTCCGGAAGCCGGACTGCTGAAGATCCGGCAGGAACTGGGCCTGTTTGCCAACCTGCGACCGATCCAGACATGGGATGAACTGGTGGATGCCTCACCGCTGCGGCGGGAAATCGTGGCCGGCACCGACATTCTGTTCTTTCGCGAACTGACCGGCGGCATCTACTTCGGGCCCTCAGGTCGCCGCCCGCATGAAAGCGGTGAGGAAGCTTTTAACGAAATGGTGTATTCCACCGGCGAAGTGGAACGCGTGGTGCGACTGGCGGCTGAGGCGGCGCGGAAAAGACGTGGCAAGCTGACCTCCGTCGACAAAGCCAATGTGCTGGAAGTGTCACGCCTGTGGCGTCAGGTCGCTGAACGCGTGGTTCGCGAAGAATTTCCGGATCTGACCTACGAGGTCGTGCTGGTGGATTCCATGGCCATGCATCTGATTTCCCGCCCGAAGGATTTTGATGTCGTGGTGACCGGAAACATGTTCGGTGATATTCTGACCGACGAAGCCTCGATGCTGCCGGGATCGCTGGGGCTGCTGCCATCGGCCTCGCTGGGCAGCAACGGGCCGGGACTTTACGAACCCATTCACGGGTCAGCTCCGGATATTGCCGGAAAGAACGTCGCCAATCCACTGGCGACCGTGCTGGCCATCGCGATGCTGCTGCGTCATTCGCTGAATCTGAACGACGAAGCCCAGCTGGTGGAAGACGTGGTCGCTCAGACCCTGAAGGCAGGTCACCGGACCCGCGATATCGCCGCCGGCGGACCATCGGTTTCGACCACGGAAATGGGCGACCTGGTCGTGAATCAGCTTGCCTGACACGCGGCCGAACCGGCTGCCGTCATCCAGAACAGCCGACTGCATCAGCAGTCGGCTGTGGAGGAGTTGCCTGAGCGACAGTGGTACTGCTGCTCTTCAACCTTTGAATCCGGCATCGGCCTACGCGTGCTTGTAGACTGATTCAAAGTCAATGTCATACTTCTTCATCTTCTTGTACAGTGTCGTGCGGTTGATGCCCAGCGCCCGGGCGGTGCTCTGACGGTTCCAGCCATTGGATTCCAGAGCCTGAATGATCAGCTGCCGTTCCGGTGTCGACAAAGCCTTCTTCAACGACGCTCCTCCCAGGTGAGCTTCGATATTGGCGCGGCGTTCGTCTTCGGCAAACAGTTTCTCAGGCAGATCACCGGGCGAAATGCGGTCGCTCTTGCACAACACAACGGCTCGTTCGACCACATTGACCAGTTCCCGGACATTGCCGGGCCAGTGATACTGCTGCAGGGCATGCAGGGCCATGTCATCGAAGCCCGTGATATTCCGACCGGTCTGCAGATTGAACTGCTTCAGATAGTGATCCACCAGCAGCGGAATATCACCGATGCGTTCCCGCAGTGACGGCTGCGTCAGTGTAATCACGTTGATGCGGTAGAACAGGTCTTCACGGAACTCGCCGCGCCGCACGGCTTCTTCCAGATTCTGGTTGGTGGCCAGCACCAGACGCACATCCACCTTATGAGTTTCGTTGCCGCCGACGGCCTCGAATTCGCGATCCTGCAGCACCCGCAGCAGCTTCACCTGCAGCGCCGGTGACGCCGTCGCGATTTCGTCCAGAAACAGCGTGCCGCCGTCCGCCTGCAGAAACTTACCCACCTTGTCGTGCGAGGCTCCTGTGAATGAACCAGCCACATGACCAAACAGCTCACTTTCCAGCAGCGTTTCCGGCAGAGCACCGCAGGCGACCTCCACAAACGGCTTGCTGGCCCGGTTACTGAGCTGGTGGATGGCTCGTGCGGTCACCGTCTTTCCGGTACCGCTTTCACCAAGGATCAGCACGGTTGTGCGGGTATCGGCCACGCTTTCCATCAGTTCAAACATCCTCAGCATCTTGTAGTCCTTGCCGACGATGTTGGACAGCCCGTGCTTTTCGTGCAGCTGGGCCTTCAGCTTTTTGTTTTCCAGAAGAATCTGCTGCTGACTGATCGCTCGTTCAATCGAAAAATTCAGTTCCTCGTCGATCACCGGCTTGGTCAGGTAGTCGAACGCTCCCATACGAATCGCCTCCACGGCGCTTTCGATGGTGCCAAAGCCGGTCAGCAGAATCACTGCCGTGTCCGGCGTGTTTTCGCGGGACCACTGCAGCAGTTCAAACCCGTCCTTGTCCGGCAGATTGACGTCGCAGACCACGACCTCAAACGGAAATTCTTCCATCCGCTCGATCGCTTCACCGCACGTCATGGCGGTTTCCGTGCGATGGCCCAGGCTCCGAAGATAGTCGGCCATGGCGTCCCGGATATGACGATCGTCGTCCACAACCAGCAGCGATCCCGAAGTGGCAGAAGCCATAAATAGTCCCCTCAATACCAATTAGATCCGCCGGGAAACCGGCAGACGGCGTCACAGAAAATGGTTACAGGGAGCGCATCAGCGAGGACAGGGGGTGCTTTTGGGCAGCGCCGTGTGGGTTGTCCGAACACCGTTGGGCGCGAAGACACCATGTCCGCGATGTATGAGAAGGGATACGGAAACGTAGGATGCAAAAGTCCACCAGGCGCAATTTCGCGTCAACGTTTGCTGCCTCGACGGATTCCTGAGACAGCGAAACTACCTGATCGGCACAATCGCCATAATCGGACTCAGCCGCCGTTCAGCCGGCGGACGGCGGATCGACCGTTTTCGCCCGCCCCCCTTTACTTCCCGAACCGGTCGGCTACCGTACCCGCATGACCGAACCACTGCATTTCATGATGGGCCAGTTTCGGGCCGAGATCCCCGTCGATCGCCTGTATTCCGCACGACACATGTGGCTGCAGGACGAAGGCGACGGTGTTTTCCGGGTCGGCTTTACGTCCTATTCCGTGCGCCTGCTGCAGGACGTGTACTTTCTGGAATGGTCCATCGATCCGCAGACCGAGGTCCGTGATCGTCAGGACATCGGCGAAATCGAAAGTTCCAAAGCCGTCTCCACGATGTTCACCCCCTGCGCCGGCGAAATCCTGGAATTCAACGAAGCCCTGCTGAACGATCCGGCCGGTATCAATGCCGATAACTACGGCACCGGCTGGCTGTACCGGATGCGGACCTCAGCAACACTGCTGACTCCCGAAGCCTATGTCCGGGTCCTCGAAGACGGCTGGGAAGACACTCAGCGGACCATCAAGGGACAGATGAACTGACCCGACCCGGCGTCCGGCCTGTGCCGCTCAGGCCGGACACAGCACCCGCGGCTTTCCGAACTCACAGCGCTGGCCCTGGATGGTGAACACCAGCTGTCGCGAACCGCCGCGGTTGCGATGTTCGCACAGATAAATGCCCTGCCACGTGCCGGTCAGCAGCTGACCGTCGGCAATCGGAATCGACAGCGAAGAATCCGTCAGCGCCGCCTTCACATGAGCCGGCATGTCATCCGGCCCCTCGCACCTATGCACCCACGGCCACGATTCCGGCGCCAGCCTGTTCAGTGCCATGTTCATATCCGTCAGTACATCCGGATCCGCGTTTTCATTCAGCGTCAGCGATGCAGACGTGTGCCGGATAAACACGTGCAGCAGCCCCGTACGGAATTCCGCCAGCTCGGGCAGCTGCTGCAGCACGTGCGACGTGACCAGATGACAGCCACGAGAAAACGCCGGCAGACGAATCTGTTTCTGCACCCAGTCTGTCATGAAGCCGCCTGAGTGCCACAAAGCCGCGCGATGGCGAAGGCCAAAGGATCGTCATTGGCAACGGCCGCTTCTTCCAGTTTGTCCGTCAGCCCCAGTTCCACACACAGCTTTGTGAACGAGAAACCGTTCGGGTCTTCCATTCTGCTGACGTACTCGGCCGTCTGCTTCAACACTTCTTCGATCCGACCGATTCGCTGAGCCAGATCCAGCAGCACAAAAGCAATCAGCTGCTGATCCGACGGATCGGGTTCATTCTTCAGACGCTGCAGAAAATAGTCGATCGCCGCATCCGGCTCTTCACCCGCCAGCGCCGTCAGAAAGAAGCGGTTGGCCTTGTAGTATTCGTCAAACGGGACATCACCGGGATACTGCAGCTGCGACGCCAGCATCGACCCGTAGTCGCACAGTTCAATCGCCAGCTTCAATTCCGGATCTTTATCCGTCAGAGACCGCGCAAAACCCACCACCGAGTGCAGATGTGACACATCAATGTGGTAATTGCCTTCCGCAAACAGCCAGTCACGGCCGGTGATCAGTTCACGGATCGACGCGCTGGGTGACAGCACGGGCATCCGAGCTTCCACTTCACGCCGCAGGTTGGCCTGCAGATCGTCATAGACGTTGCGGACCATCATGGCCCCTGCCGTGCGACGTTCTTCCAGCGTCATCTGCTGCTGCAGCTGACTGAACGCGGTGACCGTGTTGCAGGTCCCATGAGTCTTCAGCAGGAATTCCAGCCCTCGGGCCACATGAGCTCCCTCGTACAAAGCAACATTCAGCACTTCGTCAAAAGATTCATCCGGCTCGCGCGGTACCGTGATCTTTTCAATGGCAGCCCGCACCGGTTCCGGTTCACCAATGGTGCGAAAATAGGCCCACGCGTCGGACAGATTGCCGTCTTCCAGAAACAACGTCCCGACTTCACGGGCCGCACTGATGTAGGCGTCCCGAAACTGCTGCTCCTGATCCTTCGGAACATTTTCCAGCGATGTCGCCTGAGTCAGCGGCAGCCCCATCTGATGCCGGACTTCAATCAGCTTCGCATCAAACAGGCGGTGAAAATCTTTTTCGGCCGTCAGGGTTTCCTGCAGCGCTTTGATGATGCCCTGAGCAGAAGGGTCGGCAGTCAGCGTCTGCTTCATCGCGTCAATTCGGCCGGTGGATTCAGCGGTGCTCATGGTGATCAGTAACGAACAGGAACATAGGGTAAAGAATGGTTCTGAACGGAAAGTATAGAGTTCCTGCGGCAGAAATAAAACGCGGCGGCTCCAACACACGTACTCAGACGCTTCCGGAACGACCGATGGCTGGCAGCTCGCCGGGGCTCGCAGGTGTGACAAACGCGGAGAATTTCCAGTCGCAGCCGAGACCCGTATGTGCTGCGGCTGGAAGCCCCAGCTACGGTAACAACCAGGGCCGGCCATTGGTCATCCGTCCGTGAGCCGCGACGCGTCAGCGGCCGGGCCCCGGGCGCGACGATTCCATGGATTTCAACGTCACACCGGGATGCCAGCCGGTGAACGGCCCGGTGCCTTACGGCACTCGGCTCACCGCCGTGCGGCCAGGTGGGTTATGCCTTG
>JAVKCM010000260.1:0-26555 GCA_040222735.1 Fuerstiella sp. | reverse complement strand
GGTCTCCCACCTCCCTGTGGTGGGCTGTTATCCCGACCAGCCCACCCGACCGACCGAAGGTCTCCCTATCCGCGTCAAACCCCGTCCATCAAGCTGATCCTCACATCAATCAGCCGAAGAATTGCATAGACCGCCACCCAACGAAGGCGGCAGGAACAACCTCAGCTGTCAGCGGCAGGGACTGGAGGGCCTGTGTCCTTCCGCTGCGTTGGTCGACGACCACTCTCCGGATCACTTCAGCCGTGGATCGAAGATGATCGGTTGCTTCTTCCCGATCGTAATCCTGCTGAACTTCGGATGTGCCGGGTTAAGTAAATAGTTGAATTCGCTGTCCACGATGACACTGGGAACGCGCAGGGCAGGGGAAACGCCGGAAGCGATCCACCGGTCGCCGATCTGCTGAACCTCAAGCGCGACCGGCGACGATCGCCAGTCGCGCGGGAGCGATTGACGGTCGACGTCCGTGACCAGTGAGTCGTCGAATTCAACAGGAAAGACGACGTAACTCAGAAGCAGCTGACGCGCCTGCAGGTGAACAAGCATCTCAAGCATCGCCAGCGACCTTGTGGAAGCCACATAGACGACCAGTGAACCCGGTCTGTTCCAGCGGCCGCCATACCGCCTGGCTCCCTCGCCGGTGAAGGCCTGCCCGGCCAGGCGTGCTTTGACAATCCGAAATGCCTGCAACTTCACGCGAATACCCCGTGCTCAAGCCGGCCTATCAGGCTTTCGACCTCGCGTGCCCCGACGTCGGTGGAAGTGAACTCCAGCGGGCTGTCGCCACTCAATGCCGGAGTCGGCGTCAGCAGCCAGTGGCGCGCTTCGTCGACGTCACCTTCGAACAGATCGACGGCCGCCTCAACCACACGCGAGGCACGCAGCAACCGATCGGATTCCTCCGGGCTTAACCAACCCTCACGCTGACGGCGCGCCAGCGTTCGCGGCGGGATGGCGACCAGCCGGGCGATGCGTTCTTTGGTCAGCCCCGACTGTTTTATCAGGCTGACCAGATGATCCACATCAAGCCCGGCCTGCACCATACGGACCAGTTCTTCCTTCCGGCGGACCTTCAGGCCCAGCAACCGCGTACCCGGAATCCGGGCCACCACCGCTCGCCTGCTTTTACTCTTGCCCTTCGTTGTAACCATACGGCACCTCACAATCTGTCATATGGCGCAATTGTAGCTGCCACATGGCCACCATGCAAGATTTCGTGCAGCCGGAATACGCAACGGAACTCTGGATTGGATTCCATCCGGGAAACACGGGAGCAGCAGAAACCGGCGCCCCAACCGATCGACATCCGTTGTGGGCTGGTCTCCCGACCCGCCCACCCGATCGACCGAAGGTCTCCTCTGTTGTGGGCTGGTCTCCCGACCAGCCCACCCGACCGACCGAAGGTCTCCCGATCCGCGTCACGTCCCGTCCATCAAGCTGATCCTCACATCAACCAGCCGAGGCAATCCGGAGACCGCCACCCAACGAAGGCTGCAGGAACAACCTCAGCTGTCAGCAATAGATCGGTAGCGAGGTCTTTATCGCCGCGGCTCAAGTATTTCGCGGTGAATCGTGTGTGCTCACGTTCATGGAGACCTGCGGTCAACTGTGTGGGACGGTCGGGAGACCGTCCCACAACAGAGGGAAGGTCTCCCGATCCGCGTCGCGCCCAGTCCATCAAGCGGATCGTCAAAACGGAGCATTGGCACGCGGCGATCAAGCGGTCAGCCGTCAGAAACAGTCAAAATGACCGTCGGAGCGTCCGGTCAATTATTGGTCGCCTTTCGCGGAGCGAAAGCCGACCAACCAGTCAGTTATTGATTGAACGTTGCGTAGCGCTGAATGGTACCGACGGTCCGGCAGCACGGATCGTCCGGCATGGCCAACTCGGACGCCGTTCCGGTCCGCGTTCAAGCCGCTCTACCAGCGGACCGGCACCGTCCCCCTATGATCACCAAATTGCAGCAGATGAACCAGAAGAGAACGAAAAACAAACTCGCCAACAGCTTCGTTTCCTTCTGTTCGAACCAAACATCTGTTCGACGATACGGAAGAACCATCGGCGAGGCGTTCGAAGGACCCGCAGTCCGCACTGAAACGACGGAACACGCGTGCAGAGTGGGATTCAACACAAGTGGGCAGGTTCAACTTTCCAGCCCAAGGTGTTGCGCAACCGCCGGGTTACTGACAAGATATGGCTCCTCTCGCGGCAGGATCAGCTCTTTACCAGAATACAAACGCATCGCCTGATCGCTCACCAGCTTAGAGATGTCCTGTATGTCCAGGATCCATTTCTTTGCGTAGTTCTGAAGCACCTCGCCTCTCAACCCAAGCTGAATCGCACGACGGGGAACAGGTCGTCCGTGTGGGTCATGATCGGGGTCCCACTGCAACCGGACCTGAGCGCGCCGTCCCAGCTCTCTCCACTCCACTTCATCTGCGTAGCGCGCGGGGTCGAAGGAAGAATGGACTGCGATCGATAATATCTGATCGAAAGCAGCTTTCGGGATGCGAACAGCAAGAGTCACCTCCTGACCGGGTTTTGCCCCCCATCCGGACCGATACATCATCCATAGAAAATTCGTCTTGATCCACGACATCCGTGACAGGCTGAACGGCCCGCCAAAATACCCGTGCTCAGCAGCAAACAGTCCGATTTCAGGTCGGAATGCCTGATAAACCACAACGGACTCGTCATCATGCTGCGCAAGAATTACCCGACCGCTATCAGGCCATCGCGCAAGCTGCCGAGCATAAGATTCCAGCCGCAGGCTGACTCCCCACTCATTGTCGCGTTGCATGTGTGTCGCAGCATCGTCTGATCTCATGAAGTGCAACTCAGGAGCGATGCAGCCAGCTCGGCTGTCTCGGACTGTCCGGACGACAGATCTTTCAGCGCAGCGTTCGCATCTCCCCCACCTATGGCCTCGATGGCATACACACATCGGTTTCGAAGACTCGTTTCATCCAGTTCATCAAGGTCCGGATACTCGGCCTGAGCAGCCCTTGTCAGCGCGGGGATTGACTCAACATCCTTTGCCCTGCGGAGCGTGTCCACGACCCACTCATGCTGGCTGTGCCAGGATTCTGAAAGCAGCCGCCGAAGAAGCTGCAGATGTTCCTTCTCGGGAGGCTCATCAAGAAACCCCCAGAGATAGAACAGGAACGGCAGGCTTTCCGCGTCTCTTGATTCGGTTATCCGCCGGAGCGTCTTCTGAACAAAGTCGCGGTCGTCGGCGATGTTTCGGCCGAATATTCGCAGAAACTCAGGCAGATCAACCCTTCCGGTTGTCAGGCGCAGAATACATTCCTGCTCGTGCTGACTGAATTCTGTTAAATCACGCATTATCGGCACCCGACTTTCTTGAAGCTGACGATATTATCGTTGAACACGTCCAACGCCTTACCTTTGCCAAGCTGGATATTGATCTGGGGTTTTCCGGCAAGAGACTCGGTCTTGAATCTGGCATTCGTCTTGTTCCACCCCGCCGTTTTAGCCGGCGAGGGCATATCCGGATACACACTCTTCGTATGCGGCGAGCCGTCACTGATCCCGATGGCCTCCAGTTCAGCGGTGGTTCCCGGCTTCATCTCAAATTCAACCGTCACTCCCTTGTAGTCTTCTGAAAACGCTTTGGTTGGTGACGTCGACGTTTCCCCTGTCCCCGGCATTCGGCCTGTTTTCACCAGCTCGTCATAGTGCTCCTGACTCATCGTTCGGTAAAAGACTTCTCCGTTTAGTCCAAACGGGTCCACTTCCAGGCAGGGATCACTTACATAACCGTAGAGATTCGCACCACCGGTCAGACGGACCGGATCCTGCGAAATGTAGACCCCTGAATCCGGGTCATAATACCGATGCCGGTTATAATAAAGGCCGGTCTCTTCGTCCTCATACTGCCCGAGCCACCGGAACGGGCAGGCGTTTCTCTCACCGTCCTGATTCCTCAGAGCGCCGTAGACCGAGACCTCGCTGCTCCAGACGGTCTTTCCCGCCGAATCCAGCATGACCGCCGGTCTTCCCAGATGGTCGGTAATGATGGAGTAGTATTGCTGACCGACGATCTTGGCACATGGCTCGAACGTATTCGGGTCAAACAACCAGGTTATGAGCCCGGACGGCAAGTCCAGCAGCGGCTCCGGCGGCGGTCCTGTGGGTGGATTTCCCAGACGCTGCAGTTCCAGCGGCGAGGGTTGCTCGACCGGTTCAGGCAGTGCCATGTCGTCAGGCACTTCTGATTCCTGCGACTCAACCCATTCGTGAATCGGATTTCCGCCGTCCCAAAGCCAGCGGGTCGTTCTTCCCCGAAACGTCTTACTGACCCTGCGTCCCAGAGAATCGTATTCAAATTGAATCTCTTCGCCATCGGGCCGCACGACTGACTCCAGCATTCCGGCGGCGTTCCATGAATAGTGCCATTCTCCATCCGGCGTCGATTTGCGCAACAGATTGCCATCGTCGTCGTAGAAATACGTCACCTGTCCGCCGGCAGTATTCTCAACCAGCAGCTCTCCCGCCTTACCGTATGTTCGGTCTTTTCGGTCACGCGTACGGAACAGGTTACCGACAGCATCCGGCATCCTTAGTTCAACCGTTCCATCGCCATACGTGGCACCAACAAGCCTGCCAGGCTCGTCATGCTCCAGCACTGTCATCCCGTGATGAGCGCTGATCAGCTTGTCAAGCTGAGCATTTGCACTCCATTCGTATTGCGTGGAATGCCTTGTTGCTTCACTTCCGTCGATTGTGTGCCGCAGCGGACGGCCGAAACGATCTCTCTCCCAACGACTCCGCACCCCTCCGGGAAGAAACCGTTGCACCTCCCGCCCCAGTTCGTCGCGTTCGATTCGGGCATCCCATCTGACCTTCGACTCGTCTGCAGCAGCATCAGAATACTGAACTCCGACGACATCACCTGTCCTGTTTCGATCGATTCTCTGGACTGCGCCAAAACACGATCTCATCTCCAAACGCCGGCCTTCATCATCGTAAGCAGAGCTGACCCACAACTCATCCTGCCATTCCTTCAGAATCCGCCCCGCCCAGTCGCGTTCGAACTTCACAGAACAGACGTCGTTGGTCGCTTCCAGCAGCTGTCCGTCTTCTCGATACACAAAGGACTCGCCCGTACCGTCGCTATGATTCACCTCGGTGACGCGTCCTACGGGGTCGTACCGGTAGTTCGAAATCAGGCCAGTGGCGCGTTCCACGCGGACAACGCGCCCGAGGTCATCTCGTGTATAGAGTCTGCGGACGCCGTCAAAGCCAAATTCACGAAGAACTTCCCCACGAGCATCAAGGTCGAAGTGATACACAAACCCGTGCTCGTTCACGATCCCGATCAGATCTTCCTCCGAATTGTATCTGAACTCAACCGTCGTTCCGGCCTCTCGCCGCGTTGCGAGCCTGCCCATACCTCGATAGGTGTACCTCACCTCCGATCGCACATCCTTTGCGTACGTGACGTTTCCGTTCGCGTCGTAGGATAGTGTGCGTATGTTTCCATCAACCTCGGCAACGCGTACGAGGCGACCAAGCAGATCGTACGTCCGGTGTTCAACTCCGTTCGGAACAGCGGCAGACGTCGGTCGACCGAGACCGTCGTATTCCCACCGACACTGCGCTCCACGTGCCGAAGTGAGACCGCTCAGGTTTCCACGGACGTCGTAGGTCAACCGAGTCATGTTGTCAGCAGAGTCAACAATCGCGCTCAGGCGCCCGGCATCATACTGAAACTCAGTCCGGAGCCCGCCCGGGGAAATACGGCCTGCCAACTGCCCCCGCGCATTGTATTGCCAATTCCAGAGATTCCCCAAGGGGTCAGTCGCCCGAACGGGCAGATCCAGTTCGTTGTACTCGATCTGTGTCGAGGCTCCGTCTGCAGCGACTGCTGTCACACGATTTCCGCGATCGTCGTACTCGTAGGTGATCAGCTGCCCCAGTTCGTCCTGTTCCACCAGTGGCTGACTGAATTCGTTGAATACGGTTTCCACGGCATTGCCGAGGGGATCGACGGCTCGATAGACCACGCCGTCGTCGTTCCAGAAGTGAGTCGTCTGGTGACCCAGTGAATTCGTCACGATGGTCCGCCGCAGATCCACATCGTATTCGAGGCTGTGGTTGTAGATACCGTCGTCGCCCCACGTGTGGATACAGCGAGCCGTATGATCCGTACCGTCGTATTCGAAGTAGAAACTCAGACCGTTCCGATCGGTTTCCTGCACCATCAGAGAACCGTCGTACCGATACGTCACCGGCTGCTCCAGAGCATCGCGGACTTCAACCAGACGCCCTTCGTAGTCGTATTCGTACGCCGCCAGCTTGATGGTTTCGCCCGACTTGTCCGGATGTGGTGCACGGATCTGTACAATCCGCCCGGCATCATCCGTCCGGACCGGCAGCTGGCGACCACAGCTGTCGTGGATCATTTCCAGGTGACCATATTTGTCGTAGTCGAATTCAATTCTGTTGCCGGCCCGATCTTCCACTGAGGTGACCGCCTGCACATCACTGTCAAACGTCACACGACCGAAGTTCCAGCGCAGGCCGCCGGTGTTACGCAGAAAATAACCGTCCAGATCGCGACCGAGCGTCAGACGTTCGGCACGGTCGAACGACGTTTCGCCGACCTGGAGCGTCGGAAAGGCCACCGGACGACCGTCCGACATCCGCACCGCCACCGCGTCCTCTTCTTCGGTCAGGCCCAGATCATAACTGTGATGCCAGCCGCGACCGAAGGGTCCGTCGTACGTCGAGGTCGTGTAGTAGACTCGTTCCCACGACAGTGACAACGGTCCGGAAAGTTCGAAGTCCACGATATCTGTGAACATCTTGCCGGTGGCAATGTCCACCGGGTGCCCCGTCACACTACAGATCCCCCGACTGACCTTATTCTGAACACTGGGCGGCACGCCCAGCTTTTTCATCGCTTTTTTGGCAGCCGCCTGGATCTTGTCCGAGATCTTTTTCATTCGCTTGCTGGCCTTCTGCAGCTTGCGAAGTTTCTTGAACGCCTTTCCGAGAGCCGCCATCCCGACCTTCATGCCCATCGCCATCAGCGAGATCGTGGGCGGACCGCCGATCATCACCGGAGGACCACAGGGAATCGGCAGCACAAGGCTGGTCGGCAGCACCAGCGACTTGGTCTTGCTCTTTTTCTTTGGGTTCATCCGCGGGATCGGCGGCATCCCGATACACTGGCAGCTGAGTGCGGGCAGCGACATGTAGCTTTGAGCGTCGCCGTCGATTTCAACCGTCGCGCTGCCCATGAACATTTCACATTCATTGGCCGGCGGCTTCACAAACACGCCGCCGATCGGGATATGCGGCGGCACGCACTTACCGGCGGTTCCGGCCTGAGCCCGATGCATGCCGTTGATCATCACCGTCGACCCGACGATCGGCACGTAGTCAAACGGGTCGATCAGGAAGCCGATAAACGGGTGAGGAATGGGCACCGGAGGCACCGGACCGGGCGGCTGAATGATGTGCACATCCACACCGACCACGGGGTCCATATGTTTCGCAGCCAGCGTCATGAGGCGGCTCCTGCCAGTTCGGCTTCCCATTCCCGGCCCAGCAGCTCTTCCATCTGCTGCCGAATGCGTTTTTCTTCGCCCGAATGAGTCCCCTTGTTCGCCAGGCGCAGCAGCAGCTGACCGGCATAACCCAGCGTGGATGTTTCGCGTTCAGATTCATCCATGGCCGCGCCGGCGGCCACCGCCTTTTCACCCCAGTCCCACGCTCTGTCGGATTCACCGGCCACTTCGTAACACCAGCCGGCCATCCGCGAACATTCCAGCAGTGAGGTTTTGTCGTCGATTTTCTGAGCCAGCGGCACCGCCTGAGCGAACACCTCGGCCGCCTCCGCATGCTTCTCGGCGGCAATCAGCGCCGACCCTTCGGCCATGCGAGTCTGGACATCCAGTTTCTGTTCACCGGGATCGTCGGAACCCGCAACAGCCTGATTGGCAGCCCGGTAGCAGGCAATGGTTTCTTCCAGTCGGCCGGCGCTGAAGTAAGCGGCGGCCAGCCCCATCTGAGCCACCGTGACCAGATGCGGCCACTGCTGCTGAGTGGCGATCGCGACCGCCCGTTCACCGGCCGCTTTGGCACCGCCCAGATCACCTTTGCCGGCCGCATTCGTCAGCTGGACATACAGCTGACGGAAATCGTGACCGGGTCCGCTGCCCGGCGCCTCTTTGACAAGTTCTTCGTAGGCCCCCGGCATATCCAGTTCCGGATCAACACTGACAACCTTGTCCGGATACTTTTCAGCCAGCTGTTCAAAGGCCGGAGCCGCCACATAATCCACGATCATCACGCGTACTTCGGATGGAACGTCGCCGCTCAGCAGTTTCGTCAGCCAGTTCTGCAGACCGGAACCAGCCTCGGCCGCGTTGTCCGGAACCAGCACGGCCACCATGTTTCTCATGATTTCTGCATAACGCTGCTGCAGCGAAGCAAATGCGGCGGCCACCGACGCGGCCGTCACCGGATCCGGAGCGTCCGGCGGCTGCCATCCGGAGTCCAGCCCTTCCGCGTCGAGATCTTCCTGAGTCGCCGCGTACTGATCGACAATCGTCTGTCGCACAGCCGCGCTGTATTCGGACTCACTTCTGAACGGCACGGTGAAGCGGACGAACAGATCCGGGATGGTCCCTTCTTCTTCGTTCTGCCAGTCCACAAACCTGGCGAGCATACCGACAGTATCGTCGTCGGCCAGCCAACGCAGAACGCGTGCCTCCGGGTTCTCGGCGAACTCGTTCCAGATGGCTTCGAGCTTTTCGAAGCGTTTCAGAATGGGGTTCTTTTCCTGTGGCATCTTGCACCGACGCTGCCGATTCCGTGAGCCGCCTGTTTCTACCAGAGAACAGCACATTCCCGCCGCCCGGAGCGACGCGCAGCGCCCCTCCCGCTGGATTCTCGGGGGTCCACCACCGCCTGTTGCGTGAAATCTGAGCAATCTGAGACGAAAGATCCAATCTGGTCCGATCCACCGTCAGTCTGCCAGAACGGTGTACAAAGGTCGCCAGCCCGAAACGGCATCGGGATATAGGCCACCGGCGGCGTGACCGGCAGACCCGCAGCAGTGTCCGCAGTCCGCACCGTCCTGATAAACCGTTGTTCGTCAAAATTCGAACGGGGCCGACGCCGCTCTCAGATTTCCCTGTCATTTTGGGAATCCATCAATTTTCCATCATCCATTCGGATAGCATTGTCAATACAGTGACAAAGAAGTGGCACCGTCTGAAACGGCGGGCCGACAGCCATCCAAGCACCGAGTTCCCGCACATGTCAGCCGTCTCGCGGGTCAGTGTCTGATTTCGAATCTGCGTCAGCAGAACCATCACCTGAAAAATTGTCGCACGCCTTTCAACTGATCTGAACCGACATGTCCGATGCCGACAAAAAAACACAGCCATCACAGTGCGGCGGGCTGCCGGGAGCCGTCAAGGATACGCTGGTCCTGGTACTGGAAACGACGGGCAGCACGGTACTGGATTCGCCGAAGCTGATCGAAAAGATCCTGAGCGACCCGAAGGTCCGCCAGGCGATTGAAAAGACGGCGCTGGAAGAAGCAAAGGCGCTGACGAAGAAGCAGGTCACCGGCAAGACAGTCAGCATGGATGACATTCTGGCCTCTGCCGGCAAGGTCGGCAAAGCCACGATCGATCCCGCCACGCAAGCCGGAAAAACGGCTCTGGAAAAATCACAGCAGGTGCGTCGTCTGAAGGAAGGCCTGCGACAGCTGGAATGTTCCTACCGCAAATCGACAGTCGGCGTCTTCGTCGACAAGAACAAGGGCTGGCTGATTCTTGTCGGCGCCGGCCTGGGCCTTGGCGGAGCTGCGGCGATGTACAAGTTCAAGACCGGAGACGCCTTCGCCATGCCCGCCACAAAGCTCGCCAGCCACCTGGTGCGATTCAAGGTGCTGGGCAACGTAGAGATCGCTGCCAAGGACATCAAATTCGAACCATCAAAACAGCTGGTCGGAGCGACCAAGCTGACCAAAATCAAGTGGGACAAAGTCGACGTCGACCTGGAACTGAGCGTGACGGCCGAAAATGAAAAACTGAAGCAGGCCGTCGGCAAGGGCTCGGTTGCCGTGGAGGTGGCCAAAGGAGTCAAGGTCGGACTCAGCGCCGGCGGCGGTTATGTACAGCCGGCAACCGGCTGGGAACGTTCTGCCGTCTACGATCTGCGGCTGAAATTCTCAACCAACAAAACCTTCGGGCAGTCACGACTGTCGGTTTCCGCAGAAGCCTTTGCAACTCAGGAACCCACTCAGTTTCAATGGGGCGGCAAAGCTGATGCGAAATACCATCTTGTGGGCCGCCCCGGGTCGACGGATCCGTCATTGTCGCTGTCGCTGTCCGCTCAGGCCAACGAACTGACCACGTACACGCCACACGGCGAAACAAGCAGCAAAACAGGCGTTTCTTTCGGTCTCGGATTTTCCGCCAATTTCTGACTCAGTGGCCCCGGAAACCCCTTCAACCCGGCACGGTGTTGACGACGAGCGGTCCCCGGTTTAACCTTATTGGTACGGGAACTGCAGTTTGATGACGGGCCGGCACGGTTTTCCGTTCCATTGGGCGGGCATCAAAGCTGCCGTAGAAACCGGACGATACATAAGTAAACGGTACACCAGTACAGACACGTCGCTGAATCTGCAGAGTGTTTCAATCGGCGACCTGTTTCCCACCTGACAGCACTTTTCCCTCCCCGCTGTCACCAAATCCTTCTTCCAGCAATGGAGGTTCTGATGCTGACAATTCTCGGACAAAAGACGAAGTACTGTGACGGCGTTGCTCGCCGCAGCTTTCTGAAGATCGGCGGGCTGTCAGCAGGCGCAGTCGGAGGACTGTCGCTGTCAGACCTGATGCGGGCCGAAGCCGGATCGACCAGACGCAATTCAGAAAAGGCTGTCATCAACATCTTTCTGGGTGGCGGGCCGCCACACCAGGACATGTGGGAAATCAAGACCGAGGCCCCGGCCGAAATTCGGGGCGAATTCAGCCCGATCAGCACCGCCGTTCCCGGCATCCAGATCGGTGAATGTTTTCCGAAGCTGGCTTCCATCATGGACCGACTGGTCGTGATCCGCTCGGTCGTCGGCTGCTCGGGCGGGCATGATGCCTTCCAGTGCTTCAGCGGCTGGGATCGACGCAGTCTGCAGTCCATCGGCGGGCGTCCCAGCATCGGCAGTGTGCTGTCGAAAATCAAAGGACCCACCGATCCGTCCGTGCCAGCCACCGTGGCACTGGCCTCGAAAACACGCCACGTTCCCTGGTCCGAACCCGGTGACCCCGGATTTCTCGGAGCCGCTCACCAGGCCTTTCGCCCCAATGGCGGTGGCATGGAGAACCTGACCCTGAACGGTGTCACGCTGGATCGACTGCAGAACCGTGAACAGCTGCTGACCAGCCTTGACGGGCTGAAGCGATCGGCCGATGCCCGGGGAATGATGGAGGGCATGGATGCGTTCACGCAGGCGGCATTCGGCGTCCTGACGTCCAGTCAGCTGGCCGACGCGCTGGATATTTCGAAAGAACCGGACGAAGTCCGCGCCCGCTACGGTGACGGCAAACCGTACCAGTATCAATATGACGGAGCCCCCACCTGCAATGATCATATTCTGCTGGCCCGACGACTGGTCGAAGCAGGAGTCCGTTCTGTCACTCTGTCATTCGGACGCTGGGACAGTCACGGAAAGAACTTCGACCTGGTGCGGGATCACGGAACGAAACTGGATCAGGCCGTCAGCGCCCTGGTGCTGGATCTGGAAGAACGTGGCATGCTCGACAACGTCACGGTGCTGGTCTGGGGTGAGTTTGGTCGCACCCCGCGGATCAACAAGAATGCCGGACGCGATCACTGGCCGCAGGTCAGCTGTGCCCTGATGGCCGGCGGTGGTATGCGAACCGGCCAGGCCATCGGTGCCACCAACCGACTGGGAGAACGCCCTGTCAGTCGTCCGGTAGACATGCAGGAAATCGTCGCGACCACTTACCACAACCTCGGCCTGGATCCCATGAACACCACGATCATGGATCCGACCGGCCGACCACAGTTTCTGGTCGACAAGCGCGAACCGATGCGGGAACTGGTCTGAGCGATACGCGTCGCGGATCTGCAGAGCAGCTTGTTCCGGCAGCCTGAGCCCGGAAGGCCGTTCAATTCAACAGGTATCACCTCGACGTGCCTTCCCCATCTCTTCGATTTGTGATTCTTGAGCACGATCACCCGTTCCTGCACTGGGATCTGCTGCTGGAGCGGGGCGAAGTGCTGGCGGCCTGGCGACTGCTGCGGCCCGTCGTCCCGCGGACGTGGCTTCCAGCCGAACGGCTGCCCGACCACCGCCGCATGTATCTGGACTACGAAGGCCCGATCAGCCGGGGCCGGGGCCATGTCACACAAGTGGCCAGCGGAACATATCGGGAAGAACCGGACAAGGGTTCAACGTCGCAGCGTGCAGCGATACCGCAGGCGGTCGATATCACCGCGCCGGATCTGCGTGTCTTCAGTCTTTACGACTGCGAACTTGCGGATGTCGCCATGGTGCGGGGAGACAGCCGCGATCATCCGGAATGGCGTTTTCAATGAGCCGTGTTAACTTACTGAAGCGTATCGGTCAGCGACTGCAGAATCTGGAACAACAGGGTCGCCGCCGTGTGGCCAGAGTGGTCGATTCACACGCAGACGGATCATGCGACATAGATGGCTGCCGACTGGTCAACTTCGGCAGCAACGACTACCTGGGACTGGCACATCAGGCAGGCACCGTGTTTCGGGAGACGCGTGCCGGCCAGCTGGGAGCCACCGCCAGCGCGCTGGTGACGGGCCGAACCGCCGCTCATGCCCGCCTGGAGGAAACTCTGGCGAGTTTCGAACAGACCGAGGCGGCGCTGCTGTTTCCCACCGGCTTTGCCGCAAATCTGGGCGTGCTGAACAGTCTTGTCGAAACCAATGACGCGGTCTTCTGCGACCGCGACAACCACGCCAGCATTATTGATGCCGCCCGTGCCTCAGCCGGGACGATGCTGGTCTATCGTCGGGAACGGCTGGAGGCGCTGGCCGGATCGCTGCGGCGACGACGCAGCCGCTTTGAGCACGTTTTTATTGTCACGGACGGCGTGTTCAGCATGGACGGCACCGTGGCGCCGCTGCCGGAACTGTGTGATCTGGCCGAACAGTATGACGCCTCTATCATCGTGGATGAGGCACACGGAACGGGTGTCCTGGGGACGTCCGGCCGTGGAGCCTGCGATGCATGTGGGGTTGAAGATCGTATCCTGTTGCGCGTCGGCACGATGAGCAAAGCCATGGGAGGACTGGGCGGATTTGCGGTCGCTGACCAGCCGGTCATCGAATTGCTCAGAAACACCGCACGGACGCAGTTTTTCTCAACCGCGCTTCCTCCCGTCATCTGCGACGCCATGGTCGAATCATTGAACGTGATCCGGTCCGAACCTCAGCGCCGCAGCCGGCTGGCTGAACTGGGGGCGGATTTCCGCCGGTGTCTGGCCGAGGCCGGGCTGCCATCGATTGACAACGGCGTGGCCCCCATTATCCCTGTCCTGATCCCCGGAGAACGGGCCGTTGTGCAGCTGGCCGAACGGCTGCAGACAGACGGATTTTTTGTGCCCGCCATTCGTACGCCGACCGTCCGCTCCGGCACAGAACGGCTGCGAGTTTCGTTTGGCACGTGCCATACGGCCGACCAGCTGAAGACTTTGTGTGCCGCCCTGATTCAACACACGAACGCCGTTCTCTAAGATGCGTTTCATTCCGATCAAAATGCGCCTGACAACGGAAACGAAACCATGGCGAAAAACCATTCTCAGAGATTTCTGGATATCGTGAATTCTGTCCGACCGCAGATCCGCGAATGCACCGTCCCGGATGTGGTCGCTCGTCGGGAAGCCGGAGAAAGCTTTCACCTGGTGGATGTCCGGGAGGAAAGTGAATTTGCGGCCGGGCAAATCCCGGGAGCCATTCACCTGGGCAAGGGAGTGATCGAACGCGATATTGAGAACACGATTTCCGACACCGCGGCCCCGATTGTTTTGTACTGCGGCGGCGGTTACCGTTCGGCTCTGGCGGCCCTGAACCTGCAGCAGATGGGTTACACAAACGTCATTTCCATGGACGGCGGCTTCCGCCAGTGGAAAGAAGCCGGACTGGAAGTCACGACCGGCTGACGGGCCGTGTCCGGTAAAGACCTTCTTCAACTCAGGACCGACGTGAACATGGGACGCCTTGGACTGGCCTTTAAAATTCTCTTCAGTGGCAGCACGGCAAAACAGGTTTCCGAACTGCTGAGTCAGGAGCCTGCCGGACTGCCGGAACCAAAGCCGGAGCCTCGCCCGGCTACGCCACCTCCGCCTCCGAAGCCCCGGCGCAGCGAAGCCATTACCCTGCTGTCGGCGCTGCAGCGGGAGGCTCGGTTTGTGGATTTCATCCAGGAACCGATCGATGTCTACAATGATGCTCAGGTGGGAGCGGCCGTCCGGGAAGTCCATCGCGGCTGCCACGAAGTGCTGTCTCGCATGTTTGACCCGGCCCCGGTGGTCGATCAGGAAGAGGGCTCGGCGGTTTCGGTGAAAGAGCCGGCTTCCGGCCGCTACCGGCTGACCGGCAACGTTGCCCAGGTATCCGACTCTGTGTCCGGAGAACTGGTCCATCACGGCTGGGTGGCTCAGCGCTGCGAAGTGCCTCAATGGTCCGGCGACGATAAGTCGACAGACGTCATTGCGGCCGCCGAAGTTCAGGTCAGCTGATCATTCACGAGAAAGACTCGCCAAAAAACAACAAATCAGCCGGTCGCATATCCGTACCGATGGTCTTGAATCATCGTGGTACGGCACAATTCACCATCTTTCGACCGCGTTTGTCCTCAGCGAGTTCTCTGCATGTCACTGCCCGCATTCAGCGTCCGCAACGCAGTTCTTGTCAACATGCTGATGCTGGTCATCCTCGCGTCCGGCGTCATTTTCGCGATCACGCTGCAGCGTGAAATGTTCCCGGAATCGCGTCCCGACAAGCTGATGGTGTCGGCGGTGTACCCCGGCGTGCAGCCGGAAGACATCGAAAAGGCGGTCACGATCAAGATTGAAGAGGCCGTGCGGGCGCTGGAGGGCATCGAAAAGGTCGAATCTCAGATCGCCGAAGGCATCAGCTTCACCACCCTGACACTGGCCCAGTCGGTGGATGATGTGGATGTCATGCTGCAGGAAATCCGCAATGAAGTGGATTCCATTCAGGACCTGCCGGACGACGTTGAAAAAATCAGCCTCAGAAAGGTGGAGCCTCAGCTGCCGGTGATTTCCATTGCCGTTTACGGCGACGAAAGCGAGGCCGCTCTGAAGGAAGCCGCTCGGGCACTGCGGGATGACCTGCTGAAGCTTCCGGGAATCAGCCGTGTGGAACTGAACGGCATCCGTGACGACGAAATCTACGTGGATGTCCGCCCGGACCGGCTGCTTGAATACGATATTACGTTCGAGGAAATCGCGGCCGCCATTCGGTCCGAAAATATCGATATCAGCGGCGGCCAGCTGAAGGGAAGCCGCAGCAGCATTGCCGTGCGAACGCTGGGCGAGGAACAGCAGGCACTGCGACTGGAAGACATCGTGGTCCGTTCTCAGCCGGACGGGCGTCAGATCCGACTCAGGGATGTTGCCACGCTGTCCGATGGCTTCGTGGACTCGGATCTGGAGGCACTGTTCAACGGTAAACCGTCCGTGAACTGTGTCGTCTTCAATGGCGACGATGAGGACGCCGTGCAGATTTCGTCCGTTGTGAAGACGTACGTGGCGGCCCGCAGCGGGCAGCCGTATACGGGCCCCGACGAAGGCATGTCGATGCTCATGTCGGCGCTCGGACGGCCAGATCTCTATCAGGTGTATCAACGGGCCGCAGCAAACCCGTTTCCCGGTGCCTTCACCTTTCGACTGCACACCGACATCGCACGGTTCGTGGAAGGACGGCTTGAACTGATGACCCGCAATGGTAAGTGGGGGCTGCTGCTGGTAATGACTTCGCTGGTCCTGTTTCTGAACTGGCGGGTGGCCTTCTGGGCCGCCACCGGCCTCGTGGTTTCGTTTATGGGCACGTTTGCCGTGATGTGGGCCGTCGGAGCCACCGTCAATCTGCTGTCGATGTTCGGCCTGATTGTTGTCCTGGGAATCATCGTGGACGACGCCATCGTGATCGGTGAAAACATCTATCGTCACGTGGAAGAAGGCATGTCGCCGATGCAGGCCGCCATCAAGGGGGCCGAAGACGTGATGTGGCCGGTGATCGTCGCCGTCAGCACCACCATCGGTGCGTTTGCCCCCCTGTTTTTCATCCAGGGACAGATTGGCGACTTTATGGCCCAGCTGCCCCTGGTGGTGATCGCGGCACTGTCAATCTCTCTGGTGGAAGCTCTGGTAATTCTTCCCGCTCACTTGCGGCATCTGCCACCCAGACGGAAGGTTGAACCGACGGGCCGAAACACGCTGGTGGGCGGGCTGGTCGGCCTGCAGGATCTGTTCATGAAGCGGTGTCTGCTGAAACCCTACGAAAAGCTGCTGCTGCTGTGCCTCAGATGGCGCTACGTCACCGTCACGGCTGTCGTCGGCGCCTGCGTGATCTCAGCCGGTATGCTGGCCGGAGGCATTGTGAAATGGCAGTTCATTCAGGACATGGACAGCGAAAGCCTGATCTGCGCCCTGGAAATGCCGATCGGCACGTCCACGGAACGACTGACGCAGGAGCTGGAGAAGCTCACAGACCACATTGTGGACAAGGATCGGTTTCCGGAAATCGTCAATGTCCAGACCATCGCCGGACGGCAATACGATGTGACCGGTGCCGGTTCTGTGGGTTTTGACGACCAGAGCCATCTGGGGCAGTTGATTGTGGAAATCTGCCCGGCTGACGAACGTACCCGATCCAGCAAGGAACTGGTGTCAAAGCTGCGAGAATTCTCAGAGACCCGGTTGTCCGGCATCAACTCGGTGCGCTGGGAAGCCATGAACGGCGGTCCCGGCGGCAATGATATCGAAATCAGCGTTTCCGGCGTTCCTGATCAGCAGCTGCCCAGAGTCGTGGATGACCTCAAACGAATCGCCGGAACGCTCCAGGGAGTCTACGACCTGGATGACAACCTGGACATCGGGAAGAAGGAACTGCGGCTGCGACTGCGGGATTCCGCCGCGTCCACAGGCGTCACAGCCGGACGCCTGGGAATGCATGTCCGCGGAGCTTTGTTTGGTCAGGAAGCTCGACGTATCACGCGAAATCGTGAAGACGTGCGTATCATGGTCCGGTACCCGGAATCCTTCCGCGACAGCACGTGGAATGTCGAATCAATGTGGATTCCAGGCCGAAGCCTGACCGGCGCAGCGTTCGCGACAGCAACTCCGGATGCCGTCGGCGACGGAGCCCCCACGCGAAGCTGGGTCCCGATCAGCGAACTGGCCGACGTGGAAATGGGCGTCGGCTATTCAACAATCACGCGTTACCAGCAAACCCGGTCGGCGACGGTGGTCGGAGCTGTGGACGACGCCATTGTCCCCAGCACCTCCAGCGTCATCGACCGGATCAAAGCCCTGGCAGAAGAGGAAATTGTGCCGCGATATCCAGGCATCGACATCCAGTATCTGGGTCAGGCCGAAGAGATGCGAAAAAGCTTCTCCTCGCTGAAGATGGCATTCCCGGTCGCCATGCTGATCATCTACGGCATGCTGGCCGGGTTGTTCAAGTCCTACACTCAACCTCTGGTCGTCATGGCGGCCATTCCCTTTGGCTTTCTGGGCGCCGTGATCGGGCATTGGGTGACCGGTGAAACATTTACAATCCTGAGCGCCATCGGGCTGGTCGCCCTGGCCGGCATTCTGGTCAACGATTCACTCGTTCTGGTCGATTTCGTCAACAAGCGAATGCGGTCCGGGCTTTCCGCCTTTGATGCCAGCGTGGACGGTGCCAAACAACGACTACGCGCGATTCTGCTGACGACTCTGACCACCGCGTCCGGGCTGATTCCACTGATGTTTGAAACCAGCTTTCAGGCCAAGTTTCTGATTCCCATGGCTGTCACGCTGACCTTCGGCCTGATCTTCGCCACGGGACTGACGCTGGTTATCGTACCCTGCCTGAACCTGATCCGAGAAGATATCCTCACCCAGTTGCTGGGGCTGAAATCCCGTGAAGATACCGTCGACACAGGTCCGTCGGCAGCGGAAGCGCAGTAACGTAACCGGGGCTTCCAGCCGCAGTTCAGGCCGGCACTCGAGTCCCGTCCGGTAGCGGAGCGGACGTGCTGCGGCTGGAAGCCCCAGCTACGGTAAACGGACTGCGCACCACGCAAACGGGACAGGCAGAATGCGCCGAAAATCCGTGCTGGCATTCGAAAGCGGGGACGTCAGGGGCATCTCCAAAACCGACACCCAGATCGATCCGAAGCGTCAGAAGCTGGGCTGCGGTCAGAAGCCACGATGCAAAATCCGGGCTTTCATGTTGCCACAACCAGGCTCAGGGCGGCGGCTGACGGCCAGAAGCAGTGTCCGCGCATAAAAACAGCCCCTGGAAGCTACGCGTGGGGGAACTGAACAGGAAGATGTGGGGAATCCAAAAGGTGGCTGGGTGACTACCTAATCGGAGAGATCCTGTTCAACACGTCGCAGCTTAACCAAAGGGCTGGCTGGGATACGATTGGTGTATGCATGTCTTGTGCCACATCACGGGAAAAAAGAGCATGTCAAAAAACAGGCCTTTTTCGGTATCGACACCTCATTTCGACACTTTCGACACCCCTGACACATGCGCCGAAAGTGTCGAAACAAGCGCCGAAGTCGTTGAACATGCGCCGACACATGGATAAGCTTGGTGTCATCACTTCGGCGCCGACGCTATGAAAACGATACGACAGGAAAACATAGGAAATTACGCATATCTGGGGGTTGCGGGTTGCGCTGTTGCGGCAACCTTCTACTGCCTGATTGTGATCTGGTACGTCACGACGTTTCCGGACATTGGTCTTCGCTGTCTGCTGCCGATGAGTGCTGGCGAAAGCCAGGAACTGAAAATCACTCAGTTTGTCCATTCTGACGACGATATTCTGGGGACTCCGGTCACTGGTGGAGACCAGCTGCTGCAAGTCGCCAGAAAGCCGGCGAACAATTTTCTGTTGTTCATTCATAACCTGGCGAGTTTGCGTGCGGCTCCGATTCCTCCGGGTGGGTTGCTGAACCCGGGTTCTGATCCATCGGAAGTGCCGGCAGAGCTGGTGCCCGAATTGGTGGACATTTCCAGCGGCACGAATCGCCCGGCGCAGCGGATGGTGGAGCTGCTGGTACGGACTCCGAATTCGTCGTTTCCGACGAAGCCGCAGCGCACGTACGTCGCCGTCAAGACTCTGAAGCCGACCGATTTTCTGCTGACGATTGTCTGGTTTCTGTGTCAGCTTGGCATTCTGCTGGTGGCGCTGACGGCATGGTGGCAGCGCCCGGCAGAACGAGTGGTCCGTCTGTTCTGCATGATGTGTTCCGTTTCGATGGTGGCCTTCGTCGGGGGCTTCCACTGGTGGATTCTGGTCGCCAGTCCGTTGCTGAATCTGCCCTTTATTTTCTGTGCCTGCCTGTTGCCCCCGGTCACTCTTCATTTTTTCTGCAGTTTTCCTCGCCAGAACGTGATGCTGGCACAGCGGCCGGTGCTGAGTGCATCACTGATCTATGGCCCGCCGGTGTTGGCAGGCACACTGATTGCCTTCACCTACTGGACGGCTTTTATGCTGAACGGGGTGTCGGAACCGGCCGGACATTTTTCGGCATTTCAGAAGCTGGCCGCATTATCAACCGGGCTGCTTCGGGACGGGGTCCTGCACTTTAATGCTCAGGAGGTTTGTGCGGCGCTGCTGTATGCCCTGCGTCTGCTGGTGTACACGGCCATAATGCTTAGTTCTGTCTATTTCGGCCTGACGGTACTGTCGCTGTCGGTGAATCTGTTGCGGACGCAGAACCCGGTTGAGCGTCGCCAGGCCTCCGGAATTCTGACCGCGTCCCTGGTGGCCACGCTGCCGATCACCTACACGCTGTACCTGGCCTTTTATCGTAAAGAGGAATTTGCGCTGGGACAGGCTCAGTTTCCGATGTTCGTTGCCAGCGGCCTGTTTATGGCCGCCTATGCTCATGGCATGATGAAGCACCGCCTGATCCTGGCGGATGAGATTCTGATGCGGGGGCGTCAGTATTTTCTGATGTCGGCCATGGTCAGCGTGGTGACGGCCGTGCTGCTGGGTGCCGGAGCCGTGGCCACTCGCGTGTACGCATTGCCCGACCATTCCTCGCTGCCTTTGCATCTGTCTCTGTTTCTGATTCTGGTCATTGCCATCGGCTTTGTGCTGTGGGCACGAGACCAGGTTCAGGCGGCTGTCGATCAGCGTTTCTTCTCAGAGAAGTATCAGATCGACAAGACGCTGAAACAGCTGAATCAGGCTTCCGGATATCTGACCGACCCTTCCGCGCTGGCCGAAATCACGCTGGTCACGTGTCGCGATGTCATGGATGCGTCGACCGCGTCCATGTATGTACGCGAAGGCCGGGGCCCTCTGAGGCTGATTGGTACCGACGACCGGTCCACCATTCCAGCCACGCTGCCGGTGACAACCATTGCTGACCTGAATCGCACGGAGCTGGTGGTGCGACGGATTCCGGCTGCCAACCGCGAGCACCAGGCACCCGTCCAGAAACTGCTTCACGACCTGCGGGCTGAACTGATCTGTCTGCTGCGAGGTGATGAAGGCGTCGACGGCCTGATTGTGGTCGGCAAGCGAACCAACGGAGCCGCCTACTCAGCAGAAGACATTGCTTTTCTGCAGGCGATCGGGCAGATGACGGTCCTGGCGCTGCACAGTTCGCGGGCGAATCAGAACCTCTCACGACTCAGCTCAGAACTGCAGGTGAAGGTGGATCGCATCGCGGAACAACAGCGTCAGCTGGCCATGCTGCGCGCCGAACTGACGTCGCTGCAGCAGATGGCCGGTCACGAACAGAACCAGGAATCTGAGGCGGGGTTTGACCGCGGCGAGATCCGAGGCACCAGTCGGCAGATTCAGGCCGTCCTGGAAATGGCTCGCAAGGCGGCCACCAGCACCTCCACCGTACTGATTCGAGGCGAAAGCGGTACGGGTAAGGAACTGCTGGCCCGGGTCGTGCATCGCAACAGCGAACGAGCTGACAAGCCACTGGTATCCGTCAACTGTGCGGCGCTGGCACCGTCACTGCTGGAAAGTGAGCTGTTCGGCCACGTCCGCGGCGCGTTTACCGGTGCCGAATCCGACAAGGACGGACGCTTTAAAGTCGCTGACGGAGGAACTCTGTTTCTGGATGAAATCGGTGATATTTCACTGGAAGTACAGGTCAAGCTGCTGCGCGTGCTGCAGGAACGCTGTTTTGAACCGGTGGGATCCAACCGGACGATTCCGGTCGACGTCCGGGTCATTGCCGCCACGCATCGAGACCTGGAATCCATGATCGCCCGCGGTGAGTTTCGCGAGGACCTTTATTATCGGCTGAATGTGATCAGCATGACACTGCCGTCGCTGCGGGAACGCCGGGAAGACCTGATCGAACTGGTCTTCTTCTTCCTGAATCGAGGCATTCGCAAAACCGGCAAGACGATTCGCCAGATCGAACCCGATGCGCTGGCCGCGATCGAACGTTATCACTGGCCCGGCAATATACGTGAACTGGAAAATGTGATCGAACGCGCCATTGTGCTCACCGATGGCGATTCCATCACCCTGAAGGATCTGCCGACCGAATCCGGCCTGGCCTCAGCGGCGATCGTAGGAGTCAGCGGACAGAAAAGCGCCGAACACTGGACCGACGACAACCGTTTGAAACTGCCCTCCACAACCGACGATCCGAAGGACGCCCGAAACAGTTCTTCCGACACGCGGCCCGACGAACAGCAGCAGCTGATGTCAGCCCTGAAAACCGCCCGGGGCAACAAGGCTCGGGCGGCCCGAGCTCTGAATATGCCCCGCAGCACCTTTTACAGCAAGCTGAAGAAATACGGGCTGGCCGACTGAAGGAAGCACTCAGCCAAACCCTGAATGCCGGGTGGGGAGCAGCGGAGCGGACTTCCTCAGTTGTCCGACAGAACTTTTCCTGCTTCCCGAAAGTACATCCGGATCAGAGCTTCGTATTCGCTGTCGCGGCTCACACTGCCTTTGTCTGAGGTTTCCGTATCGAGTTCATCGTTGAGCCCTCCCCAGTCCCGGGATCCGGCCGGGCCTTCGGCAGCCCCGGCAACCCGACCATCCCACATCGCGGCGTTGCCCATCGCATCCCGTCCGGCAGACGCCGAATCTGATCCGTCGTTCATCTGACCAGGATTATATTGCTGCGGCAGCGCGTCCTGAGCTGCCTGAGCCAGTGCTTTTGCGGCGTCCGACAGCTGTTCGCTGCCCGACGGTTTTCCCGGCTGGCCGTTCTGCGACGGTGAACCGGAAGGCGAGGCACCATCCTGTTGCCCCGGCTGACCGTCCTGACTCTGGCCGGCCGAATCTCCTTCTGCAGACTGACCAGACTGACCGTTGTCCGCCTGCTCAGACAACTGGTCTGACTCACCGGCCGCCTGTTGCCCGGACGCCTGCTGCATAGCCTGAGCGGCCTGCTGCAGATCCTGCAGTGCGTCCGCCACACTCTCACCGACTTCGCTGGGAACCGGTGAGTCCTGTTGTGCCGACTGCTGCCCCGCCTGTTGTGCCAGTGTGGACAGCTGATTCAGCCGGGCTGCGGTCTCCTGACCGGCACGCCCCGCCTGCTGCAGCTGGCCCTGCTGGAGTCCGTCCGCGGCCTGCTCACTGCTTTGCTGTGCCTGAGCCGCGGCCTGCTGCGCTTCACCCGCCTGCCGAGCCGCTTCAGGCATCTGCAGAGCCGGGATGTTGAGCCGTTCAGCCAGATCATTCAGTTCTTCGGGCAGGCGAGACACATCCTGTGCAATCTGCTGCTGCGACTGCTGCTGGGCAGCCGCCCGAGCACCGTTGTCCTGCTGCAGCCGCTGCAGGGTGTCAGCCATACGATTCAATTCGTCCTGCAGTCCCTGCATCTGCTTCTGCTGATCGGGCTGGGCCTGGCCGTTGATGGCGGCCGCGCTCCGCTGCGAAGCGTCACTGGCATCACGGAGCTGCCTGGCAGACCTGGAAAAACGACCGGCACCGGCTTCGTCACGGCCTTCTGAGGCCCGGCGGGCCGCCTCGTCCGCATTGTTCTGAGCGGCAGGTTCGGTCTGAGCATCCGCGGCCAGATTCTCGGCCATCTGCTGAGCCGCCTCAGCCAGTTCGTCAACACGCTGCAGCACACCCGGTAGCGGATTCGGCCGTTCTGTCGACGATTCGGGCCGCGGTTCTGAAGAGGCCGTGGCACTTTCGTCCTGCGGAGTGCCGGCGTCCTGTGGGGCACTGCCATCCTGTGGGGCACTGTCGTCCTGTGGGGAGGCCTGAGCCGCCGGGGCGTCCGGGTCGGACGCCGGTTCGCTGTTGTTCGAAGACGGATCGGCCTGACGTTCCTGACGCAGCCGGCGGATCTGCTGGCCGATTTCCGCCAGCCGTTCCGCCAGCTCAGCCGACCGTCGAGCCGCCTCGTCAGATGACAGCGGGGGATCGCTGGAAGGAGCAGGATCGGATCCGGATTCCGCGGCTGGCGGCTCTGAAGATTCCTGTTCGGGCGCCGGATCTGCCTTCAGCTGGCGTTCTGTCTTCTGAAATTCGGCTGCAGTTTCAGAGACCTGGCGCTGTGGTTCTGCCAGATCACCGTCACGAAGAGACTGGACGGCCGCGTCCAGCTTTGCCAGATCCGGACGATCCACGGGCGACTGGCTGGTCTGCAGTTCCTGATTCAGTTTCTGAGCGTCCGCTTTCGCCTGCTGCAGCTGGTCGGCGATCTGCCCGGCCTCACGGGCCGCTTCCCGAGCCTCTTCTTTAACTCCTTCCGCCAGACGCTGCTGCTGTCGAGCCAGCGCAGCGACCTTCTCAGACAGTGCCTGCAGCTGTTCACGCTGAGACTGCTGGGCTGATTTCAGAAGCTCCGGCTGTTCCTGCAGCAGCTGACTCAGGTCGCTGCTGAGACCTTCGCGTTCGCGGCTGAGCTGCTGCTGTCGCTGTTCGAGCTGCTGCTGCCATTGCTGTTCAGAAAGTTCCTCCGGCCGGTTTTCGGATTCGCGACGATCCTGATCCAGTTGTTTTGCGTCACTCGCCACCTGTTCGGCTTCCAGTGCCAGTCGGTTCAGTTCTGCCAGATCCTGCTCCAGTCGAGCCAGTTTTTCAATACGTTCGATTTCGGCATTCAGCTGACGCCTTGCCTCATCCAGCTGCCGGCCGGCATTGTCCAGGCGTTCGCCGGCCTGAGTTCGTTCGGCATCGATGGCCTGAGCGAGCTGGTCGGGGATGGACTGACGCAGCTCCTGGCTGATTTCCGTGAGTTTCCGGGCCGATTGCTGCATTAGTGGATGTGTCTCTACTTCGCCGGCAATCTGTTCCAGAACACTTCCCTGCTGCTGTTCTTTTTCGCTCAATCGCTGTGCCTCTTCGCGCGCTTCATCGGTCCATTCACGATCAGTCTGTTCTTTCAGTTTGCGAGCTTTGTCGGCATCTTTCTGCAGTTGTTCTTCCAGCTGCTTCAGCGCTTCGATCATCAGGCGGGTATCCTGGTCCAGCGCACGCGCCCCGGTCGCTTCGGCGTTGTCGTCGATCTCCAGCACAAATTCTTCAGACCAGACCTCATGCGGTTTCGGGTTCGGGCGTTCGTCCTCCGTGCGCACTCGAACGGTCAGAAAATCACCATGAGAGACGTTCAGTTCGGTCAGGTTCAGGCGGAATCCATGGGAAATACGGCGCGCACCGCGATCAATCCCGTCCGCCGGCAGAATTCTGGTCACGTTGTCATTCAGGCGGTACTGCAGCTCCAGATCGCCGATTCCGACATCATCGACGACCAGACAGTTGACGGGCAGAATATCGTCCGGGCGAAAGCGGTCGCCGACCCGGATACCGGTCACCGTCAGCTGCGGAGCCTTGTCATAGATCAATTCGATGGTGCGGTCCGGCTCTGACGGGTTCAGCAGATCGTGCTGGTCGCGTACTTCGAACACAAAGTCGCCGCCGACATCCGCCGTCATGGTGATGGTGGCTCCTGTGCGGTCAGCCGTCAGTTCGGCTTCGATCCGTTCGGCCAGCGGTTCGGTCGGCTCCACCAGCAGTGCGTCCGGATCCATCCGGCTCGGATCAATTTCAAAGATTTCTTCCCCCGTCAGATGATCGAACTGACGGTCAAAGAGTTCGACGTCTGACACCGGGCGTTTATCGCGTCGCAGCCAGACCAGGGTGGCCGATTCGACCGGTTTATTGAATTCCAGAAGTACCTGAAGTTCGCTGGTTTCAAAAACACTCATGCGTCCGATCATGCCGTCAAACCGTTCGATCGCGCGCCCGGTGTAGACGGGCGGGATCGCGGTCATCACGGCGGCCGCAATTTCGGGTGCGTCCACAACATGGACAGTGTACCGCTTCGAGGTTGCTCCGCCACCGCGGACGGTGAACTGCACGGTGTCGGCAATTTTTGGAATGTCAGCCTGGTAGGTACCGCTGAGTTCGTCAAAGGACATCGTCAACGAGTCCGACTGACCGTTGCTGCCGTACAGCGTCAGCCAGACCTGTTCCGGGCGTTCGCCATGAGCCTGCGTGCGCCATTTGGGTGCCGCGGCAATGCGGACATCGTGTCCTCGGGCCACCGTCCGATCACCGTTCGGTATTTCAAAATACAGGTTGGTGGCAGATTCAAGATTGGCGAACGGCATCAGCAACCGAAAGGCCAGCAGCTGGGTGCCCGAAGGCCACAGCAGGGCAGGCAGCAGCACCAGCAGCATGAGACCGGCCGCTGTCCCGCAGCGGCGCAGCGTTCGCCGTCCGTCGACGAAATGTTCGGCCTTCAGCTGCTTCAGCTGTGTGGCGACCTGTTCTTCCAGGCGCTGCCGCATCAGAGCCGAACCAGCCTCGCCTGACGTGACATCGGGGCGCCCGAGCGAAATCACGGTTGCCAGGCTTTCCTGCAGTTCCGGTACGGTCAGGTCCACAGCAGCGCCGACTTCCTGATCCGGAATTCGCGTCGCCAGCGGCTTAATCAGGGAACGCCATGCCGCCCAGAGCCCGGCCAGCAGCGAACCGGCCAGTAAAGCAGCTCTTAGCGGTGCGGGAATGCCGATCAGAAAGTCCAGCGTTGCCGCCAGCAGAACGCAGACCACAAAAGCAATCAGCACCATTGCCACGCCCCGCAGGACGGTATGTCGGGTAATCTGACGCCGACAATGTTCCAGAACGCGCCGGACTGATGGACTTTGTACAAGTGATCCTGCCGACATCGTTTTTTCTCCGAAACAAATCTGAGACACACCGCCGCCGCCAGGGAACAAACGGAAAATTACTGTCGTGTCGAAACGTGGCGTAAGCTTCCAGCTTGCGTTTTCCTGCATCGCAAGCTCGTGTTTTCCTGCATCGCAAGCTGGA
>JAVKCM010000259.1:0-5464 GCA_040222735.1 Fuerstiella sp. | reverse complement strand
ATCATGCAGCAGTACACCTATCAGCGTCGTCAGTCCCGCCCGGAATGGCGCCGACTGACGGGCCGATCTCCGGTGTTTACCATCTGGGACGATCACGACTTCAGCACCAACGACAGCTGGGGCGGCGCCGACATCGATGTGCCGTTCTGGAAGAAGGACTGGGTGTTCCCGATCTTCCGGCAGAACTGGGCCAACCCGGGCTACGCGGGCGGTGATGAGCAGCCGGGCTGCTGGTACAGCTTTCAGATCGGGGATGTGGACTTCATCATGCTGGACTGCCGCTATTATCGCACCAGTCCGAAACGGGATCCAAAGTCGATGCTGGGTCCGGTACAGCTGCAGTGGCTGAAGCAGCAGCTGACCGATGCAAAGGGAACCTTTAAGATCATCTGCTCGTCGGTGCCATGGGACTTTCGCACCAAAGGTGACAGTCTGGACACGTGGAACGGCTACAGGGAAGAGCACGAAGAAATCCTGAGTTTCATCGAACGCAGGCGAGTGGAAGGCGTGATTCTGATGTCCGCTGACCGTCACCGTTCAGATGCATGGAAGATTGAGCGTCCGAATGGATACGGGTTCTACGAATTCAACTCGTCGCGTCTGACGAATCAGCACGTGCATCCAACGATGGAAAAACAGGGAGCCATCTTCAGCTACAACAAGCTGCAGTCATTTGGCCTGGTCCGTTTCGACACCGCAGCCGCCGACCCGCACGTGACCTACGAGGTGATCAGTATCGACGGTCAGAAACAGCATTCCCTGACCGTGAATCGCAGCCAGCTTGGTTTTCAGAAGTAGCCGGTCGTGTCACAATACCGCCACTCAGGTGCTGCCTGACGTCGTGTGTCGTCGAATGGGTTGCCGACTGGCAGCCCCCCACTGCCCATTTCTCAACTTTCCATTCCTCAACTATCCATTCCCCACTGACAAGGGACATGCCTGTGAAACTCTGCCTGATGATTCTGCTGCTGACTGTCTGCGTACCGCTTGCAGCCGACGAAAAGCCGACCACGCCCGCCGAACTGCGACCGACCATGGCGAATGTGTCGTACGGGCCGGACAACATGAATGTGCTGGACTTCTGGAAAGCCGACGGCGACGGACCCCGGCCTCTGCTGGTTTATATTCACGGTGGCGGCTGGACGGGCGGAGACAAGAAACGGAATCCTCGCGATGTTCAGCCGTTTCTGGAGAAGGGTATTTCGTATGCCGCGATCAATTATCGCCTGACCGGCCAGGCACCGCTGCCGGCACCGGTTCACGATGCCGCGCGGGCCATCCAGTTTATTCGGTCAAAGGCAGATGCATGGAATATCCGGACCGATCGCATCGCCCTGACCGGCGGCAGCGCCGGAGCCTGCACGTCGATGTGGCTGCTGCTGCACGACGATCTGGCCGACCCGCAGTCCACTGATCCGATCCTGCGGCAGTCGACACGAGTGACCGCAGCCGCGGTAGCCGGAGGGCAGACGTCCATTGACCCGCGGCAGATCGAACCATGGCTGGGGCCCAACGTGCTGAAGCACCGAATGATCAACATGGCCGTTGGTGAACCGACCATCGCCGGGGCGCTCGCGAATTATGACCGCCACAAGCCGCTGTACGTGGAATTTTCACCGTACAATCACCTGACCAGCGATGATCCGCCACTGCTGATGACCTACGGCAACAACATGAAACTGCCGTCTGAGAATGCGGGTCACGGTATTCATCATCCGGTCTACGGCGTCAAGATGAAGAAAAAGGCCGACCAGCTTGGCCATGAATGCCATCTGCTGATCAAAGGTGTTTCTGAATCAGAAGACTACGGCAGTATCAACGAATTTCTGTTCGCCAAACTGTTGGCCCCCTGACGTCGAACAAGTCCAGCGCCGTTGTATTTCTTTCACTATACATGGGCCGGCAATGGCTGCGCCTGCTTCCTGATGATTCGATCAATATGTCCGCACGCACCATTGTTCTGGCCAGTCGCAACGTCAAGAAAACTCAGGAGGTCGCCGAACTGCTGGCGCCGGCCGGGTTTGAAGTGATTCCCGTCACACGTTTTCCGGACGTGCCGGAAGTGGAAGAAGACGGCGATACGTTTGCGGCCAACGCCGCCAAAAAAGCCACAGAAGTGGCGAGTGCGCTCGGCCAGTGGGTGATTGGCGAAGACAGTGGCCTGGTGGTCGATGCCCTGAACGGAGCTCCGGGAATCTATTCCGCCCGCTACAGCGGCCCCGGCGCCACGGACGACCGGAACAATGCCAGACTTCAGAAGGAACTGGCGGATGTTCCGGACGAACGGCGGGGCGCCGGCTATGTCTGCAGCGTCGCTCTGGCCAACCCGCAGGGAACAGTCCGAGTGGCCGTGGAAGGAACCTGTCGCGGGCGGATCACACGGGAAGCCCGCGGCACCGGTGGCTTCGGCTATGATCCCTATTTTCTGATTCCCGAATATCATCAGACCTTCGGCGAACTATCCGCTCTGGTCAAACACAGGCTAAGTCATCGAGCCCGGGCGTTCTCTGAATTCATCCCGCTGCTGTTGAACATCAGCGGTGAATTCTGACGACAAGCACGGCCTATATGCCACGGAATTGCGACGGCCTGGCGCCGGACCGCTGCTGAACTGACGTCGGAACGCCACGGGAACGCCAGAGGAACGCCCGTCCGGAAGGTCGTGGTTCTGCCGAATAGAAGGGTTCCGTTCACTCCGGTTGCGAAGAGCTGATGCCGGACCAGCCTGCCGGTTACTGCTGTTTCCCGGTATTCGGGAGATTTTCTGTGGGTCAGCGCCGCTCCGGCTTTTAGACTGGGGCAGACAGGTGGCCAGGTACTGGATTCCGGCCTCATCGCGGACAGCCAGTCGCTCACACAACGTCAGGTGAAGGCGGATCATGATAAAACAGTTTCAAAGTCTGTCGTCGACAGACTCGGACTCCACTCGCGGACGGTGCTGCCTGCGTCGCCTTGCGCGCGTGCTGTTGTTGCTGGGGACCGTGGTGACCCCGTGTGCCGGTCAGGAAATTGAAACCGAACGATCCGGCCTGGTCTACAGCATTGGGCGTATCGAAAAAGTCAGCCGCGGTTCCGCCCTGATGGATCTCGGAGATGTCCACGGCCTGACGCTGGTGTCGCCATTCAACCAGGTGGCCATCTTTCGAGCCACGTCGTCCGGCTATATTCCGGTCGGGGTCGTGCGGGTTGCCGAAACCTACGCGACCTTCAGCCGTACCCGGCGTACCAGCGGTGTATCCCCGGAAAAGGGCGACGTTGTAATGTTTGTCCGTGAATTGTCTCAGCTCTCTGACACTCCCGTTCATCGCGACAGATTCATCGGAAAGCAGGTGATCAGGAATTCAAACGCCAGCAGTTATTCCACGTTCCGGCGTCCCGACACGGCCCGGGCTCTGACGGATTACCAGTTCAGCTATCCGAAATGGGAACGCCGCCGTGCACGCGTCCTGGGTTTCTATAACGGACCATCATTCGCCGAGGGCGGGGAAGAGCTGCTGTCTCCGCTGCTGAACTACATCGATATGCTTCGGGAAGACTACCGGATCGGGCGCAACAGCCTGCCCGCGGCCGGAACTGCATGGGACAGGGTGATGAGCGTGCTCTACGGCGAAACAGCCGAGGCCCAGCATCAGGCTGCTCAACCGGTGGCTGCCGAGGACACGCCGCTGGCTGCAGCTCCGCGTCCCGCCGACCGGGATATCCGGCGAGTCGTTCGCGACGTGTTCTTTGACCGTACGCTGGAGGAACAGAATCTGCTGGCCTATCTGGTGGCCACCATGCTTGAGGCCTCACCGGGCAATCAGGAAGTCTGGTTTCGCCAGAAGATTCTCAGCAGTCAGTTTCCCGAAATGTCTGAGGAAGAATACGTGCTGGAACAGGTACTGCTGATCATGCGAACGCTGCAGGAAGATCTGTAACCAGAACTGACCGTGAATTTCTCTGCGTCCGTGCGGGGCCGCCCGTGGCAGCACGGTGATGCCCCGACAGAATCGATGATCATGATCAGAATTGCGATTCCTGTCACAGTCGGCAGCGACAACGGATTCGGGCCGACACGTCCCGGCAGACGGATTGACGACACGGTTCGCCGGAAGCATTCATACATCCGCCGCAGGTGGACGCTGAAACCATCTGCGTCAGACAGGTCGGATCGCCGTTGTACTGCTGATATTTCTTCGAAGGCACACTTCCATGTGGCTGCACGCCTCGTGTTCGCTTGAGTTTCAGATTCCGGCGTCGACTCCCTTTATCTTCATGCTTCGCCCGCGGAGCGGATCGCAGCAGTGGATCGCCCGCGAACAGTACGTGCTGTTTCCCAGCGTCCGAGCCGTTGAGTTCACCGATTCGTTCGGAAATCTGTGCCAGCGGCTGGTGGCTCCGCCCGGGGCGTTTTCCGTCATCACATCGGTGGATGTGGAGTCCGCCGACTTCTGTGATGAAGCACCCGGCGCTCCCTATATCGAAGTGCAGAATCTGCCGGACGAAACGCTGCCGTTTCTGTTGCCCAGTCGCTACTGCGAATCAGACCGTTTGTGTGAGATCGCGACTTCGCTGGTCGCCGACCGAATGCCGGGCTACGACCAGTGCACTGCTGTCGTCAACTATATTCAGCAGACACTGCAGTACACTCCGGGAGCGGGACAGGAAATCATCAGCGCCTGTGAGGTCAACCAGCGATCGCAGGCCGTGTGCCGCGATATGGCTCATCTGGGGATCGCCTGCTGCCGTGCTCTGTCCATTCCGGCTCGGATGGTGGTCGGCTATCTTGAGACGCTTCAGCCGATGGACCTGCACGCATGGTTTGAAGCCTATGTCGGAGGACGGTGGTATACGTTCGACCCGACTCAGAACAACCTGCAGGGAGGACGAATCGCGGTCGCCTACGGCCGGGACGCCGCCGACGTCGCCATCTATTCGCAGTTTGGCGACCCGGTAACGCTGCTGAACATGAACATCCACGTGGAACGGATGGCGCCACCGCAGTACTGACGGAACGCAGACCACACGGACTCAGACCGTCGCACAAGCCGCCAAGGCTTTCGGCCACGCTTTCGTTGTGGGGCGGTCACTCGTTGTGGGGCGGTCACTCGTTGTGGGGTGGTCACTCGTTGTGGGGTGGTCACTCGTTGTGGGGTGGTCACTCGTTGTGGGGTGGTCTCCCGACATCGTTGTGGGGTGGTCTCCCGACCGCCCCACTACCTCGTTGTGGGGAGGTCTCCCGACCGCCCCACGCATTGGCGTCATACACACCGGGAGACCTTCGGTCGATCTGGTGGTCGGGTCGGGAGACCCGACCACAACCGGTGTCCCGTTGTGGGGCGGTCACTCGTTGTGGGGCAGTCACTCGTTGTGGGGTGGTCTCCCGACCTCGTTGTGGGGCGGTCTCCCGACCGCCCCACACATTGGCGTCATACACACCGGGAAACCTTCGGTCGATCTGGTGGTCGGGTCGGGAGACCCGACC
>JAVKCM010000258.1:0-6253 GCA_040222735.1 Fuerstiella sp. | reverse complement strand
GTCATGCTGGTCGGTCGTGACCAGGGCGACGTCCTCTGGGGGTGGTTGTTTGTTGTCGGTGGTGCACTTGCAGTTTGTGGAGCAGTTTTCAATTGGAGTGTTTTCATGAACGACACCGCTCAAACTTCGAGAGCTTTGAGAACGTTGCTTGGTGAATCCGTTTACCGGTGTGTGATGATTGTTCTTGGCGTGGTTCTGATCTTATTGGGACTACTGTTGACGAAAGCAATTCAGTTTTAGCCACACGCCTATGCGATCGGCATCCCAGTGCAATCTGCCTCTCGCTGCGGAAAGCGCGGAAACGAAATGCTGGAATCGGGCGACATCAGAACGTAAGGACTGGGAAGAAATCTCGAGCAGCAAGAACGAACCCTGGAGATGCAGGGAACCCCCATCACCAGCCGCACAACATCACCATCCCACTTGGCGACGGAGGGGAGAAAAAGTCTAACTGGGCCTCTGAACTCTCGACTATCTCCATGGGTAAGCCCATCGTCGTTTTCGACGGTGGGCTTTTTGCTTCGAATCGCCGCGTTTCTCGCGCGCCTGGTGTAGGCGTTTGTATCTGACCATGTTGACTCGGGAGCAAACGTGTTGGGTTTCTTTTCGCAGTTACTGACTCATGTCGGTTAGGCATGAGTCACTTACGGGGCGACTTCGGAGCGGGCGGAAACCTTATTGGAACGCCTTTAACTTGACGACAGGAGCGACGGTCGGTGCTTCAGGGTTGAGTACTCGAAACTGCGCCCGGTCGATGTAATCGACGCAACTTGGGGCACTTCGTTCAGACTCACAAAACGGTAGGTTTACGGCGTGTGTCACGGCTGACGGGTTATTGCGACTATCGCACGAAAAAAGCCACCCGCAAAGGTGCCTCGAATTCGGTCGGGCACTCCGCTACGCAGCCTCCTTACGCTGCCGTCTGCGGTAGCCGATCAGGCTGATGGCTCCGACCGACATCAAGATGAGCGAGCCAGGCTCCGGAACAGCAGCTGTATTTGCACTATACACGAGATTATCCAGGCGAAATCCGTCTGCGGCCCCGGAGACTTGAGTAAATGAAATAGTCGTGAATGGGGTATCGCTCACAAAACCCCAGAATCGTGTGTTGCCGTTCAACGGATCAGCGATTGAAACTGAGTCTGCTGACACATTGTTGAAGCTCAGGCTGGCAACGCGACCAGCGTCTGCAAGATCATACGCATCAAAACCAAATGCGGTTATGGCTTGATCAAACTCAAAACGCGTCTCCGTGCTGGAATCGTCTTCAACGCCCAAGCCGAGCTCCACAGTTCCATTCACGAGCCCAGATCCAATGACACTTCCTTCGACCCCCAATGCCGGTGAGTCTGTGGTCACGATTACAGAGAAATCTCCAAAATCAAATGTTGACGCCAGGAACAGCCCGGAGGCTGGAGCAAACGCATTGAAATCCTCAGTTTGGACGACACCAGCATTTGCGTCGAAAGTGGACAGACTGTCATATTTAATGACTGCTGCGGAAGTCGGCGTAGCGTGGAATAGACCAGCCACACAAATGATCATCAGGCAGCGATTCATCGTATTTCCTTTGAAACCTGGGACATGGGAGACATCAAGAAGGCAGAGCAGCCTCGTGTTCAGCCTTGGCAAGCATCTCTTATCCTGTGGCAACACGGCTGTCATCGAGCGTTTAAATACCGGCCACCGATGGACGCTTCAAAACCGACAGGTGAACGCAAGGTCGGTCGAGCTGCTCCGTAGCGAGTTCACCTCTGATTTAAACATCGATTCACGGAGATTTCAACCGTGATTCGGCACTGTCACCCGGCGAGCGTCTTTGGCCGGTTTTGAATCTCGCGTGCGAGCCTCGACAGCGCAAGCTGTCTTTAATTGAAAAGAAATCGCACACCTTAGGATCGAGCGGAAAATAAGTGGCGTAAGCTTCCAGCTTGCGATGCAGAAAAACGCAGGCTGGAAGCCTACGCCACGTTTCGACGCGACAGTAATTTTCCGTTTGATCCTAAGTTGCGCAAACGGTCTACGGCGCGGTGTGCATCTCCAGCTCGATCAACTGATTCATATTTGTGACTGCGAGCAGTTCCGACAGCCAGTCATACGTTTCGTCGGACGCGATCAACCGCACCCGCAGCCCACGTCTCAGGGCCGGTACTACCGACCACACGGGACTGTCTCCTGCAGCGCCCCTGGCGTTTGAATAGTCGACAACAACTTCGGACATGACAACCGACGACTTTTCAATTTCGTCTTCGATAGCCTGCTGCACCAGGCGACCAGGACGCAGATTCTCTGATCCATTACTGAGCTGACCGGACCGGCGCAGCCAGAGTTGCGCCCCGTGCGTTGCAACTTCCAGTCTGATGGTCTGTGGTGATTGTGAATCGTAGGCGTTCATGTGAATCCACTCCGAACTTCTTCAGAAGCCTGCTGCTCGCACGGCATCCGACACCTTCAGTCAGATTGGCTTTGTTGCCCTCGGTCATGCTGCTGCATGGCAGCAACAAAGCCCTGTGCACGAATTCGTTTGCCCGGAGGCAGTCCGGGAGAATCGAGACACAGCGCCAGTTCAAAGCATGCCTGTGCACTGGCCATCTTCTGCTGCGCGAAGTACATCAAACCGCGGTTAAAGTGCAGCCACGCGTTGTCTGGTTTCAGTCGGACCGATTCTGCGAAACACTCTTCGGCCTCTGCGAATCGTTCCAGCCCTGTCAGAGCCCGGCCTCGACCGTTCAGGGAATACGCCAGTCCTGTCAGGTCGTCTTCCTCTCTGGCGAGACTCACTGACCGGTCCAGCGACTCAAGGGCTTGTTCAAACTCTCCCAACTCCGCAAGGATCTGTCCGTGGGCACTGTAGTCGTGCCGGGTCGCGTATTCCGGCTGATCCAGAATCAGCGAATAGTCTTCCAGGGCTTCCACAAACTGTTCCGAATACCAGCGGGAATGGCCCAGAATTCGACGCGCTGCAAACTCGGCATCGTCAAACTCGTCGATCACTTTCGTGGCGAGTGCAATCGCCTGTTCAAACTGACTGTTCCTGCTGGCCACATACGCGGCCAACATGGCTTTCGAATGCTCGAGGCCTTCGGCGGAATCCTGACCGATATTTCCAGCTTCGTCGTGATCGGCTCGGGCCGTCTCGAAATCCCCGGACTGCTCTGCTGCAACGCTGCGACCGATCAGCGAGTGTGTATTGTCTGGATCGATCTTCAGCAGTCGATCAAAGTCATTTCTGGCCTCGTTGAACTTTCCCTCGTACAGGTGCAGCAGAGCTCGTTGATGCAGTGCCTGTTCGAGATCGGGCTTCATGGCCAGCACTTCATCGAGATCTCGTTTCGCGAATTCGTCGTCTCCCTTTTGCAGCAGCAGGGTGGCTCGGTACAGGCGTCCGCGAACATCATTCGGGTTGAGAACCAGGGCCTTGTTGAAATTCAGCTCCGCGGCTGTGCGTTTTCCTTCCACCAGATTGACGATGGCCAGACCGGTGTATCCGTCGCTGCACTGCGGACTGCTGCGAATGGCCGCTTCGAAGTCAGTTCGAGCCTCGCGGTTTTGTTCCATGCCCAACCGAGCGAATCCCCGTTGCACGCGCGCGTCGGTCCATTCCGGATTCTCGGCCAGCACCGCGCTGAAGTCGGCGTCAGCGGATTCGTACTCGTCTCTCTGCACGTGAATACAGCCACGAAAATATCTGGCCGCAGTGAATTCCGGAGTCTGTGCGAGACATTTGCTGAGGTCGTCGAACGCTCCGTCCAGATCACTCTGCGCAGCTTTGGCACGGCCTTTGATCAGAAATGCGGCGGGATTCGGGGTCTCCAGTTCCAACGCCCGCTCGGCATCGTCGATCGCTGCCGACGGTTCGCCCATTTCCAACACAATCTGAGCACGAAGGCCGTACGCGGCGGCGTTGCTGCCCTGTTCGAGGACGTGATCACACTCGCTCCTGGCCGATGCCAGTTTCCCGTTCTGAGCCAACAGCTGACTGAAATGCAGCCTGAGGTCAGCGTGGTGAGGATGATGCTCGAGCATCGATCGGTACAGATCCTCGGCTTCTTTGGATCTGTCGGATGCCGTGAGTGCGCGTGCCTCCAGCTGAAGCGATTCCAGAGTTCCGCCGGTCAGCGCACGCAGCTGCGCGAGATCGCTCAACGCCAACTCCCATTTTTCTGTGTAGACAGACAATTTTGCTCGCAACAGAAGGGCTTCTGCATTGTTGCCGTCCATAAACAGAGACTTGTTAATGGTGGCGATGGCCTCAGGAAATCTGTCCAGCCGCGCCAGCGACATCGCCCGAACCACGCACAATTCCGCAGTGCTCGCGCCGGAAGGGCTTTGATGGATCGACCGCAGGGCGTCCGCTGGTCGATCCATCAACAACTGCAGTCGGGCCATCGTCGCGTGGGCAGCCGCTTCCCGGGGATAGATTGCGATCCGTTGTTGACACGCGGCGGCGGCGCGTTCTGTTTCTCCTGCCGCCTGAAGGCACCAGATCCGCTGAAACACATGCCGGGGCTCGTCCGGAAACTCGGCAATCAGAGCATCGTACATGACCAGTGCCTCGGAAAACCGGCCCTCTGCTTCAAGGAACGAAGCATGCAGTTCTTTGAGCACAATATCGTCTGGCAGAACGTCGCGCAGGCAGAGTACGTCCGTTTCCAGAATTGTCGGAGGAACACTCTGCAGTTCGATGTTGAAAGCCCCGAGCGCCAGTTGACCGTAAGTCTGAGCCTCGTGCGACGACAGAAATGTCATCCATTCAGCGAACGGTGCCAGCAGGCTGCCGAGCGTTGTCTGTGATGGATCTCCGAAAATTCTGCGGATCGAAAAGACAATCGGATAACCCACCGGCCAGGCGGGGACACCGGACAACAGCCTGCGGAGTTTGTCATGCAGTTCATTTCGTGAGATCCTGTGACCCTCTGTCGCAATCTGACATTCATAGACAGTCTTTCGACCGGGCAACAGTGCGAAATCAGCCTGAATGACCGTCGCGTCGTTGTCTGAAAGGCTGCTGCCAGCGGTTAAAATGTGCCGCTCGACAAGGCGGACCAGAGCCCCCATGACGGCAGGGGGCAGATACGCTTCTGTCAATTCGTCGGCGCCTGTGAGTATGCGGACTGTTTGAGAGAATCTGATACTTTCGGCCAGCCACCTGGCCTCCAGGCCGGAGACCAGGTCTCGAAGTGCGGAATCAGAACGACATGCCACGGTCGCGCTGGGGGCGAACAGCAGCAAATTGCGGTAGGCAGGAATCAGGCACAGCAGTTTTCCAAGCTTTGGTCCCGCCTGACCTGTATCCGGCAACGTTCCCATCGTCCGCCAGAACAGAGCTGCCATGCAGATCCCCGCCAGGACCCGCAGTGAACCGGCAGGATGAATGATGAACGTGCAGCCGATCAGCAACGCACCAGACAGACTCAGTCCAGCGGGTGTGAACAGGTCATGAGTTGAGAACGGCGGACGACGATTGCAGGATCGGCACACGGCCAGCGGCAGCGTCACTTTGAACGTCTCAGCACAAACCCGCAGTTCTCGAACTGTATGACATGACTTTCCGCATCCTGAACATGTCCGCGGCAGATTGTGACTGTCCAGCATCCAGTAAATGGAAGTCAGCAAATCATGTGGGGTATCTGGCGTACTTGAAGATTCAGTAGTCATGATTCGTCTTCGGCAACGTTTTAGGTTGGTTGGGCCTGCTCGGCCATCAAGACCCGGCCCATCCCGCCCCGGCCAATCGGCTGCAGAATCCTGTACGGGCCGACTTGATTTGGCTGGTCGAACCTTTCCCAGGCTCCTTGGCGTGGTACATGGGTGCTTGGAAGTTGTGGTTCGGTTGCGGCGGATGTAGCTTCAATCTTTGCTCTGGCAATTTCCTGAACTTCGAGCCCGAGCGCGGCATAGTCGTCAACGCGGCACATGTCGCCGGACTTGATACGCAACTCAACGTCCAAAGCGACCAGAGGTTCAGACTAGCTCTGCGAATCTGCGGTAAACTTGAAGATAGCATCGGGCTCTGCGCAACATTATCAATTCCTGATTGATCTCCGGCAGGAAAAATTGACGCCATCGAAGAAGTGGCAGAGCCACTGAGGCCGTAAGGCCCAATCAGGTTTGGAGATCGGCGTGTAAAACGGACCCACTTCGGCGCGGAAAATGGTCCCACCTGGTGAGTGGGTGACGACCGAGGGGCTGGTCGTCGTGAGCGTTCAATTGTTGCCGTCTCAGCGTCCGTCAGTTCTTTGAACCGGGCTGC
>JAVKCM010000257.1:0-31520 GCA_040222735.1 Fuerstiella sp. | reverse complement strand
GGGGTGCCCGTGGTTGGGCCTGGGGGGGGGGTGGGTCCCCCGGCCCACAACTGGGAGGGTCGGGAGACCCGGCCACAACTGGGCCCCGTCCACAACTGGGCCCCGTCCACAACTGGGCCCCGTCCACAACTGGGCCCCGTCCACAACGTTGGTGGGAGCCCCGGCCACAACGGAGACGGACCTGGAAATCCGGCAGACAGACGTTTTCGGGCGGCGTGGCAGGCACTGCGGAAATGAGGGCAGGCACAGACCGAGTGCCGGGCGGCGGGTCAGAGCTCTGTCCGGTTCGAGGTGGCCGCCTGGTCTCGTTTCCTGGCCGAGTCGCGGGTCATGCGATTCAGGGCCTCAGTCTTCGGGTGTGGTCCCGGATATGACTGCCAGCTCGGTGGTATCACTGTCTGAGAAGGTGGCGACCGGCAGTGTCAGCAGAAACGTGCACCCCGGTTCGTCCCCGTTGTTTTCTGCCCACAGGTTGCCGCCCTGTGATTCACAGACTTCGCGACTGATCGGCAGGCCCATCCCCAGCCCGTCCCGGCGTCCGGAATAGAACTTCCGGAACACGATGTCGGGGTCCTTCCGTGGCAGTCCGGTTCCGTTATCGCGGACGCGAGCCACGACCTTGTTTTCGGCCCCGGCCAGAGCCACGGACAGTTCGATCCGTGGTCGTGAGACCTTGCCTCGCAGACAGGCCTCGACAGCATTGACGATCAGGTTGACAAAGACGTGGGTCGTCTGCGTGCGGTCGACCTGCACAATGATGTGCCCGATATCTTCGGGCACGATCAGATCGGCATTTCTGGCCCGCATCGTGGGCAGCACCAGCATCATGACCAGGTTGATGATTTCCTGCAGTGGAACCGCCTCGGTCCGCAGCGCCCGGAATCTGACGAAATCACGCACGCGACAGATGACGTCCGCGGAATGAAGCACAGACTTTTCGATGTTGGTCAGCGCCCGCATTGTCGTTTCGTCTGTCGCGGTGCCTTTGCGGATTCGTTTCTGCGTCGTGTTACAGTAGTTCAGGATTGCCTGCAGCGGCTGATTCAGCTGGTGGGCAAATTCCGTGCTCATCTGCCCCAGCAGACTCAGGCGACTGGCCTTGCTCAGCTGTTCCGTCAGTTCACGAATTTTTTCTTCCAGCACCTTTTCTGAATCATGATCGGTCAGATAAAGAGTAGCGAGGCGCTGCCTTGGGCTGCGCGAGGGTTCGATTCTGGCCAGGTACCATCGGGGGCCCTCACAGCCGAGGATCAGCTGAAAGGCAAACGTCCGAACCTTCATTGATTCGATTGCCGTCATCATCTGTTGCTGAAGTTCTGTGCAGAATCCTTTCGCGACGACGTCAGACAGACGCAGCCCGTCCAGCTCCGGCGTCTGCGGCCCCATTCCGAATGGTGTGGTGCCGGAGATGACTCCCCGATCATCAACACGAATGGCAAAATCGCAGGCCTGATCCGCGATTCGGCGCCAGGCCCGCAGCTTGCGCCCGCGGTGTCGTTCGCGACGAACCCGGAGTACATGATTCAGCAGAATTGCTCCGTTCAGTCTCAGCAGTTCGAAAAACTCGTTTTCTTCATCGATGTCGTGCCCGTGCGTGCTGGCAATTCCCAGAATTCCTCGCAGCGTTCCATCCGTTTTCAGAGGGCACAGAATATAGGCATGACAGGGCCGTTTCTTCATCAGACCGGCGATGATCCGCCCCCCACTGCCGGGATCATTGCTGACGATCGCCGTCAGGTCCTTTTTCAGACATTCCTGCAGCCCGCGTGAAAACAGCTGAAACTGAAAACGTTTCAGCAGTGGCAGGTCGTCGTCCGTCACCTTTTGCCCGGAACTGTACTGCAGTCCGGCGAAGCCGGCTCCTTTATCATCCAGACGTACCCGATACAGGTGGACTTCGACGGCACCGATCCGGCGACCGATATCCCACAGGCGGCTCTCAACAACGGTCCTCAGATCTCGCACAGTCACCGGACCCAGCTGATTGGTCGACAGGAACGCGCACCGCCGCAGCCCGGCACAGGCCAGTTGGTGGTCAATGGCACGACCAGTCTGCTGAGATTTTGTGGAACGTTGACCTGTCGATTCTAAGTTGCTTCCGTCTGACATACCGGACCCACTGGTGAAGATGGCCTGAGGTCAGCTATTCTCGCAATAGAACGGCCGAATCACTATGCCTTCTGACGATTTTTTTGTGCCACGGCGGCAACCTGCCGGCCGCAGGCCGACGAACCGGAACGGCCGAACGGCCCGCAGAGGCGGGCATCACGGGACAGAAAGTGCGCCGTCTGCTATCATTCCCAAACGTGTGAACCCGTAACTCACGAAGCCTGTCCAGGAAAGTTAAGTCCGAAAATGCTGAAATCCGTCGGCGCGTTGTGCGCAGTGCTCCCGGCCTGGTGCCTCTTATCAGCCGCATCGCTGGCTCAGAATGACGTAGTGGACGGCAACCCGCCAGCAGACACGATCTGGCTCAGGCAGCAGGTGCCGCTCGCAGAACCCACATCCGATTCGACGACGCTGAATCTGGTGACTCCCGGAACTGCGTCCATTTACTTCAACGGCCAGCGTCTCGGTCGCAATCTAAGCTCCGCGGAAACGGGACTGGCATGGGACATCAGTTCGCTGGTTCGAGCCGGTGCCAATTCTGTCGCTGTCTCGGTTACCTATCCCATTGGGACGGCACCGGCGGAAGAACGCGTTCGTCCACTTTCCGTCTGGCTGTCAACGCCCGGCCGGACCGATCGAACACTGACCACATGGAAACTCAGTGACACGCCGCCTCCTGTGGGCTGGCAGCAGACTGACTTCAACGATCGCGACTGGAAGGCCGGACCACAGGCAGCCGTTCAGCCGCTGCCGCATCCGGAACAGCCGCAGAAACTGGAGTGGGCACCGCAATCCGGCCGCAGTCGTCTGTCCGACGGCCGGTTTCAGTTTCGCCAGAAGGATCATGTATTGCTGCTGGGCGGCACCTTTATTGAACGTGCTCAGGAATTCGGCTACCTGGAATGTGCTTTGTCGCGGCCTCCCGGTGTAACCCTGACGTTTCGCAACCTGGGCTGGAGTGCGGACACGGTCTTCGCCGAATCCCGCGGCATCTTTGATTCGCCGGAAAAAGGATATGAACGACTGATCGAACACGTGCGGGCGGAAGAACCCAGCGTCATCATTGTCTGCTACGGCCAGAATGAGGCCATGAGTTTTCCGGACGGCGAAGCGGGGCTCACACGCTTTCGGCGACAGCTTCGCCAACTGCACAACGACCTGATCACAACCGGCGCCGAGATCGTATTTCTGTCGCCACATCCGTTTGTGGCCATGAAGCCTCCGCTGCCGAATCCGTCACGCTGGAATGATCGTCTGCAACAGTACGCGAACGCGGTCCGTGACGTCGCCGCAGAAACGCAGGCCGTTTACGTTGACTTGTTTACAGACTTTATCAGGGACATGGAACGCAGCCAGCGCCGGTTCAACGGACATCGTCTGCTGCCGCCGGACTGGGAATCTCACCCGGATCTGGTATTCGCCCGAAACGAAATGTGGACAGAAAACGGCATTCACTGGAACCACATCGGCTACCGATCGGCCGCGGCCGTCGTGGCGGATCGGCTGTTCGGGACCGTATCGAACGAGCGGTCAATCCGCGTCGAGCCGGCCAGCAGAAGTCTGGAGGCAACGGGAGGCGATGCCCGGGTCGTCAGCTGGGGCACAGCAGACGATCCCCGGATTGTCCTGCACTATCAGGCCTCGTATCAGTCACCTCAGTCTGTCGTGATCAGCACACCGGCCACAGCGCCGCCTTACATGGCCGAAATGATATGGCGCGATTCTCGCTTCAAGGGCGAAGTCCTGGACAGCGCTGTCGTCAAGGACGGCCCGGATGGCAGCGATCGCCGGTATACGACGAATACCAACGAGGCGTTCGAGTATCTGCGAGAACTGGTCGTCCGGAAGAACGAATTGTACTTCCATCGGTGGCGTCCGCAGAACATCACGTACCTGTTTGGTTTTCGGAAGCACGAGCAGGGAAACAATGCCAGCGAGATTGCTCAATTTGATCCTCTGATCGACGAACTGGAGGCACAGATTCACAAAGCCAGGCAACCATTGCGGCAGACTTTTACCCTTCGCCCGGCCAAATGAATGTGTAAAGCTTCCATTTCAGACGACGGCCGATCGGCCGTCCTGACGAACCACACCCAGCACCGGATTCAGCTCCTGACGCCATGAAAATTCGTTCTCTGACAGCCACCGTTTGTGTTCTGGGCGCCCTGTTTTCTGTCGCCCCGCCCTCAGTCTTCGCTCAGCGTGACCTGAAGGAAATCCCCGTCCCGGATTCCGAGCAGGAACGCAGTACCTTCCGCCTGCCGGAAGGGTTTGAGGTCAATCTGTATGCCGCCGATCCGGCCATCGCCAAACCGATTCAGATGAACTTTGACGAATCCGGGCGGCTGTGGATTGTCAGCTCAGAAGTCTATCCGCACATTAAACCCGGTGAGGCGGCTCGGGATCGAGTGCTGGTGCTGGAAGACCGAAATCACGACGGCGTCTCGGATCAGACGACCGTCTTTGCCGAAGGTCTTCTGATTCCCACCGGAATTGCTCCGGGAGACGGCGGTGCCTACGTCGCCAACAGTACTCAGCTGCTTCATTTCACAGACTCCGACGGCGATCTGCGGGCCGATTCAAAACGGATCGTGCTGTCGGGCTTCGGCACCGAAGACACACACCACATCCTTCATACGCTCAGATGGGGACCGGATGGTTATCTGTATTTCAATCAGTCCATCTACATCCACAGTCATGTGGAAACGCCATGGGGTGTGCGTCGTCTGAACGCCGGAGGCATCTGGCAGTTTCGTCCCGAGACGCTGGAACTGGGCGTGTTCATGCGCGGACTGGTGAACAGCTGGGGCCATCATTTTGATCGCTACGGTCAGTCCTTTGCCACGGACGGCGCCGGTGGCGAGGGTATCAACTTTGTGGTGCCCGGTGCCTACTACTTCACCGCCGCCGACGCACCTGAGATTCTGCACGGACTGAATCCCGGAAGTCCGAAGCACTGCGGGCTGGAAATCGTGGAGACGCCGATGCTGCCGCCGGACTGGCAGGGGTGTGCCATCACCAATGACTTCCGCGGTCATCGTGTCTGTCGCTTCAGACTGGACGAAGATCGCTCCGGCTTTGTATCACGCGAACAGCAGGAAGTAATCCGCTCAGACCATGTCGCCTTCCGACCGATCGATGTCAAGCTGGGCCCGGACGGCGCGATCTATATCGCGGACTGGTACAACCCGATCATCCAGCATGGCGAAGTCGACTTCCGGGACCCTCGACGCGATCACACGCATGGCCGCATCTGGCGCGTGACATGGAACGGTGCAACGCCACGGAAACCCGACGACCTGCAGCAGGCCACCAGCGCTGAGCTGCTGAATCTGCTGAGCAGCGATGATAACTTCCGCCGACAGGCGGCCAGACAGATACTGCGTCAGCGCGGTCCGGCCGTGCTGACGGATCTGCGTTCATGGCTGGAAAAAATTCCTCGGGATGCGTCCACAGAACAACTCAGACTCGAAGCCCTGTGGTGTTTTCAGTCTCTGCGAACCGTTCAGACGGATCTGCTGGAACAGCTGCTGCAGGCCGAAGACGGCCGAGTTCGTGCGGCCGCGGTCCGCGTCCTGAGTCACTGGAAACATCAGGCGGGTGCGGCGGCTGAGCAATGGCTGCAGCAGGCCGTCAACGACACTCACCCGCGAGTGCGTCTGGAGGCCGTGCGAGCCATTTCGTTCTCGCCGAATGCCGATTCAGAACTGATGCGGGCTCTGGAAACAGCATCAGAACAGGACCGTCAGAAAATTCTGAGTCGGGCAAATGACCCTGACCGCATCGAAACCGTTCTGCAGTCCGCCGACCATCCGACCGATACCTTTCTCGATTATGCAATCCGGCTGTCGACTCGGGAAATGTCAGATGCGTGGCTGCCCGCATTCCGTGACGGCACCATCGACTTCGATGGCAATGTGTCTCATCTGCTTACTGCGTTCTCAGCGGTTGGTCAGGGAGCCCCGGTCGATTTTCTGCTGCAGAAACTCTACGCCCCCACTACCATCCCGGCTCAGCGGACTCAGGTGATTCAGCTGGTGGCAGAAAGTGGAAATCCCGATCAGATCGCCCGGCTGGTTGAAGCGGCGCTGGCCAAAGACGATGACGAACCGATTCGCACCGCGCTGATTCAAACACGCCGACGCAGTCTGAAAGTGCCGCTGTCGGAACAGACCGTGACGTCGTTCCTGGAGGCGCCGTCTGCCCCGCTGCGGACCGCGGGACTGAAGGCGATCGGACAATGGAATGTTGCAGGCAGCGTAAAACTTCTGTCGGCCATCGTGGCGGATCAGGATCAGCCACTGCCGAGCCGCATGGCGGCCGGCGAAGGGCTTGCACTCAGCGGCGATGCTGCCGCAGTCACCGTTCTTGAATCCACGGCGGTCAGCGCCGATGTCGAAATGGTGCTCAGAAAACATGCGGCCGCTCTGCTGATCGGCCTGCAGCCGGGAAAAGGCGCGAAACTGGCGGCAGAACTGCTGCCTGAAATGAAAGCGGCAGATCATCCGGAAGATCTGGTGCGGAGTTTTCTGGCGGTGAAGAACGGCGATCAGCTGCTGGCCCGGTCACTGACGTCGCAGCCCCTGGACACAGATATCGCCCGTGAAATGCTGCGAGTGGTCCGGGAATCAGGCCGATCGGCGCCCGCACTGGAAGCCTCGCTGCGTGCCGCCGGAAAGATCACCAGCCGCAAGATGATCTCCACCGAAGAACGCGCAGCACTGCTGGAACTGGCGATGAGTGAGACCACAAGTGCGGCAGACGGTGAACGGATCTTTCGCAACGAAAAACTGGCCTGTCAGAAGTGCCATGCCATCGGCGGGGCCGGCGGTAAAGTCGGACCGGATATGGTCAGTCTGGGCGGCAGTGCTCAACCGGATTACCTGCTGGAATCTCTGCTGAATCCGAATGCCAAGGTCAAGGAAAACTACCACACCATTGTGATTGCGACGGTTGAGGGCAAAGTGCTCTCGGGAGTCCAGGTCAAGCAGTCAAAGGAAGAAATCGTGATCCGCAATGCTGAAGATCAGCTGGTGACGATACCGCGATCAGAGGTGGACGAAATTGCGCCCGGGGTGTCACTGATGCCGGAAGGTCAGGTCGACACGCTGACCGACGCAGAGCTGGCCGCCATGGTCCGTTTTCTGTCTGAACTGGGACGGACGCCCGAATACACCATCAGTCGCCGCCGACTGGCACGCACATGGACCGTGATGGAAGCCACAGAACAGGCGGCGTTTCGCCTGCGGCGAACAAGTTACGCATCAGCCGCCTCTGACGACCCGGCCTTTCAGTGGAAACCACAGTACAGTACGGTTGCCGGATCCTTGCCACTGAGCGACATTCCGGTGGTTTCCGTCAAAAACCGTTCGGCGGCCGGAGTCCGCGGCGTCGGCTTTGCCCGATGTTTGTTGTCCGCCGAAACGGCCGGAACAGTGGTCCTTCGACTCAACGACGTGGCCGGGCTGGAACTGCGGGTGAACGACAAGCCGGTCGACATTGCTGAACAGATGTCGCTGAACGTGGCCGCCGGACTGCACCGGTTGACCTTCACGGTCGATCAGACGCAGCGGACGGCACCGCTGGAACTGCACATCCTGACAGACGAAACGACGGCGGTGGCGGATTTTGTCAACTGAGCTTCCGGCAAAGCATTGTGAAGTGCCTGGCTGGTGCAGCCGCTGCCCGGAACGGCGGTCAGAAATTTCATGAACAAAGACTCGCGCTGATGACGTTGTGACACCCGAAAGCAGCGGCGTGGCTGTTTTTGCGTCTGCCGGGAGCCTCGGCAAACTCACGACCAGAACCCTGACTTTGCTGACCGGAACCATCATGACTTTTCGAGCCATATTTCTGATCCTTTCGACAGGACTGATGACGATGGCGGATGAACCCACGCAGCCCGCCGATTCCGGGCAGGAAGCTTCTGAAGAGAGGGCTCGCTACCCCGGCGGTGTCCCGACCCTGGGTGGGCGTCAGTTCTGGGGTGACGTCTGTTTTTTTCGTGGCTGGCGGATTCAACAGAATGTGCTGCGGGGACATTACCGATTGCTGGATCCCGCCGATCATCGCCACGAAAGCGGAACTCTGGATCAGTGCCGATCGCGGCTGGACCAGATTCGCCGCGCAGAATCGCTGCCGCCCATGTCTGGCAAAGCCGTGATCCTGATTCACGGGCTTGGTCGGTCATCCAGGTCTTTTTTCGGCATGGCGAAAGTTCTGCGTGCCGAGGGCTACATCGTGGTGGGGTTTGATTACCCCAGCACCCGCGTACCGATTCAGACTTCGGCTGAGTATCTGCACAGCGTCCTGCAGTCGCTGGAAGGCATCGATCAGATCGATGTGGTCTGTCATTCGATGGGCGGACTGCTGTTGCGAGCTTTTCTGATGCAGCAGCAGGAACCACGGTTTCATCGTGCGGTCATGCTGGGAGTTCCCAATCAGGGAGCACAGATGGCCGATTTTCTGAAGAACAACGTGCTGTTCAAAGCCGTCCTGGGCCCGGCAGGACAGCAGCTGGTCACCGATCAGGCCGGTTTGATCAGTCAACTGCCGGTGCCGGACATGCCATTTGGTGTGATTGCCGGAGGACGTTCGGGCTCCAAAGGCTACAACCCGATCCTGCCCGGTGATAATGACAGCACCGTGACCGTGGCCAGCACAAGACTTCCGGGAGCGACGGACTTTATCGTCTTCCCGGTCATCCATTCGCTGCTGATGAATGACAGTCGCTGTATCGAAGCCACGCGTCACTTTCTGCGGCACGGAAAGTTTGCCGCAGACCGGGATGCTGAGCCCGTCCCGAAATCAGACATTACGGTGATTCAGTAACCTGGCACGAATTCTAAGTGTACCGCACGGCCCGGTGTTCTTCTTCAAAGTATTCGGGCAGCAGACTGTCGACCTGCAGCAGTCCGCGGCGGGTGAGCGTCACTTCGTCGCCGTCAACGGTCAGATAACCGGCGGCCTGCTGGTTGGCCAGAGCCTCGGCAAACTGTTTCAGGATGTCCACACCGTACTTTCGGCGAAATGTTTCGGCATTGATGTGCCCTTCCTTCATCTGCAGGACCACTTCCCGAATCAGCAGCTGGTGTGCGGTGGGTTTCAGGGCCCGATTGATCGGCAGTTCGCCTTTCTCTACGGTTTCAATATAGTCTTCAATCCGATCCAGGTTCTGATAGTGAACGCCCTGAAAATGCCCGAAGGAAGAAACGCCGGTGGCCAGCAGGTCGCATCCGCGCCACACGTTGTCCCGGTAGATGAAGTGATCCGTCTCGGGATTGCGGATCATTTCGTTGCCGCTGGAGATGTGGTAGCCGGCCTGCTGCAGTCGGTCCATGGCTTCGCTCACCCAGCGTCTTTTGGTTGGCCAGTCGGCCACCGGAGACTGCCCCCCCTGTTCCTTCATTTCCTTTGAATACACCGTGTTGAAAGGCAGTTCCATCTGATAGATCGTGATGTTGTCGGGCTCCATCGCAATCGCCTTTTCGACACACTGAGCCCAGTTGTCGTCTGTTTCCCCGACCATCCCGGCGATCAGGTCGATGTTGACCTGTGGAAAGCCGACCTGCTGAATCCAGTCGTAGGCTCGCAGGACTTCGGGCGACAGATGTGCCCGCCCGTTTTCTTCCAGAATCCTGTCGTCGAAGTTTTCGACGCCCAGCGAAACGCGTGTGATGCCGATATCCCGCAGCGTTTCCAGTTTTTCCAGACTCAGCGTTCCGGGTTCGCATTCAAAGGTCACTTCGCGGGCCTTGTCCCACGTCACGTGTTCACTCATCCGTTCCCGCAGCGACCGCAGCTGGCGTGAACTGAGGTACGATGGCGTACCGCCTCCGAAATACACAAATTCCAGCTCGCGGCCCTGCACACCGGGCTGGTGGCTGATCAGTTCAATTTCACGGATCAGCGCCTGGACATATTCTTCAATCGCCTTTGCGTTCTGGTTGGTGTAGACCCGGAAATAACAGAACTTGCAGCGTTTGCGGCAGAAGGGAATGTGGATATACAGCCCCAGTGTGGTCTGCTCGGTGGCTGACTTCGGAAGCTCGAAGGCTTCGTACACGCGGGGCACGTGATCGCCGTTCCACAGCGAAAACGGGGGATAGTTCGAAATGAAGTAGCTGCCGACTTCGGTGGTGGTGGATACGTCAGTGGTCGTCATGAATCAGCGGTTCCGGAATATTAAGATGTTTCATAAATAGTCGTCAGGCGAAGCAGCGCAGCGTACCGTTGTGGTCGTCTTCGCCCACAACCAGACAGCCTTCTCCAATGGCGATGCCCGCGTTGACGGGTTTGCCGGCATTAAATTTCCAGATCTGTCTGCCATCCTGCAGGTTCAGACCATAGATGTTACCATCGCCGGAACCAAAGAAGACACGATCGCCGACGACCGCGGCTGAGCTTTCCACACGGGCTTTGGTGGCGAATGTCCAGCGCGGTTTTCCAGTCTGACGGTCAATCGCGTGCATCAGCTTGTCGTGACTGCCCACCAGAATCAGCTCGTCCGTCGCGGCTGCTGACGCATGATACGGCATTTCCCGGTCTCCCTGATACCGCCACACGATTTCTCCCGTCTTCCAGTTCACAGCAGAAAAATCACCCGCATGAGAACCGACGTACAGCATGTCGCCCACAATGGCCGGTGAGGCGACCAGCTGCGACGCCATCGGTACGTTTCGAACCTCGTCGCCGGTATTCAGGTCGATCACGCGCAGCTGAGCATCGCAGCCGGAAAGAAAGGTAAAGTGTTCGGCCACGCCGGGTGAGCAGTTGATCATGTCGTCAGTCTGAAAATTCCATTTCTCCTGCCCCGATTCCGACAGACAGTAGAGCTGACTGTCGTGCGAAGCCAGCAGCAGTTCGCGCCCGTACACGGCCACGCCACCGGCAATCTCGGCGCCGGTCGTGAATTTCCACATCAGTGCCCCGGTGGCCCGACCAATCGCGTGCAGCACACCGTCTTCGTCGCCCAGGTACACAGCGGCTTCTGTAACCAGCGGCGCTGCCTTGAACCCCGGAGCGAACTTTGTTTCATCAACGCTTTCGATCGAACGATATCGCCAGATTTCCCGGCCGGTTTCACGGTCCAGACAGTACAGCCACCCCTGCAGCGCCGGTGCGTACACGTGATTTCCCACAATCGCACAGGTCGCGATCCAGCCATCCCGACTCTTCAGCTCCCACTTCAGCGATGGCTGATCGGCCAGCTGACATCCGGCGAGCCCGCGCTGAGCCGGACCGTTGCGAAACGAAGCCCAGCTGGTTTCCGTTGGCGGCGTCAGGCCGGGAGAATCCTGTCGCGCATGACTGCAGGTCGGCAGCCCCAGCGCCACCATTCCGCCCGCCAGACCGGCAAGCGATTGTCGCCGTGTGATTCGATGCATGATGCATTCACTTTCTGTCGTTCATTCGGCTCTTCCGCATGAGCCAGACACAGTCGCCGTCGCAGGCCCCTCAGGTCGAAGCGCCTGTCACGGCATTATCCTGTTCAGCGCGGCCGCGTCGAGCGGTCGTTGATGAAATGTTTCCGCCCGGACGAAATCCATTCCTGTGGTCAACGAGGCCTCCCGCTTCTCCGATCCATGGTTTCCAACGCTGCGGCCCGGGAATTCCTGCGGCCCGGGATTACGTTAGTCCAGGATTACCTCAGTCCGACACTGCCTCAGACGGCGGCTGCCAGTCGTGCAGCAGCAGTTCGACACGGTCAAAGCCTCGGAAGCTGTTGATCTGCGGAGCAAAGCTGATCGAGACCGGCCCGCCCACCGCTGCGATTTCCTCTGCCCATTCACCGCGACCGAACGCCACCGCTCGAAGATTGGTCCGGTGCTGGCGGACTTTCAATGCCAGGTGACGATCACCTTCGCCCATCGTTTTGGGAGGCTCGGCAAGGTCAACACGACGAGCGGCAAACCGCGGCTTGGGATTGGCCTCACCAAAGGGGCCCAGATGCTCCAGCTCTACCACGGCCCGACGTGTCACTTCAGAAAGATGAACCTCGGCATCGACCCGCAGAGCGATATCGTCTTCCGTCGGAGCGAAATGCAGCCGTGCCCAGTTCGCCAGAGCCGTCCGAAATTCTTCTACCCGCTGCGACTGGATCTGCAGCCCCGCCGCGGCCTTGTGGCCGCCACAGCCCAGCAGGTACTCACGACAGGCCGCCAGCCCCTCGTACATATCAAAGCCGGCAAACGATCGGGCACTTCCCTGACCGGTGCCGTCATCCCGCAGCGCGATCATGACGGTTGGTTTCTCAAATGTCTCGGCCACGCGGCTGGCCACAATGCCGATGACTCCCGGATGCCAGTCATGGTGGGCCAGGACCAGCACCGGGTCGTGCTCCCAGTCCGGATTTGCTTCCACCAGTTCCTTTGCTTCCTTGACAATCCGTCGCTCCACTGTCTTGCGATTCTTGTTCAGCTCGTCGACATAGGCGGCCAGAGCGACTGCGCGCTCCACGTTGTCCGTCGTCAGCAGTTCCACGGCCAGGCGTGCCTGTCCGAGCCGCCCGGCCGCATTGATCCTTGGCGCAATGCCGAAACCAATGTCCTCAGAGGTCAGTGTCTTTCCCTCCAGACCGGACACCCGGATCAGCGCCTGCAGCCCCTGTGAAGGGTGGTCCTTCAGCGTGTGCAGGCCGTATCGCACGATCACCCGGTTTTCGTCCACCAGCGGCACCACGTCCGCTACCGTGCCGATTGCCGTCAGCCCCACCGCCGATTTCAGAAACTCCCGCATCCGCGGACTCGCTCTGGTGCCATCGCCGGTCAGCTGACAGATGGCCCATGCCAGCTTGAAGGCAACTCCTACACCACACAGTTCTCCGAACGGATACTCGGTTCCCGGAAGACGCGGATGTACCAGCACCGCTGCAGCCGGCAGCTGCGCCCCGATGTGATGGTGATCTGTGATGATCAGTTCCAGGCCGATCTCCCGAGCCACGTCTGCTTCATGAACGCTGGCAATTCCACAATCCACGGAAACCACCAGCCGATCGGGGTCCTCTTCATGCAGCTGTCGCAAAGCCGCCTCGTTCAAACCATACCCTTCTTCCAGACGGCAGGGGATGTAGTAGTCAACCGTCGCGTTCAGCAGCTTCAGGCAATGCCACAACAAGGCCGTCGACGTGACGCCGTCGACGTCGTAGTCACCATAAATCGTGATCCGTCGGTGATTGCGGATGGCATCCACAATTCGATCCGCCGCCTCGTTCACACCGGGCAGCAGTGTCGGGTCATGCAGATTTGCAAGCTTCGGCTGCAGGTACAGCCGTGCCGCCTCAGGCGTGGCGTAACCGCGTGCCAGCAACACCTGAGCCACCAGCGGACTGACCTTCAGCGCACCGCTGAGGTGGCTGATCGCTTTTTCATCGTGAGGATGGAAGGACCATTTCCGTGGCAAGACAACACTCCGTCAAAAGATACACACGCCGGCCGTCAACGACCGCATTCAGAAACGGGATTGTACAGACCCGGTCGCCCGGATGCAGCCACACGCCGCCGTCCACCGGGAACCACGGACGAGCCTGCCCGAGCGCTTGATTGTCAAAATGACAATGGCAACACGCGGCCTGGTGACCTGTTTTGCAATCTCTTCTTACCCCATATTACTGAATCGGCAGGCCCTGGCTCTCCGGCAAAGCCTGCCACTGAACACAACTCTCTGCGCCACAACATATTACGACTCATTATCTGAAATGCACCACAGCCGAATCACTTTTGGCACACCATTGGCAATAACAGAATCACAGTGACAACACGCGATTCTGTTCAAAACGAACGGAATTCCAGTTCCGAACAAACAGCACTTTCAGGAGGTAATGAATCATGCTCGTACTGACACGAAAACCAGCAGAAACCATCCGAATCGGCGATGATATTGTCATCAAAGTGATTAAGACCTCACGGGGTACGGTCAAGATTGGTATCGACGCTCCGGAAGACATCCGAGTGATCCGCGGCGAACTTCTCGAAAACGCAGCACCGCAACACCCCGAACCCGTCGTCAGCCAGCTGGCGGATCACTTCAGCGGAGTGCTGTCGGACCAGTATCCACACGTCGCCTGACGAATCCGGCGGACGGAGACGACAAGCCGTCGCGGTAAGCCAGACGCCGAGCACCGCCGGTTGCGGAACCTGCGGGAACCTCATCCACACGAAGGGCCAGCTCAGAGAGCATGGCAGAATGATCTCAAGAAGGAGGAATGGACATGATGACCCTGAACAAATACATCTTTGCCGCGTTGGCGGTGGTACTCACGTCGGCCACATCACAGGCGCAGTATTCCAGCGACTACCGGAACCCCGGTTTCGATGACCGGTCACCCTACGGTAACTCGGGCTTAGACGACTTCTCAGCTCCCCGAGACTACGGACGCAGCGGGTATGGCACCAGCAGTTACGGCAGCCCCGGCAGCGACTGGTACCCCCGCGATGCCTACCCGGCCTCTCGATATGAAGACGCGGCCCTGTCTGACACGGGATTCAATGTTCGCGGCCGGCTGCAGCACGAGCTCAGTCGTCTGCGAAACGGCTACGACTATCAGGCTCCGCTGGACCGGGCCGTGGACGACACGTTTCGAAATCCCGCTCCGTCGGACTACCGGTCCGACCGGGACCGGGACTATCGATCGGGCGGCAGCCGTCTGTCTGACGGATATGCTCCGTCACGTCTGGAAGATCCCTTCCGACTGCCGTCAACGTTCGACAATCAGGGTGAGTCGCGGTACCGGAACGCTCCGCTGAGCCGCGACCGCGGATCCTATACCGATTACGAAAGTCGCTACCGGATCCCGCTCGAACGAATTGACTATTCGAACTACGACCGTGATTACCGTCCGACGGACCGGCCACGAATGGACCTGCCGCCGTCCGATTTTGAGCCGAATGGCGGCTACAACAATGGAATTCCTCAGCAGCATCGGAATGACCGCCTGCAGCCCGGACTGGATCCGTTCACTCCGCCACTGCCGCGGCGGGATACGGACAACGAAGCAGAGTCCATCTTCAAGGCCATCTCGGCCCGCTATGGAAACCCGGTCAATGTACGAGCCGTCCGAGCCATGTCAGCCACTCAGGCACTGGCCCTGTACCGCGAAGTTTCAGAACAGACAGACCAGCGACACCTTGAACCCAGCAGCTATGACCTGCGAGTCCGTCGCGGTCTGCGGAATCTTGGACTGGCCCTGGAAAATCCGACCTTTAAGCAGGCCCTGGGAATCCAGGCAGATTCGTTCCGCCTGGACGGCTTCCGCAGCACGCTGTCACGAATCGAAGACAGCATGCAAATTGCCGGTTTCTCTGACGCTCAGCGAACGGTACAGACGGTGATGCAGGAAGCTCAGAATGTCCCCGGCCTGTCGGCCAGCATCGTGGCTTTTGAATTCGCCGGTGCCACAGTCGATACACTCGACAAGTTTTCCGCTCTGGAGCCGGCAGAACCCGGACGCGGTGCATCACTGGATCTGGAACGGGCAGAACAGGTCCGCAGTGCCATGCTGGAAGGCCAGATTGTCGGTATCGGAGTGGAAGTCAAGGCCCACGACGACGGTCTGCTGATCATGAAGGCCCTGCGTGGCGGCCCGGCGGCAGAAGCCGGTCTGCAGTCCGGTGACATCATTACCGCGATCGACGGTCGCAGCATCAGCGGTATGCCGATGACCGGCAGCGTCGACCTGATGAAAGGCAGTGCCGGCAGCCGGATTCAGCTGCGAGTGGTTCGAGACGGTTCCAGAGGCGGCGACGTGACGCTGACTCGCCGGGTCGTCCGAATCTACACGGTGAACGATGTCCGTCTGCAGCCGGGAACGGACAAAGTGGCCTACATCAGCCTCAGCCAGTTCGGCCAGAAGTCCACGGAGGAACTCGATCAGGCTCTGCAGCAGATGTACAACAGCGGAATGAAGTCGCTGATTCTCGACCTGCGAGGAAATCCGGGCGGCCTGCTGAATGTGTGCGTGGATATCACCGATCGTTTTCTGCCCTGTGGCACGATTGTGTCCACCAAAGGAAGACTGGCTTCGGACAACATGATGGAAACGGCCACCTACAACCGGACCTGGAACACACCGCTGGTCGTGCTGATCGACGGTGATAGTGCCAGTGCCAGTGAAATCTTCGCCGCAGCCGTGCAGGACAATCGTCGCGGAATCGTGGTCGGAGAACGAAGCTATGGCAAAGGGACCGTACAGACGCATTTCCCACTGAGTTCCGTGAGCGGAAATCTGAGACTGACCACGGCTCGCTTTTACAGCCCCAACGGTCGAGCAATGTCCGGACAGGGAGTAACACCGGATGTGGAAGTCGCCGATGCCGATGGCCCGGCCAATGGTGACCGAGTACTGGAAGAAGCCGTGCGAATCGCTCAGAGCCAGCAGCTGAAGGACATCGCTCAGGCCGCATCCCGATGCCGCCCGACAACAGGACAGCAGCTGCAGCGGAACAGTTTCCGGGACAATATCTATGACCTCAACACGCCGCAGACGGTTCTGCGATAACGCGGACAACTGCTTCGGCCATATTGATCTGAACCACGATGGTTCAGTGGCCGCCTTTCCAGCTCCGGTTCTCATGAGGAGACCACCAGATGATCAGACAGCAGAACGCTGACGACTCAGAAAACTCGTAACCGGTTGATTTCGAAGGGAATCAACCGGTTTCGTGTTTTCCGGCACGTTCATCATCATCCCGGCAAGTTCATCATTGACAGCCGCAGCCGGTTCGAAAACCAGCAGACCAACGTCGGCCGGCAGGTCACTGTTGTCGTCGCGACGCCTCTGCAGCTACACTGCTTACTCGGAAAGACCAACGTTCTTTCTGGCCGCGATCAATAACTTACAAGACCCAAACAACGGTCACCAGACCAGGCTAACAGGAACTGAACTGATGCGCACGGGCAGGCAAAGCATGAAAAACACGATTGCCTTTGGAATCACGGCCTGCACGATCTGTGTGGGCGTCCTTGCGGCGGCAGACGAAGGGCAGCAGAAGGCCGGCAGCGGTGACGCAACCGCGGCCACCAGCCAGCAGACAGATCCTGCCAACGACGCCCGGATCGGCAAACGCGTGATTGTCACGGAAGCCGGAGCTCCGCTGCGGACACCGGATGCCATCGTGTGGAAAGCTTATCTGGGTGAAACGTTCACGGTCTCGCTGACAAACAGTGAATGGCTGTGGATTGCCGAAAAGGGCGGCTGGCTCTGGGAAAAGCAGACCGTGATGTTCGACGCCGCCATTCCGGAACTGACGGAACGACTGAAGAAGGAGCCGACTGCCGAGAATTACCACCTGCGAGGAATTGCATACTCGGCCCATCAGCAGTACGACAAGGCCATCGCCGATTATACTCAGAGTCTGAAACTGACTCCGAATACGGCCGGCGTTCTCAACAATCGCGGCCAGGCACAGTATTTTCAGAACAACTATGACGCAGCCATCCGCGACTTCGACGCCGCAATCAGCGCGGACCCGAAGCATTTTGTCGCCATGAACAATCGAGCGCTGTGCTACATCGCCCGTCAGGACTATCCGGCGGCTCTCCGCGATCTGAACGCTGCCCTGAAACTGAATCAGGAATATCCAGAGGCCCTGAACAACCGCGGCGTCGTGCATTCGGCACTCAATAACTTCAAGGCTGCGATCAAAGACTACTCGGCTGCTCTGAAAATCGATGACAAATATATCGACGCCTACGGCAATCGAGCCTACGCGTACCGGCAGCAGAATCAGCTGACGGAAGCAGTGGCCGATCTCAGAACCGCCATGGAAAAGGCGCCGTTGGACTTCAAGCCGGTCAACGACCTGGCGTGGATGCTGGCCACCGTGGCAGACGAATCGGTTCAGAATCCTGAGGAAGCCATCAAGCTGGCCACAAGTGCCTGCCAGATGACGCAGTACGCAAACTGGAATACGCTGGACACCCTGGCCGCCGCCTACGCCGCCGCCGGTGACTTCGAATCGGCTCAACAGTGGATCGCAACGGCCATTGAAAAGGCAGGGGACGCCGAAAAACCCGGCCTGCAGAAGCATCTGGAACAGATCCAGGCCGGGCAACGCATCGTCAAATGACGCAGATCTGCCGCCGCCTATTGCGGCGTCGTGGCCCCCTTCGGCGGGGACTCATTTTTTTCGATCCGCCCGAACATATGCCCCCCCACGGCGCCGTGCTGCCAGGTGCCGGCGTACCGTCCGTCGTGGAACACCACGCGCGCCGAGAAAGCTTCGCCAAGCCCCGGCAGCGTGGCGTTGGTCAGCGAGACCATCGGTGTGTCACCCGCCCAGACAACCGGTACCGTGATCGGAACCTTCGTATCCACCTTGCCGTATTTCACGCGAGCCAGAAACGTCCAGAGGTCGCCCGTCACTTTCGTGACGCTTTCGATCTCATAACGTTCCGCCTTTGGCACGGCGTCCGATTTGCCGTCGACCGTGAACGAACCGACCAGTGCAGAATCGGACAGCATGGTGCTGAATGCCTGTTCACGAGCCGCCTGATCATCAGCGGCATCATCGGCATTCACAGGAATGACGGCGATACTGCACGCCAGCAGAGACCACAGAATCGGGAACAGTTTCATCGACGATCCTCCTGAGTAAAAACCACCGGCATGCCCGACCACAAGCCATCATAACAGGATGGGGGCCAATCCCCCCGTACAGCACGGACCAGCATTCCGTCCTGCAGAACAGGCGACACGCGCGGACAACCATGAACTCGTGTCAGTTTATCGTTGCTCACCGCCGAGAACAGTGGGCGGGCCGCTTTTTCACACGCACCGGGCAGGACTGTCTTACTCCGGCTGTTTTCAACCGGTTGCGTGAAGAAACCTGCCCTCCGGTCGATTGACCCGACCGAAGTTCAGGTTGCCGTCAGCAGAGCGACCTGTTCCGGGTCCGCCATCCAGAGATCCAGAGTTCCGAACCATGAAGCCTCAGTGTCTTCCCCTCCGGCGGCATCGGTGTCCAGCCCACCAGCCGACGAAGGTACGGACGACGATGCCACGGCCGGATTCTGCGTTTCGTCACCAGCGGACGTCTGTTCCGCCGGCCGGTCAGCAATCAGGTCCGGCTCCCGAACGGCTGCCGACGACGCGTCCGGTGATACCTGCGGCGCTGTGTCAGCAGCATCCGGCAGCAGAACCACCAGGCTGCCTTCCGCGGATTCGGGCAACTGTCCGTGATCCACGGCAGCCACCGTAAAGTCCACGCTGTGACTCCACAGGCCATCTCCAAACAGATCAGTGGCCCCGTTGATCGCCTTGACCCAGATCCGGTAACTGCCGGCCATCAGAGCCGTTGACGGTGTGAAGCTGGTTGCTGTCAGGCGATCTTCACGAATCGCAACAGTGTCGGTGTCCAGATGCTGCACGTGCAGAATATACCGTCCCGCCCCCTGCACAGCCTGCCAGATGATCTCAGGCTGATTGTTGCCGGCCGTGCCCACCGGCGCCAGAACTCTGGTGCGATTGCCGGTTTCGCCGACATCGCTCCAGCCGCGGTTGCCGATGGCATCAGAGCTGCGTATCCACCATCGAATCGGGCCGGCTGCAAGATCGACTGTCGGCGTAAACGACGTCCCCTGAATATCGGTCACTCGAAGATCTCCTGACACCGTGCGAATGAAGATCTCATAGCCGGGCGCCTCGGGGATCGGATTCCAGGTGAAGGTCGGGCGAGTTTCGAATGTCGGTGTAAGCGGACTGATCAGAGTCGGTTTGACTTCAAATGTTCGCTCCTCTGACCACGGCCCGCTGCCCCCGTTGTCCGAGGTGGCTCGAACCCAGTACTTGTAAAACGCAGGAGTCAGATCATCCGCCGGCGTAAAGCTGTTGGTGCTGAGCATCGAACTGCCGTTCAGAATCCTGGATTCCGCGGGGAATCGGCGTGTCAGCCAGATTTCATAGCCGGTCGCGTTGGCAACAGGCTGCCAGGAAAGCGTCGGCGTTGAGGTTTCCGGGAACGTGGCGATGGCGTCCAACACGGGCTTCTGCAGCTCCGTATCGTTGTCGGAGATGATGCCGGTGCCCTGAGCAACAGCGATTGTGGCACCTGTCGCGGATACCAGTTCCACCATCAGTGTTTCGTCGGACTCAACGTCGCCATCGTCGATGGTGGTCACCGTCACCGTCTGCGAAAGAGAATCTCCTGGATTGAAGGTCAGCGTCTGATTCAGCACTGCCGTGTAGTCGCCCGGTGCCGAGGCGGTTCCGTCGGCGGTGGAGTACGTCACCGTCACCGTGGAGACGGGGGCCTGATCCAGTGAGACGGTAAAGACGGCATCCTGCCCTTCGCCGAAGGCAGCAGCATCGGAAATACTGACGGCCGGCAGATCGTCGCTGATAATCCGGCCGGCACCGGTCCCGTCTGCAATGACACCGTTGACCGGATTTCCGAGCTGAACCGTGAAGTTCTCGTCGGCTTCCACCGTCGTATCATCGGTCGTCTGAACACTGACCGTCTGCGTCAGTGGTCCGGCCGACGTGAAGGTCAGCGTCTGACTGACGGCGTCAAAATCCGATCCGGCCACAGCCGTGCCGTCCACGGTCGTGACGTCCACTGTCAGATCCTGACCCGCCAGCGGAGCCTGATCCAGAGAGACCGTGAACACGGCGATCTGCCCCTCGTTCACACTCACGGCGTCATCAATCGAAATGCTCGGAACATCGTCGCTGGTAATCGTCCCCAGCCCCTGTCCGTCGCCCACAATGACGTTGCTGGCGTTACCCAGAGTTACCGTGAAGTCTTCGTCGGTCTCCAGCAGCGTGTCGTCAATGGTCGTAATACGGACCTGCTGCGTGAGCGCCCCGCCGGGATCGAATGTGACGGTCTGATCAGAAACAGCGGTGAAGTCGTCCGGTGAGATTGCCGTACCGTCCGTCGTGGAAACAGTGAAACTCAGGGACGTGACGGGGGCCTGATCCAGAGAAACCGTGAAGACGGCATCCAGTCCCTCTGCCACGGTCACGTCATCGATCGAAACGGTCGGCAGGTCATTGTCCAGAATCAGTGCGGATCCCTGCCCGTCGGCAGTCGTGCCGTTGGCCGGACTGGACAGTTCCGCCACAAAGTCCTCAGTCACCTCCACGGTGCTGTCGTCGATCGTGGTGACTGTTACCTGCTGTGTCAGAGGTCCGGTCGAGGTGAAGGTGAGTGTCTGACTGGCGGCGTCATAGTCCGCGCCGGATTCAGCCGTGCCATTCACCGTGGCGACGTCCACGGTGACGTCCTGACCGGGCAACGGAAGCTGATCCAGTGAAACGATGAACACGGCGTCGCCGCCTTCGCTCACATCGGCGGCATCACTGATCGAAATCGACGGCCCGTCATCACTGGTCAGCGTTGCCTGGCCCTGTCCGTCCGCGGCGGTCCCGCCGGTCAGGTCGGTAATCTCAAGATAGAAGCGTTCTGACACTTCCACCAGAGCATCGTCATGTGTGCTGATCGTGACCTGCTGCGTCAGGGCTCCGCCGGGGATGAACGTCAGAACCACGCCAGTCATGGCCGTGAAGTCGTCCGGCGACACGGCCGTGTCGTCTGTGGTAGACAGGGTGACGACGACGTCCGCTACCGGAGCGAGATCAAGAGAGACCGTGAACACGGCGTCACTGCCTTCTGTCACGCTGACATCGTCGATGGAAACCGCAGGCACGTCGTTGTCCAGAATTGTGGCCTGGCCTGAAGCGGTTCCGACCGTTCCGTTGACCACATTGCTGAGACCAACACTGAATGTTTCATCAGATTCCACAAACACATCGTCAGTGGTTGTGATCTGCACCACCTGCGTCAGTGAACCCAGCGACGAAAACGTCAGCGTGATGTTCAGCGACTGATAATCGACACCGTCGTCGGCCGTGCCGCTGGCTGTCGTCATTTCGACGGTCAGATCCTGACCCGGCAGCGGAGCCTGGTCGATGGACACCGCAAAGGCTGCCAACTGCCCCTCAGGCGTGTCCGGTGAATCCGCGATCGACACCGTGGGCACGTCGTCGCTGGTGATGATCGCCTGCCCCTGACCATCGGCAACGGTGATACCGACGGGGCTGCTCAGATCAAGAAAGAAGTTTTCATCGGCTTCAACCAGCGAATCGTCGACCGTGGCGACGGCAACCGTCTGAGTCAGCGGGCCGGTCGGCGTGAAGGTGAGCGTCTGTGCCGCCAGACTGGTGTAATCCCCCGGCGCCGCTGCAATACCGTCTGAGCTTGTCACGTCGATAGTAACATCGGCCAGCGGCGCCTGGTCCAGTGAAACAGTGAAGACCGCGTTCTGGCCTTCGCTGACAGTCGCCGCATCGGCCACGGAAACGGCCGGTACGTCGTCGCTGATGATCGTGCCCGTCGCCTGCCCCGTGCCGATGGTTCCGTTGCTGACATTACTGAGTCTGATCTCGAATGTTTCGTCCGCTTCCACAAGGCTGTCGTCAATCGTTCCCACGGTCACCTGCTGAGTCAGCGGACCAGCGGACGTGAAGGTCAGCACCGAACTGGCAACCGCGTAGTCCTGACCGTTCAGCGCGGTTACGTCGGCGGGATTCACGGTCACCGTCAGGTTCCGGCCCGCCAGCGGAAGTTCGCTGATGCTCACGACAAACACCGCGTCCTGGCCTTCGTTGACATCCGCGGCGTCGCTTATCGAAACGACAGGAACGTCGTCACTGGTCACGGTCGCCTCGCCCTGTCCGTCGGCGACTGTGCCCCCGACAGGATTCGAAAGGTCCAGATAAAAGATCTCGTCAGCCTCCAGCACCGCGTCATCAATGGTGCTGATGGTCACCTGCTGCGTGAGTGCGCCGCCGGGATTGAACGTCAGCACAATTCCGGAGGCGGCCGTATAGTCACCTGGAGCGACCGCCGAACCATCGCTGGTGCCAACCGTCACCATGACCGGTGCCACCGGCCCCTGATCCAGAGAGACCGTAAAGACGGCATCCGCACCTTCGGCCACCGTCGCGGCATCCGATACGCTGATCGCCGGAACGTCGTCATCCAGAATGGTCGCCTGACCCTGGCCGTCTCCGACGACTCCATTGACCGCGTTGCTCAGGTCGACAAAAAATATTTCGTCCGGTTCGACCAGTGAGTCGGCCACCGTCTGGACCGTGATCTGCTGAGTCAGCGGGCCTGTGGGCGTGAATGTCAGCGTACCCGTGGTGACGTCAAAGTCATCGGTCAATGTGGCCGATCCGGACGTGGCAGCATAGTCCACCGTCAGCGGTACCGCAGGTGCCTGATCAAGGCTGACCACAAACGTCGCCACGCCCGCTTCCGTCACACTGCCGGCGTCGGCAATGTCAATCACCGGAGGATCATTGGCCGCGATGGTCGCACTGGCGGACCCGCCAGTCGCACTTTCGGTGCCGCCGACGACACTGTCAATTTCCAGCGTGAAGACTTCATCCGACTCAGCCGTGGTGTCATCAATTGTGGGCACCGTAACCTGTTGTGTCAGAGCTCCGCCCGGGCTGAACGTCAGAACAACACCGCTGGCCGCCGTGTAGTCGCCGGGTTGAGCGGCCGATCCGTCCACGGTAGACAAAGTGACGGTCACATCGGCCAGAGGCGCCTGGTCCAGTGACACGACAAAGACAGCGTCATTTCCTTCATCAATCGTGCCGGCATCCGCGACGGAAACCTCGGGCACGTCGTCATTCAGTATGGTGGCCTGCCCCCGGGCATCGATGATGTTACCGTTGACGGCCCCGGACAAATCCACAAAAAAGGTCTCGTCGGGTTCGACCGTTCCGTCCTGTGTCGTGGCCACACTGATCTGCTGCGTCAGCGGGCCTCCCGGATTGAAGGTCAGCTGACCGGATGCCGCGGTATAGTCGGCGGCGTCGGTTGATCCATTTGCCGTCGAGTAGTCGACCGTTACGACGCCACTCGGATTTTCACTGAGTGAAACCGTAAACATCGATGTGTCGCCTTCCGTGACATCTGCAGCGTCACTGATCGAAATATCCGGCGTGATGAATTCGGTGATCGTGGGACTGTTAGAGACGAAGTCGGGGAATCCGACCGGTGCCGACACGCGTGTGAAGTTCAACGTTGTCGATCCAGTGAAGCTTCCGGCGGTTGTGAAATTTGCTGAGTACAGCTCCAACGGCTGGGTGCTGGCCGTACCGGGCCAGTTGCCGACCAGATTAGCCCACGCCACATTGATGTAACGGTCCGTGGCGGGATCAGCATCGAAATCCGAGGAATCAGGCAGGTCCTGAGTGGCCGTCAGTCCGGTCGAAAACACGTTAGTCAGGTTGTCGTAAGTGAGCACGCTGGAATTATAGTGCAGCCTCAGCCCCAACGTCGTCGCCTGCAGATTTGCCGGGGTGCCACTGTCGTCCAGCGTTGAGTAGTCTACTTCAATGCTGACCGTGTTCCCAGGAACCACCGCCTGCGTCAGTGGTGTCGCACTGATCACCTGCGAAGCCAGCAGGGCACGATCTTCCAGCCGTTCAATAACGGCACGACGACGGCTGACCCCTCGGGGACGCGTGTTGCGCTGATTCAGAAAAGAACGCAAAGACATCAGCCAGTTTGAGCTCAACATTATGCCACGGGTCCTTTTGATCGACCGACCGACATCCGAAACAATCCCGGACAGACGACTTCGGTACTGCTCACTGTATGAAATGGCCCGACGGCGCACCGGATTCGGACGACAACAACAAGAAAACAGGTCTGACACGATCAACGTTCACCCACGCCTGATTGCATCTGACTGAATCTGACGAAACCGCATCCGGACCGCTTCACGACGCCGGGAACCCAAAACGCGGCAAAGGCCGCGTTCTACCGATATCTGCTGCCGCCTTGCCCGCCGCCGCAGGAGGCAGCCGCAAGCCCTGACAACCATCAGCCCGACGCTGAAAAGCTGACGAGGCGGCTCCGGAGAGAATCTACAGAGCCTGAGAGGCATAGGCAAGCAGATAACCGGGGAAATCGGCACAATCGGAAGTCGCCAGAGGTGGGTAACCACAAATGCACCAGGGATGTGCAGAAAATCACCCCTTAGCAATCAGCACCATAATCCCCATGCGCACTCAACCCGAGCATCCCACCTGAACGCTTTAGGACCGAGCGGAAAACAGTTGATGTAAGCTTCCAGCTTGCGATGCAGAAAAACGCAAGCTGGAAGCTTACGCCACGTTTCCACACGCCAGTAATTTTCCGTTTGCTCCTTAGTGAAAACGCCTGTTGTACGACGGACTTCCAAGTCCGTCGTCAGGATTCGAGCGGAAAATAAGTGATGTAAGCTTCCAGCTTGCGATGCAGAAAAACGCAAGCTGGAAGCTTACGCCACGTTTCGACGCGACAGTAATTTTCCGTTTGCTCCTTAGTGAAAACGCCTGTTGTACGACGGACTTCCAAGTCCGTCGTCAGGATTCGAGCGCCGTTCCGGTCAGGACGTGTACGGCGCTCGGAGCAATGCTTGATGATCTAAGTTGTGGTAGTCCCATGCGTCAACGGTTTGAAGCAGTTCATTGGAAGCATCCACCAGAACACCAACAATGAACTGAGCCACTGCATCGGGGCGCGACACTCGTCCGCCTTCGAGCAATTCCCGGAACACGGCACCCGCTGTCGTGCCGGAAGCAATCACCGCGTTCACCACACCGGTACGGACGGCACCCGGCAGCACTCGGATCGTGATCGTGTCATCAAGTTCCTGAGCAGCACTCCGTGCCGCCATCCGGCAAGCCGACTACCGCTTGAAGCTCCTGTCACAACTTTGTTGGATTTGCGGAAAAAGCCGGATATCCGCGAGTTTATAATGTAACTTCAGAAACCATTTTCCTAACATCAAAATTCGAAAAGCGTCCCACAAATATCCCTTCAATCCGGACGCCAGAAAAATCTCATAATCGCCTGACTGCGGGCGGTGCCTTTCTTTTCATGCGGCCAGTTTCTGATGTGTGATGGTGCTGTCAGGTTCATCTGCGAGAACATTGACTCTCGTAACGTTGTCGGGCCTGGCTGGGCCAACAACGGACACACGAACACTGCCCTGAACGGTAATCACTTTGCCCAGATGGGTGTGTACCAGCTGCTCGGGATCCGCGCCGATGATCGTCCTGTCGGGGACTTCTAACCCCAGTCACTGAAGGCCGGCAACCTTCGATCGAAATGTCAAAGCGTGCTGCCGGAACGCTCTGACATTTTGACTGGCCTGCCGCCGCGCCTGTCACCGCCCGTCTGTTCCGAGGTGATCAAAAATCAAGGCCACTTCCCCGGCTCAATCAGGCACCGCCCCCGCGTTTGCTCTGTCCGCCGCACTACGGTACGCTTCGACTGCCTCAGCAGTCCGCCTGCTGATGTTTTGCCGGCAGTGCCTGACTGCCGCCTTCAGACGGCCCCCCATGCGACTCAAGGAACGCCCTGTGACTCAGACTGTGATCTCCATGGCCACCAGCTGCCTCTGTCTTTGTTTCTGTCTTCCCCTCAGCGCGAACGACGGCCCGACTTCCGTCACAACGGATCTGCCGCTGGTGTTTGAGGAAGACTTCGAGAACGGTTCAGCGCGGTGGGAAACCACGGACCCGACGGCCTGGGATCTGCACCGCGACGGAACGGGAACGGTCTTCGGCCTGAACAAGCGTGTCAGCAATTACCAGCCGGAAGTCCGAAGTCCGCACAACATCGCGCTGATCAGGGAAGTTGAAGTGGCGGATTTCGTGCTGACGCTGCGTGTGAAAAGCACTCTGGACACCGGCAACCATCGAGACTGCTGCATTTTTTTCAACTATCAGGACCCGACGCATTTCTATTACGTTCACTGCGGTCAGCGACCGGACCCTCATTCCGGCCAGATCATGATCGTGAACGGTGCTCCCCGCAAGGCGCTGACAGAAAACACCAATACCACGCCGTGGGATGATGCCTGGCACGACGTCAAAGTTGTCCGAGACACCGGCAGTGGCAAAATTGAGATCTATTTCGACGACATGCAGACGCCGTATATGAGTGTCGTGGACCGGACGTTCGGCAAAGGCCGCATCGGCATCGGTTCGTTCGATGATCGCAACGACTTTGATGACGTGCGGCTGTACGGACGCTGAACAGTCACAAACGTCCGACCATCTTCGCCGTGCTGTCGCCTACCAGGACGTCAGACGCGACCAGAGCGAGGGCTTCGGTTCCGGCTGAACCGGCTGCGGCTGTACGGGCGGACAGAAGGTGACGTCGTCCGACGAACTTCGGAAGATGCTGCGAAACTTCAGAGCACCATTGCTGATTTTGTCTGACAGTGAGGGTTTTGCAGTCGGCACTTCTACCCCGGTCCACGGCACAGCTGTCGGTGCATAGCCCTGCGGCACGGGTGCCCCGGTCGCCTGGACAGCCGAAGCCGGGTGCACGGGAAGCTGATTTCCCTGGAACGACGCCGGCCGCATGTTGTTCTGAGGTCGGTACCCGGACTGGTCCGGCAGTGGCATCGGCTGCGGCAGGCGGCCTTCGTCCATCGGCTGCGGAGCCACCGGGTTAAACGGAGCCGGATTGGCAGGCATCGGGTTCCGGGGAGTCTGGCCAGAGGGCCCTGGATCCACGGGCCTCGGGTGTACGGGAGTCGGGTTTACCGGCCGCGGGTTCACCGGAGTCTGGTTGGGGGGGACGTTCTGAGGAAATCCGTGTGGCGCTCCCGGCGTCGGCATCGGCGCCCCCGGCGGCTGGCCATAATGCTGTGGAGGAATCGTCATGCCTCCGGGCACCGATCCGTACTGCGGCGGTCCAGGCACGATGAATGGCTGTCCGGGCGGGTAGGCCGGCATCGGAGCTCCGGACGGCGGCAATGGATTGCCGGGCACGGCGTGGTTCTGAATTGGCGGAAGCACCTGGCCCACGGCAGAATTCTGCTGCCATGTCTCAGGACAGACGCCGTCCGGCTGACAGGCCGGGCAGTAGTCGCCCCACCCGGAACATGGCTCCAGCGGTGGAAACTGACGCCAGCATGTCTGATGGTAGCCCCATGCCGGGTCGCACGCCGGTGACCGATAGGCGCGCGGCAGATCACAACAGCCTCCGAGCACAACCTGAGCCGTCCACAGCGAGAGAGCTCCGGATGCAATGATCCGGCGAAGCCGTAGAAGGAATGTTCGAGCGGTGACCATGATTATCATCCCTGATGGACCGTAAGTTGAATGTTGTTGTCCTGCGTGGCGACCTGCCGATTCAGTTGGACGCGTCGGCGAAGACTCCGGACAGGCACGCCTCACGCCGGTTTCGTCCCACGCGAGGCTCCGCCTGCGCCTGCTGCATCAGAACTGACTGCGCTGACCGTAACTGCCATACCCAAACCCGGCGCTGTGCCCGCTGTAGCTGCCCGTACCGAACGAATTACCGTAGCCCTGACCGGATGGCAGACTGCTGTCCGCTGCCCCCGGCAGCGCCGGATTGCCCCGGTTACCCGTACCGAAGCCGGCACTGTTCTGTTCGCCGGAACGTGAGCCGTGCGTCATGAACGAAACACCGTGCCCCGTGATTCCCATGGTGTATCCGCCCGGTATTCGCTGGCCGTTGACCGTCGACAGTGACTGATTCTGCGGCTGCTGAAAGTTGTACCGCCCCTGCTCCAGGTCCTGGTGCTGCTGATAAAATTCCTGCTGTGGACGCACCAGTCCGTAATAATTCAGAATCGGGCTGCCCGAATTGCCTCGGCGAAACAGATTCAGATAGGGACTGACGGTCGGGCGATCCAGCGGCCGCTGAATGCGATTGCCGCCGAGTTGTGCCATCACCGGAGTGGCGGACAGCTGCCAGACCGCTGCGGTCAGCAGCAGCGTCAGCATAGTGACTGCGGGTTTTGACATTCTGACATCCTTCGACTGAAGATAACCGGGCTCACGACAACATCGAATCAGATCAGAATCCGCCGCCGTTGCTGAATGCTCCGGACCCCTGCTGCAGGGTTCTGACGGTTCCATTGCCCAGAATCGTGAATCCCAGCAGTCGTTCCAGCGGAGCGGTGATTTTGCCCAGCTGAGTATCAAACCTGACGAAACGGTCTGCCTTCACGTACAACCGGTCGCCCGGCAGGATCTGATAGTTGGTTGCAGTCTGAGCTCCCTGAGCAATCGCGTCCCAGTCCACGTGCAGCAGCTGGTCGGGACCGCAGTTGTCCGGAGACGGGCGAGCAATCCAGATCTGGCTCTTGCAGGCCACACTTGGCAGACCATTCACCTGAGCAACCGCGTCCAGTACGGTCTCATTTCCCGTCGACGGCAGCCGGTGAACGCGTTCGCCGGCACCACCGCCGTCCGCGATCACATAATAAACTTTGCTGTTGTAGGACAGTACATCCACGGCAACTTCCGGAGCATGCATGTGCTGGCTCAGGTGCTGTTCAATGGCACACTTCGCTTCCGTCAGCGTCATCCCGGCCACAAACACACCACCGTAAATTCCCAGTCCGACGGTGCCGTCCGGCCGAACCAGATGCGGACCGGCCACCATCTGCTTCGTCGTGGGATTCGGCAGTGTCACCAGGACCTGAGGGCTGGTCAGAATCCGCCGCAGATGTGTATCCACGCGTCGCTGGATTTCTGCCAGCGGCTGATTGGCACACAACACCTTTCCGTATTCCGGACCGAGGTTCACGTAACCGTCAGTTCCGATGACATAGGTTCGGTCAATATTCTTGAACTGCTGAGTCACTTTACCTGCTGTGGGATCCACCGGAATCGTCCGGTCGACCTGAATAATCAGAGGTTCACCGGACAGGATCGGAGCATCCGCGGGGCGAAGATTGTTCACGGCTTCAATCAGCAGCACGTCCGGCGGTTCCACACGATATTCGGGCAGCGCCGTCTTCCTGAGTTCCCGCGGCACCTCGCAGACGTTGAATCCGCAGGGCATGACGGCCTGCACGCAACAGCCCTCCGCACCACATTCCTCTGCACAGCCTTCCGCCGGCATGCCGAGAGCATACCCTTCCACTGGCGGATACCCGGGAGTGCAGCCGTCTGTGGTACAGCCACCGGTGACAGAGCTGTCAACGGTGCAGCCGGGATCGCTGTACACGACACCGGGTGGAATGCCGGGACTGGCGGTTGTGGTGACGGGAATACTGGAGGTTGAGACACATCCCGATACCAGCAGCGGGGCCATGCCCAGCGCTACCGCCATTCTGATCCTGCGCAGGCTGGTCTTCGTGATACTGACAGCCAACATAATCCCCTCCCTGGAGAACATGAACCGACATTCCGATCGGCAGTGATTCCATTCCGTGGCCGATCGTCAGCGACCGTCCGCTTCCGGTCGGGGAAGGATGGACGCGACGACCAGGACCAATGTTTCACTGTCCATATCGGTTGGTTATGATCGTTGTCATGGTCGATTCCAAAATGCCGATCGGCAGATTACTCTCGGAGGGCCGGTTGTTCCGATCATTCTGATTATGCCGTGCCCGAATTCCGCCGGAATCACTCAAGTTCCGCCCCTGAACGACCGGTGGTCACTTCTGCCGGTTCTCATCACAGAAAGTGTCCACATGAATCGCTGCCTTCGTGCCTGGGGGATTCTGCCCGTCGGGCTGATTCTGATTTCAGCGGGCGCTGGCCTGCCGATCTCAGACGAAGCAACAACCGGAAAACAGGTGACTCAGCAGGCAGACGCCCTGAAACCGTTCAATTCCATCATCGGTGCGTGGCGAGGAGTGGCGCAGCCGCAGCGAGGCTCACGCAACGGCGCATGGACGGAGAAGGTCGAGTGTCAGTGGACATTCCGGAATGGTGCGGCCGCTATTCTGCTGACCGCAGAAAAAAGCCAGCAGTTCGAAGAACTGAAACTGCTCCTGGATGCCGAACGCAGGGGACTGGTGCTGCACGAAAAATTCGAAGGCGGAGTGCGAACCTACCGCGGTCGGCTTCCCGAAGACTGGCCGGGACGGGTCGAACTGGTGTCCGAGCCGGATGCCGACGGTGTCTCCTGGCGATGCACACTGCAGCAGCTGACGAATATTCGAGCAACTCTGTTGTTCGAAAAACAGTTGACACCCACCGGCAGCTTCCGACGCGTCGTCGGAATCGGTTATACGCGGGACGGCGAAAGACTGGCAGTGGCCGGAGGCAATCAGCGCAAGTGCATCGTCACCGGCGGACTGGGCACCATTCCAGTGACCTATAAGGGAAAGACGTGGTACGTCTGCTGTCAGGGCTGCGTGCAGGCGTTCAACGATGCTCCGGAAGAAATCATCGCTGATTATCTGGCATCACTGAAAGAACAGAAGTCGAAATAACACGGCCGTAATTGACCTGCTGGGCGGCCCGCAGGACCCCGGCCGCGCACCCGTGTCGTGAGCCCCACATTTTCGTCGCGAATTTACTTAGAACACCAAGTATTTTCGCCACGTGAGCCGCGACGCGTAAGCGGCCGGGCCCCGGATTCTGTCACCCGTGATGACTGCTCCTCGTAGCTGGGGCTTCCAGCCGT
>JAVKCM010000256.1:0-12119 GCA_040222735.1 Fuerstiella sp. | reverse complement strand
CAGGGACCGGGAACCTACACGATCACCGTGCGTGTGACCGACGATGGAACGCCCGCTCGGGATGATTCTGAAACCATTCAGGTGACCGTGAGTGACGTGGTCACGACCGGTGCGATCGGTGACGTGGATGGCGACCAGGATTTTGACGCCAACGATTCATTCTTGATTCATCTGGTCAAACTGTCCGGAACAAACCAACAGATCGACCAGTCAAAAGGCAGCAGCGAGTGGACGGCCGAGCAGATTCGCAGTGTGGTTGATTCACTACTGCTGGCAGATGTTGACGACGACCGGGATTTTGACGCCAATGATACGTTTCTGATACATCTGGTCATGTTGTCCGGGACCGACCAGCAGATCGACCTGTCAAAGGGCGACAGCTCCCTCGGCCCCGGGCAAATTCGCACGAATGTCGAAATTCTGGGGCTGCAGCACAGTGAATCGCCGGTGTCCGCCGCTCAATCTGCTGGTGCGGACACAGGTCAGAGCAGATCTTCCCGTTCGGGCGGTGTTCAGAATTACGAGCAACCAGATCTGTTTCAGTATGCTGCAGGGGATTCTCGACGCTGGACTGCTGCTGAAGATGCCGTCACCACATCTCCGGAGGCGATGTTTACCGGGCCTCAGTTTCGCGAATGGATCGACATGCTCTGAGATGTGCGTGCACCTGGAAACCGCCCATTACCGCCAGCGCCGCTTCTTCCGTGTTCCCAGACCTGGCCTGGTTCCGGAGCAGACAATCAGAGCCCAATTGCAGCTCCGATAGTTGCAACGCTGAGTTCCGGACTGATACACAATCTTACGCAAGAATCTTTTCCACGACGTGTCCGGCGACATCAGTCAGGCGGTAATTGCGGCCCTGGAATTTGAACGTCAGACGAGTGTGATCGATTCCCAGCAGGTGCAGCAGCGTGGCGTGAAAGTCGTTGACGTGAAACACGTCTTCAACCGCCTCATAACCCAGCTCGTCCGTGGCTCCATGAGTGATGCCGCCCTTGATTCCACCTCCCGCCATCCAGCAGCTGAATCCTCGAATATGATGATCCCGACCGTTGCCCTGCGCCATCGGAGTACGGCCGAATTCTCCTCCCCAGATCACCAGCGTGTCTTTCAGCATATCGCGCTGCTTCAGGTCTTTAATCAGGGCGGCGGCGCCCTGATCGACTTCGCCCACCGTGCCCTCAATGGCCTTTTTCACACCACCATGATGGTCCCAGGCGCGGTGATACAGCTGCACAAACCGGACGCCGCGTTCCACCAGTCGGCGGGCCAGCAGACAATTGGCGGCGAATGATCCGTCAGCTCCCCGCGTACCGTACATGTCCAGTACATGTTGCGGTTCCTGAGCCATGTTCATCAGCTCCGGGACACTGGACTGCATCTGAAACGCCGTTTCATAGCTGCCGATGCGGGTCGCGATTTCCGGATCCTGCGTCAGATCCGCCTGCAGTCGATTCAGTCGATTAATCGATTCCACCACCTGCTGCTGCTGCCCGCGACTGATTCCCGGAGGATTGTTCACATACAGGACGGCGTCCCCGGTCGAGCGAAATTCTACCCCCTGAAAGCTGCTGGGCAGAAAACCGCTGTGCCACTGCCGGGCGGCAATCGGCTGTGCCTGGCCGAATTTTCCCAGTGATGTCAGAACAACGTAGCCCGGCAGGTCGTCGGTTTCACAGCCCAGCCCGTAGTTGATCCACGAGCCCATCGACGGACGTCCGGGCACGGCGCTGCCGGTGTTCATGAACGTGTGCGCCGGATCGTGGTTGATCGCCTCAGTCTGCAGCGAATTGATGATGCACAGTTCATCCGCCACCGCCCCGGTGTGTTCAAACAGGGCACATATCTGCTGTCCGGATTCACCAAACCTGCGGAACGGATGCTGTGGCCCCAGACACTTCAGATCGCTGCGTCCCTGCAGCTGAGCGATCGGCTTGCCTTTGGTAAAGGATTCTGGAATCGACTTTCCGTCCATTTCGGCCAGTTTGGGTTTGTAATCAAGGGTCTCCAGATGAGAAGGGCCGCCGGCCATGCACAGATGAATGACGCGTTTTGCTCGAGGAGCGAAATGCAGCGGCTGGACAACGCCCTGCCAGCGGTCGGATGTGTCGGCCGCGGACGTCGTCGCCTGCCCGAACAGCGACGCCAGCACTCCGACACCGATACCCGCCGATGACTGTCGCAGAAATGTGCGGCGTCTGGCAGCCGCCACCACATAATTCAGGTCAGACTGCTTCATGGTTTCTCTCCTGGTCAGCAATTGTATCGTTTCAGTGCCGGTGATTCAGATACCCGTCGGCTGCAGCCACTCGTGCCGTGTCGGCTTCCGAATTCCTGCACCACCGACTGGTTCATCGTCAGCTGCGAGTAATCGTCTCATGCAGATTCAACACCACGCGGGCCACGGCCGTCCAGGCGGCCAGCGTCGGCTTGTCCAGTGATTCCTTCGGTGTCACCTGTCCGACCTGCAGAAATTTGTCAACCTCGGCCGGTGCTTCGACAAACTGTTTCAGCTGTTCGTCCAGCAGATCGGTCAGAACCTCAACTTCTTCTGCGCGTGGTGGCCGCGCCAGACACAAGTCAAAAATGAATCGAATTCTGTCGTTGGTTGTTCCGCCGCCTTCTTCCAGAGCACGCGTCGCCAGGCCACGGGCGGCTTCCACGTAACTCGGGTCGTTCAGCAGCACCAGCGCCTGCAGGCTGTTATTGCTGCGCGGACGTTCGACGGTACACTCTTCCCGCGTGGGGGCGTCGAACGATCGCATGGCCGGATGCAGAAAGGTTCGGCACCAGTACGTGTACAGTCCGCGGCGGTGCTGATTTTCTCCCTGATCTGCCTGCCACGCACGCTTTGGAAAGTTCAGATGAGCCCAGTAGCCGGCCGGCTGATACGGTTTCACGCTGGGGCCGCCCACACGGTCGACCAGCAGCCCCGACACAGCCAGCGCTCCGTCTCTGATGAATTCCGCATCCAGCCGAAAACGTGACTGACGGGCCAGCCAGTCATTGAACGGATCTGCTTCCTTCATTTCTGGTGTCGCCACCGACGATCGACGGTAGGCATCCGACAGCACGATCAGACGAATCACGTGCTGCACGTCCCAGCCGCTGTTACGAAATTCCAGCGCCAGCCAGTCGAGCAGATCGGGATGAGTGGGCCAGCTTCCCTGAGAACCAAAGTCGTCGGTCGATTTAACAATTCCCTTGCCGAAGAACAGCTTCCACAGCCGATTCACAAACACACGCGCCACCAGCGGATTGTTGTCGTCCACGAACCACTCGGCCAGATCCAGCCGCGACGCCCGTCCATTCGCCGACAGCGGAGGCAGAAAATGTGGGACGGACGGATCCACCACGTCGCCGCTGTCGTCCATCCAGTTGCCGCGTGCCAGAACCCGGATCTCCCGTGGTGCCTGTGTCAGCGTGATCAGTGTTTCCGGAATCTGTTTCTGCAGATCCTGAATCGCCTTTTCTGTTTGTGCCAGCTGTGTCCTCGTCTCGTCCAGCAACGGCGTCACGGCGCGAAAATGCTTTGCCAGTTCCGTTCGCCCACCGTCGTCCACGTCCGGCCATGCCTTGACGGTGTCGACCAGCCGGGCCGGGATTCCCAGCGTATTGTCCTGTAGCCCCGGCTCGCTGACACGGGCCACGCTGATGCGAAACCTGCCGATGTTGTGAAAGTCCACCGCCTTGTGTTGCAGCGTGACGATCAGGCGATCTCCGTCGGCCAGCTGGATGGGTTCTGCCAGACGGAACACGGCGACGGGATCGCGGTCCGCAGACTGATGTCCGTCCACCGCCCAGCCGGTCTGCGTCTTTCCATCCAGCACGTTGCTGACCGGCCAGTCTTTCTGTTCGTAACTGGCAAGGGCGTCGCGGACATCCAGTGCATGTTCAGCCCCGTCGGCGCCCCGCACCTGAGTCAGGGAAATGCCCGACAACACGAAGTTTCCGTTCCCGCGTGCCAGTGATTTCTTCACGAAGGAATCGTGCCGCAGCGTTTCCAGACGCAGCCCCGACAACATTCCTGCGGCCGGCTGCAGAACAACAGTGTAAGTATCATGTTTCGGATGCTCGCCTCCGGCCAGAATGCTGCTGTCATCCAGTCGTGTCAGCGTCTGTCCGCCCGACGACTTCATGTCGATGACATCCACCGGGTTCCACACGCGAGGAGTCTTTGCCAGCTTCGTCTGAAGTTCTGCGGCCCACTGCTGAAGAGCAGAATCCAGTTCGGCCGTCTGTGTGTCCAGCGTCTGCTGCAGCGAAGCCCGTCTGGCATCCAGCGTCTTCTGCTGTTCCTTCTGAGCACGCGACGGCATTTTCACCTCCGGCTGAACGCCAACCGGAACATCCTTCACGTCGGCAAAGAACGCCGCAAACTGATAGAAATCCCGAATGGAATACGGATCAAACTTGTGGTCATGGCATTCACAGCAGCCCATCGTGGCGCCCAGCCAGACTGTGGAGGCATTGCGTACGCGGTCTGCCGAGTACTTGGCCAGATATTCCTTTGCCTGAGCTCCACCTTCACGAGTCGTCATCAACAGTCGGTTATAACCGGACGCAATCTTCTGTTCGTCCGTCGCATCAGGCAGCAGATCACCGGCCAGCTGTTCCACCGTAAACTGATCGAAGGGCATGTTGCGGTGGAACGCATCAATGACCCAGTCGCGGTACATCCAGACGTCACGATGATTGTCGCCGTGAATACCGTTCGTATCTGCGTAGCGAACCTGATCAAGCCAGAATGCAGTCATGCGTTCAGCGTATTCGTGCGACGCCAGCAGCTCACTGATCAACAGCTCCCATTGCTCGGGCGACGGATCGGAAGAAAATTGCCGCACGCGAGCCGGAGACGGAGGCAGTCCGGTCAGGTCCAGTGAAAGCCGTCGCACCAGCGTTGCCGGATCAGCCTGTTCCGCTGCCGGCAGATTTCTGGCATTCAGGGACCGCTGCAGAAACCGATCAATCTGGTTGGCCGTGTCGCTGACAGCCACGTCGGGCACCGCTGGCGGCTGTGGCGGAAGATAGGCCCAGTGCCCTTTCCATCCCGCGCCTTCTTCAATCCAGCGTCGCAGGATGCTCTTCTCCGCTTCACTCAACGTCCGCCCGGCATCCGGCGGCGGCATCATGATGTCCGGATCATCAGAAAGAACCCGGGACAGCAACTCGCTGTTCTCGACCGACTTCGGGTCCACCACCGTTACGCCGTCCAGCGACCGAAACAGACCTTCCCGCTGATCGAGTCGCAGGTCAGCCTGACGCTGGCCGGAGTCTGGCCCGTGACAGGCAAAACAGGCGTCCGAAAGAATGGGACGGACATCACGATTGAAGTCCACCGGTTCAGCCGCCACTGCCACCGTCGGCAGTAGTGCAGACATCAGAAGAAGTAATAATCGCATGTCAGGGGATTGCTAAGGAAGGTGGAACAAACGGGGCGGGATATCACGGTCGAGCGACAGGCACAACAGCTTTCATCAGCGCTGACAATCAGCCGCGGTACCAACGGTACGAGCAGACAAAAAAAACGAGTCGACCTGTCTGTCAAAACTCAATCGTCACCAGCAGCCTGGTCGGAAATCCGGTGGCAGCCGAAGTCGTCAGGGGCTTGTTGATTTAATGCGATTACGTAACCCGATGCGAGGGACAATTTGCATTTAATCAACAAGCCCCCGGCGAGCTTCGCTACGGATTCCGAACAGCCTCTAAGGCTTCATCTTTTCACAGCCGTCTTAATTTATCAACCAACAGCGTCAACCGCCAATTGATTCCCTCCGCAGGCCGCTGAACAGCGACGAGCGTGTATGTCGTCGGGATTGGCTCGGAAGTCTCAACGGGAAAAAGAAGGTGTTTTGAGCCGCACGCATGCAATGGCTCATGACGTCTCACGTTCGCCGTTATCATCGTCACTGTAACAGCAGTGGTCGGGTCGGGCGACGACGGTTTAAGGCGTTTCGAGTGCTGGACGATCATCACTACTTCACCGTGTTGCTTTATGTGGAACATAATCCACTTCGAGGCAACATGGTCACACGAAGGCAGGACGGGGGATCGTGCAGCCTGAAGCCGGCCACGCGCAGTGCCCGGCGAACCTCGCAGCTGTGCCCGGCAGGTTCAGTCCTGCACCGGGCGGGCTGCTTCGCCGGTCAGCGGATTGCCGCGTTGTTTGATCGTCCAGAAACGCGTCGTCTGCTCATTCTTGCCGGCCACCGGACCCGCCGTGAGCGTGCATCCATCGCGAGAGAACGCCACAAACAACAGGGGATCCGACTGCCGATGCAGTGTGCCATCCATCGTGCCCGAATGATCGGCTGCGGCGAGGACGGACAGGTCATCGCTGAGGCGGGCGCCGGTCAGCTGGCGACATCCCGTCCCGAGCACGCGGGGATTTGTGTCGGCGTGTCTGTCCAGTGCGGCCAGATGGATTCGGCCTGCGCCATCGGTGGCGATCAGCTGGTTCGTGTCGGACATCAGCTGCACGGACCACAGGCGGTTGTCCGTGTTCAACACCTTGCGCGTCGACGGTTGTTCGGGAAGTTTCCAGCTGACCAATCCGCCCTCTCCGACGGCAAGAAGGTGATCTTCATCCTGCCAGCTGACCTGTGAAACGTCTTCAGAAACCGCCATTGAATGAACCGGCTGCCAGGATTTCGACGACACCACACAGACACCGCCATGAACGGCAGCGGCGAGCAGTGTTCCACCCGGTGAACATTGCAGCGATGTCACGGCATGTATTCTTCCGTCCACGTCAGCCATTCGCAGCGAGGCCATCACGCGACCGGATTCGGCGTTGATGACATGGATCGTTCCCATCGCATCAGCAATCGCCAGCGCATTTCCATGTTCGAGGAAACAAAGGCTTCGACCATGCCCGAGATGAGTGATCTGACGAAGAAGTGTTCCGGTTTCAGAGCTCCAGAGGTTCACCGTACCGTCCGTACGGACTGCGGCAATCAGTCCCGCGACAGCGTTATAATCGCAGGCGACCAGATTGCTGACATCGACAAACGCTTCTACGCGGCGCCACGAACGGTCTACCTGCCACAGATAGAAACCGTCGTCGCGAATGTCCATGGCACGACCACCTGCCGCCGGGCATAGAAGGCCGTCGCTGTGCGTGTGTCCGACAGAAAGTTCAGGCGGCTGCAGCGGTGACAGACCGTCCGCGGTGACCTGAAACGACTGCAGTCGACCTCTTAGTCCGCTGCGTACGAACAGCAGATTCTGATCGCCTGTCGCTGCCATCTGCACGCAATCGTCGACGGTCTCTGACTTCGGTGCAGCGATGCGGACACGCTGGATCAGTTCAGCTCGTGTCCCGTTCCAGACGTCAAGATGACTTTGGATCCGGGCAACCAGAACAAGATCATGGCTGGACAGCGACAGCAAAGAACCGCTGCCCATTGGCTCGCCTGAATACACTTTCCCTGAGATTGCCGTTGTCAGGTCCCACAACCGTGCCGTTCCGTCCCGCCCGGTGCTGACCAGCTGAGGACGGTTCTGGCGAAATTCAATCCCGTGGACGATACTTTTGTGTCCCCGCAGTACGGCGACTCGGTGCTGGTTGACGAAGTCCCAGATGTGGATGTGCGGTCCCCGCATCGTCCCCGCCAGAAACCGACCGTCGGCAGAGAATCGCACGTTGGTCGCATTTCTCGAAAACTCTGCGGCGGGAAACGGGTGTGGAGCAAGGTCGGGAAGCGATCTGAGCGACACGCGTTTGCCCGTCGCCACGGCGACGAAGCGGCCATCCGGAGAAACATCCAGATCTTCAATCGGGTGCTTCAGGTCAATTGCGGCCAGACGCTCGCCGGCAGAAGACGACACACACAGCAGGCCGTCATAGCCCCCGGTGACGACATGGTGGTTGCCGCCGATGAAGTCCAGACCGTGAACCGGCGCCGCATGTGTCTCGACACGTCCCACCAACGCGCCGGTTTCGGCATCGTATATCCGGGCCGTACCGTCATCACTGGCGGTGGCGATCAATGAAGCATCAGCGCTGTATCGTACCTTATTTACCTCGTCCCGGTGTCCCGACAGAACCCGCCGGCTGATTCGCGACCGCAGGTCCCATAGACGCACCGTATGGTCGGCACTGCCGACGGCAAGGAATCTTCCATCCGGCCTTAGCGAGCAGGAGTACACGGCTTCCTGATGAGCCTGCCAGCTGGACTGACCTGACTGCAGTCGATCGTGCAGCAGGTACCATTCAAAGCCGCGCAGATCGATCCGGCCGTTGGCAGGAAGGCACTGTTCGAGGCAGCGTCTGGCTTCAGTTACATTGTCCGCACGGAAACTTTCCGCCGCCAGACGCAGGTTTGACGCGTACGCCAGAGCCAGCGCCTGCCGTTCGCTGGCCTCCGCCTTTTTTCGTTCAAACGAGGCGTGCAGTGAGGCGTTGCGGGCCTCCCGACCAAGAGCCGACAGCCGACGGACGGATTCAGAGAGTTGCTGATTATGGTGGAGCGTCTGAGCCACCAGCAGCATCAGAGCGGACGCACTGGTCAGAAGCAGCCCGGCGACGGCGGGGCTCCGCCGCCCCCATCGCATCAGCCGTTCCACCGTGGAGACGGGCCGCGCAACCGTGGGTTGTCCGTCAAGGTATCGCTGCAAGTCATCTCGAAGTGCTGCAGCAGTCAAATACCGGTTTGCTGGCTCCTTGCGCAGGCACTTCAGGCAGATCTGAGACAGGTCACGAGGAATGTCGCGACGGAGTTTTTCGGGTGCGACCGGTACCTGTTCATGAATTCTGCGAATGTGTTCCAGGTGACTTTCTGCGGCAATGGGACGCTGCTTCGTCAGCAGTTCGTACAAAATGACACCCAGCGCGTAGATATCGGTGGCGGCGGACATCCGTGAGCCGTCCGCCGCGGTCTGTTCCGGAGCCATATATCCGATCGTGCCCAGAATCGTCCCCTCCAGAGTAGATTCATCGCTGTCGACGAAACGGGCAAGGCCAAAGTCCGTGACCCTCAGAATGGGCTGCCGGTCGTCATTGCATTGCCGTGCTTCACCAGACTTCTGGTGGCAGGTCTTGTGCCCGGATGCTGAATCAGCGTCTGCAGGCCCTGTGTCGCAGGTGGCTGTCTGAGCCGGATGCGCATAATCCAGCAGTATGTTTCCCGGCTTCAGATCGCGGTGCAGGATCCCGTGCCGGTGGGCGTGCTCGAGACCGTCAGCCACCCTCAGCAGCATTTCTGCCGCAAGACGCGGCGGCACCGGTTCAGGTTGTTCCTGCAGCCATGTGGCCAGCGTCGGACCATGGCAGAACTCTGCGCAAATGAAGGCGACTGAGCCTTCGAAACCTGCTTCGTACACTTGAACCAGACTGGGATGGTGCAGCCGGGCTGCTGCCTCGGCTTCGCGCAGGAAGCGTCTCAGCAATTCATCGACAAGAGTTGTGTGAATCCGCGGCACCTTCAGGGCGACGTCGCGCTTCAGAACCGGGTCCCAGACCCGGTAAACGACGCCGAATAAACCCGTCCCGACAAGCTCTCTGATTTCGAACCGACCAATGGTCTTCGGCATAGATTCACTGGTATCGGTCGTTGGCGGCCGGGACGTTTCCAGTTCCGCGGCGCTGCTGCCGAAGGCGTGGTTCAGCAGTCTGATGGCGGAACAGATATGTTCGGGAAGGTCGCTGCTGTGGAGGTCACCGGACGGATTCTGGTGAAGTTGCTGGTCCAGCTGTTCCGCCTGTTCAATCAAACCATCCGGCACGACCCCATCTGACGTCACGACTCGAATCCTTTCAGGCAGTTCCCCAGTCGTTCCAGCAGTCCGTACCATGTTCGCCGTACTGTTTCTCTGGGAATGCCCATCTGTGCCGCAATCGTTTCAAAACTCAGACCGTCGTGATATCGCAGTCGGATCAGCGTCTGTTCTTCGGTGGTGAGCTTTCCCAGATAGCTGATCAGGCAGCTGATCTGTTCGTTGGCGGCCACCGTTTCGCCGGGACTGTCGGCGTCAACGCTGACCACGGCAATCCGGGAATGCGGATCCGCAGACTCCCGGGAAACATCCCGCTTGTCGCAACGGAAGTGGCGGGCGATGTCCACCGCGCGATGCTCAAGAACACGGGCGACCCAGACGCGGAACTCGCCCACTGTTTTTCCCTGAAAGTCGGGAAATCCCACAGCAATCTGAATCAGTGTTTCCTGAATCAGATCAGATACAGACTGCTTGGGCCGCAGCGTCGACCCCAGCTGGCCTGCGGCCAGCGGTTCCAGCAGGGTCCGGACATATTCCAGCAGATCCGACAATGCGGCCGAAGATCCGAACTGAGCGGCCTGCAGACGCAGCGCCAGCTTCGCGTCGCTGTTCGGTGAATCCGGGGCAGAAAAATTCATCAAGCGGACCTCGGGGCAGGCAGCAAGAAGTCGCCAGCAGGTCGGAAGTCAACTGCACGCCCGGAATCGCCGCCCGGCCCCGGATTCGAACGGACAGGAATCCGGGCTTTCATGGCAGCTGGTTCGGATTCCGAACCGGCCCATGACCAGTCAGGGGCCACTCTGGCGGGTTCCGGAAAATTGCAGATTCCATGGGCGGAAGGCGACCGAGTTCCGCCTGCACCGATAGGCAGCCGCGTGGCCACGAAGACGTGTGAAACTCGGATTCGCCTTGTTGCCGCTGTCGTCTGTCCGCAGATCACCTGAGAACTGAGGAATTTTACTGGTGAGCATCACAACCTGTAGCGACCGGAAACCGCAGTTTCCCGAGAAAGACCTGACTTTGGTTGAGACCATGGACCAGCGGCTTGCCGTGGTTGCAGCCGAGCTTGAGCAGCAGGATTACTGGAAGATTTTTTCCGGCAGAACCACGTCCAGCCAACTTGTATTCCGGATGATGCAGCAACTGATGTTGAACATCTGGAAATACCAGCAATGTGTGAATGAATCCGTGTTCACCGCGGTGGGTCGACATGGCCGCTACGTTGACGAGCAACCTCTGATCAGAGCCATGCTGGCAGTTCAGATTGAAGAAGTGGGCCACGGAACCGTCGCTCTGGATGACTATGTCAAACTCGGCGGCAGTCGGGAGCACGCCATGCACTGCCTGCCATCGCCGGCATCGCTGGTGGTGATGGCAACCGTCCGTTATCTCGGTGAACGAGCCGATCCGCTCTGCCATCTGGGCTACATGTACTTTTTTGAAAGATTCACAACGATCGTCACCGAGAAGGCATTGCCGATTCTGGCACGCCATCAATATCCCGAAGATCAACTCGCCTTTGTCAAACTGCATGCTGAGGAAGACATACGTCACTCGGACATGCTCGCGAATGTCGTTGCCGAGTGTGAGGATCGCTATCCGAGTGCCCGCGAATCAATCCTGTTCGGATTCGACTGTTTTCGACAGGTCTATCCTCACCCCGTCTGGAAAGCTGTATGCCTCGACGCTCAGGAGAAGGAACATGGCACGAGCGGTCGTGTTCAATGAGACGTCGCCAGTTCAGGTTTCCTTATCACAGCGGCCGATCTGGATCTGCCGCTGCGGGCTGACAAACAGCTTCCCGCAGTGTGACGGTTCTCATGATGTTGCGCGCCGGGAGTGCCCGGGGGTGATCTACCGTTATCGCAATGCTACTCTGAATGTCGCTTCTACCGTAGAGCATTCGCTGGACGGCGATCCGTCCAGAATCCTGACAGCGCTCGGGTTTCGGAGCCTCGCTCACAGAAGTGAAATCATCGCCTCAGATCCTGACGAGGACTGGAAAGTCATTCGCACCGAAAGAGATCAGCGGGAATTCGGATACGTAGCAGAGATTCGAGACTCAAACCAGAAGTCCTCTGAACATGGCTTCGATGAATGCCACGATGCGATTGGCTATCACTACGTGTTCATCCGGGAAGAGACACCGGTGCTGACAATGCGTGTGAATCGGCTGCACATGGGACCAATTGAGTGTGCTGACTTTTACCCTCCCGAGCTGTGCGAAACTTATCCCTGGCACATTGGATCGGCCTCTGGCTTCCTGCGAAATGCCGCGACGAAGTGTCGTGTGGCTGAGTCCACAGCGTTTGTACTCGCGGTGCGATATGACCAGGTGTCTGCAGGCATGTTGGTCGATGTTGTCAATGTCCATAAGCCTATGGTGCCGTTCTACCGACGGC
>JAVKCM010000255.1:0-29373 GCA_040222735.1 Fuerstiella sp. | reverse complement strand
CTTGCTGCGAGCCGAGCTGCTGTGCTCCTTCGTGCTGTGCACCTGCCTGTGGCGGCTGCAACTAGTGTGAGAAGGCGGCGAAAGGCAGTGGCAACAGGTCTGTGTTCGTGTTGAGCTGACGGCGAGAGTGGGTGGAAAGTCGTGAGTCCACCCGCTCCCCCGGCTCACCGGAAGTTGTGTTATCGTGCGGATCATGACTCCGGGAAGAGCGGTCGTTGACCTCAACACCGGACAGCAGATGGCCCTGGACCTTCCGTCCCCGGCTGGAAGAGGAACGTGAGGTATCCTCACGGGGGAACACGCGGAACGGGTTGATAACCAGCCACGCGGTTCCACCAAAGAACAGCTAGCAGAGTGGAACTGTTTGGTTGAAATCAGAAACGGTGGTATAGTCCGGTTCCTGGCCGACTTGCCACCGTTTTTTTATGCGCCCGTCGGCGGTGAAAAATGCAGATTTTCCGCGTTTCTGCGGGTGTCTGCCGGTGCCCGAAGGCCGCCGGAATCTGAACCCAGGTGGTTGCCTGAACTTCAGAATCTGCAACAATACCCACCCTGGCTCCTGGTTTCCTTCTCACCCTGCAACACCGGTTCGGGTAAAATGTTACTTGTTATTCTGCGCGTGGCCTATCTGCTGGTCTGTGCGGGCGCCATTCTTGCCTACATCAATCCGGAAGAAGTGGACGGCAAAGCCTCCACGCTGCCCCGGATCATCAACGATTATAAGCTGGTTGCCTTCTTCGTTCTGCTGCTCCTGACGCAGCTGGTCACCTTTCTGGACCTGCTGATCCGAAAAAAGCGGATCGAAGTGATTTCGGCCATCTATTTCGGAACCCTCGTCGGCGTGCTGCTGGCCTTTCTGATGAATCAGGCCCTGACCCCGATTGTGAAGCCGCCCTACACCGGGCTGGCGGTGATGATGACGCTGCTGCTGTTTCCGTATATCTGCATTTCGCTGCTGCTGCAGACGAAGGATGACTTCCGCTTTGTCATTCCCTATGTCGAATTCGCCCGGGATCTGAAGGGCGGACGCCCGCTGGTGGTGGACAGCAGTTCGCTGATCGACGGTCGGATCGGCGACGTGGTCGAGACACAAATTCTTGAATCTCAGCTGGTCGTGCCGGATTTTGTCCTGGCCGAAATTCAGGATATCGCGGACAGCAATGACAAAAGCCGCCGCGTCCGCGGACGGCGCGGCCTGGAAGTGCTGGCCAGAATGCAGCAGAGCCCGCATACTGAGATCCGCGTTCAGGAGACGAACCGCAGCGATTTCCGATCCATGGCCGTCGACCACAAGATTGTGGAACTGGCCAAACAGCTCCGTGGTGGCGTGATCACCAATGACTTCAATCTGAATAAGGTGGCCTCTGTTCAGGGCATCCCCGTCATCAACCTCAACGATGTCGCCAACGCGCTCCGACCCCGGTTTATTCCCGGCGAACGGCTTCGAATCAAGATCATCAAGGAAGGCGAAGGACCCGGACAGGGGGTCGGCTATCTGGATGACGGGACCATGGTTGTCTGCGAAGGAGCTGCCACCCGCATCGGAGCCGAAGTCGACAGTATCGTCAGCAGCGTGCTGCAGAGCAGCGCTGGACGGATGATCTTCACCAAGCCGGTGCACAGCATCAGCTGAGCGATTCCTGAACCGACGCCGGTCCGGCGCGGCCGTCCGCCCTGCTGTCGGCAGACGTGAAACGAATGACCGGCACTCATTCGGTGTGACTCGATCGCTGCAATCTCGCCGGCTGCCCGTTGTCCGGCGTTTGTTGTCCGGCGTTTGTTGTCTGCCGACCGGCCGCTGGGCTGCGGTCTCTGCTGAAACGGGGACGCGGTCAGTCGGGGCTGGCGATACGACGCAGGTAACCGGCCAGGTCCCGTTGCAGCTGCAGCATGTTCTGCCAGCGTTCCCACGGCACTTCAATCAGCGCCTGTCCATCACGTTCTTCGGGCTCTATGCCTTCGAAGGCCACATCCTTCAAGCGTTCATGAATATATCCCAGCACGTCGCTGACACGAGCACGCTGGCCTGTTTCCAGATGGTCGGGCAGTGCCGGAGCACCGCCGGGGAACAGGGGCAGCTGCAGGTTTTCTGCGGGAAAGTCTGCCGCCACCTGCAGATCGACTTCTGAATCCGGGTTCGTACCCGGTGTTTTTTCTGCCGGGTGACTCAGCGGAGCCAAAGCAGAGACCTCGACCCCCAGTCTTCGCGCATAGTCCGCGATCTGTGCGTCACTTCCGTACAGCAGCGTGCAGCGGCCGATCTGCAGGTGGTCTCCTGGCTGCAGAACTCGCAGCTGCACCGGGTGTCCGTTGACGCGGCTGCCGTTGGTGCTGTTCAGGTCGGTCAGAATCACCTGTCCGCGATCTTCCTGAAGTTTGGCGTGGACCCGGCTGACCCGTTCGTCATTCAGCTGAATGACGTTGTCTTCTTCGCGGCCGATGGTGACCGGGGTTTCGAGATCATGAAACGTGTGCCCCCGTTCCAGTCCCTCAAGTATAGAAATTGTGACCAGTGCCATCGGGGTGTCCGAGCCTTGAGTTCTGTGTCCTGAATCGACCAGAGAGCTCCGATTCTCTGAAGCCTTGAAGATTCCGCAAGGCCCGGTAACCGTCTACTGCAGTTTGCTCGTACGCGTCTGCCACGGATCATTCCGTCCCTTGACATACGTGTCAAAGAATTCGGTGATGTTCTTTTCCATCACAGGAGCCGCTTTGCCCTGTAACAGCCCTTCGGCCGAGAATGCTTTGTCAGGAGGGCCTTCGATAATTCTGCGGGCATCGTTTTCGTCTTTCAGCTTCAGAAACCGAAACAGCTTCTCGGCCGACGATTTTTCTGCCCGATCCTCCGGGTTGTAGTAAATATGAAAGGCGATTTCCCTGGCGGGATCAGCAAGGAGCCGCAACGGACTTGCGGCACTCAGGCCGCGCACGCTGGACTTCGGACTCAACATCAGGATGGCTCTGACATCCTGACCGCGAGGGGTCCGCTGAGCCAGTGTCGGAGCGTCCGGCCAGGGTTTCCGAAGCCAGTCGTTGGCGGCAAAGGCCGTGACGACCAGACCACTGGAACCGGCAGCCGCTATTCCCAGCTTCCGGATGTTCAGCTTTTCTTTCTGATGCTCGTTCACCAGGAAGTCCTTGATGACAGTCATGTCCTGCGTGACCATCAGGGTGTAATCCGCCGGCAGCAGTCGCGTCAGCCGCGACCGTTCACTTTCGTCCACGGGAGGCACGCTGTCGCCATGCTTGCGGAGGTCGGCCGTGACCACGGCGAAGCCGTTTTTCTGCAGCGCCCCGGCCACTCCGTCCCAGACTCGGCGCGTCATGCTGCCTTCGATACCTTCGACACCCGGGACAAGAATGACCGCCGGGGATTCCTTCCCCTTGCTCGATTCGTAGTAGGTGATGTGAATCGGCCAGCCGTCTGCCGTGGTCAACACTCGGTCTTCACCGCCCTGCTGAGCCTGACAGACTGTCGGCAAAAGCATCAGACAAAAAGGCAGGCAGAATGCCAGTGGTCTCAGTTCCGTCACTCGGTAAATCATTGCCGGTTCCTCACGCAGCGCCACCGCAAGCTTTTCTGAGCAGACGCCTCGGAAACGAATCGATGCTGATTCCGCGGCTCCCTCACCAGCCGGCACGCACGACGCGTGCCGGTTTTTTTCCCGGACAGTAAAGAAGTCTGTCCCTGCAGCCTCCGATCGCGGACCTCATGTCATCCGCCTCGGAATCTGTCTCAAACCCAGTCTACGGGCCAATATACGACGGGTCAAACCTAATGCGCGATCAGCGCGTGGGCAGATCGGTCCGGGCATCACACGGCCGGTCCAGTCTACTTTTTCGGCACAGACGTGTTGAACCTGGCAATGCAGTTCCGTCCGGGCCGGCGTCGTCCGGCCCGCCGAAGTCCGCGTCGGTATCCGCGTCGGTGTCGAAGTCCGCGGCCGTCCGGCCCGGTTGCCGTGGCTGAATGTGTGTCTTCCGGCTCTCGGATTGGAACCCCGATGGCGGAGCGGGTACAGTATCGGCCGGCGCCGATTTGAGTGGTCCGGCAGACCGATCCTGTCGTTCGGCGTCGACGGACCAGCCGGCGTCCTGCAGACCGGTCCGGCAGGTTGTACAGCCGGGTCGGCAGCTTGTGCAGCCGGGTCGGCATTGATGGCGTGCTCGTCAGGGACGGGCTGATTGAACTTACCGCATCAGGAAACAGATTAATGATTATCGGAAAGCTCTGGCGTGCGTTTCAGGCTCAACTGAACAAGCTGGCGAATTTCTTCTGGACGGCCGACCCGATTGCTCAGATGCAGTATGAATACGACCAGGCTGTTGAGCAGATCAAAGCCGGCAAGGAAGGCCTGGCTCAGTATCGAGCCCTGGTGGAACGGGTCGCCAGGCAGGTCGATGGAGACAAGCGGCACGTCGCTCAGCTGCAGAGCAAGGTCAAGGCCTACCTGCAGGCCGGTGACCGGGAAACCGCCGCCCGGTTCGCGCTGGAACTGCAGAAGGCCAGAAATGAGATGGCCGAGAACGTGGAGCAGCTGGAAATGCACGAAAAGGCCTATGACAACAACGTCGCCAAGATCAAGAATGCGACGAAGAAAGTGGAGGAGATCAGGACGAAGATCAAAAAGTATGACGCGGAAATCAAGATGAGCCGGGCCGAAGCAGAACTGGCGGAACTGGCCGGCACCTTCAACTTTGATGTCACCACCGATCTTGGGCAGATTGAATCGATCCTGCAGGACAAGATCGATACGAATCGGGCCAAGGCGCGTGTCGCCGCGGACCTGTCGGAAGAAGGCATCGAACAGATCGAACGCGAAGCGGCCGCAGAAAATGCGCTCGCCGACGACGCCCTGCGACAGTTCGAAATGGAAATGGGACTGATCACGCCGCAGACCGCCAACGTCGGCGAAGAAACAAAGGATCTGGGTCCCGCTCAGCGGCAGACCGAAACCAATTGACCGCCCAGCCTTTTAGTGAAACTCGGAATTCGTATGACAGAAGCCGAACCACAGCCCGTCAATCTTGATCTTCCCGGCTGGTATCCCGCGTGGGCTCGGGAACTGGCCGAGTTGTATTTTTCGGGGAACTCATGCTTCTTCATCCTGCATGGCAACGTCAACGATCTGGTACCGTGCGAGTCCGGCGGCAACACGGAATTCCTGTCGCTCACTGAATTTCTTGGCGAATTCCTGTTCGGCCGGTGGGACATCGTGCTGCAGCACAATCTGAGCCGGGGACTGCAGGCACTCGCGGGAAGAGACACAGAGCGGCACCAGGAAATGATGCGGGAACTGACCGGACTGTTTGGTCACTTCCGCAACTGGTCCCGAAAGCCGGATGATATCCTGCTGACGCTGGATCAGATGATCGAACGCTATCTGGTCGAAGACGACGCTCAGAAACGGAAACGCCTGGCCGTGGTCTTTGATTACGGCCAGTATCTGGTGCCGCCGGGGGAGCCCGTGCAGATATCCGGCACCATCGCAGCCCGCGTGGTGCGTTTTCTGGACTGGGCCCGGAATCCCTATATCCGGCGCGTCAATATGGCCTTCTGCATGGTGGCCGAAAACCTGTCTGAGGTAAATGACCGGCTGACACAGAGTCCCTATGTGGCGACCATCGAAGTACCGATGCCCGATCGCGACGCCCGACAGCGGTTCGTCAGCGCGCGAGCCCGGCATGTGGCCGCGGCTGAGGGCGATGGTTTACTGACGGCCAATCAGCTGGTCAGCAATTCGAACGGGCTGAGTCTGCTTAGTCTGGAACACCTGCTGGCTCAGGCGGCCCGCAGCGGAGGCACCACCAGTCAGCAGTTCCGAAGCCTCAAGAAAGATGCCATCGAACGACAGTGCGGCGGGTTTCTGGAATTTGTCGAACCCCGCCACACTCTTGATCTTGTGGTTGGTCACGAGGCTGCCTGTCACCGGCTGAGACAGGATGCGCGGCTGATCAGTCAGGGACATTCCGACGCTGCACCGATGGGCTACCTGATCTGCGGACCGGTCGGCACGGGCAAGACGTTTCTGGCCGAATGTTATGCCGGGTCGATCGGTATACCCTGCGTCAAACTCAGAAATTTTCGCAGCAAGTATGTGGGCGAAACAGAGGGGAACCTGCAGCGGGTGCTGACCGTCCTGCGGAGTCTGGGACCGGTGATCGTAATCATCGATGAAGCCGACGCCGCCCTGGGTGACCGAAATCAGAGCGGCGATTCCGGCACCAGCGGCCGCATTTTTTCGATGATCGCGCAGCAGATGGGAGACACCCGCTACCGCGGACAGATCATGTGGATGCTGCTGACATGCCGCCCCGACCTGCTGCCGATTGACCTGAAGCGTCAGGGACGGGCTGAGGTTCATATTCCTTTGTTTTACCCGGACAACGCGGATGAAATTGTGAGCATGTTCCGGATCATGGGACGCAAGAACAGCGTGGACGTGGACGCCGACAGCATTCAGCTGGATGACCGACATCAGGAACTGAGCGGGGCTGATATTGAAAGCGTTGTGCTGACGGCCCGCCGGATCGCTCTGGTGGACGGGCGCTCTGCGGTTCAGAAACAGGACATTGACGATGCACTGCGTGACTTCATTCCGTCGGCACAGGGCCTGGAGAAGGATATGCAGGAAATCGCCGCCGTCCTGGAATGCACGCAGATGGATTTTCTGAACGATGAATGGCGCGAAACATTACAATCCGAAGGAGGACGCGCCCGGCTGCAGCAGCAGCTGACAAGAATGAGAAGTCTGGTCGAACAGCTTTGAATCAGTATCAGTCTGTTCCATAGACTCACACCTGAACGCAACTCTGCTACCATCTGACCACCAAACTTCGAATGACAGGATACCGACTATGACGCGTAAGAGCTGGATTGATCCGGACACCAATGAACCTTTGATTGACGACTACGCGAAACAGCTGGAAAGCTTTGTCCGCGCATTTCAGGACGGTGTGATCTCTGACAAGGAAATCAGTGATCAGGAAGCCCGCCTGCTGGCCGTCATGAAGGAAGTGGAAGAAAAGCTCGACGACGAAACACACGCGAGTGTTACTCGCCTGCTGTGTGAACTGACAGCCTACGATATCATGCAGTTCACCTACGAAATGCAGCAGGCCCGGGCGTCTCTGTTCCGCGGCTGAACGACCTCTGCCGCTCCCGGCGCAGCCGGCTCGGTCGACTCGGTCGACCACACATCTCAATCCTTCTTCAGTCGGGCAGATACGGACTCAATCCGGAAAGGATGCGCTATCGCCTTTCGCTCCGTGAAAGAGCGTGCTTTTGCGGTGCGAAAGGCCACCGGCCAGTCAGTTATTGGTCGAACATTTCTCACGGTGTACGTGCCGTTTTGATCAGGAAGTCCACCAGTTCCTGACAGTGAAAGAAGCCCGGCCAGAAGCTGTGACCCTGTCCCTCAGCACGAAGAACAGTGATCAGCTCACCAGCATCGTGCTGTTCGTAGAGACGCTGCAGTTCGGCTGAATTGGCTTCCAGCGGAACAACGGTGTCGTCTGTTCCGTGGATGATGAAGACCGGAATCCTGGCCTCGGCCAGTACGTTCGCACGACGTATCGGATTCAGCTGCTTCTGTTCTGCCTTCAACTGTCCGGCACTAAGGCCATAGGCCGTGGCGGCGCGATCCAGACCGGGATAAGTGGTGAAATCGTAGACCGGATAGATCCCGCCAAGCCCGGCAACGCGTTCCGGATGGGCGATGGCCCAGCTGCTGACCCAGAGTCCGCCGCGACTGCGCCCCAGCAGTGCAGGCGTTTTCGAGTACCCTTGTTTCAGCATCTCCTGATACAACGCTTCAAAGTGAGGGAACGCATGCGGGCTGCCATAGGCTTCTCCGACATCGATGCCGGCGACTGCGATCCCCGCGTCCAGAAACTGCTGATGCATCCAGCTTTCGGCCTTGTCGGGATAGGCTGAGAGTGTCGGGCCATAGAATATCCACGGTTTGCGTCTCCCGGATGACGAACTTTCTTTGTCGTCAGGCGTTTTCCCGGACCCGGTGCCGTCCGTCGGTTCCGGCGTCATCAGAAACGCGTGACGACCATTCAGCAGAAACGATCGGCCGCCCGGCAGCACCTGCGTGCGTTTCGGAACAGCTGCCGCCTGAGCCTTGCTCATGACCGCTGACCGGTTGGCCCGGGCTTTGCCTCGCTGCAGGGCCTCCTGTGACAGATCGGCGGAAGCCAGCGCCGTGAATTCGTCCAGCTGTTGTTCCCACGCCGCGACCAGTTCCTGAAGCCTGTCAGCATTCGGAATGGCCAGGTCGGTCGATTCGTCGCGATCCGCGGCCATGTTGTACAGTTCCCACGGCTCACCGATCGGGGCGACGGCCTTCCAGTCGCCGATACGAATCGCCCTGTGTCCGTCGTGAAACCACCAGAGCGACCTGTGGTCTTCCGAAGGTTCTCCCTTCAGCAGCGGCACCAGGCTCCGGCCCGGTGCCGCGGGGGCATCCGGCTGGCGGGGTGCTCCGGCCAGTTCCAGCAGCGTGGGAACAATGTCGATCACATGTCTGGGAGCATGTAGCAGTTCGCCCCGGGCAGAGATGCCCTGCGGCCAGGACATGAGCAGCGGTGTCGAGATACCTCCTTCGTGAGTCCATGTCTTATGCCGACGAAACGGCGTATTGCTGGTGGTGGACCAGCCCGGTCCCAGACACAGGTAGGTGTCGGCCGAGCCCATCGGGGCCTGTGGGTCATGTCCGTCGTCGCGGACCATGATCTCGGCGCTGGCACCATTGTCGGACAGGAAAATGACCAGCGTGTTGTCCCACTGCCCCATGTTTCGGATCTGTTCGAACACCCGACCGATTTCGATATCCATTCGGTGAATCATGGCCGCATGAATCGCCATTTTGGCGGCCTGGAACTGCTTCTGGTCGTCCGTCAGGCTGTTCCACGGCATCGGCCGGTTGACTTCGCCATCGCCCAGGGTCTGCAGTGCATCCGGAAAATGATATGGTGGCCCCAGATTACGTTCGATTCGCGAAAGTTCATTGACGCCGCCGTGCTGCCACAGGTTCAGCTGCTGCATCTGCTGCCAGCGCCGTGAGCGGATCCGGTCCCAGCCGATCTGATATGTCTGTTGATAAACGGCAATATCTTCGGGAAGGGCGTGCAGCGGAAAATGAGGTGCGGCAAAGGCCAGATAGTGGAAGAACGGACGGTCGGCGTGATTCGTGTGGTGGTCCTGCAGCACTTCAATCACGTGATCAGCGAGTGCCGTGGTGGCGTAGAAATCGGTGTTTTTCGGCACCGGCGGCAATGGCACGTCATCCTTCCAGTGCTTCCTGGGATTAAAGAACCGTCCCTGATCTCTCAGGTAATACGAATGATCAAAACCATTCTGCAGTGGCATGCCGTCGATGTGCCACTTGCCGGTGTGATACGAACGATAGCCGGCCGGCTTCAATAACTCGGGAAGCAGCACAGCCCAGTCCGGTCGCGTGCCGGCTCCGCCCGATGGAATTCCGGGCAGGTTGTCCCGCCGGACCTGCTGAGCGTAGTAGCCGGTCATCAGGGCGGCCCGCGTCGGCCAGCAGCGAGCCGTGTTGTAAAACTGCGTGAACCGCAGCCCTTGTTCCGCAACGGAATCCAGATTCGGTGTGGCAATTTCGCCACCGTAACAGCCGAGGTCAGAGAAGCCGAGATCGTCCGCCAGTATCAACAGAATGTTCGGCAACGCTCGCTCCGATTCGCGTTGCGCCTTGTCTGAACGATCAGGGTCCGCGGCGTGGGCTCCCACCGTCGCCGAGACGATCATGGCTGCGAGCAGCGGACGGAAAAGAAATGCGGAATTCATGGCGGTCTCAGCTGAAGGTTGCGAGGCGGACAACAGGACCACGATATTCTAGCCACGAACTCAGCGGCAAGGGAACTGGCCCGAACAGTTGTCGGGCAGGACCTACCTGTAACGCCACTTCGCAACGTCTGACAGGTGCCGCCTGCCGGGCAGGACCTTCGGGCGGAGCCCGAGCCGTTGGTACTCTTTCCGGAGGGAGAAACGATCGAGTCACTCCGAATGCTTGCCAGTAATTCTCGTCACATTCCCCGCGAATGAGCACCCTTTTGCGGAGCGAAAGGCGACCAACCCGCCAGTTATTGAACGAACGATTCTAAACCGTGGGTTTCTCGGCGGCGTCTGTCTTTCGGCGATAGAAATACGCGAGGACGACTCGTTGCGGCGGGGCTTTGGTGATCAGTGAGATTCCGATGCCGGCGATAAATGACGAACCGATGCCGATGACCACGGGGTCCAGTGACAGTGGTCGCAGAGGCTTGTCAAAACCCATTCCGTTCAGCCAGCCGCCGATATACAGCGACAGGTGACTCAGGAAGCCGATCAACATACTCAGAGTCGCCCCGATCCGAGTGGTCCGTTTCCAGTACAGAGCCAGCGTCATTGGTGCCAGAAAACAGGCAGCCAGCCCGCTGCCGACATACACGATGATGTACTGCAGAAATTCGGGCGGGTTCATGGCCGCAATGACAACCCCCGCGCCGACCACGATAGTACAGATGTAACTCATTCGCTGCAGCGTCTTCTGAGACGCCTTCGGATTGATGTTTCGCTGATACAGGTCGCGGACCACGGAAGAGGAAATCATCAGCAGAAAGCTGTCGACGGTGGACATGACCGCGGCAAAAGGTGCCGCGACCAGCAGTCCGGCCAGCCAGCCTGCGCCGACGTTATTGGTGAGCGTAACTGCCATCTGAGGCATGATGCGGTCTGATTCCACTTCCATTCCCGGCAGCAGAACCCGGCCACAGCAGAAGATGATCACCAGCGGAAAGTAGATGCACGAAAAGTAGACGGCCACGGTGGCAATGGAAATTCGCAGTGTCCGAGTGTCGCGAAAGGCCATCAACCGCACCATGCTGCTGGGCTGTCCGGCCCCGGAGATCGCCCAGTAGAAGAACATTGAGAAGGCCAGGCTCATGGGAAGAAAGCCGCTGATTTCCGTCTTGTGCGGTCCCGGCGCGGTGACGAAACCACCCGGTTTGTCGGCTGGAGGATAGGCGACCGGCTCAGATTCCAGAACGTCGGCAATCGTCACATTGTCGGCGAACGTCACATCCACCGCGCCGCTGGCGATTCGATTCAGGTCGCCGGTGTCGACAATTTCAATTGCATCCACGGTTGCCGTGCCTGGTTCCAGAAACAGGCTGGTTTCAGCCAGGCGAAACACGCGTGCCGCACTGTCGTCGCCGGTCCGGATCCACGCACCTTTGGGAACCTCGATGCCGGCCTCTGTGACTTCAATCTTTACCTTGGCCTGATGAGGCGGCACCATGGCGGCCAGCTGTTCTGTGGCATTCTGCAGGCCTCCGACCTGAGAAATCGCCAGGGGCAGCATGATCAGCACACCGAGCACCATCACGATTCCCTGCATGACGTCGGTCCACACCACGGCGTGGAATCCGCCCCAGGTCGTATAGACGATCACGGCCACTCCGAAGGTGATCAGGCACAGGAAATACCCGGGATCAAGTTCGGCCAGCATGGGCACACCCTGCAGAAAACCGCCAACACCCGCACGGGCGCTCATATAGCTCGCGTTTTCTCCCAGCAGCGTCTGCAGAATCATACTGCCGGCCTTGAACTGTCCTACCAGGTTGACACAGGTGAAAAACACAAGCAGCAGGGTCGCCAGTATGGCAAAGGACGGACTTTCGAACCGGTCTCGAAGAATATCGGGTACAGTGATAGCGCCTGTCTTGCGAGCCACCTGGTTGATGCGTTTGCCCAGCAGCCCCATGGTGCAGATCGGAAAGATCATATAGCTGCCGATCCACAGCGCCAGGACCCAGCCGTGCGAATAGATCAGGGACGGGAATCCGGTGAAGGAGCCGCCCGAGGCACTGGTGGCGGCAAATGTCAGGGCCAGGGCCCAGACACCGAGACTGCGGCTGCCCAGAAAATACTCGCTAAGAAAACTGCGATTCTTGAGCAGTCGGCTGGACAGCGCCGCCAGACCAAACACCGCGGCGGTATAAACCAGAAACGTGACCAGCGCTGACGTACCGGCGGCTGCCAGCGTCACCGATTGTGTTACATTCAACAGGGAAAAGGCAGACATGTCCGTCATCGACCTGCCTCCTGCTGTCCAGCGTCCGGAGCAGGATGACCGGCGGGCATATCGTCGTCGGGATCGGCCCCCAGATCACCGTCCTTCATGCAGAACAGGCAGAACCAGATCGTCACGACATCTCCGATCAGCCACGGCAGAGCAATTCCGAAGGCGACCCACGCCGGAATTCCCAGGACCGTCGGGAACGTTTCCGGCTGAACGCTGGTTGGATAGCCGAACGTCAGACACACCGTCAGTGTCCAGACGAAGCAGCACAGCCACATCAACAGAATCCAGCGGGCTTCGTACAGGCTGTCAGTAAACAGCGGATCCGGTTCATAATCATCACTGATGTTCCGGAGCGAGGCGGGTTGATTCACGGGCAGCGTCCAGGGCTGGAAGGGCGGGAGGAAGGGATGGAAGGTTTGAGCGAGGCGATTGCACAAACTTATTCGCGCCATGTCAACTGCCCGGGCAGACTGATCGGCCGCCATCGATCAAAATGAATCTGAACTGTCCCCCCAGGAAGCCCATTGCACACGTTCGTGTCTGCTCATCTTTCCACACCCGGCCGGGGAAAGCTAAAGTCAGAGTGGCGTCATCTGCACAGCCACCGGTGCCCTACAGCAGCAGTTCCGGCAGGCTGCTGGAACGCGTTCCGGGCTGAGGACTGTTCTGCAGCGAGCGGAACGTAAACACGGCCGAATACTTGGTCGCCTCAGAATAATTTCGCGTGGCCGCGTGAAAACACCGAGCGTGAAAGAACAGGACATCCCCCGCCTGCAGTTCGGCCGTCACCGCCGTCTTCAGCAATGCCTGATTCTGAGGCAGGTCGTCGCGCAGAAACAGGTCATCGTCCAGCTGTTCACGGTTCACCGGAATTCTGTGACTGCCCGGCAGCAGCCGCAGGCAGCCGTTCGATGAAGTCTCCGGCCCCAGTGCCAGCCAGGCGTTGACCAGGTCCGAGGTCTGAAACGACCAGTACCGCAGGTCCTGATGCCAGCCAGTGTCGCTGCTGTAGCGGGGATGCTTGGTCATGACACAGTTGTGATGAGCGAGCGGCATGACGACCTGTGGTCCCAGCAGCGACTGCAGACGGCTGAGCAGAAATGGTTCCTTGACCAGACGCGAGAACACGGGATCACGGCTGAAGGCCTGCCGCAGACGGCGAATGGTTCGACCGCCGGGGTCGTCAAAGGAAGCCGGAGCCCCGGGATACTGAACGTCGGCCTCGTATTCAATATCCCCGAAGTGAGCCGCCGCATCCCGGCGGGTCACGGCCAGAATGGTCTGGATGTACGACTCCGGAATCAGCCCCCGCTGAATCAGGAACCCGTCCCGCTCGAAGACTTCCACTTCCTCAGTCGTGAAACCCTGCCGACATTCTTCTGTCTGAAACATTCGTGAACCATCAAGGTGGCCGTGAGCCAGCGTGGCAACTGGCGAGAGAAGGATCCGGATCTGCCCGCCTCCGGAACCTCTGCCTGCAGACGATTCTGCCGCATGGCAGTAATTGTTCAAGAGCAAAAAACACGATCGCTCAGGTGCGTCCCAGAGCCTGCCGTTTTTCATTCACAAATTTCACGTGGTGAGGCACATGGGCACAGATGTTTTCCAGCAGCGTTTCCAGCGTGATCGGTCCGTCTTCTGAATGGACACCGGTTCTCTGGAAGTCTTCCAGATCACACTGAGACAGGATCCTCGCAGTGGATTTCCGAATGGCGGACATGAGCGCCAGTTCCTCGGGAATTGATCGCTGCAGGTAATGCAGAGCCCCGGCAAAGCAATCCGGATCGCCGCCGAACATCGTCGGGTTTTCTTCCGCCAGCACGCGTTTCATGCGATCGGCGTAGACAATTTCGAAGTCGACAACGTGACAGACAACCTGACGAATCGACCAGCGGTCGGGAATCGGCGTCGCATCATAGTCCGCATCGGAAAGACCGGCCACGCTGGCGGCCAGCAGTTCCGGCCCGGCGGCGTATTCAGCCAGTATGGTGGAAATGTCAGACATCGCAGTTCCTGCAGGGCAGACTGAGTTCAAAACGGAACAGGGAAACATCCGGGTTTTAACGAATTTCAGCAGAAATCCGATGCATCCCCCAAGGTGTCTCACCTATGAGCAACTTGCCAGACCAGGTACCGCAGCCGGGCATTGAACATTGAACATTGAACATTGGACATTGCCCCCTGCATCCTCCCAATCCCGCGTCATTCCGCGGCATCCTGCAGCAAAGAAGTCTGCAACGGCGTATCAGCATGCCCCTTCGTCACAAGGCGGCGTGTCATCCAGACTTCCAGGGTCAGCATGGCCAGAAACATCCAGAGCAGCAGCGCCCAGAGCTCGCTTCGCGATTCGTGGCCGTACATCTGTTCCTTCAGCACGTCCATGGAATCGACAAACGTCAGGCGGTCGTTGGCGAGCAGTCGGGCGCGGTCATCACCAGTCAGTTCAGCTGGATTGTCTTCAGCATGATCGTAGTTCACCACAAACGTATCAATGGCGCTGCCATCGGCTGGCTCCAGCTGTTTCAGATGATAGACGCCGGGAAACCGCGTCGCCGGCAAGGTCGCCACCAGTTCGCCATCCCGATCTTCCACGCCCGCGGTCCGGACCCGGTCGTCGGGAGTCTGAAACACCAGCGACTGGTCGGTACCTGCGACGTCGCCACGGTCGGCTGCGGTGGCCAGAACCGTCAGCAGCGGCTGACCGAAATCAACGTTCCGTCGAACTCGGGAGGCCGCCATCTGGAACAGGGCTTCGTGCAGAAACGGTACATAGTCCGGCGTACCGACAAGGTTGTTCATGGAGGTATCAATATTGCTGGTCATCAACAGCACGCGGCCCCGTCCGCAACTGGCCTGCAGCAGCAGCGGATCGCCTGAAATCAGCTGAGCGACCGTGACAGGCGGAGCCGCAGGGGATGCGGCCGTAGAAATCGCAGCCGTCGCCGGAACGTCACGATCTTCAGCGACCGGAGCCGGTTGGTTGCCGTCGTCCGGCTTAGTCGGAGCATTGTCGAGCGGTGTGGCCGTCACCGGATCCAGCAGCCACCACTGAGTGAACGCCGCCTGCAGAAGACTGGCCGCCTTTCGCTCGCGAAAGCGATTCAGCCAGCTCGCCTCCAGACTGTAGGGAGCCACCGTGACCGGCGTTCCGGCGTCGGGATCGGCTGTCCGAACTCGCTTCAGCTGTACAGTCGGCAGCAGTCCGGAATCGATGTACATCCGGCGGAAACTGTCCGGCGACGTGCGTTTTCCCAATGTGACAAAGATGCCGTTTCCGCGAGCGGCAAACTGGTGCAGAGCCTTATCCATGCCGTCCGGCAGCGAAGTCACATCGGCCAGGACCACAGCAGCCACACCATCAAGAGCCGCGGGCGTCAGATCTGTGCTGCGGACAGTCCGAGCCCTGATCCACGGAGACTTGTTCTCGGGGTTCGTCAGCGCCAGTTCTGCAAAAAACGTGTTCCACTGCGTGCGATCCGCACTGGTGGAATCTTCAACCAGCAGCACAGGGACGGCAGACGTGACCTGAACCGCCGCATGACTTTCGTTGTCAGCCGGCAGCGCGTCTTCCGGCAAAGCCACTCTGACCGTGACCAGGTTGGTGCCCAGTGAGGAAAACCGAATCGTCTGGCTGACAGTGACTTCGGATTCTGCGGGCACGCTCACAACTTCATCCAGGTGAGCAACACGCTGCCCATTGACCAGAATCTGCAGCGACACGTCGGTCGATTCCTGACCAGCATTCGTTACCGCGACGTGAAAGCCGACCGGAAACCCCGGTACTGTCAGGTCACGCGACATATCAATCTGCCCCAGAGAAACGTTCTGACGAATCGCTCCGAGTCCGGCGCTGATGTCGACCACCCACAGGGCCGGTCGCACTGAGGGAAACCGCAGCACGTCATCAAATCGCTTCCAGGACGATTCCTGCCCGGGTGACCACCCACATCGCTGCCGATCGGTCAGCACGATCACTTCCCTGGCGCCGTTGCTGCAGCGTCCGAGAATGCCCACGGCTTCTTCGCAGGCCCGCTGTAGATCGGCAGCTCCGGCCGGCGGCGGGATTTCCTTCAATCGCTCCCGAATCAGAGCCAGGTCCTGCAGCGGTGTCTCAACAATCCGAACGGGACGATCGCGAGCATCAATCACCGCCACCGTATCGCCCGGCTGCAGAGTGTCCAGAAATTCTTCGGCACGACGCAGGGCCTTCTGATGCAGCGACGTCAGACCGTCACTGCGGCTCATGGAATTGGAACCGTCGATGACAAACACAATGTCCCGCGAACCGGCCGACCGGTACCCGGTCAGGAAACCGCTGTTGATCCAGGGACGCGACGCCGCCAGCGCCAGCAGCGCCACCGCCAGAATCCGAATCAGCAGCAGCAACAGTTCTTCCAGCTTCAGTTTCCGCCGCGTCTTGCGACTGGGATTCAGAAACTGCATCGCTCCCCACGGCACAATGTCATATTTCCGGCGGCTCAGCAGATGAGCCAGCACCGGCAGGCTGACGCCAGCCAGCCCGGCCAGCATGATTGGATTCAGAAAGAATTGAAGCATCGTCACTCGACGGTCGTGGCCGCACTTGAAAATCAGTCAACCCGGTCCGGCTGACGGCGTCGCCGGGCCGTCGCCGGGACGGGGATCAATCAGAACCCGGAGGTCGCAAAACCTTCCGGCCATTCGCCGTCTGCCAGATTCTGCCGCAGTCTTGTCAGAAACGGTTCCCGGAAGCCTTTGAGCCAGAACTGCCCGGGCGCCACATACTTCCTGACGCTCAGCATATTGGCCCCGTTCACAATCAGAATCAGCCCCGTGGCAAACAGAATCAGCGGAACAAACATCAGCCATGGCTGGCGGTCGACCAGGCCTGAGTCGATCAGACCGACAATAACGGCCGCCATCAGCCCAAGACAGCAGACGCCGATCAGTACCTTCCGGCGAAAGGACCACCGCGCCGATCGCGAGATATAAAAGTCCACCGTGCACTGCTTCCGCATCAGAAAATACAGAATAATGGCAATCAGGCCGCTCAGCAGAAAGGCGATGATCAAAATCGGACTGACGTAGGTCAGTGTCTTCGAGACACGAACCAGATCTTCACGCTGTCCGGTGACGATACACATTTCGGGGAACTGCGTCGGGCCGTCGATTCGGACCAGGCTGCCGTCAATAACAAAACGTCCTGAGGGCCCGTGGTCCACGACGACGCCCGTCGCGCTGTCCGGGACCGCGTATGGGTTGTCGTCTTCGGGCGTCGAGAAACTGTTCAAGGCACTTCTTTCGTCGATTCCGTTTTCGTCGATTCCGTCAGTGCCGGTGGACTGACACGGCGGTACAGGTCAGTGACTCGCTGCTGCATCAGGGCGGCCGCTGCTTTGTCGTCACCAGAGCCGCAAAGCTGCTCCTGCTCTTCCGCCGTCAGAGGTTGTCCGTAAACAATAATGACTTTGCCGGGTCTGACAAACCATGCGCCACGGGGCAGCACCCGATCGGCCCCGACCACGGCCACCGGATAGATGGGCGCCTCAGCACGCCGCACCAGGGACAGAAAACCGGGGCGGAAAGTCTGAGGTTCGCCGGAAGATCGAGTGCCTTCCGGAAAGATGCCGACCAGAAAACCCTGATTCACTCGGTCCAGCGCGGTTCGAATGCTGCCCCCGCGAAAGGCAGTCCGGCTGATCGGAATCACGTAGGTGTGGCGGCAGATCCAGCCAACAATCGGTAACCGAAACAGCGTATCACGAGCCAGATACGAGACCGGACGGTTCAGCCGGACGGCTACAAACAGCGGATCCATTCCGCTCTGATGATTGATCAGCAGGATGCCGCCGCGGTTGGAATCCAGGTTCTCACGGCCGATGACATGGGTGCGACACCACCACCGCATCGGCAGATAGACCAGCACGTGAATCAGCAGCCATGTCAGATTTCGGCGCTGGCGTTTTGTCCGCTGAGGCGGATCATTATTCGCTTCGGGCATGGCGACGGTCATAGAAGTTCCAGAATGCGGCGGACGGCCACGGCGGTTTCTGAAAAGTCGGCGAACAGATGGTCGGGGGTATGAGAATTCAGATCATTGGCAGAATATCCGCCGGTGGCGACCGCGACCGCCCGAGCTCCAATGGCTCTGGCACAGCGAATATCGGCCGGCGTGTCTCCGATTACCACGGAATCGCTGCCACGAACGACTTTTTGAAGCGCTCGCGACACCGCGTCCACGGCGCCTCGCGCGACATCATCCCGATCCGGATGATCGTCTCCGAAACCACCGCTGCGGAAGTAATGATCCAGCTGAAAATGACGGAGCTTGATCCATGCACCGTCGGCATAATTTCCCGTCAACAGCGACAGCGTCACCGATTTTTCAGCGGACAGCAGTTCCAGCAGTTCACGAACCTGCGGCAGCAGAAGTCCCGGCTGTTCCTTCAGAGAGGAACGCAGGTGCGTCAGATAGGCCTCACGAAATCGTCGTCGGTTCTGATCTGTGTTTTTCAGCCGATAACGCCCGAAGATTTCATCAGTGATGCCGCGATCCGTCCGGCCGGCTGTCAGGACGCCGTCAAATGGAAATTCGATCTGAAAATCCTGCACCAGAGCCAGTTCCATCGCCCGCTGGCCCGCCCCAGCGGTACTCAGGAGTGTACCGTCGATGTCAAAAAAAATTACTTTTGTAGACATGGTTGCCTGAGGATGAATAATGATTTCGCCACGGAGCAGATCGTCTACTGGTCAATTTCGTTACCTGGTCCCGATCGGCGAAGCTAAAAACGAATTCTTGTCGCAAAACTGTCTGAGAATTACCAAAACCGGGGAGCCTGGGGCTTTCCGCCCGTCGATCAGACCGATAGTTTACCGGCCCGAACGCGGCAATGCCGCCGAGGGGCGACGATAGCGAATCCTGAATCAAGAATTCACTTACACGAACAGCAGTTAAGAAAATGGCCAAAACCAACAGAAAACTGAAAAAAGCGAACCACGGACGACGTCCGGCCAGTTCCAAGGCGCGGAAGCTGAAACGCCGCCACGTGAAGCTCTCCCGATAGTATCTCTGCCGTTTGCAGAGCCGCCTCCAAACAGGACAAAGCCAAGCGGCAATTCGGTGTTCGGCGGTCACCGATCTGGCTCACCAGTGCCCGCACAGGCCTCATACAAACGCCTGACATCGACGAGGCTACTGCCGTCTGGCTGCTGCGAAAGCGGCTCAAAGACATGAATTATCTGCAAACCGGCCGCGAACGCCCGAGTGATTCGCGGCCGGTTTCGTAGCTGCAGACGGTGCTCTGCGCGCATCCGAACGCCCAGGGTCACGCGGATTCCGAACCTGCCTGCCAACGGCCGGCCGCCAGGGCCGCCTTCCTGAGCCGCCAGTCACCTCAGGCTTCAGCAAACGCTGGTTTCGACGCGCCGGCAGCTGATGTCCGCACCATTTTCTATTTTCGTTGGCGGCGTTCGCGTTGGTGATGCATTGACCGCCCGGATCCCGTCATTGTCTCCCTGCAACCGTCAGACCGTCTGAATGCACTCCAGACCGCAGAATTTGCGGCCCTTGCCAGAACGGATCAACGTTTCTTGTCGGTTTGACGCAACCGGGTGTCGGGGTCAATCCGGAAACACCGGCTGCATTCCCTTCTGCGGATGCGGCGAATGCGGCAAAACATGCCGATTCCTGGAGCAATTCCATCCGGTGGCGATTTGGCGACAACGGATTGACAGTGAGTAACGATCCTCCTAACGTAATCGAGGGAATTTCGTCGATTCCTGTTGAGTGTGGGGACACTCGTTCTACCGTAAAGCATGGCTTTCCCGGAATCGACACGACACCGACCAGGAAGGCCTGCCCTTTCTGCTCCGTCAGTTCCTGCCTTGCTCCTTCTGTTGGTGCATCCTCTCACTTCGCTTCAGGCTGTTTGGGTAAGCAAATGAGTAAATTCAACCGACCACTGGTGTTTCTGTGCGTGTGTGTGGCGGCCGTTCAGACGGCATCGGCCCAATGGGCTCGGCAGATGGTGGACACCACAAAGATCGATTTCGGAGTGATCGCGACAGGCTCGGAGGCCAAAAAGTTTGTGGAAGTGAAGAACGTCCATCCTGACGTCGTCCATATTGCCAGTGTCGACACCACCTGTGGCTGTTCGGCGGCGGCCGTCGGCGAACAGACTCTGCAACCGGGAGACTCCGTGCTGGTTGAAGTCAAGATGAACACACAGAAGTTTCGCCAGCGAAAGGACTCGAACCTGGTCATCAAATTTGACCGGCCGGCCTTTGCGGAAGTTCGTATCCCCATTACCGCCTACATTCGAACGGACGTCGTCTTCGAGCCGGGCATGATTCGTTTTGGGGACGTGGAAGCCGGTACGGAAGGAACAGCCGTGGTCGATATTGCCTACGCGGGGCGACCGGACTGGGACATCGAAAACATCAAGATTGCCAACAAGTACCTGAAAGCCACGCTGAAGCCAGTGTCAAGAACCGGCGGCAACATCAATTATCGCCTGACCATGACGCTCAGCAAGGAGGCCAGTGTGGGGCGCCTGCGAGATGTGGTCACGATCGTGACCAACGATCGCACCAACCCCTATGTGCCGCTGATGGTGGAAGGGGCCGTGACGCCGGACATCACCATCACGCCGCAGACCGTGGCTGTCAAACCGCTTGCTGCGGGCCAGTCTGCTCGCGTGCAGGTCGTCATTCGGGCAAAGAAGCCCTTTAAGATTGAAGACATCGACTGCGAAGGCATGGCTGACTGCTTCAAGGCAACGATTTCGGATCAGGCCCGTGTGCTGCACCAGGTACCGATCGAATTCAGTGCCCCCAATCGTCCGGGCAAGTTTTCGGAAGAGCTGATCGTCAGAATCACCGGTCGCCCCGAGCCGCTGCGGTTCAACGTGACGGGAACAATCACGAATTAGCAGCCTGCAGCAGGCCGCGGATATAGCCCCAGGCAAACAGTCGGCCCAGCATGGTGTAGCCGGGTTCGCCGCTGTCTTCTTTGTGCAGCTGAGGAACGTGGTCAGCGCGAATCGGGCCGTCCAGACCGATGTCTCGGTAGGCCCGCATCGCCGCGACCATATCAGTCTGCCCATTGTCGTGAAACGTTTCTGTAAACAATTCGGCCGTTCCACGCACGTCCCGAAAATGGACATACGCGATGTGTGGTCCGAGTTCGCGAATGGTGTCCGGTATGTCGACGCCCATTTCCGCGAATGTTCCCTGGCAGAAACAGATCGCGTTACAGCGACTGGGAACTGTCTGGACCAGCCGCCTGAAGCCATCGACCGTGTTCATGATTCTGGCCCGACCGGCGAACGCCGACAACGGAGGATCGTCCGGATGCATCGCCAGAATGACGCCGGACTGCTCGGCCACCGGAATAAGTTCCTGCAGCAGACGCGACAGATTGTCCCACAGCTGATCAGCAGTGATGGACACGCCGGAACTGTCGCTGTCCGGTGACTGATGTCCGACGCTGTTCAGAGCCGCACTGTTCGGTGTCGCACTGTTCGGTGTCGGATCAGGTGGCCTCGGACCGCTCGGCTGCACGGCTCGATTTGCTTCCTGCAGATCGAAAGCGGTCACCAAAGCCCCGCCGCGTTCGGGCGCATCCAGCCGGGTGCGAACCCAGTCTGTGCCGGCCATGAAGTTGTAACACAGAATCGGAATCTGCAGCTGCCCCATGGTACGGATCAGAGACTTCAGCGCAGCGAGTTCGGTGCCGTCATCCGTTCCCGTCTTGATGTTTTCAATCGGCAGGTATCCCTCCACCACCGACAGTCGCAGTCCGAATTCCGCAAATCGCTGCTGCCTTGCTGCCAGCTTCGACAGATCTGAACCGGGGTACCGCGTGACCATGTCCGTCACGCCGCACTGTGCAGCCAGACGCAGGTTTTTGTCGGATTCAGGGGTGAGCACTGTAGCGAGCTGCATCATAGGGGGCTTCCGAGACACGACATTGCCGGTCCTGCGACCGGGGGCGAAACGATCGAACAGCTGCGAGACGACATGAAACCTGATCATTCGTCCACGAGCAGTAACAGGAATCAGTGAACGGGCTGGGAGGAACTTTAGGGTCTGAGCTGGAGGGTGTCACGAGCGAAGCGAGGCCGCCTTGACTTTGTCCGGCGGTCTGCCGTAGTCTGCGCACCCCTCTCAGGAGACGAAGGATGCGCTGGATTGTCGCGGGACTTGGCCTTGCCGTAGTAATTGGTTCAGTTTCCGTGCTGCTGCGGCCACCTGGCACAACTCTTCCAACGCTGACCATTGAATCCGGTTCGTCTGCTTTCGTGACGGCGGAGGGCCAGATTGTCGGCACCGGTCGCGTGGCCACCGCGTACGTTACTCTGTCCCCCCACTGTCCGATCAGCAATGCCTGTGTGCCGGCGCTGAATCGACTGTCTGAGGAATTCGGAGCCCGCGGAATCGACTTCATCGGCCTTGTCCCGGGAGTCGCGGCCACAGCCGAGGACGTCGAATCTTTCGCGGATTCCTTCGAACTCAGGTTTCCCGTCCTGCACGATGCAGGACACCGACTCTGCCAGCAGCTGAACGCCACACACACGCCGCAGGTCATCGTGCTTGATGCCACCGGCCGACGAATCTATTCCGGCCGGATTGATGACCAGTTCAGTCGCATTGCCGGCGGCCGACGAATTGCCCGCGACGAAACACTGAAGAAGGCACTGGGACAATTTCTGGACGGCAGGCTGCCGACCGAATCACAGACGATTCCCGTCGGCTGCGTCATCGAAGACATACCAGACGCCCTGCCGCACTTCGACCGCCAGGATCTGGGCATCATCTACACGCGGGATATCGCCCCGATTTTGTTAACACACTGTGCACGCTGTCACCGTCCGGGTGAAGCCGCGCCGTTTTCGTTGTTGTCCTACAGCGATACCGTCCGCCATGCGAAACAGATTCGAGCGGTCGTGGAACAGCGGCTGATGCCGCCGTGGAAACCAGTGGCCGATTTCGGTCGTTTTAAGAATAATCACCGCCTGACCGATGCTCAGATTGCAAAGATCAGTGCCTGGGTGGCCAGCGGTAGTCCGGAAGGCCGATCGGAATACCTGCCCGACCTTCCCGAGTTTGCGGATGGCTGGCAGCTGGGGCCGCCGGATGTCGAACTGTTCATGCCCGAACCGTTTGAGGTACCGGCTGACGGACCTGATATCTACCAGCACTTCATCATTCCGACCGGACTGACCAGCAACCAGCTGATTCGAGCCTTCGAGTTTCGCCCGGGCGCGCCGGAGGTTGTCCACCACGCGTTTGCTTATTTTGACACCACTGGTCAGGGGCGTGAACTGGATGCCGCTGATCCGGCACCGGGTTACGGCCGAGTGGGATCGCCCGGTTTCGCCGTGTCCGGTTCTCTGGGTGGCTGGGGCCCCGGCGGGCTGCCGCGTGAACTTCCACCGGACATCGGTCGGCCGCTGCCTGCTAACGCAGATCTGGTGGTGCAGGTCCACTACCACCCGACGGGGCGCAGCGTCAAAGACCGTTCGCGGATCGGACTCTATTTCGCTGATCCGACAGCTCAGCGATTTGCCACAGAGATTCTGGTGGCCGACGTCAACCTGCACATCCCTGCCAACGCGAAGTCACATCACCATCATGCTGAGTGGGTGCTGCCGGTAAACACATGGCTGCTGGACGCCACGCCACATATGCACACGCTCGGAAAGAAGATTCAGGCGATCGCCTACCGTCCTGACGGGACGTCAGAACCTCTGATCCGCATTGACGACTGGGATTTCTACTGGCAGGACAGTTATACGTTCGAACAGCCGGTGTCGCTGCCGGCCGGTACGCGCATTGAACTGGATTGCTGGTTCGACAATTCAGAAGACAACCCGCTGAACCCCCACGATCCACCGCAGGCGGTCTACTGGGGAGATTTTTCTGACGACGAAATGGCCATCTGTTATTTTCAGGCGACCACGTTCGACTACGATGATTATGTCACGCTAAACCGCGCCACCAGTGAGTACTTTCAGCAGATGTACGAAGCGTACCAGGCCGCGAAAGCAGCACGCACCTGTGAACGGTAGTTGCCCAGCTGTCTCGCAGACGCGGAGCCTGTGAAAAAAAGGGGTCGGGTTTCTTTTCCTGAACATCAGGCGCGCACCGCTACGTGGCAGGCCGGGAAAAGAAACCCGACCCCTTTTTTGTGACCCCGAAGCGACGAAAGCAGCGTGCTGAGCTTTGAAATCAGTACTGCCGCGGGCGGACGGAACCCTGAACACGTCCCGGCAGTCCCATGATTCTGAGAAAACCTTCGGCGTCATTCTGGTTGTAGTCGCCGCCCTTTTCCATGCTGGCAATTTCGGCATCGTACAGGCTGTTCGGAGACGTACGACTGCTGACGCGGACATTGCCCTTGTACAGCGCCAGAGTGATTTCCCCGGTGACGGGCTGCTGGGCTTCCCGGATAAAGGCCAGTAGTGCATCCATGCGGGCACAGTACCAGTGGCCGTAATAAACCATCTCGGCCACCACGGGACTGAGCTGATCCCGCAGGTGAGTCAGGTCACGATCGAGTGTCAGCTGTTCCATGGCCTGGTGAGCCGCGTAGAGCAGTGTCATTCCCGGTGCTTCGTAGACACCGCGGCTCTTCATGCCGACAAAACGGTTTTCGATGATATCGATGCGGCCGCAGCCATTGCGACCTCCGATGGTGTTCAGCGTTTCCACGATTCCTGCGGCCGACAGGGTCTCACCGTTCACGGACACAGGAACACCGGATTCGAATCCGATCCGAACCACTTCTTCCTTGTCTGGAGCCTCTTTGGCGGACACCGTCATGCCGAAATCGATGACTGTCTCGCCGTCCACCGTGGGGTCTTCCAGGTCACCGGCTTCGTAGCTGATATGCAGACAGTTTTCGTCGCTGGAATAGGGCTTGCTGGCGGTCGCTTTGACGGGGATTTTCTTTTCTTCGCAGTAGGCCAGCATTTCGGTACGGCCGGGAAACTGCTTTCGAAATTCGTCCATACGCCAGGGAGCAATGATTCTGACGGTCGGATCCAGCGCTTCTGCCGCCAGCTGAAAACGACACTGATCATTTCCTTTGCCCGTCGCGCCGTGCACAAAGGCAACGGCTCCGACTTCCCGGGCCCGCTGCAGACAGACCCTGGCGATCAGAGGACGTGCGATGGACGTGCCCAGCAGGTAGATGTTTTCGTATTTTGCCTGCCACTGCAGCGTGGGAAACGCGATATCGCGGCACATTTCCTCGCGCACATCCACCAGTTCTGAGGTCTTCGCACCAATATCAAGCGCCTTCTTCAGAATCGCGTCGCGGTCTTCGCACGGCTGCCCGAGTTCGACGTACAGGCAGTGAACGTCGTAGCCCTTATCCTGCAACCATCCGACCAGCACAGAGGTGTCCAGCCCACCGCTGTATGCGAGAACAACAGAATCTGCCACAGTTCGACTTTCCATTTTTGGGTGCCGCCAGAGCTGATTGCCCGGCATTTTGCCTGAATTTGGGGCGAATATTACCGTGGATGCGCTCAGCTGCCACCGCGCAGCCGGTTGTTTCCGAAGGTTGACAACGAATCCCACTCGTCCGGGACACCGGACCGGACAGCCCGGTTCTCCGGATCCACTTGTATCCCAAGGGGGTAAACAGCGACTATAATCAGTCGGAAGTCGGTTCCTGAGAATTCTGAGGTGGTTTCCTGCATTGTCTGGAACACCACGCAGTAAGGCAGGCAACCGTTTCCGTCGGAATTCGGCTGCTGCCGGCCGGGGGATCCCAAAACAAGAAATCTCTCTGACGGACACATCGTGGCACAGACTGAGACAGAACGAAAGCTGATCGACCGCGTCATCAACGGCGACGAGGACGCACTGGCAACCTTGTTTTCGCAGCACCGGGATCGGTTGTGGCGAATGGTCAATTTCCGCATGGATCCACGACTACACGGCCGGGTCGACGCTGACGATATCCTGCAGGAAGCATGGCTGTCGGTCGTGCAGCGGATCGACCATTTTCTGTCCGATGCCTCCCGCTCGATCTTCGTCTGGTTTCGCCTGATCACCAGCCAGACCATGGTGGATATTCACCGTCGACATCTGGGCACTCAGAAACGCAATGCCGCGATTGAATTTTCGATCAACAAGGGCTGGAGTTCCGAATCCACCTCATTCTCTTTGTCATTTCATCTGCTGGGACACCTGACGTCGCCCACTCAGGCCGCATTGCGCGAAGAACTGTCACAACAGCTGAAGACGGCCCTGGCCAGCATGCAGGAAATTGATCGGGAAGTGCTGGCGTTACGTCATTTTGAACAGCTGTCGAACCGGGAGACCGCGCAGATCCTGGGCATTTCTGATCAGGCGGCCAGTGATCGCTACATGCGGGCACTGGCGCGTCTGAAGGGTGTTCTGAAGGCGTTGCCGGGATTTTCTGAATAAGCATTGAAACGGGCCAGGAAATCCCGTTTCTTCTTTGTTGCTCTTCGCCGCTTTCGCCATTTCGGACAGCATCAAGTATATGACCGAACCTGCCGACGAAACCGGCTTCAATCTGATCGGGTTTCCCGAACACAAGTCAGACACGGAACTGAGGGCTCGAACACCCGTGGAAATACTGGCCAGCCAGTTTGTGGACGAACTTCGCGCAGGTCGAAAACCATCTGTGGAACGGTATGCCCGCCGATACCCGCGGCACGCCGCGGTCATTCGGGATTCATTTCCTGTGCTCGCACTGCTGGAACAGACACGCCTGCACAGCGAAGCCGCGTCGATACGCCGGAATATGCCCGAACAGTTTCCGTTTCAGCGACTCGGCCGGTGCGAACTGCTGTGCGAACTGGGCCGCGGCGGCATGGGGGTTGTCTTTCAGGCGCGTGAAACGGGTACCGGACATATCGTGGCGGTCAAGGTGCTGCCGTGGCGTGTGTCCGTGGTCCCGGAATGGCAGCGGCAGTTTGAAGAAGAAGCACGCATCACAGCGAAGCTCAGACACCGCAATATCGTCCCCGTGTTTCGCTTCGGGCAGGAACACGGATACTGCTATTACGTCATGCAGTTCGTGAACGGAATCGGCCTGGACGTCATTATCCGACGTCTGAAGGAAGTGGACGGAGTCATCTATCGCGACGAAATCGCTCGGATGGAATCTGCCAAACCGACCGGATTCGTCAGCAGCATGGAAATGCCGTCTATTCAGTCGACCGCGGAAGCCGAAAGGGCCGAAGAACCCAGACGCGGCAGACTGACCCGGACATCGTGGCGAAGCTTTACTCAGATCGCGATTCAGGCGGCTCAGGCACTCAGGTACGCCCATAGTCACGGAATTCTGCACAATGACATCAAGCCAGCAAATCTACTGCTGGACGGCGAAGGTCGCGTGTGGATCACGGACTTCGGACTCTCGGAACCAATTGAACCCCCAACCGGCGAAGCGGTGCCGCGAGTCATGGGTACCCTGCGATACATGGCTCCGGAACGACTGGATGGCGTCAAGGATGCTCGCAGCGACATCTACGCCCTTGGAATGACGCTGTACGAACTGCTGACGCTGCAGCCGGCCTTCGAAGCGGCCAATGAAGACGACATGCTGGCGCAGATTCACAATACGCTGCCCGTCGCCCCGCGGACCGTGGAACCTAAGATTCCCAAAGGCCTGGAAACAATCATTCTGAACTGCATCTCGCCCAACACGGCCGAACGCTACGCCTCAGCCGATCACCTGCTGGCCGATCTGCTGACCTTCAGCCGTGACCGAAAAGTGCGCTCGCTGCGGCATTCCGGTCTCACCAGATTCCTGTCAAAGCTCAAACCCGATCAGTCGCCCCGACTGCGCGATTACTTCGACGAATAAGCATCCACCGATGCCATGTCACCGTCCAGCTGCCCCAGCGCTTCTCCAACGGACATCGCTGAAACATTCTCAAAAGACGCATGGGCCGGCAGCCTGGTCAGCTGATGAGCCCGCGTCTGTGCGTGCGCCGCATCACTCCTGGTGAAACTCCAGACCATCACGGCAACACCCAGACACACCAGCACCGTCAGCCACCCCAGATAGGGAGTCAGTTCTTCCGCCCGAGTCACGGTCACGGCCGGTTCCGGTATTTCATGCAGCGTTCCGGCGACAAACAACGGCGCCAGAGAAACACCCTGCTCATTGCTGCTGGCGTAACCTTCCCGCTTGAAAAAGTAGCCGGTGAATCGAACCTCCGGCGGGTCCGGCCCCGTAAAGTCAACGCTGCGCTCACGGTTTGTGGAGCCAATGGCCTTTGTCAGCGATTTGTCGGCGCTCATCGCCACCACATGGACCAGCTGATCGCCGGAATCCGGCGTCGTCAGCCAGGCGTCATAAAGCAGGCGGACGCCAAACGCGTTGGTCGCCCCTTTCACTTCTGACAGCCGACGCAGTCGCCCCCGCAGTTCCCATGCAATACCCCGCGAACCGTTGGGCGAATCCATGAACAAAGCAAATGAGCCCTGCGGAGCTTTCAGGTTTTTCCGTTGTTCAACCTTGGCGGCAAGTTTCATGGCCGCAAAATAGGCTTCGGATTCCGCCGAGTGGATTCCGATCACGTCATCCCTGACGGCCTTCAGCAGATCCGCCGGCACTTTCGGAATACTGCCGGCAGCACCGCTGGCCTCTGAACTGTCACCCGCGGCGCTATACGGGATGCGACGTGCTGTGACCGTTGTGTCCTCAGCCTCAGTTGCAGCCTTAGCCTTCAATCCGCCGCCGTCAGCGACGTCAGCCCCGCTGTTGGTCAGAAATTCATCGTACTGAAGGCTTTCACCACTCATTTCAAATGCTGCCGGTGCAACCGAATCTGAATCCGTCGCCGGCTGCTGGTCTGCCACCGGATCGGGAAACAAAGTACGCCAGAATGCCGGGCGGCGGACTACCGTGAACGACAGCAGCACCAGCCCGACACACCCCACCAGCAACGCCAGCCGGCGCTGATCAGAGGGCCGCAACAGCCCGCGCGGTCGTTGTCTGGTTCGAAAACGCACTTTGTGTACTCCCGATTCTTCAGTGGCGGTGCCAGCCTTCGGAAAACGCAGGCGCGCTTCCGGCATCCATCTCAGTCGCGTAGTGGTAGTCTACGTTGAATAAAGACAACAGGGCAAGACCGTGCCCAGGGGCTGTCCGGGTACCGTATCGAAGTTCGCCAAGAGCTTCGGTCGACGCCGGAAAATGCGGCCGAAAGCCCTGCCGGTTTGTTGATTAAATGCAATTGGGTAACCCGCTGCGTCAGCGAGGGACTCGTTGTGGGGGGGGGTGCCCCCCCCCCCCCCCCAA
>JAVKCM010000254.1:0-28522 GCA_040222735.1 Fuerstiella sp. | reverse complement strand
CGGTCCGGTCAAGGACGACGGTACGGAAGACGAGGCAGCGGCGCCGCTGTCCCGCATTGTGCTGCTGGAAGATGAAGACGGCGACGGTGTGATGGACAAACGGACTGTGTTTGCCGACAGGCTGCAGTTCTGTCACAGCTTCATGCCGCTGATGGACGGCATTCTGGCCGGAGCTCAGACGGAAATTCTGTTTCTGAAGGACACCGACGGAGACAATGTCGCCGATGTCCGGGAAGTCTGGTTCGACGGTTTTACGCCCGCCCATCCGCAGATGCAGATCGGGTGCCCGCGATGGGGCATGGACAACTGGATTTATCTGACGTACGCACCGGGTGAGGTTCGATGTCGTCGTCCGGGTTTCGAAACCAAAGAAGCCGTCAAAATGCCTCGACAGGACATGCGGTTTGATCCACTGACGATGGAGTTTGAGCCGGTCAGCGGTCTCGGGCAGTTCGGAAATACGGTGGACAACGACGGGAACCGCTTCTTCTGCACCAATCGCAATCCGATCATGATGGAAATGATTCCGCAGCAGCTGGCGTCGCTGAATCCCCTTGTCTCGGTTGGCACGCGTCATACGGATGTCGGGCCGTCCGGTGGTGATACCCGGGTGTATCCTCTGGTGGCCATGAAAAGCAACTGGCTGTCTCATGCGGGCACCCACACATCGGCGTGCGGCGTCACCGCGTATCGCGGAGATCTGTGGGACACGGCATTTCAGCACAGTGTGTTTGCCTGCGAACCTGTTGGTCATCTGGTCACGCGATCCGTGGTGGAACCACAGCCGAACAGTCCTGCCCTGACCGCTCACCGGGCACGTCCGAAGGCTGATTTTCTGGCGTCCACGGACACGTGGTTTCGTCCGGCCAGTCTGCGAACCGGGCCGGACGGGGCCTTGTATCTGGCTGACATGTATCGCATGTGGGTGGAACATCCGAAGTTTCTGCCGCCGGAGATCGCAGCCCGAATCGACTGGCGTGCTGGCGAGGATCGTGGACGGATCTGGAGAATCATGCCGGAGCAGAACGCCAGTCCGGCTCAGGATTTTGTGCCTCTGGAAAGCTCGCGGCAGATCGCTCTGGCGTTGAACGACACCAATGGCTGGCGCCGCAGCACGGCCAGACGGCTGGTCAGCGAACGGCAGCTGAAGCTGAGCGCCGAAGATTTTCAGGCGGCCAGAGCCGCGGCTGACGGCAGCTGTTCTGTTGAACTGCTGTCGGCCGTTGCGGAGTCCACGGATCCATGGGGAGAAGCTCTGCGGGACGTTCTGCCTGACATCGCCGACACACCGGCCAAACGACGGTGGCTGATCCGGTTCATCGTCGCCCATGCCGATACGGAAAACGAATTCTGGAAGCATCAGATTCTGATGCGGGCGGGTGACCGTGACCCGTCGGTACGCCATCAGGTGGCTCTGGCGACGCCGCAGCTGAAAACAGGCGGCACGGCTGAGGCGCTGCAGCGGATTGTACAGGGCGGGCCGCTGGATCACTGGCTGAGCCAGGCGGTGCTGCTGGCGTCGCAGGATTCCGGTGATTCCCTGATCTCCACCGTTGTCAGATCTGACGGGGCCGCTGAGCAGTCGCAGCTGTTGTACGATCTGGCGACGGTGGTCGGAAAGAAAGGTGATCCGCAGCAAGTCGGGGCCGTGCTGCAGCTGGTGGCGGAAGGGACGGCCGGGCAGCCTGCGACTCAGACCGCCATTCTGACCGGACTGGCGCGGGCGCTGCCACGACACGCGGGCTCACTCAAAGCCCGATCACTGGAGGCACTGCTGGCCGACCCGCCGACAGGAGCGACTAAGGCGGTGCCCGTGATTCAGGGCATTCTGGATTCCGCGGCCGGCTGTGCCATCGATCCGTCCCGATCTGACGCAGACCGAGTGGCGGCCATTCGCCTGTTATCGAGCCAGTCGGCAGACACCATCGTGACCACGGTGGTGGAACTGCTGCACCCGGGAGAATCCACCACGGTTCAGATTGCCGCGATCGACGCGGTGCGGTCCACATCGCGTCCGGAGATTGCTGAGTCGCTGCTGAAAAACTGGCCGGGGCTGGCGCCCGCAGTGCGGTCTCAGGCGCTGACGCTGTTGCTGGCCCGGCCGAATACCACGCTGGATCTGCTGAAAGCAATGACCTCCGGTCTGATTGCTCCGGCGGTGGTTGATATTGACCAGCGGGTTCGGCTGCTGCAGCACCGGGATGAAGGGATTCGTCAGCTGGCGGGAGAGATCTTCGGAGGTGTTGTGTCAGCCAACCGCAGAGCTGTCGCTGACGAATACAAAGCGGCCGTGACAATGAAATCGTCGGCTGAACGCGGGGCTGTCGTGTTTGAAAAAACGTGCAGCAAGTGCCACAGGATCCGAGGCAAAGGTCACAACGTCGGGCCGGACATCAGCGATACCAGAAACCGCAGCCGTGATGCGCTGCTGTATGACATTCTGGACCCGAACCGTCGCGTTGATCCGCAGTTCAGCGAATATATTGTGGTGACCACGGACGGACGGACATTCAACGGTCTGCTGGTCAGTGATTCGAGCGGTCAGATTGTTCTGCGACAGCCCGAAGGCAAAGAACAGACCATTGCCCGGTCAGACATTGAAGAACTGCAGGCGACGAACAAGTCACTGATGCCGGAGGGCATCGAAAAAGACGTGACGGTTGAGCAGATGGCGGATCTGCTGGAGTTTCTGAAAGGACGCTGAACGGTCTCGGCTGGCGTGGCCGGGGCCGCTTAGGACCGAGCGGAAAATAAGTGGCGTAAGCTTCCAGCTTGCGATGCAAAGAAAACGCAAACTGGAGGCTGACGCCACGTTTCGAGACGGCAGTAATTTTCCGTATGATCCTTAGCGCTGGTTCTGCGGTCCACCGTTGCGTGGCGGTCGGAGACGCTCATCGGGCGAGTCACCACGCTCAGGCGGAGCAGCACGAAAACCGTCCGGCAGCGGACGGTTGCCGTTGCCTCGTTCTTCTCTTGGCGGTCCGCCGAAATCCGTTCGCTCCCCGCGCCCGCGTGAACTTCCTCCGCGACTGAATCCGCCGCGAAACGGCGGCCGCGTGTGGACGCGACGCAGATCGTCGGCGAGTCCGGCCAGGGCGGGATTCTCGGCGTACTTCTGCTGAATCAGCGTTCGTTCCAGAGCCTTCTGAGCCTCGGCCGCATCTCGTCGCAGCAGCTGTAACTGGGTTTCGCGATCCAGTGAATCGAACAGCTCGACCAGGCTGGTCTTGGGATTCCCCAGGTGCTTTTCCTTGAAGCGGTTGTCGTAGTGATCGATCGCCGCGCGCACAAACGGCAGCACCATGAAGTAAAATCGCGGATCGTCTGCTCTAAGTTCCCGAAAATACTTTTCCCGGTATCTCCTGAATCGCTCTCGGGTGGCCGAATCGACCAGGTATTCTTCGACCGCGGAACGCACGGCAATAAGACTCGGCTCTCCCGGTGTCGAACGGTCAGCGCCGTTACGTTGAAAGTGGCGCCCGAGGTGGTCATTCAGCCAGATCAGTCTGGCCAGCGTTCGTTCGCATTCCTGATCGGCATTTGCCAGTCCCTCCAGCCGCTGCTGAAGCTCCGAGGGTGCCGTAGAAGGAATCACTTCATCCAGAAACTGCTGAAGCGCCTGTTCGGTGAACTTGACGTTTACAAACTTGACGGCGATTTCGTGGGGAGCGTTCTGGGTTTCCAGGAACAGGTCTCCGGCTTCCTGCAGCCAGTTGTCGACGAATTCCCCGTTGGCCGTCTTGAGTCTGTCTTTCTGGCCGCTTTCCAGAGTCAGCCACCACTTGTGCAGCCGCCCGAGTTTTTCCTGCAGCGCCGGATCGGCCTGAGTCGCCTGGTGGATCCGCTGCAGGCGTTCGCGTTCTTCGGGATCTGACTGCCAGCGTTTTTCGTAGGCGGCTGCCTTGTTCAGAATCAGTTCCTGTTCAGCCTGCGGCAGCTGTTCGAAGCGTGCCTGGACTTCGGCATCGGCGCCGGCTCCGTGCAGGCCGACAAATGACACCATCAAAACGGCCGCGCCCAGGCCCAGCAGAAAGCACAGCAGAGGAATCGCGCGATGTCGGAAAGACTCATTCATCGCTCTTCTCCGTGTCCGGGGTTGGGGGCGAAACATCAGTGCCTGTCGGAAGCTGCAGGGTGATCAGCGTTTCTTCGTTCGGGACCACGGAATACAGTTCAGCGTTCTGCAGCAGATCCAGGTTGTCCAGCACAATCCGATTGGTTGCTTCGCGTCCCGACTGCTGTCGTTTTTCCCAGGCTTTGGCGCTGAGCGTCAGTCCTACCACGCCGCCGATAACACCGGCCAGAAAACAGGGAACCACGTGATAGCGGGCCAGCACTTCCTTGAGGTACCGGAAGCGATGCCGGGGATCTGCGGTTTGATCCCTGACGGTCTCGGCCGCAATGGTGGCCAGCGTGTCCTGGGTGAACTGGCCGCTGGCGGAAACATCTTCCAGCGAATCCAGCAGTGCCCATGTGCGGGACAGGATATCGGCGTGACTGCGCATGTCGGGGTCGTTGATGAGGCCCTGTTCGACCTCATTCATCTGCGTGTCATCGAGCTCACCGTCAAGATAACTGACAATTTGTGTCAGCTTCTCATCCGGAGGCCCGGACTGCTGTGTGTCAGTATCTTCCTTCATTGGTCAACCAGACTGCCTGTCGCCTAGACGTAACGTTCCAGAACCTCTCTCAGCCTTCCGCGGGCGCGTGACAGGAGCGATTTCACTGCCACAACGTTCAGATCCATGATATCACCGATGTCCTGATAACTCATTCCTTCAAACTTGTGCAGCAGCACGGCCATCTTCTGGCGTTCGTTCAGGGAGTCCAGGGCCTCCCGCACCACGTGCTGCATCTCTAGTGAATCAATCTGTCTGGTCGGCATAAGTGCCGATTTTTCCGGAAGAATCTCACTCTCGTCCTGACTTTCCTGGCCGGAGGCGGCTGCGCCGTGCAAAGAGATCTCTCGACGGCGGGCAATTCCCCGTTTCTGGTTGCTGGCCAGGTTGTGCGCAATACGGAACAGCCAGGTGGAGAACCGAGCTTTTGCCGTGTACCGTTCGCGCGAACGATAGACCCGCATAAAGACTTCCTGAACCATGTCTTCAGCGAGTGTGCGATCGCGCACCAGATGGAAAAAGAACCCCAGCAGGCGATCCTGATAGTTCTTGACCAGGTCTTCAAACGCTGCATGGTCTCCGGCCACGACCCGCAGCATAAGCTGCACATCGGGATCTGCCAGATATTGATTTGGAAGAGACTGCGAAACCAAGATCGGCTCCAGATCCGCCGAAACACGGATCTTGCCAGAAGTGAAACAGACGCCCTGCGGGATTGCCGCACGGCTATGCAGAGAAACGCAGGCGAAGGCTACTTTACGGGCAGCCGTGATGAAATAACAGAGTTCCCGGAAAACGGTCGGGGCAGGTTCAGAAATTTTAGCGACCAAATGCCGGTCGGGCGGGCAGAAACTGACGTTCTGCCGGCCTTTCGATTTGTGTTGAAGGCAGTTCAGAGTGAACCTGCCGGTTCACTGAGCGGAGAAGTATTCGGCGCAAAAAAAATCCTCGATCATGCGACATGATCGAGGAAATTTGACCCCAGGGGGATTTGAACCCCCGTTACTGGAATGAAAATCCAGTGTCCTAGGCCTGACTAGACGATGGGGCCGCTGTCTTGCAAATGGTTGTCGGGATAAAGCTACCGACGACTTGACAGAATCGCTGTTCCAAATGCATGGATGGGCAAAAAAGTTATTCGGTCGCAGCGTCTCCTGACGCCTGGCTTTCCCGCAGGATCGCATCCAGTACTTCTTTTCGATGCACCGGAATCTCACGGGGAGCCTGGATGCCAAGGCGCACTTTGTCGCCTCGGACCTCCACGACCGTGATCACGATGTCATCATTGATGACAACGCTCTCACTCTTCTTTCTAGACAGTACTAACATTTCTTGCCCTTTGTGCGGCGTCCACCACCTGAATGTTCCGTTTTCTCAGGACTTGTATCCGGGTCTCGGGATCTGAAAAACGTGGCTGAATGTTCAGGAGCTCCGCGGACTGGCACATTCTACGGCGGTTTGCTGCACGGTCAACCAGCGGTTTCTTTCCGTTTCGCTGATCAGTCGCATTTAGCGGATGATTTTCAAAATTGACGGCCGGAGCTGTTCGGCTGCAGGACGTACGAAAACCAGCACTGAATCCTTAGATCATTTCCTTCAGTTTTTTCAGCGGTCGAACTTTGACGACCTTGGAGGCTGGTTTGGCCTTGATGATGATGGTTTCACCAGTCTGAGGATTTCGGCCTTCGCGTTCCGGAGTGGCCTTTTTGTTGTGTACATAAATCTTCAGAAGCCCCGGCAGATTGAAGATCCCGCTGCCGTTGGTGAGGTTATCCTCGATCAGGGCCTCCAGTGAGTCCAGTACGGCACTCACTTCTTTGCGGCTGAGTTCAGTCGACTCAGCGAGTGCATTCAGGATCTCGGACTTGGAAAGCGGTTTGTCCTTTGCCATCAGCGGAAAGCTCCTTATTGTCTGCTCGATTTCAGAGAATCTCGCAGGGTGGTTGTCGCTGGTAAGCCCCACCAGCGAGGGAAATGACTAGTGTGAAGCGGAGATTACGGCAGCAAAAGCACATGTCAATGTCATCAAACCCGGCAAATCCCCAATTTGACCGCTTTTTAGGCACCTGGGGCAGGAAAAGCCCCGGATTGCTGACTTTGTGCCCGCGGTTCCGCCCAAAGTGCGGCTGTTTTGCCACAATTTTCCCTGTTTTGAGTCCCGGCCGTTTTCCTCTCCACACTTCACCGTTTGCGGAATGCCTGCATGAGTTTACGAATTATCGGGGGCGAGTTTCGTCGTCGTCAGCTGAAAACGCCACCGGGACGAACCACCCGTCCATATACGGACCGGGTGCGGCAGCGTGTCTTCGATCGCCTCGGTGAGGCAGTGGATGGCGCTCGTGTGGCCGATGTCTTTTCCGGCGTCGGAACCATGGGGCTGGAAGCTCTGAGCCGCGGTGCCGATTCGTGCGTCTTTATCGAAGGTGATCCGAAGGTACATGAGGTGCTGTCCGCCAACGTCGCCTTGATTGCGACGAACAGAACCACGCTGTGCTGGAAGACCAATATTCACCGGACGTCCTTTCGTCCCAACGGCGCTCAGGAATGTCTTCCTTATTCGCTGGTGTTCTTTGACCCGCCTTACGATCAGGCCAGGCTGTTGACGCCACGTGAAGCTTTAGGGAAAAGTCTGGTCCGGCTGGCAAAAGACGGTATCACCACCGATGACGCAATCGTCATTCTGAGAACTCCCGGGCACTTTCAGTTTTCGAATTGCCCAGCCTGGAACATCGACCAGTGTTGGCGTATATCAACCATGAATCTGTGGATTCTGCACAAGAGCGGAACGCAGGATCGGGCGCCGGAAGACCCTGACACGCCGGAAAACGGATGAACGCTGCAGTGCTGACACCCCACAGACGGCACATGAGCAACAGAGCTCAGGGCTTGCCGCGGTACCCACACGCCGCCCGTCCGGTGTCGAAAGGTTTCCTGTCGCCGGCGCCGAACCGATTCCGCAAACGGATCCACCAGTCGTTCGTTCTGCTTTGTGGATTCGTGGCGGAACAGTGTCTGTATTCTTGCGGTTTCTTTTTCTGAACAGGGAGACTGAACAATGACCGTGGAAGCATCCAAAGAAAAGTTTACATTTCAGGCCGAGATCAGCCGGCTGCTGCACATTCTTTCTGAGTCTCTGTACCAGAACCGCGAAATCACCATTCGCGAACTGGTGTCCAACGCCTCGGATGCTCTGGACAAGCTGCGGCACGCCGCCCTCACCGACAGCTCTGTTGACCCATCCGGGCTGCAGATCACGCTGGAACCGAACAAGGATGATCACGTGCTGTCCATCCGGGACAACGGCGTGGGCATGACGCATGACGAACTGGTCCAGAATCTGGGCACGATTGCCCACAGCGGCTCACTGAAGTTTCTGGAAAAGCTGCAGAAGTCAGACAGTGACAGCCAGCTGTCCCTGATCGGCCAGTTCGGTGTGGGTTTCTATTCCGCCTTCATGCTGGCCGAACGGGTGGAAGTGCGGACACGCAGCTACACCGAAGAAACCGGCTGGGTCTGGGAATCTACGGGGGACGGGGCGTTTACCATCGCCGCCGCGGACGAAGCGCTGGAACGCGGCACGCAGATCGTTCTGCATCTGAAGAAGGGCCTGGATGAATTCACCGAACCGACACGCCTGAAATATATTCTGCGCAAGTATTCCACCTTTGTTCCCCATCCGATTCATGTGGATGGCGAACACATCAATGATCAGCCGCCCATCTGGGTCGAACCCAAAAGTGCGGTCACGGACGAACAGTACCTGAATTTCTACGAATATCTGACTCACTTTCCCGGCCAGAAGCCGCTCTGGCATCTGCATCTGACGGCGGATTCGCCCTTCCAGTTCCACAGCATTCTGTACTGTCCTGATTCCAATCTGGAACGCATGGGCTTCGGACGTGCCGAACACGGTCTGCACCTGTGCGCTAAACGAATTCTGGTGCAGAACGACAATCGCGATCTGCTGCCGGATTACCTCAGGTTTTTGCGAGGCATCGTTGATTCTGCGGACCTGCCGCTCAACGTGTCTCGCGAGGCCCTGCAGGACAACACCGTCTTCCGCAAGATGAAAAAGGTGATCACCAAGAAGGTGCTGGATCACCTGGAAAGCCTGGCAGAAGACAACAAGGAAGACTACGCGAAGTTCTACCGCGAATTCGGCACAGCCCTGCGGGAAGGTGTCGGTGAGGACTTTGACAACAAGGATCGCCTGGCCCGACTGCTGCGATTTCAATCCACGAACAGCTCGGCAGAAGACGGCCTGGTGTCACTGGCCGGTTATTGTGAACGGGCTGCCGACGACCAGAAGCAGATCTACTTCGCGACCGGGACAGATATGGCGGCCGTGCTTCGCGATCCCAACCTGGAAATCTTCCGGGAGCGGAATCTGGAGGTGCTGGTTCTGACCGACCCGGTCGACGAATACGTGCTGAACAACCTGCACAGTTTCGATGAACGGGATCTGGTTCCGATTGATTCTGCCGACCTGAAGCTGCCAGGCAGTGATGCTGAAAAGGACGAATCTGATCCGGATAAGCCGGACTCAGACAAGAATGCTGAGGATCTGCCCGCGGGCTTTGACACGGTGCTGAAGCTGATCCGTGAAGCGCTGGGCGAACAGGTCGAAGACGTTCGGAAGTCGGAACGTCTGACCGAAAGTGCCTGCTGCCTGGTCAATTCAAAAGGTGCTCAAAGCACCACGATGCAGAAGGTGCTGCAGGTCAATGTGCCGGACTTTGAGATGTCGAAGATGATTCTTGAGGTCAATCCGAAGGCGCCGCTGGTTCGCCGTCTGTGTGAAATTTCGGTCAACCCGGACAACGCCGAATTCATCCGGACCTGTGGTCAGCAGCTGTACTCAAATGCGATGGTGATGGCCGGTCTCGCCCCGAACGGAAACGACATGGCGGCCCGGGTCCAGGGATTCATGACGGAACTGGCAGCACAACGCTCGTCGATCTCGACTTAGTCCGCGGGCCGTAAGATGAGCGGCGGGCCCGACGATGAGCGGCAGGCTCAATGTCGGGCAGCCGGCCGCCTTTTCAGGATTTCTGTACCATGAACGCTGTCTTCCGTTCTGACCGATTTCAGTCTCTGTTGTCGCAGCTGCGGGAAAGCCGGTGCGAAGACAGCGTGACCGCATGGCCCGAGCAGCAGCTGCAGGCCATGGCCCGGGCCGGTGTGCTGGCCTGGGATGTGCCGGTCAAATGGGGTGGCGTGGACCTGTCGCCGGTGGATCAGCTGGAAGGCCTGCGACTGCTGTCTTCGACCAGTCTGGTGGCGACCTTCGTGCTGACTCAGCGCAGTGCGGCCGTGAGACGCGTGGCCACGTCGGATAATCAGGCGGCCAGACAGCATCTGCTGCCCGGACTGTTATCCGGCGAAATCTTTGCCACGGTCGGCATTTCACATCTGACCACGTCCGGGCAGCATCTGAGCAAACCGCTGGTTCAGGCCGAATCGACCTCTGACGGTTTTCTGCTGTCCGGCACGGTGCCGTGGGCCACGGGAGCGACCAAAGCGGATTTCCTGGTGACCGGCGGCACCCTGCCGGACGGACGTCAGATTCTGGCGGCCATTCCGACGGATCACAGCGGTATCGACGTGCAGCCACCGGTGCGGTTGATGGCCCTGAATGCCTCGCAGACGGGAGCGGTCCGGCTGAAGAACGTGCCCGTCGGTCAGGACCAGCTTCTGCACGGCCCCGTGGCCGGCGTCATGCAGCAGGGAACCGGCGGAGGCGCTGGTTCTCTGGGAACGTCGGCGCTGGCGATCGGAGCGACAACAGGAACGCTGCGACAGATGTCAGCAGAAGTTGAGCGGCGGCCTGATCTGGCTGAGTTTCTGCGCCCGCTGCAGTCCGAGTGCGATGAGCTGACGGCAGCGTTGCGCCGAGCCGCCACGCCGTCCGCCGGAAGCGGACCGTCTGACACGGAACAGCTGCGCCGCCGAGCGAATTCGCTGGTCATCAGGTCGGCTCAGGCATGGCTGGCGGCAACCAAAGGAGCCGGCTACGTGGCGGGACATCCGGCCGAACAGGCGGTTCGGGAAAGTATGTTCTTTCTGGTCTGGTCCTGTCCGCAGCCGGTGTTGTCAGCCAATCTGCGAGAGCTGGCCTGTGTCGGATCCAGCGAATCGTTCTGAATGGCCGCGACAGCGGCCGGCGCCATGCATACACTGTAAAACATGATTGAGCTGACTTCTGAGCCTCTGGACTTTGTGCAGGTCACCGAATCTGTTCGTTCGAACAATGCGGGGGCCGTGGTGCTGTTTATGGGCACCGTGCGAGAATTCACCGGCGATGCTCATACGGCTTCGCTGGAATATGATGCTTATCCTCAGATGGCCATCGTGGCCATGGAACAACTGGAGACGGAAGCCCGACGGAAGTGGCCGCTGGTCAGCGTCAGCATTGTGCATCGGACCGGACATCTGGATCCGGGAGAAATCGCGGTCGCCGTGGCTGTCAGTGCGGGACATCGTCAGGCCGCCTTCGAAGCCGGCCAATGGATCATTGATACGCTGAAGGAACGTGTTCCCATCTGGAAAAAGGAAGTCTACACCAACGGAACAACCGAGTGGGTTCATCCCACTGACGCCGGAAAGCCTCAACGTGCCAACTGAGACTCAGAATTCCGTGCCCGAATCTCGCCGTCTGGTGGATTCGTTCGGCCGGATTCACAACAACCTGCGGATCAGTGTCACCGACCGCTGCAATATCCGCTGCTTCTATTGCATGCCGGCTGACAACGTGGAATTCATGCCGCGGGCCGAACTGCTGACCTTTGAGGAAATCGAACGCGTGGTCCGCATCGGCACGACGCTGGGTATCGACCGCGTGCGTCTGACGGGTGGTGAACCACTGGTGCGGCGTGATCTGCACAAGCTGGTGGCTCAGCTGGCGGGCATTCCCGAAATCCGCGACATCGGGCTGACCACCAATGGCGTCCTGCTGGAAGAACAGGCTCAGCAGCTGCGCGACGCCGGCCTCAGACGACTGAACATCAGCCTTGATGCGCTGGACCCGGAAGTCTTTCGCAAAGTGACTCGTCGGGACAGTTATGATCGGGTGATCGCCGGAATCGAGGCCGCCAGAGCAGCCGGTTTCAGTCCGATCAAGCTGAACGCCGTCTCTGTGAAGGGCCTGACGGAAGATCAGATTATTCCCTTCGCAGAACTGGCGCGGGACACGGACACCATCGTACGTTTCATCGAATTCATGCCGCTGGACGCGGACAGTCAGTGGCAGCGCGACAAAGTGCTGCCGGCCAGCGAGATCCTGGCACAACTACAGGCGGCCTTTGGTCCACTGGTTCCGCTGTCCCCTCCCGGTTCCTCAGCACCGGCCAGCGATTTTCAGTTCGCCGACGGGCGCGGCCGGATCGGATTAATCGCCTCGGTCAGCCAGCCGTTCTGCGAATCCTGCAACCGCTTTCGACTGACCGCAGAAGGCCGACTGCGAAACTGTTTGTTCAGCATGGAAGAGACGGATATTCGAAACACGCTGCGGAATGGCGGCTCAGACGACGCCATCGCCGACGCCATGATGTCCTGTGTGGCCCAAAAGAAGGCAGGACACCAGATCAATTCCGCCGACTTTGTCCAGCCCGACCGCCCCATGTATTCCATCGGTGGCTGAGCCGTAAACCCGTCACTGCAAAGTGCAGGCGTGCTTGCAGGAAACCCTCCCGCTGGGAGGGTCGATCGCAGCGAGGGGGGCGAGTGCGCTGTGCTGAGTCAGTTCCAACCCGATCCGCAGATGATCAGGCGTTCGCTGCTATGCTGCGGTTCTGCCCTGATGCTGTCCGCCATTCCGGCGGGTGTGGCCGCAGTAAGACCGGTAAACCAGAGTCTGTCCGGTGAATCCTGCTGTGTCTGGTATCCGAGTCGTTTATTCTGTGCAGACTGGCAGCGTGGCAGTGCCTCGTACACTGATCCAAAATCTTTTTCCGGCGGAGATGATCATATGTCGACAAAGTTATTCGTGCTGGTGATGACCGGCATCCTGATGCTGACGGAGGTGACCTCGGCTCAGGAGCCAGGTGGTGCGGACAACAACAGTGAAAAACCCGGCACGACCAATCTTGCCGGCCTGTTGCCGTCTGTTGATTTCAAAACCATGCTGCAGATAGCGTCGGACCTGCGCAAGGCCAGTGAGTCCTTAAGCCGGTTCGGAGAATCCCTGAAGGACGCCACCAGGATTGCTGCGGAAGCGTCCGGTTCAACGAGTGAGAATCTGGCAGCGATCGGTGGCGAATTTGACCCCTTTGGCTTCAAGACGGCCTTCCTGACAATCCAGCAACAGAACGCGATCATTCAGGCTCAGAGCCGGATGATCATCGAGTTGCAGCAAAAGGAAATTCGTCGACTCAAGCAGAAAAGCAAAACCTCGACGCGGCCGAAAAGGCAGTCACGCCGACGCCGAATATCAAGGGCTCGAAAGAGCTCTGAAGAGTCAGAAAGCCCGGACTGAGGTTTCAGGCCCTGTTGATGCAGGTCGTGTTCCAGCACGCGGATGAAGTCTGACGTGAACAACAGATTCCGAATCCTCAGGCCGACGTCCAGCAGATCCGCGGTCTGACTGCTCGAGTTCGGAATTTCGTTCAGCAGATTATCCAGTTCAGTGCGACTGATCCCGTGCGCACTCGGAAAGATGGTGGCTTTGGCACTGGCGCCCAGCAGCGAGGCGTGCACAATCCATTCATCCGTTTCATTTCGAGTTTTTTCATCCAGAATCTTTTCAATCTGAACAGTCAGATAGACCATGGATTCCGGTTGGCGTCCTTCGATACGTTCTGACCGAAGAGTGCCGGCGATCGCGGCGGCCGCCTCCGGATATTTTGCTTCATGCAGACGCAGGCGAACATCTTCGCAGAGTTTGGTGCCTCCCAGACGGTACGCTTCGTCCTTCAGTTCGGCATAGCGTTCGGCAGACAGTTCACACAGCGCCACGCGACGAAACTGGATGGAGCGTTCGTTATTACCGAGGGCCTTCAGTGCATCAAGAAATCCTCGCACAAAGCTTTCCAGATTGCGTCGAATGGAAATACCGGACGCTCCTCCGAACACCAGCGTTGCAAACTCGTCGACGCCGCAGTTCTTCAGTGTGCGCAGGACGTTGCAGGACACCGTTCGCAGCGTATTGTCGGGGTTCAGGGCGAAGTCTTTGTAATTTCCGAGGCCGGCAAAGACGACGTAATCGGCCTTTAACGGGTTCCGCCCGGTTGGCATCACAAAGACTTTGCCTTCCGCGGCATCAAACATACGACGAGACCGCAGTTCGGTGACGGCACCGCCCGTCATTTGTCCAGCATCAGAGCCGGGCCAGCGGGGTCAACATCGCTGAAGATACCGATCACGACCGCTCGGTACGGGACATCAAACAGATTTCCCTGAAACAACTCCAGTTCCAGGTGTGACTGATGATCCCGACTGATAACGGTCTGGTTGAAGGTAATTCCAGAGGTCAGACGCCCCTGTTCTCAGCAACTCAGCGACGGCCTGAGCGACGCTTCGATTTCGCAGCAGACGGAAGGGAATGTGCTGAAGACTGAGCGTGTCAGTTCGTCCGTGTTGTGGTGCGGGTCCAGCCTGTCCACTGTCACGACATTCGTGTTGATTCCCTGCAGTACTTCCACTGAGGCAAAAGATCCCTGGTTTGGTGTCCCGGGCATCACCACACGTTCGACTTTGTCCGGGCCGGATTTCAGGGCGGCCCGTGTCACCAGCCCGCCCATGCTGTGTGTGACAATCCATACCGATACCCCCGTCTACATCGTCAGCATGAGCCTGAGGCGTGGGTGAAATCAGGAGGGCGTGTCGTTGCTCTCCCTGATTTGGAGGGAACGGTTTGACTGACGTGGTATGTCTAAGTCTCACGACAACGCTGACTGCAACGTCGTGTTGGGCGATATGCGGGACACCTGTTCAGTTACGCGCGACATCTTCGCTGTCTGGCAATTGCTCTGGCGACCTTCAAATATCGCCTGCCTTCAGGCTCTGGCCATGTGGACAGACGGATGGCGAACGAAGAGAAATTCACTCTATGGGCGGGAACTCCCGACTGGGCGGGCGTTCAGGTAGGATCGTGTTTCTTGCAGATGTCGAAAATACAAGACCACTCAGGTGCTCGACACAACATTGTGGACGGCATAAGTTTGTCGATGGCGCAGCCACCGCAAGCCTGTGCCGAGTTTTGTCGGCGTTCTGTGCTCGCTTTTCTTTTTGAAGGCGGACATTGGCTGAAATATTCGATGCACCAATTGCTTAGAAACGTTTGATCCACAACTGACTGGTTGGTCGCCTTTCGCTCCGCGAAAGGCGACCATATTTAACCGGACAATCCTTAAGGACCGAGCGGAAAATAAGTGGCGTAAGCTTCCAGCTTGCGATGCAGAAAAACGCAGGCTGGAAGCTTGCGCCACGTGTTCGACGCGACAGTAATGTTCCGTTTGATCCTAAGACTTTGGCCGCAGCCCGGGCCATTGTCGTTGAACCGGTCTGGCACGATGCCGCAGAGAGCAACGAACATCGAACAGGAGTGTCCATTTTGACCTCAAACATCGCACCACCGGTCGTCAGAAAGCTGCGAGGATACGCGATTGATCCCAGTCTCAGCACCGCGTTGCTGACGATGAATGTCAACGAACTGGTGTATCGAGTCGAATGGGAAGAGCTGGATTCACGCCCCGGAAGTTCGCAGGGCTCGTTTCCAGCCGGCGAATATCTTGAGATCGTTGACTACGACCCGGCCACGGGACAGTTCTACGAAGCCGTCGACCTTGATCATCCGCACCTGCTGGCTCAGGACGGACATGCGCCCAGCGTCAGTAATCCGCAATTCCATCAGCAGATGGTTTATGCCGTGGTGATGACGACCATCAAGAACTTCGAACAGGCGCTGGGACGGAAGGTCCAGTGGGCCGAGAATATTCGATATTCCGAACAGCAGGATGGCGAAGAACGCAGCGAGGTCATCTTTGAGTTCGTCCCCCGGCTCAGAATTTATCCTCATGGCCTGCGGCAGGCGAATGCGTTTTACGATCCGAACAAAAAAGCGCTGCTGTTCGGATACTTTAGTGCGTCGCCGGCCGATCCCAGGTTGCAGCTTCCCGCAGAAACCGTCTTCACGTGCCTGAGTCACGACATTATCGCTCACGAAACCACTCATGCTTTGCTGGACGGTTTTCATCGTCGCTACATCGATGCGACTCATCCGGATACACGGGCGTTCCACGAAGCGTTTGCTGACATCGTGGCGTTGTTTCAGCATTTTTCATTTCCCGACGTGTTGAAACATCAGATTGCTCAGACGCGTGGTGATCTGAAACAGCAGAACCTGCTGGGGCAGCTGGCTCAACAGTTCGGCAAAGCCGTCGGCGGATACGGAAGCCTGCGAGATGCGATCGGTGGCTATGACAAGGACAACAACTGGCGGCCTCACACGCCGGATCCGAAGGCATATCGCACGGTCATGGATTTCCACACCAGAGGCAGCATTCTGGTGGCGGCGGTGTTTGATGCATTCCTGAGCATTTATCAGCACCGCGTTCGACGCGTGATGAGAATTGCAACCGGAGGAACCGGCCTGCTGCCGGAAGGGGAACTGCACCCGGACCTGGTTGACGAAATGGCAGAGACGGCGGCCAAGACGGCCGGCGATGTCCTGCGGATCTGTATCCGAGCGCTGGATTATTGTCCTCCCATGGACATCACGTTCGGCGACTACCTGCGGGCCATCATCACGGCTGACTTCGACATGGTGGCCGAAGATTCTCGCGGCTATCGCGTCGCGTTTGTGGAGGCCTTTCAGAAATGGGGCATCAGTGTGGTCGGCATCAAAAGCATGGCCGTTGAAGACCTGTTGCACGAACTGCATCCGGACAAGCTGAGTTCGGATCAGCAAAAGCAGCTTGGGGCGTTTCTTCGCAAGCTGAAGGAATCCGTCGGTTACCTGACCGACCGAAAGCAGATTTACGAGAAAACGAAATCATTCATTCGTGGAAGGCTGGGACTGCACAAGCGGATTGAAGCCAAGTTTGTGGCCAGCGGCAAAGAAGACAACTTCGCTGAACTGACCGGACTGATGTTTCCTGGTGCTCAGGAAGCCACAGAGAAGCAAGGGCTTGAATTTGCCTATCTGACAACGCAGACCGCATCTTATGCCGTGGGTAACGTCTGGCTGGCGAATCGCGTAACGCCGGACGGCCGCATCGTGAATCACGTTGTCGTGACGCTGATTCAGAAACGAGGAATCCGATTTGACGTCACGAGCAACAGCGTCACCGTCCGGGAGGACGGTTTTTTTGTGCCTGACAAGACACCCCGTCATAAACGTGGAGCACACCATATTATTTTCCGCGGCGGCTGCACGTTGATTTTCGACCTTAACACCATGCGGCTGCGCTATTCGATCAAGAAAGATATCGATGACCGAGAACGCATGATTCGGCAGTTCAAATACGAACAGGGAATGCTGGGTGGCGACAGCGACACGTATTTCGCCAGCGCGACCATGAATGCCCTGGCAGGTCCGTTCGCCTTCATGCATTCTCACACAGCAGGTTCGGAGGCACAGGATGACCAATAAAGCATCAGTGAATTCGGTGAAAGTCCGAATGTACCGCCAGGGCTTTGGCGACTGCTTTCTGCTGTCCTTCTACCAGGACGACAATCGAATCTTCACGATGCTGATCGACTGCGGCATCAAGTACAACACGAAGTCTGATGAAGCTCCGATTGAGAAAATCGTTGAGGATCTGAAGCAGACGCTGACTCCGGAAGGCGAAACCACGCCGCAACTGGATGTGCTGGTCGCGACTCATGAACACTGGGACCACATCTCGTTTTTTCATCCGACACGCTTCCCGGATTTCTTTGCCGATTTTCAGATCGGCCAGGTGTGGCTGGCGTGGACGGAAGACCCGGACGACGACGAGGCGAAGCAGATCAATTCCCGGCTGCGGGATGGTGCCGTCGCGCTGCAGATGGCGGCCTCCAGGCTCAACGATACCGAGGGCCAGGAAACACAGCAGACTCAGGGGTTCTACTTCGGAGAAAAAGTCGCCGGTGCTCGGCAGGATTTTAACACGTCGCTTAATGACGTCTTAGGGTTCTATGGAGTCACCTCGCTGAAGAAAATCAGCGACAGCGGCATTAAATACAACCCGGATGGAAGCATCAGTTCTCTGACGCAGCAGTCCATGGAACGGATCATCGAACTGGGCGGCGACCGAATCCGGTATTTTAACCCGGGCACGACGGTCGACAGCAGTCTGCTTCCGCTCGGCATCCGGGTTCACGTGCTGGGCCCGCCAAGAAGCAGCCTGATCAACAAATCAAATCCATCCCGCGGCCATGCTCATGAAACCTACCTGAGCATCGATCATTCCGGAATGACCAGTTTCATCGACGGACTGTTCGGCATGGCTCAGGACAAAGGCGAGCGCGGGCACAGCTCCCGAGGAGCTCCGTTTGGCAGTGATGTTGGTGTCACTGCTGACGAAGCCGCGAGCGAGCCGTATTTTGCGAACACGTACTTCCGCGAAGACGAAGCGTATCGCCGGATTGAGAACAACTGGCTGGATATCGCGGGGCAATTCGCACTGCAGCTGGACGGTGCCATCAACAACACCAGCCTGGTGCTGGCGATTGAGCTCACAGATTCCGGCAAGGTCCTGTTGTTTCCCGGTGATGCTCAGGTCGGCAGCTGGCTCAGCTGGCACGACCATGAATGGGAGGTTCGGGAAGGGTGTGGCGTCAGGAAACGCAGTGCTGCTGATCTGCTGAACAACACTGTTCTTTACAAGGTAAGTCACCACGGCAGCCACAACGCCACCATCAGGGACAAGGGCCTTGAAATGATGACTCACGCGGAACTGGTGGCCATGATCCCGGAAAAAGAAGACAGCTACAACGGCATCCTGTATGAACCGCTGATGGAGCGACTGAAGCAGTTGTGCAAGGGAAGAGTGATGGTTTCAGCCGACAGCAACTGTCCACCGGAAGACCTCATGAATGATCGCCCGGCACTGCTGAGTGAATGTGAGTGGAATACGTTCAAAGACAACTTGAAGGTGGACCGGCTTTATCTGGAGTACACGGTCCGCTGAGCATCTTCGCCACAAAGCTAATATCCGCAGCACAAGTGGCGTGGACTTCGGTAGTCGTGTAGCGGAACCCGCCAGGGGTTTCGGTCTTCACATCATAAACATTGGTGCCGACGGCCCTCCCGACTTCTGCCAAGGCTTCAGTTCACGCGATGGATCGTTGACACGGGAGTAACAGCGGCCAGCGTTCAAACAGTATTCCAGCCAAAGGTATCAGCCAGAAAGAAAGTCGTTCATGCAGAGCACTCACGACGCTGGTACGCAGCGTACTCATGCCGTTGCAACAGAATCGACAGGGGCAGTGTCCGGTTTCGCTGGTTCTGTTCGTGCGTTCTGCAGCCAGCTGCGTTCGCTGTATCGACGACTTATGGTCTGGTGGCTCGGTTACGACTTCTTCATTTCCTATTGTCATGAATCCGAATCCTACGCAAAAGGACTCTACGACAGCCTGTCGCGAAAATATGTCTGCTTTCTGGATCGCGCTCCGGAAGGTATTCAGGCAGGGGAAACAGTTGGCGATTCCATCTCAGCGGCGCTGAAGAAATCTCGGATTCTTGTGGTTGTCTGGTCGCCTGCCGTCGCGACCAACGAATGGCCTCGAGCAGAATGTCGCTTCTTTGCTGCCGTCCGACCGGATCGCCGCCTGATACCGATCTCGCCCGCACCCTATTCAAGTGACCTGCCGCAGATTCTGTTTGCCTCAGAGCTGCAGATGCTGCAGGACGAACTCGAACGATGGATCCAGACCGTAAATTCTGTGGTGCCGGAATCCTTTGTTCCTGATGGTCAGCAACTGGCCATCGTCGAAGGCGGCCTTGCTGACCTGCGCGGATCAACTCCGTCATCCGAGACCCTCACCAAACTGCTGGAATCGTACGACGGCACATCAGTGCCGACAACAGCCCGGCGGATCATGTGTGCCGTCTATACGGTGCTGCTGGGGCTCAGCATCGGTCTCTGGATGTACTACGCTGGCGGAGTCGCAAGACAGGTTGTAGAGCAGCTTCAGCAGAATCCCTATGGCACCGCCGGTGTCAGTGAAGTTCAGGACGCCTCCACGTCAGAGTTTTTATTGCGGGCTATCGTTCGCGACAGGCAGGTCGCGGCCGCGGCGCGAGCTCACAAATTGTCCGATGCTGAGGAGTGGAGACGCCTGTGCCAGCTGTTGAATGATTATCACTATTATCAGTGGTGGAGTTGCCTGGGTTTCGGCTACGACGGCATTGCTCTGGAAATCCACGGCCTGCCGGATCTGCTGGAAACGCCTGCCGCAGCACTACCCGAAGGAATCGTCGACCTGCGGATCTATGCTCAGCAATTGCCTGACGACTGGATCACACTGCTGAAGTCGAAACGTGAACTGAAGCTGCTCTCGATCTCTGTCGACACCCTCGAAACGCCCGAATCACTGGCCGCGATCCTTGGCGAACTAAGTCTGTCAGAGTTACGGCTTTCGAAATGCCGAGACTTCACGCGACAATGGTTGGCGGGCCTGAATAAACAAACACGATCTGGCCTGAACACCCTATATCTTTCGCAACTGCCGGAACTCAAGGTTCAGGCTGCGGAAGACGAGGACCAGTTCACCGCAATGTTGTTGAACTGCCGACATCTGAACAAACTAACACTGGACCAGCTCTGGGGTTGCAGGTTTTCAGACAACTTTTTCCAGGTCCTGCTTCAAAAGCACCCGAGCCTGTGTGACGATGGCAGCATAAAGATTGATCCGGATACTATTCTCGAGGGCGCGATTCTCAGGATCGATGCAATTCCCGGATGCACGTGCAAGCTGGAAGTTCTTGACTTTCCCGACCTTTAACCCGCACGCCGTCAACTGCGGCCCCGGTAAAGAATCAGTAACCCATCTGTTCGTCAACGACACCTCGCTCACAGGAGACGACATTGAAGCTTTTCATTCCAGTTCTCGCCTTTACGGCAGGCTTGGCAGTCACAAATGGACGGTTCGCAGAAGGCGGTGATATTGCCGTCGAAAACAAGGACGCGACCAGCCACGAAATCGCTCTGTCAATCACTGCTCCCGGCCAGCGGACGCTGACCGAAAACCTGATGCGGAAGAACAGAACCCGGGGAACGCTTGCCAGAAATGTTCCGGCCGGAATTTCGTGGGAACTGCTGATCTGGAAACGGACGTCGAGTGCCGATCCATGGACGTTCTCCACCGCCTACACCATCGGTGAATTCACGACGGAACCAGGACGCACAATTCTGTTGATCGAGCCTTCAATCGATCAGGTGTCCCGCGCCTATACCGCGCCGCCAGGCCCGGGCCAACCGGACCCGGATCCACTGCCGCCGATGATTCCCGGCTGGCGAAACGGCGGTTCAGGAGGCGGACAGCCACCAATGCCGCCGTCCCCCGGCGACTGTTCGTGCGTCAGCCCGCGGATACACGGTCCGGTCTGGTATGACGGCACCTACTGCGGTCCTGCCTGTTTTGGTGCGGGTACAACCTGTCTGCCGGGATACTCGACCATGAGTCCGGGCTGGTACAGCAATGTTCCGGTCATGGACTACAAAATCAAGTATCGAGGACGCAAGTTTCGTCGTTGAGCGAGTTCGCATCCAGTCGCCGGCGACCGGAGCGTCGTCCCATGCCTTCGCCAACTCTGCAGAAAGAGTCGGTGGTATCCAGTCAGGCCTCCGAAACGACGGCATGGTTCGGTCCAGTGAAAAGCGGAATGGAAACAATATTTCAATGTGGTAATTGAACGTGGCACAGTTTGCGATTGAACCACTGACAATCATGATTTCCAGTCGCTGTTCGGACCAGGTGATGTTTGGTGACGACCCGCAACCGATGTCTGCAGTCCGCCGCGCTGTCAAGGCAGAACCGGAACGGATTCAGTTCGGCGGCCGACAGGTCTTCCGAGTCTGGATTCACGAAGACGAAGACGTCCGATCCACCACAGTCATTCAGTAGTTCAGTTCTTTTGCAGCGACGTTTCCGATTCGCAATTTCCAAGGTTGACCAATGTCAGCGACACTGACGTGGACAAAATGGTTTGAAGACCACTACGAAAAGATGCTGCCTGTCTTTCAGGAGGTGGTGACTGAAGGCGATGCCTGGCAGCCGAGCCCTGAGGACAAGGCGGCCGCATGGGAGCTGTACGTGGAACTGCGGACACGCATTTCCTCTCAGCCGCTGCACTTTCTGTCCGGCGACGAGGTCACTGCCCTGGATAGTCTGTACAGCCTGTTCAAAACGATCCGAGACCTGCAGAAAAAGCAGGGCCCGGACGCGTTTCATACGGCCTGCTTCACGAATATTGTGCTGAACTCGGTGATCCGGCCGGTCACGGCACGGTGGCATAAGCTGAAACTGGAAGGAAAGCTGGCTCAGGAGGACCTGCGACGGGAATTTCGACGGGACCTGCAAGGCGTTCAGGAACACATTCGTAAGTTTCAGAAACTGCTGCTGAAAATCGCTCGCGGCACAGACGTCGATACCGCCGCCAGTGAACTATCGCTGGTGGCCGAAGATGAAAAGGTGCAGCTGGGCGACCCTGTGCCCTACAACATCCTGCTGGGACTTGACCAATCCGGGCCTGATTCGCCTGGTCAGCTGATCCTGCAGGCAGAACGGAAGGAAATCGCTCATCGCCGCCAGGCCGTTGCTCCGGCAGACGACGACACGAAGAAGCCCGGGGATGGTAAACAGGAACCCGATAACGCGGAGGACCTCAACGACCTTGTCGGGCTGGCCATCTCCGGCGGCGGCATCCGCAGCTCCACCTTTGCCCTTGGAGTTCTGCAGGGACTGGCTCGACACGGCATTCTGAAGCAGGTGGACGTCATGTCCACCGTGTCGGGCGGCGGCTACGTCGGTTCGTTCCTCAGCACATTCCTGAACAACGACTCACCGGAATGCGGTCTGAGTGCCGACAAAGCACCCTTTAAACCAGACATTGCGAATGATTCCGAAGCCATTCGATCGCTGCGGAACAACAGCCGCTACATGCAGCCGGCCGGTTTCTGGCCCTGGGTCACGGCCGTCGGCCAGGTGGCCTACGGCATCGTCAGCAATCTGATCATTCTCAGCTTCCTGGTCTTTATCGCGGTGCTGGTCACTCACTACACGCGCGGCAACCTGCTGCAATCCTATCACGCACTGGCTTACGCGAAGGATCCGAAACCACTGCCCGCTGAAGCATGGACGCTCAGCGACTATGCGAAAGTGTCTTTGGCCGTGTTCGGTGGTCTGTTATTTCTGCTGCCACTGGCGCAGCGATACTACCGAGCCATCGGCAGATCGATGTCACGGATTTCAGGCTGGGAACTGGCAACCGCGGTCTCTCTGGTTGCCGGCGTGGTCATCGTGCTGATTGACTACCTGCCGAACTTCCATTACTGGTTTATGCGTGTGATGCGGATGGTTGGTGAATGGATCCCGGGAAAACAGGCTGGGGCCGATGGCTGGTCGTTAACTGCGACATCGGTGACCATTGCCAACGGGATTGGTCTGCTGGTCGCTCGGGCACAGTGGCTCAGAAAGCTGGCGACTTCGTTTCCCATCATCGGCAGCCTGTTGTTTCTGCTGTTGTGGCTGTGTGGTCCCGTTCTGTTTGCCTACGCGTATTTCGAATTGTGTCGAGTGTACATCGCGGCCCCCCATGCCGGACTCGAATTCTTCCGCTGGACCATTCCTGCTCACTGCTTCATCTGGCTGCTGGCCGCCGGCAGCTTTGTGTACTCGTTCCTGTGCAACGTCAACTTTACGTCGCTGCACCGGTTTTACCGGAACCGGCTGGCAGAGACATTTCTGCTGAGCGGCGCGAATGGCGGTCACCCGGAACCCGTGGAACGCCAGCCGCTGTCAGAACTCCGGAAGTCACCGAAGTCGACGGCGCCGTACCACATTGTGAACGCCGCCCTGAACCTGCCATCGTCACGGGTCGCCGAACTGCGTGGTCGCGACTGTGACTTCTTTATCTTCACCAAACACTACTGTGGCAGCCCGGTGATCGGTTATCAGGCCACCAGGAAATGGCAGGACGCTGATTCGCATCTGGATCTGGGCACCGCGCTGGCGATTTCCGGAGCAGCGGCGGCTCCGCAGATGGGCATGGTCAGCATTCGGAGAATCAGCTTTCTGATGACGTTGCTGAACGTCCGCATGGGGTATTGGCAGCGGAAGCCGTTTACGGACAGGGACAGCCTGCCGGGTCTGCGCAAGCTGCTGGGCGGGCCCGGTCCGCTGTACCTGTGTCGCGAAGCGTTGAATGTGGCTCACCAGGATTATTCCTACCTGAATCTGTCCGACGGCGGGCATGTTGAGAACCTCGGCGTCTACGAACTGCTGCGACGGCGCTGCAGGTTCATTGTGGCGATTGACGGCGAATGTGACCCGGAACTTGTGTTTCCCAGCCTGAGGCAGCTGCAGCGATTTGCGACCGTCGATCTGGGAGTCAGCATCGACATCGTTGTGGACCGGATTGCCTGGATACCGACAGCGCCGGTGGTCGAAGCATCAGACGACGAAGACGCTGACAAACAGAAGAAGGCCGTCCCGCAGCCGATTCGATATAGTCGAGGCCATTTTGCCATCGGGAAGATCACCTATCCGGCTGTCCCGGGAATCTGTAATGAAGCGGTGGGCTGGCTGGCGTACATCAAGCTGTCAGTCACAGGCAATGAACCTCACCAGATGACCGACTACCGACGGCGTTATCCCGACGCCCCGCACCAGACCACGGCGGACCAGGTATTTGAAGAAGACCAGTTTGAAGCCTACCGCAGCCTCGGCGAACACGTCGCCGAAGACATGTTTGCGGAAGAATTCTTCGTCGGCACAGGTGTTCCAACGGGCCTGAACGGTACGCATCTGCCGATTCAGGATTGGTTTGGCGTGCTGGCAAACGCGTTGTACCGGCCGGTTTGTTGATCACAGCCACCGGAACAAGCTATCAACTCAGTCGCCAGCGGATTTTGAGTTGTGAATAGATTCAGAACCTGTCTGCGAAAGAACGTGCTTTCGCGGAGCGAAAGGCGACCAACCAGACCGTTATTTGCTTGAACGTTTCTGCTTGTTCCGGACGAGGTGGCGTGAAGCATGTCGAGGTGGCTGGACGAGTGTTCAGGAACGAGTGCAAAAATAAGTGGCGTAAGCTTCCAGCTTGCGATGCAGAAAAAAGCAGGCTGGAAGCTTACGCCACGTTTCGACACGAGAGTGATTTTCCGTTTGATCCTTATCAGCGAAAACTTCAAGACCGCATCTTCTTTTGCTGCGGAGGCCTCGACGTCTACGCATGATAAATCCAGATGAACCTTTTCGGCCGCCCCGTCGGGGCTCTCCTTCAGATGTTGAGCCCTCGAAACGTACGCCGTAGCGGAAGCCGCGCAGGCTTTCGGGCGCCCCGCCAGACGATCACCCTGCGCACAGACACTTTACGTGGCAGATCTCCACATCGAAATTCGGGCAAATTCCGCTACAAGCAAGTCGTATATGTCCACGCCATTCCGTCAAGCTGCGATGACACCGGTCGCACCCGCCTGACGCATCGTGTTTCGAATGGGCCGTTGAGCGGGTTTCGTTCGGTGGTATGATGAATGTCTGCTGTGAACGACAGACAGACCGTGGTTCGTGTCAGAGGCGATGTCATGGCTGCAGCTACTTCTGAATCCGACAGTACTGAGACCGGACCGCCATCGTCCGGTTCCCCGGTCGGGCAGCTGGTGCCGGTTGATCCGAAGTTCTCAGCCGCCGTGGCCGACGTGAAGAAGCGGACGTTTCTGGAGGCCTGGGAAGACTTCCTGTATGGCTACGATTTCTTTATCTCCTACCGATGGGACGATGGTCGAAACTACGCGGTGGCTCTGGCACAGGCGCTGCAACAGTTGCCCGAAGGATTCAGCGTCTTCCTTGATTCCTCTGAATACGCTGCCGGGGACAGTCTGAGTCGCCTGGGAAACCGAGCGGTGCGGAAGACCAGTCGTCTTGTGCTGGTAGCAACCGCGGGTGTCGTGGATTCCGAGCATGTGAAACGTGAGTTGAACGTTTTTCAGTCCACCGGTCGTCGCATTCTGGTGATTGACATCGATGGCTCAGCCGATGCACTTCGTGCCGCAGACGCCGATCTGAATCGTATTCTTTCGCAGGATAACCTGATGGTCTGCGACTCCGCCGAAAGCCTGACGGCGGGGCCGAGTTCCGACGCGATCGATGCCGTGCGCCAGTCGCTGCTGACGGAACTCAAACGACGCCAGCGACAGCGCGCGATTCGCTGGGCCTTTGTGACACTCACGGTTCTGACAATGGCTGTGCTGACCGCCGGAACTTTGGCGAAGCGATACTACGACCACTGGGCGGCTCGTCAGTTTCTGACCGAGCAACTGCATGCCGAATTTGATGAAACGAATCCCGCGGCGACGAAGATTCGCATCGACAGGCAACAGCAAACGATTGATGGAAAGCTTCTGGCAGAAAGCTGCGATCAGCTGGGACGTGTTGTTCAGCTGGACCTGCTGGATCAGCAGATTCAGGACATTGCTGATCTCGGCCGCGTTTCGTCACTGACCTATCTGAATCTGCTTGGTTCGACGGGTGTCGATTCGCTGTCTTTCGTCTCGCAATTGCCGAACCTGAATTCCCTGATGTTGAACGACACGGGGATACAGGACGAACAGTTAAGGCAGCTCAGGTCGACCGGAGGCCTGGAGAATCTGATCCTGTCAAATAATGACATTTCGAGCTCCGAAATCGGGCGGCTGCTGACTGAGAATCCCGATATGATCATGCTGTTGCTGTACAAATGTCGCAATGTTCAGGTCAGTCGGTCGCTGATGACGACACTGACCAGCCATGCTCGCAACCTGAAGGCCACTCAGCGACTGCTGAAACTGGATCTGCAGGGTACGGCCTTGGCGGCTCCTGAAGACGCCGCATGGATCCGCAGCCAGCTGCAACAGCTGGCGGACCAGGGACATGACGTCCTTTATGACTCAGACGTACCCGAATCCCAAACAGGTAGCGGAGGTGTTTAGATGTACAAGTATGCATTGGCTGTGTCGACCATGGTTTTCGGCGTGACCACGACAGGCGACGCCGACCAGGTAACGTTTCAGAACCTCACCTCAGGCCCGGTGCTTGTCCGCTGCATCAGTGGCGGCACTCAGGTTTCACCACTGCAGGAATATCGTCAGACGATCGCGGCTGGTGACTCTCATTCCCGCCCCGACTTCGCATCCGGCAACCGGGCGGCTGTCGCATGGAATGCTGACCGCAGTCATTGTGCTGCGATCCCGTTCAAGGTGCGTGACGGCATGACGCTGGTGATCAAGCAACAGCCGGACGGCGGCGAAATCTTTTTCGAAGCGCCCTGCGCCAGTTGCTCCGGCGGTGGCAGCGTCAGTAGCGAACCGACCGGCGGAGCAGACCTGCAGGTTGCCAGACTGGCTTCGCACCAGTTTGACAGATTGTCAGTCACATTATTTGTTGATCCCTGACGGGATTTCCCGCATCGTCGGGTTGCAGGAGAGTGCTGCGCCGCGGCGTCGTCGTTTGGTGCCGGGTCCGCCGTGATTGACAGAGAGTGGAATTGTTTTTGGGGCAAAGCATGGGCACCGCACACGCAACATCCAGTCGAATGCCACAGGACAATGACTCTCAGGGACCTGTCGAGATCTTTATTTCGTACTCGCGCAAGGACCGGCACTATGCGGAAGAACTGGAGAAGCATCTGAAGACTGCAGGATGATTTTGACCGCGTTCGCGACATCAATGCCGGGGCCCTGAATCCGCTCCTGTACCGTTGGGATGTCAATGACGTGGCAGATCTTCTGCGGACGGCCGGGTTCAGTGAGATCACTTATTCGACCGACCAGGCCTACGCAGGGCAGGCGATGATTGTCGTTGCGAAAAAATAGTCGCTACAGAGGCTGAATCAACAGGCCGGCGGGCGGCTCGCACCTGTTGTAATCCTTCGGACAGGCCGATGGTGTCTGATCGATCCCGGGCAGCTGACGATGGCCTGGAGGTCGAGAGGTGATTTTGTTCAACGACTACGTTTGTCGATCGGAAGTCTGGAGTGTTTGTTCCAGCGGGAACAGATCAGACTGATGAATGCTGCCAGTAATCCGGTGCCGATGAGCACAAATTTTGTGGCGGCCGAAATTGTCGTGATGAAGGGCCACTGTGAGGAATCCACAGAACCGTCCCTCAGCATGATCAGCATGCCCCAGTTTTCGATGATGTCCAGGACAGCCGCCAGGGGCTGCGCCCATGCAAGGATCAGCAGAATGGCGGCCCAGCCACCGGTATGACGTGTGGCGGCCCGGCCGCAGAGCAGCGCTATCGCAGATGCATAAAAGGCGATGAACAGGAAGTCCCAGTAGATGTCGTGGATCGCAAGCGTGGTCAACGTTGTCGTCGGATCGCCGGGCAGTGGTTTTTTCCAGTTCATCAGTACAGAATTTGTGCGGTCTTTGCTGAAGCTCAATTCCAGAGCCAGAATGCCGCAGAACGGGGCGGACGTTCCCGGCTTAAGCGGTGCACCATGATAGGTCAGCCAGCCAAACATGATCAGCGAACCGATCATCGCGAATGCCGTGATCAGGCCAGCACGGTTCCCGAGTCGCGTATAGGGGTTCGGCACGATCTTCATTCCTTGATCTACAGCGGCGCAGTCTGTGGAAGGCTGGAGATCGGCGTGTAAAACGGACCCACTTCGGCGCGGAAAATGGTCCCACCTGGTGAGTGGGTGACGACCGAGGGGCTGGTCGTCGTGAGCGTTCAATTGTTGCCGTCTCAGCGTCCGTCAGTTCTTTGAACCGGGCTGC
>JAVKCM010000253.1:0-36201 GCA_040222735.1 Fuerstiella sp. | reverse complement strand
GACCAAGGACCAATGACCAAGGACCAATGACCAAGGACCAATGACCAAGGACCAATGACCAAGGACCAATGACCAATGACCAATGACCAATGACCAATGACCAAGGACCAAGGACCAATGACCAATGACCAATGACCAATGACCAATGACCAAGGACCAATGACCAAGGACCAAGGACCAAGGACCAAGGACCAAGGACCAAGGACCAAGGACCAAGGACCAAGGAGCAAGGAGCAAGGAGCAAGGAGCAAGGAGCAAGGAGCAAGGAGCAAGGAGCAAGGAGCAAGGAGCGAGCACCGAGAGCTGTGAGATTCCTCGGAAATCGTTCACTCAAAAGGACTTAGCACCCAATCCGGCCGCGACAATCGCCCTCGGAGCCTGTCCAATGACCAAAATCTTCGTATGCCTACCTGCCAGAGGCGTCGAAGACATGGACGGTCTCGCCTGTGACGGACCTGGAGGTCCGTCATACGGAAGGATCCAGACAGCCTTGGGTGTATCGCGGCTGATGTCGGCGTTGCGGCATCCCTGGAAGTCCGTCATATGGAAGGGTCCGGACAGGCTGCCTGGAAGAGCCTGAGGAGTGTCTGTCCCGCATCACCTCTCTCGCAGCTCCAATACTGCATTGCCGACAAGGCCGCCCGTAAAGGCGAGGAATTCCACGACCGAGCCATGCTGGTTGTGCCGGATGTACCTGCGCCGTTTCAGATCCCCGAGTCGGTTTCCTCCATTTGGCTGCAGCCACTCACCCCTGCGTCCGACGCGTCCGAATCTTTCAGATAGCGAGCAGGCATCAGAAGACATGACGTTTCTCTGGTTGCCTGAGCGGCTGCCCGAAGCCGAGCGGCCGGGAGGTCACGTCAAGTGCGACCAGCGATCCACTTCGGGAAGGAACCGTGAAGATGCATCTACGCTGCCCCCCGCTGCTGTTTGCAGCCGTCTGTCTGACTCTGCTGCCGAGCCAGCGACAGCAACTACAGGCCGCTGACAACGAATTCGACGCGCAGGCGCTGTTCAATGACCTCGCCGGCGACGAGTCGATATTTTCTGACCTGAAGAACCGCGAAGCAGGCGACCTGAAGTATTCTGTCGGCGGCGAGCTGCGCCATCGCTTTATGAACGAAGACAACCGCCTTCGACCGCCGGGCGGCAATGCGGAATACTCGTTGTGGCGTTTCACTCCCTACCTGAGCGTCCAGTACAACCGGGTGGGCGGTTTCATCGAAGCGATCGATGCGTCGGCATGGCAGGAAGGTGATGTCGCCTACGCCCGCGCTCCCATCGACGTGAACCGCCTGGATTTTCTTCGCTACTACGCGGAGATCAAGCTGCTGGAAGAATCCGGCACGACGCTGAAATACCGCTACGGACGTCAGTTTTTGAAATACGGGGGCCAGCGACTGCTGTCACCGCTCGCGTGGTCCAACACGTATCGCAACTTCGAAGGCCACAAATTTCTGTATTCATCGCCTGACTGGGATGTGGACGCCTTCATGATGAAGAGTGTCAACGGGGCTGCCGGCGGGGCCGGCTTTGGATTCTCGTCGCTCGACTCGGCCGACGAGGACCGCTGGATCAGCGGCGTCTACTCGACATTCAAGGGGCTCGAAAACAACACACTGGATCTGTACTGGCTTTACTTCAACGAGCGAAATCCATCCTTCGATGGCGGGATGGGTACGTTTAATCGCATGGACGGAGAACGCCATACCCTCGGCCTGCGCCTGGCCGGCAGTCAGCCCATCAAGGAATGTGATACGGTCGTCGGAACATGGACATGGGATTTTGAAGGAGCCTATCAGTTCGGACACGATCAGTTTGGTGCGTCGGCCGTCGTCCGGGACGTGAACGCCGGCATGGCGGCCGCCTCCGTCGGCTACACGTTCAACGAAGTTCTGTGGTCTCCCGGAATTACCGGCTTCTACTACTGGGGGTCGGGAGATAACGATCCGACCAGCGGCGACATCAACACGTTCTACACGATGTACCCGCTGGGCCATGCGTACTGGGGTCTGATCGACAACTTCAGCGGCCAGAACCTGCAGGACGCCGGGGCCACGTTTACACTCAAACCTCACAAGAAGCTGACCGTCGCAACGTCCTACCATCTGTTCAACAAAGCCAACTCGAACGGCAATGTGTGGAATATTGTCGGGGCACCGATCGGCAGTGCCAACACTTCCAATATCGGCCAGGAACTGGACATCGTCGCCACGGTTCCGGTCACCAGCAACTTCAACGTGCAGGCCGGATATTTCTGGTTCTTCTACGGTGATGCCATCAACGCCGGTCCGGCCGCCCGCGACGATGCTCGACAGTTCTATCTTCAGACGACCTGGAAATTCTGAAACGATCACAGGCCGACGGTATCCGGTCAGGCATCCAGCGCTGACCGGACCACGCCTCGGCAGACAGCCGAGCAAACCATCGACCTGCCCGACGGGCGACTCGCCACACAGCGAGCCGCCCGTCTTTTCGTTTTGCCTTGTCCCCCATTGGTGACACCGGGCACCTTGAATCGTTTTGCGCCATTGGCTTTGTCAGCCGCAACGATGGTGTGCCGGCGCGAAGGCAAATGGGCGGTCGGGTTCGGATGGGTGGTGCGAGGGTTGAGAGATTTCTGATGTTACGCTTCGCTTGTCACACCCGGGTTTGTCGGTCTGCCGAGTAATTAGGCAGGACTGAGGCAGACGTGGCACGCATCGGTGCGGATTCGTCGGCACCAGCCCGTCCTTCAACGTGGAGTTCCACGTCTGTCGAGCGCGTCGACCGGGTGCGCCTGTAGAATTCACGGTGAATTATCGGGTCTCGGCACCTTTGGTACGGGCTTTGCCTCATGGTGCCTGCAGTCTTCTGAACGTCGCTCCGGTGTATCGCGAACCTTGCTTCCGCGTGCGCAGCTTTCCGGGGCGAGGTATGGAAGCGGACACTTCTTCTTCGACGCGGCAGGTTACGGGCGACAGCAGTTCGCCTGGTGGGCCGGACCAGTATGCACTGAAGCCGCCGCGACTGGTCCTGCGTGAACTGCCCCTGCAAGACCGACAGATCATGATTTCGACGGGTGAGCAGCAGACGATCGTCGTCATTGGCAACGGGATGGTGGGACTCCGGTTCTGCGAGAATCTGGTTGCCTTCGACGACCTTCGAAAATATCGCATCGTGACGTTCTGCGAAGAACCCCGAGCCGCCTACGACCGAGTGGGCCTGACCAGTTTCTTCGCTCACCGAGATGCGGAAAAACTGATGCTGGCCCGGATGGAATGGTATGCCGAGGCGGGAATCGAAATCCACCTGGCCGACCGGGCCAGTGTGATTGATCGCCGGAACAAAGTGGTCCATTCCAGCAAGGGAGTAGAGATCGCCTATGACAAGGTGATTCTGGCGACCGGATCGTATCCGTTTGTGCCGCCGATCCCGGGGATCAGGAAACAAGGGGTCTTTGTCTACCGCACCATCGAAGACCTGCAGCATATCATTGACTATTCCAGTCGCTCGAAGCGGTGTGCCGTCATCGGTGGCGGACTGCTGGGGCTGGAAGCCGCCAAGGCCGCTTTTGACCTCGGCCTTGAAACTCACGTTATCGAATTTGCTCCGCGTCTGATGCCCCGTCAGATTGATGATGCCGGATCCGGAATTCTGGTGAAAAGAATCGAAGAACTCGGCGTCAGCGTCCACCTGAACAAGGCGACCCGGGAAGTTCATGGCGGAAGCCGGGTCGAAAACATGGAGTTCACCGACGACACGTCGCTGGACTGCGAAATGATCATCGTTTCTGCCGGCATTCGGCCCCGCGACGATCTGGCCCGGGACTGCGGGCTGGAAGTGGGCGAACGCGGCGGAATCGTGGTCAACGATCGCCTGCAGACCAGCGACCCGGATATTTATGCGATTGGTGAGTGTGCTCTGCACGGCGGCATGATCTACGGCCTGATCGCCCCGGGCTGGGACATGGCCGAAATCGTGGCTGCCAACTTCTGCGGTGATGACCGCACGTTCGCCGGAACGGACCTGTCGACCAAACTGAAGCTGATGGGTGTGGACGTAGCCAGCTTCGGCGACTACGAGCTGAGCGACAATGAGTCGCGGAGTCTGACCTTTGAGGATCCGCTCTCGGGCGTCTACAAGAAACTGCTGTTCAGCCTCGACGGCAAACGACTGCTGGGCGGAATTCTGGTGGGCGACGCGTCCGACTACGGCACGCTCAGCATCATGGCCAAATCCGGCGAAGATCTGCCCTGCCAGCCTCATGAGCTGGTCGTGGGAAGCTCCGGCGGAGCCGCCGCGGCCCTGGGTGGAATCGAGGCAATGCCGGACTCGGCACAGATCTGTTCCTGCAACAACGTTACCAAAGGTCAGATCTGCGATGCCATCAGTCAGCAGGACCTGGACTCGCCCGCCGCCGTCAGGCAGTGCACGGAGGCGGGCAGTGGCTGCGGCGGCTGCATGCCGCTGGTGACCGATCTGTTCGAGGCTCAGATGAAGGCCCTGGGCCGGGAAGTGAACAATCACCTGTGCGAACACTTTTCCTTCAGCCGGACTGAACTGTTTGCCATCGTCCGGACAAAACAGCTGAAGACATTCGCAGAGGTGCTGCACGAATGCGGTCGCGGCACGGGATGCGAAATCTGCAAGCCGGCGGTCGCTTCCATCCTGGCCGGCATCTGGAATGACTATATTCTGAATCCGCAGCATCAGACGCTGCAGGACAGCAACGACCGCTTTCTGGCCAACACACAGCGGAACGGCACCTATTCGGTCGTACCGCGTGTTCCCGGCGGCGAGATCCTGCCAGAGCAGCTGATTGTGCTCGGACAGGTCGCGAAAAAATTCGACCTCTACACCAAGATTACCGGTGGACAGCGTGTGGATCTGTTTGGTGCTCAGCTGCAGGATCTGCCGGCCATCTGGGAAGATCTGATCGCCGCGGGCTTCGAAAGCGGACATGCCTACGGCAAGGCTCTGCGGACCGTCAAGAGTTGTGTGGGCACCACGTGGTGCCGCTACGGTGTGCAGGATGCCGTGGGTTTCGCCATCCGTCTGGAACACCGATACAAGGGCATCCGGTCTCCTCACAAGATCAAGATGGCCGTCAGTGGCTGCACGCGGGAATGTGCTGAGGCCCAGGGAAAGGACGTCGGGCTGATCGCCACGGAAAACGGGTACAACATCTACGTCTGCGGCAACGGTGGCACGACGCCGCGGCATGCCGACCTGCTGGTGGCCGATGCCGACGAGGAAACAGCCACCCGCTACATCGACCGCTTCTTCATCTATTACATCATGTCCGCGGAAAAACTGACCCGCACATCGGTCTGGTGTGAGAAACTGGAAGGCGGCATCAGCCACATTCGCGACGTGATCGTGGACGACAAACTGGGCATCGCGGCTGAGCTGGAACAGATGATGCAGCACCTGGTGGACACCTATCAGTGCGAATGGACCACCACCATCAATGACCCCGAGAAGCGTAAATGGTTCCGTCAGTTCATCAATACCGACGACACAGAACCGACCATCGAAATCGTTTCCGAACGCGGGCAGCATCGCCCCGGTGACTGGCCCGGAGAATTTGTCTCGCTGGGACAGTTTCAGTCGCTGGAGGAACGCCGCCGCAAAATCGAAACGACGCACGCCCGCGAACTGAATGCTCCGCGCTGGGTGCAGGTCGGGCAGGTGGACGAATTCCCGCTGGATGGAGGCGCCACGATCAGGTACGGCAAGGTGCAGATTGCCGTCTTCAATTTGTCCAGTCGAGGCGAATGGTACGCCAGTCAGAATATGTGCCCGCATCGCAAGGCCTTCGTCCTGTCGCGCGGGATCATCGGGGACGCGTCCGGTGTTCCCAAAGTGGCCTGCCCGCTGCACAAGAAAACCTTCAGTCTGGAAACGGGGGCCTCGCTGCAGGATGAGGAATACAACATCCGCACGTTCCCGGTGAAGGTGGAAGACAACGCCGTGTTTCTGAAACTGCCGCCGGCCAGCGTGCTGGACCAGCTGCTGGCCACCGAGATCGGCTGCCGGCTGGCCACCAGCTGTGCCCCGAATCTGGATGCGGTCGAGCCCGTTCTGCAGGCACAGAGTGACGCGTGACAACGCTTATCCAACAACTTCTGGAAGAACAGCAGGACCTGACCGCCGTGGACCGGTTCTCGCAGCTGCACGCCGCGGGTGATCTTCCGGCTCAGCAGAAGTACTACTCCAGACTGCTGCCCGCCTCGCCACCCGCCGCCGGTCAGCAATATGCCTTCAACGTCGATCTGGACAAATGCTCCGGCTGCAAGGCCTGCGTGACGGCCTGCCACAACCTGAACGGGCTGGATGAAAACGAAGCGTGGCGGGATGTGGGACTGCTGATCGGCGGTACTCCTGAGCTGCCCATCATGCAGCATGTGACCACCGCCTGTCATCACTGTGTCGATCCTGCCTGCGCCTGCGCGTGCCCGGTGGACGCTTACGAAAAGAATCCCGTCACCGGCATCGTGAAGCACCTGGACGATCAGTGCTTCGGCTGTCAGTACTGTACGCTGGCCTGTCCGTACGATGTCCCCAAATACAACGCCGACAAGGGGATTGTCCGCAAGTGCGATATGTGCAGTGATCGCCTTGCCGATGGTGAAGCACCGGCCTGCGTGCAGGCGTGTCCTCATGAAGCGATCGCGATCCAGGTGGTCGACGTCGCTCGTTCCGTCGCCGAAGTACCGGGCCGCCCACTGGTGCCGTCTTCACCGTCATCAGACTTCACGGTGCCCACCACGACCTATTCCGGAGGCCCGCCGTTGTCGGCCGATCTGACAGCCGCCGATCTCAGTCACCTGTCGCCGCAGCATGCCCACTGGCCACTGATCATCATGCTGATTCTGACACAGCTTTCAGTCGGCATGTTTGCCGTCGGCCTGCTGGTTGGTCTCACCCCGAGCGATGACGCGCCGCAGATGCCGGCTATGGCTACGGCTGCGGCTCTGGTCCAGGGATCGCTGCCGGCTGGCGGGTCCGGCTTCACGAATCCGCTGTCGACCGCGGTCAGTCTGTCTCCGGCAGCTGTTCATTCTGCCGTGGCACTGCTGCTCGGCCTGCTGGCGCTGGGCAGCAGCACCTGTCATCTGGGACGTCCCCAATACGCCTTCCGAGCCATCATCGGCCTGAAGCATTCCTGGCTCAGCCGGGAGATCGTCGTATTCGGCGCCTTCTCGGGCGCCGCCGTGACCTATACCGGACTCACCTGGCTGGACATCGCTCCGCCATGGCTGGTGACCGCTTCCGGCGTGGCCACAGTAATCACCGGGCTGGCCGGCGTCGCATGTTCGGTCATGATCTACGTGTTCACGCGGCGGCAGTTCTGGAACCTGTCATCGACCAGTGCCCGCTTTCTGCTGACATGCCCGGTCCTTGGTGTCGCGGGTTCGTGGCTGACACTGACGACCTTTGCCGCCATCGCACAACATGAAGACACTCGGGCACTGGCAACCACCTGCGGCCCCTGGTTCGCCACCACCCTGATAATCGCCACACTGCTGAAGGCCTTCAGTGAATTTCGAATCTTCCGACATCTGCAGGAACCCGAGCCGACTCAGCTGAAACGCTCGGCGCTGCTGATGACGACCTTACTGCGTCCCGTCACGATGCTGCGATTCACGTCAGGCCTTGCCGGGGGAATTCTGCTTCCGATCATGGCCGTTCTGGCACCAGCCACGGCTCCGGTGCAGGTCATGCTGTTTTCACTGCTGTTCGTCAGCTGCTTTGCGGGCGAGTCTGCGGAACGCTTTCTGTTCTTCACCGCCGTGTCGCCTGACCGGATGCCCGGAGGTCTGCAATCATGATTCTGTCTTCGCTGCTGCACCAGAAGGAAGGTCGCCTGACGCATGAGCTGCTGCTCGAACCGGGCGGGTTCGGACTGGGGCGGGTACCGCTGAGAGTTCGTCCGGAGGCCACCACAGCGATGGTCTGCGGCTACTGTTCCACAGGCTGCAGTCTGAATGTGCACCTGAAGAACGGCGAGGCCGTGAACCTGACGCCGAAGACGGAAAGCCCCGTCAATCTGGGAATGGCGTGCCCGAAGGGCTGGGAAGCGCTGTCCGTGCTGGACGCGGCAGACCGAGCCACGACGCCTCTGCTGCGCCATGCCGACGGTCAGCTGCGGCCGACGTCCTGGGAAACAGCGCTGGATGAATTCACCATGCGCTTCAAGGCCATCCAGAAGCAGCACGGAAAACATTCTGTGGCCTTTCTGGGAACCGGTCAGCTGCCGAATGAGGAGCTTGCCTTCCTGGGAGCACTCAGCAAGTTCGGAATGGGCCTGCGACATGGAGACGGCAATACTCGACAATGCATGGCGACGGCGGTGGTTGCCTACAAGCAGGCGTTCGGATTCGATGCGCCGCCGTACACGTACCAGGACTTCGAGGAATCGGACGTGATTGTGCTGGTGGGCAGCAACATCTGCATCGCTCACCCGATCATGTGGGAACGCGTGATGCGCAATCCGCACGCGCCGGAAATCGTTGTCGTCGATCCACGGACGACGGAAACCGCCATGCAGGCGACGCAGCATCTGGCCATCGCCCCGAAGTCTGATCAGACACTGCTGTACGGCATTGCGAACCTGCTGATTCAGAACGGCTGGATCGATCACGACTATATCACCCGACATACTCGTGACTTCCATGACTTCTCGGATTTTGTGCGGCAGTTTCCGGTGGAACGCGTTGTCGCCGAGAGCGGAATCCCGGCCGAGGATCTGCATCGGCTGGTGGATACGATTCACCAGGGAAAGCGAGTGTCGTTCTGGTGGACGATGGGCGTGAATCAGAGCCACCAGGGCGTCCGGACGGCACAGGCCATTATCAACCTCGCCCTGATGACCGGCAACATGGGACGCCCGGGCACCGGCGCCAACAGCATTACCGGACAGTGCAATGCGATGGGCTCACGGCTGTACGGCAACACCACAAGTCTGCTGGGAGGCCATGACTTCACAAATGCCGATCATCGTCAGAAGATCGCTGATGCGCTGAATATCAGCGCCGCTCAGATTCCCGACCAGAACAGCTGGGCATACCACGAAATCATCGAAGGCATTCAGCGGGACCAGATCAAGGGCCTGTGGGTCGTGTGCACAAACCCGGCTCATTCGTGGATCAACCAGGGACAGTGCCGGGAAATTCTGGAGCGTCTGGACTTTCTGGTGGTTCAGGACATGTACCATTCGACGGATACGGCCCGCATGGCCGACCTGGTCCTGCCCGCTGCCGGCTGGGGTGAAAAAGAAGGCACGTTCATCAGCTCAGAACGCCGCATCAACGTGATCAAGAAGGTGCGGCGAGCTCCGGGCGAAGCGCTGTCTGACTTTAATATTTTCCGGCTGATCGCACAGCGGTGGGGCTGTGGCCGGATGTTCCGCGAATGGACGTCACCGGAAGCCGTCTTTCAGATCCTGAAACGATGCTCGGCCGGACAACCCTGCGACATCGCAGGAATCGATGACTACCGGATGATTGACGAAGCCGATGGCATTCAGTGGCCTCTGGTCAGCGGGCCGGCTGCACCGGAGCGGCGGCTGTTCGAGGACGGAAGATACTTCCATGCCGATGGCCGTGCCCGATTTCTGTTTGAGGTTCCTCGGCCGCTGACTGAACCCGCCACACATGATTATCCGTTTCTGCTGCTGACCGGCCGGGGCACCGCCGCCCAGTGGCATACGCAGACCCGCACACAGAACTCGGCCGTGCTGAGAAAACTGTATCCTCAGCAGGTCTTTGTCGAAGTGAATCCGGATGATGCGGCCAATCTGGGCATCAGCGACCACGAAACCGTCCGCATTCTTTCCCGCCGTGGCGCCATCCGGGCACGGGCCGTCGTGACCAACGCGATTCGCCGTGGTCAGGTCTTTATCCCGATGCATTACGTCGAAACCAATCTGCTGACCGATGCGGTGTTCGACCCGTACTCAGGACAACCCAGCTACAAGTCCTGCGCTGTGCGGATCGCGCGGATTAACAAGTGCTGTCCCGGCTGCTGAACACAGCGGCCACACGTGGGGTTCACCGCGATTGCGCGTTGCGCGGGTCTGTGCCCGGTTGAAGGGGCTTTGGAGGGAAGCAGGTTTTGAAGGTTGGAATGCGGTTTGATCACAAGGTGGGAGCCTGGGGTGCGGGGTTGATCGCAAGCTGGAAGCTTGCGCCACGGTTGTTGATCACATGCTGGAAGCCAGAGCTACGGGGCGCGGGGGAAGGTGGGGGGTTGGTGCTTTGCGACGGTCCGCGGCATTGTTATGCTCCGCAGCCGAATTTCCCGTGTATATCGCTGAATCTGCTGCCGTATGTCTGCCCTTGCTGTTCAACTCAACCGTCTTTCGCTGGCGAATCCGATTCTGGTGGCATCCGGAACCTTCGGATACGCAAAAGAAATGACGGCTTATGTCGATTTCGCCAAACTGGGCGGAATCATCCCCAAGACGGTGACTCCGCAGCCGCGGGCGGGAAATCCGCCACCACGGACCGTGGAAACCGCCAGTGGTCTGCTGAATTCGATCGGGCTGGACAACGACGGTTTTGACCAGTTCATGGCCGAAAAGCTGCCGTACCTGGCGGGACTCGGGACCGCCGTCATTGTCAATATCGCGGCGAAAACCAACGACGAATTCCGCCGGATGGCCGACGTGCTGAATGCAGCACAGGGCGTCGCCGCTGTGGAACTGAACATTTCGTGTCCAAACGTGTCCGGAGGAGTGGATTTTGGCACCAGCCCGGAACTGGCCGCCAAAGTGGTCGAAACCGTGTGCAGCGCCGGTCCGCTTCCCGTGATTGCCAAGCTGACTCCCAACGTCACCAGCGTCGTCCCGATCGCTCAGGCGGTTGCTGACGCCGGAGCCGACGCGGTTTCTTTGATCAACACCTTTCAGGGGATGGCGATTGACTGGAGAAAGCGGCGGCCGATTCTGGGAAATGTTCTGGGCGGACTTAGCGGACCGGCAATCAAGCCGCTGGCGCTAAGAATTGTCTGGCAGGTGGCTCAGGCCGTAAAAATTCCGATCATCGGCGTGGGTGGCATCCAGAGCCTGGACGATGTCATGGAGTTTCTGGTTGCCGGAGCAACCGCCGTGCAGATCGGAACGGCCAACTTCTATAATCCCGGCCTGGCCGACAGGCTGGTGGACGAGCTTGCCGCCGTGGCTGCTCAGGAAAACTTTTCGAATATTTCTGAACTGGTCGGCACGCTGCAGATTCCACAGCGGTAGCCGGTACGTTCCGGATATTTCGCCGTCCCGCCGTCTGCCGGACCGGTCACTTCCCGTCTTTTTGCTTAGCTGCCATTCATCATGAGAGTCCTATCCGGCATCCAGCCCACCGGTCGTTTTCACTGGGGTAACTACTTCGGCGCGATTCGTCAGTACATCGAACTGCAGGGCAACGAACAGTCGTTCTATTTCATCGCTGACCTGCACGCGCTGACCACCGTGCGTGAACCGGAGGTCCTGCGGCAGAATATTCTGGATGCGGCACTGGACCTGCTGGCACTGGGGCTGGATCCGCAGCAGGCCACCCTGTTTCGACAGTCGGATGTGCCGGAAGTCACCGAACTGACGTGGCTGCTGATGACCGTGACTCAGATGCACCTGCTGGAAAAGTGTCACGCCTACAAGGACAAGAAGGCGAAAGGCCTGGCGGCAGACGCCGGTCTGTTCACCTATCCGGTACTGATGGCCGCCGACATTCTGATCTACGACAGCCAGCTGGTCCCGGTCGGCGTCGATCAGGTGCAGCACATCGAAGTCACACGCGACCTGGCCCAGCGGTTCAATTCCCTGTACGGCGATGACTGTTTTGTATTGCCGGATGCTCATGTGCTGGACCATTCCGCCAAAGTGCCCGGCACCGACGGCGAGAAGATGTCCAAGAGCTACAACAACACGATTCCGGTGTTTGATACGCCGAAGAAGCTGAAGAAGATCATCAACAAGATCACCACGGATTCCACGCCGATGGAAGATCCCAAGAATCCGGAAACCTGTGCCGTGTACAACCTGTACAGGCTGTTCGCGTCACCCGAACAGCAGGCCGCTCTGGCAGAACGTTATCGAGCCGGCGGCATGGGCTACGGCGAAGCCAAGCAGACACTGCACGACGCGGCCATGACCTATTTCGGACCAGCGTTTGAACGCCGGGCTGATCTGGAGAAACATCCTGATGACGTCGAGGCCATTCTTCAGGAAGGCGCCCGCCGGGCGCGTACCAAAGCCCGGGAGGTCGTCGAACGTGTTCGCAGCGCCTGCGGTCTGAAGGCAAAACCGGCCAGCCTGTGATCTGGTCATGCCAGTCCGGAATCCGCCCGACCGGACCGTGTCGGGCAGTACCGCACGGCCGGGAGAACCTGTTTTGCATACCGAAACGCGGATTGACGTTCTGACGGGACGCACGGTGATTATCGCTGCCGGCCGGGCCGATCGCCCCCTGCACGTCGCCACCGCACCAGTTCTGTCGTCAGCCGCGGACGATCCGTTTCTGGAAGGCCACGAACACGATACGCCGGACGAATGTCTGTCGCTGCGACAGATCGGTTCGCCGGCCAACGAACCCGGCTGGCTGATACGCGTGGTCCCGAACCGCTACCCGGCTGTGGCCGAATCCGCCGTCACGGAAAACAGCAGCCGGACAACAGCCACCGGGCTGCATGATGTCGTGATTGAATGTCCGGACCACCGCGTCCACCTGAGTCAGCTGTCGGTGGCCGAATTGACGCGCGTGCTGATCGCATGGCAGCGGCGCGTGCAGCAGATTTCTGCCATTGCCCCGGAACGCGGGATTGCGGCGATCAGCGTGTTCCGCAACGAAGGCTACTCAGCAGGCGCTTCCCTGCCACACTGCCACTCCCAGATTCTGGCGACTGATTTTGTCGGCCCGCAGCTGTGTCAGCGTCTGTATAAGGCGGCCGCATTTCGACAACAGCACCGGAAATCACTGTACGATGACTGGCTGATGTTCGAACGAAAAAACGGCCGCCGTGTGGTGTTTGAGAACGAAGGGCTGGCGGTCGTCTGTCCCTTCGCCAGCCGATTTGCATGGCAGACGCGATTCTGTCCGGTCGGAGAAACGTCGACCGCATTCTGTCAGCTGGCCACCGATGACCTGGTTCACCTGGCCGCGCTGATGCTCTGCCTGCTGCGTTCGCTGGAGCAGACGGCCGGACAGATCGACCATAATCTGACGCTGACGCTGCCCCCGCTGCAGCAGCCGGACGCGTTTCCATGGATGCTGGATCTGATGCCTCGGCCCAGCCGCGTGGCCGGATTCGAACTGATGACAGACGTGGAGATCGTCACCGTCACACCGGAAACCGCCGCGCGTCAGCTGCGGGACCACGCCGACCGGACGGCACTCGCAATATCGGCCGCAGAGATCGTTCCGGCCGGCTTTGACTGGCGGGAATGACAGAATCAACAGCCATGACAGGATTTCCGTCGAGGCGAGATGTCCTGAGTGACCTGCCAGCGCTGCGCGACAGGCGTGATGCTGAAGATGTACCACGCGTTGTCGATCTTTGATGCAGCGTCAGTGTGTCTCAGCCTTCGATGCCGAACCAGGCACTGTGCGAACCTTGAACATGTCACCCAACCACCCGGTGCCTGACGGCCCGCGGCTTACACGACGAGAATCACCGGCATTTGTGGATTCGGCAGGTATGCTCTGGACGTGCTTCGTGTGTTGGGATGCCTCTGACGGCAGGCTTCGCTTATCACGCCCAAACGCGGAGAATTTCCAGCCGCAGCCGAGACCCGTTTGTGCTGCGGCTGGTAGCCCCAGCGACGGTAACGACCACGGCCGGCCATGGGTCATCCTTCCGTGAGCCGCGACGCGTCAGCGGCCGGGCCCCGGGCGCGACGATCCCATGGATTTCAACGTCACACCGGGATGCCAGCCGGTGAGCGGCCCGGTGCCTGACGGCACTCGGCTCACAGTCGTGCGGTCTGGTGCGTTTTGCCTTGTGAGCCGCGACGCGTCAGCGGCCGGGCTCCGGGCGCGACGATTCCACGCATTTCAACGTCACACCGGGAAACCACCCGGTGAACGGCCCGGTGCCTTACGGCACTCGGCTCACAGTCGTGCGGTCAGGTGCGTTTTGCCTTGTGAGCCGCGACGCGTCAGCGGCCGGGCCCCGGGCGCGACGATTCCACGCATTTCAACGTCACATCGGGAGGCCGCCCGATGAACGGCCCGGTGCCTTACAGCACCTGGCTCACTCTTGGGTTCTCTGATAACGACCGGTGTCCCCCCCCCCGAATTTGTGGGTAACGACAGGCTAAACACCGTCCGGGCTAAGTGATGTGGGCGCCGCGAGTGTTGGCGTACACCGCATATACCGACTGGCTGGCCGTCATGAACAGTCGATTTCGTTTGGTACCGCCGAAGCACACGTTGCTGCAGATTTCCGGCAGCAGAATCTGACCGATCCTTTGTCCATCCTCGTGAGCAAACACGTGGACGCCGTCGTAGCCGGCTCCGACCCAGCCGGCGCTGGACCAGACGTTGCCTTCCACATCGCAGCGAATACCGTCGGCCTGACCGGCGACGACTTCACCGTTGACTTCCAGTTCCATTGACGTGAATACCTTGCCGTTGACCAGAGATTTTTCGCTGGCGACATCCCAGACCAGAATCTGCTTTTTCGCGTTCTTGTAGTGCGAGGAACCGGTATCGGCGACGTACAGTTTTCTGTAGTCCGGCGAAAAGCACAGTCCGTTGGGCTTGAAGACGTCAGTGGTAACCTGCGTCAGCGTGCCGGTGCTGACCTCAAAGCGATAGACGGCTTCCTTCTGGTACGGCTGTACCGAACCGTTGTTGGCATTGCGGCCTTCGTAATCCATCAGCCCGCCGTATCCCGGATCGGTGAACCAGATATCACCGGTTCGGGGATGAACCACCGCATCGTTAGGGGCGTTCAGCGACTTGCCGTTGAAAGAATCGGCCAGCACCTGTCGCGTGCCGTCGTAGTCGTACCGGACCAGACTACGAGTCAGGTGTTCGCAGGAAATCTGGCGTCCCTGAAAGTCAAAGGTATTGCCGTTGCTGTTGTTGGCGGGGTGCCGCAGCACACTCACGTGGCCGTCTTCTTCCAGCCAGCGGTGCTGCAGGTTGTTGGGAATGTCGCTCCACAGCAGATAACGCCCGACGCCGTTCCACGCGGGACCTTCCGCCCACAGCATATCTTTGCTGTGATAAATGCGCCGGATGGCTGTGTTGCCCAGTTTCAGAGCATCAAAGCGTTCATCCAGGGTGATAATCCGTTCATCGGGGTATCGGGTTGGCGCGGCGTCGTCTTCGTACTCATCGTCGGCAAAGGCATGCCGCACGGCGGTGGTTGCGACGGCGGCCGCCGCAGCGCCCAGAAATATTCGTCGCGTGTGTCCGTCGGCCTGACGGGGATCTGATGAACTCATATCGCTGCTCCGGATGGTAGGGATCGCCTGCGGCACGATGATCTGAGCGTACCGTTCAAATACGATAGCAAATGACCACGGCCAGAAAAGCGACCGCGCTTTCCCGATCCAATCGCCGGTTAAGTGGCGTTTGTGCTTCATCTCCGGGCGGGACCGCCGAAACTTTCCGTGATCCGATTGCGGAACGGCCGCGTTTCACCATACTGCTGGTACGTCCGAACACGCGCGGAAACGGCCAGTCGTCGTCCGTGCTTTTGTCGAATCTGTACACACACAGGGAGTTCTCGCATGTCAAGCGGTCGTCCGACAGCCGCGTTTTACGTCGCGGTTCTGGCAGTCATCGGTGGACTGGTTTATTTCGCCGGAAGGCAGGCCGGTTTCTTCGGCGAAGTGACGCCGCCTCCGGCTCCGGTCGAAAACGGTGGCGAGGAGACTCTGGATCCTGACAAGCTTAATCTTGGCGGCGGCACGGCCGAGGCGGCGTCTTCGGACGATATTGTGACCACGGTCAAGGAGTACGCGTACGTGCCGGCCGAACGACTGCCGGCCGTCAAGGGAACCGCCGCCTACAAGCCGCTGGAAGACAACACTGTCCGGTTTGCCCTGAACGTCTGGGCCGGATGGGCTCCCATCATCCATGCCAACGAAGGCTTCGAGGCGAAGAAGGTCTGGAAGACAGCTGACGGCAAGGATTTCAAAGTACAGCTGATTCTGGCCGACAATCCGGTCGACATGCGCGATGCGTATGCTACGGGTGAATATCACATCGGCTGGGCCACCGTGGATATGCTGCCGTTGTTCATGGAAGGTTTTGTGGACAAGTCCGGAACGCCGCGTGACAGCCGCGTGATGCCGCGAATTTACCAGCAGGTGGACTGGTCAAACGGCGGTGACGGCATCGTTGTGCGTGAAAACATCCGGACGGTGGCAGACCTCCGGGGCAAAGAAATCGTACTCGCCCAGAACTCTCCGTCACAATACTTCGCACTAAGCATGCTGGTGGCCGGTGGTCTGCAGCCGACGGACGTGAAGTTTCGCTATACCAACGACGCCTTCGAAGCCGCGGCCGCCTTCAATGCGGATAAGAGCATTGCCGCCTGCGTTTCATGGGCGCCGGACATCTACACGCTGTCCGAACAGGCCGGTAACCGGATGCTGGTGAATACTCAGACCGCCAACAAGCTGATTGCTGACGTCTGGTACGCCCGGGCCGACTTCGCCAGTGAGCACCCGGATCTGATTGAAGGCATCGTTCGCGGCATTTTTGATTCCATCGAATCCCTGAAGGATCAGGAGGAAAAACAGAAGGTGTCGGAATGGATGGCACAGGGATATGCCATTCCAAAGGATGAATGTCTGGCCATGCTGGGTGATGCTCACTGGACCAACTTCGCAGAAAACAAGGATTTCTTTCTGAATCAGAACAACCCGGCACGGTTTGAATCGGTCTGGAATCAGGCGTATTACATCTACCGGCGCATTCGGTCTGTCCAGCATCAGCCGGTATCCTTTGACAAGGTGGTCGACTTCAGCGTGCTGCAGAAGCTGGCAGGTGAAGAAAAATACGCGTCTCAGACAAATGAATACCGGGTTTCGTTCGCTCCCAAGAGCACCGGCGAGATCATGGCCGAATCCGAAGAAGTGCTGACGAATACCGTCATCATCCACTTCGCCCCCAACAGACACGACCTGATGCACAAGGTGACTCGCACCCGGGACGACGGCAGTGAGGTTGAAGAACTGTACGACCCCAACGTCGAATTTGTACTGGAAGAAATCTCCAAACTGGTCGGCCAGTTCGGGGCGGCCCGGGTGATCATCGAAGGACATACCGATTCTTCCATGAAATCACTGCTGCCGGACGACACGCTGGTGAAGGAACTGTCCGGAAACCGGGCGAACGCGGTCAAGGAAGCGCTGGTGCGGCAGTATCAGCTCGACCCGAATCAGTTCAACGCGTCCGGCGTGGGCTGGGATCGCCCGGCGGACCCCAACGACCCGAACAACCACGCCAAGAATCGACGCGTGGAGATTCGCGTCTTCTCGGCCGAGAGCCAGTAGCGCCGTCCGGCGTCGCGTACGAGTTCGGCGAACGTCGCCGCGACACACGGGCATCCGGTGGCACACCGGCGCCCGGTGGCACACCCCGCACCCAGTGGCACACGAAGATTGGCAGCGCCGCCCATGACGGATACCAGGCCAGAAGAGTCTCCGGATCCGGCCCGAAAGCCGGACGCCGGACCGGCGTCCACCAGACTGCTGGACAAGCAGGTCTCTGTACACGCGCCGGACAACGCGCCAGCGATGCCGGGATCGCCGATCTTCGGACTGCGGAAGGACGCGTCCCGCACCGCCGCCATCGCCGCCGGCTGTCTGTGCGTCGCTTTGTGCGCTCTGGTCTGGTGGTGGACAACCTACGGCAGCGGCGAGGAACGGATTCTCGGCCACAATCAGCTGCCGTCCATCAGCGAGACGGTGGAACGACTGCCGGAAGTACTGGATCGTGAAAGTCCGGAACGTCATCTGTGGGACAACACCATTGTGTCGCTGAAACGCGTGGTGATCGGCTTTGCACTGGCGATTGCCGTCGGAATCCCGGTCGGTGTGGCGGCCGGGTGTTTTCCGATCATCCGCAGTTTCTTCGCGCCCGTGATTCTGTTCGGCCGGAACATCCCGATCGCGGCCCTGATTCCGCTGGTGCTGGCGCTGTTCGGGACCGGTGAAACTCAGAAGTATATGTTCATTTTCATCGCGTGCGTGGCGTTCCTGATCGCCGACACCATTGATGCCGTCAACGAGGTGGCGCAGCGTTACGTCGAGACCGCTCTGACGCTCGGTGCCTCATCGCTGCAGATTGTCTTCAAGGTGCTGGTCCCCCTGGCGATGCCGATGGTTTTCAATTCCATGCGGGTCCTGTTTGGCCTGGCCTTCGGCTACATCATGCTGGTGGAATTCATGCATGAGGGCGACGGAGCCGGAGGTCTTGGATTTCTGCTGAACATTGCCCGCCGCCGCAGCGTGACCGAGTACACCGTGATCATCATTCTGACCATTCCCCTGGTGGCATGGCTGATCGATCAGCTTCTGTACGTGGTCCAGTGCTGGCTGTTTCGGTGGAAATACGGCAAGGAAGCGGAACGCAGCGCGTCGTTTCGGCTGTCACGGTGGCTGCTGCGTCTGTTCTGGAGAGGTGGCGTCGCCACAGCGGGCAGCGGCGACGGAAAGTAGCGTCGGATCGCCATGAATCTGCCGTCGCGTTCCCGGTCAGGCTTGCGCCAGAGCAGAAAAGACCGCGAAACAGAACCTGATCTGTCGGCCAGGGGTGAGACGTTCAACGACCGGCCAAACAACCACAGCCAGCCGTAACGTCCTGTCCGGGATCCCGGTCTTCACCGGGTGGTCTGTCGGCCGACCCGGCCTGTTGCCCGGCACGTTCCGGCTCAGCCGGATTCGCCGCGGCAGCCGCTCAACCGGCAGGCTTTGCCTGTGATCGCTCCGGGTCCGGCACCGGACTGTGAATCTGCAGTCCGGATCCCCGGAACCACCTCCATCGCATCAGACAGGTCAGCTACGCTTTCAGCGTGATAGTCTTCAGGAAACGTTGGAGTTCAAGACATGCTGCGCTGCGCGGGAATTGCCTTTACACTTTGTCTGGCGGCAGCCGCCGCCCATGGCCAGGGGCTGCGGGTATCGACCGTCATCTACGATGCCGGACGACTTGACGCAGCGGGGCAGGAACCGATTCTGTCAAGCAGCTTCTCGCTGTTTCACAACGGCCGAGCCTACGACTACGTTGAGTCTGCTCGTGAAGTGGTAATCTTTGAACCAGCCGCCCGGCGATTTACGGTCATTCAACCGGATCGCGGCGTGTACACCTCGATTCCGTTCACGGAAGTTCAGCACCTGCTGCAGGCTCGTGAACCCAGGGCGGAAGAATACGTGCGCGAACTGACGGCTAAGAAGTCACCGGAAACCGAACGCGCTGCCCGCATGCTGGCCTTTCAGCTGAATCCGAAATTCACCACCGACTTCAACAACAGAACCGGGCTGCTGACGCTGAAGGCACCGTCCTGGAAGTATCTGGTCAGCACGCGCGAATGGGACGACACCGACCAGCTGCAGAAGTATCTGACCTACACCGACTGGACGGCTCGCCTGAACTATGTGCTGCATCCCAACAGCATGTTTCCGGAACCGCGACTGGCCCTGAACGAAGAACTGCGCCGCCTGGGCAATCGGATTCCGGTGGTCGTCCAGCTGGACCTGCGTCCGGATGAACGACTGCTGCTGCGAGCCGAGCATCAGTTTGTGAAGAACCTGACGGATCACGACCGCCGGCTGATCACGGAATGGGACGCCGCCGTCCGGGACGGCGGACTGAAAAAGGTTCCCCTGCGGAAATATCAGGAATCGATTCTGGTATCACAGGGCCGCTGAATCCGAACGCTACTGACTGAGCGCCCCGCGGTCCTTGTGAATCTTGTATTCGAAGGCGTCGACCAGAGCGATCCAGCTGGCTTCGATGATATTTTCACTGACGCCGACGGTGCTCCAGACATCAGATTTGTCCTTGCTTTCGATCACCACGCGCACGCGTGCGGCCGTGCCTTCAGTACTGTTGATGACACGGACCTTATAGTCCACCAGGCCCATTTCTGAGAGTCTCGGATACGTCCCGGAAAGAGCCTGTCTGAGTGCAGCGTCGAGCGCATTGACGGGTCCGTCGCCTTCACCGACAACCAGCTGCACATCGTCACCAACCTTCATCTTGATAACCGCGTCCGTCACCGGCTCCCGCGACTGGTTCTCGACATTCACGCGGTAGTGATCCAGTTCAAACGTCGGGCGATAGGTGCCGGCCTGTTTCATCACCAGCAGATCAAACGACGCCTCGGCCGCTTCAAACTGATATCCGTCGTTTTCCATATCCTGGACGGCATTCAGAATTCTGGCCTGCAGATCCCGGTCTTCCTCAAGGCGAAACTTGGTGGTCTTGGCGACGATGTTGGAACGGCCGGACAGCTCGCTGACCAGCACACGACGAGCATTGCCGACGGATTCCGGTGTGATATGTTCGTAGCTGTGCGCGATGCGGTTGACCGCATGCACATGCATTCCTCCCTTGTGAGCGAAGGCACTGGCCCCGACAAACGGCTGCCCGTTGCGGAAGTTCATGTTGGCCAGTTCGTAGACATAGCGTGACAGTTCCGTCAGCCGCACGATGCCGCCGTCCACCAGCACATCATGCCCCAGCTTCAGCGACAGATTGGCGGCCATTGAGATCAGATCCACGTTGCCGCAGCGTTCGCCGATACCGTTGATGGTACCCTGAACCTGCACGGCTCCGGCCTTTACGGCGGCCAGTGAATTGGCCACTGCCAGTTCGCTGTCGTTGTGCGTGTGAATACCGATCGCAACATTCAGCTCCTTCCGGATGGCCTCCACGCCGGCCGCAATCTGTTCGGGCAGGGACCCGCCGTTGGTGTCGCACATACAGATCATGTCCGCTCCGGCTTCAGCGGCCGCCTGCCATGACTTCATGGCATAGTCCGGATTGGCCCGCCAGCCGTCAAAACAATGTTCGGCATCGTAAATCACTTCCCGACCTTCTGACTTCGCATACGCGACGCTGTCCCGGATCATGGCCAGGTTTTCTTCCAGCGGCACCCGCAGCACTTCGTTGACGTGCAGGTCCCACGTCTTGCCGACAATGGTGATCACGGGAGCCCTGCTGTTGACCAGCGCCTGCATCCCGACGTCATCGCAGGCCGCAATATCCCGGCGCCGTGTCATGCCGAAAGCCGTCACACGGGCGTGTTTCCAGTCCATGTCGGCGGCCCGCTGAAAAAATTCTTCGTCCTTCGGATTGGACAGCGGGTAACCGCCTTCAATGTAGTCGAAGCCCAGTTCATCCAGCTTGGCGGCAATCATCAGCTTGTCCTGAAGCGAAAAATTGACGCCTTCTCCCTGAGAACCATCGCGAAGTGTTGTGTCATACAGCTGAATACGGGACATGAATCGTGCTCTGTGTTGAAATGTCGGGAACAGATGATGTGTGCCCTGCCTGAAGGATCCTGCCAGACAGACCGGCACACCAAAAAAAAGCCCTCAGGAAACCTGAGGGCTGCTGGCGTTTGAATTCTGATTTCCTCAGGCAAATCAGACCCTGCTGCTGACGATACCGTCGCAGATGCAGATAATCTGAATTGCAATAATCGCTGTGGACACGGTTTTGTCCGGAATCAGGGGCTGAGGAGTGGCAGATGCTACAGCCCGAACCCGCCAGCGTCAACGAGAAAGCCGCACAGAAGTGATTACATCATCTGCTCGGCCAGCAGAAACGCAATTTCCATCGCCTGTTCGTAATTGAGCCGCGGGTCCACAGAGCTGCGATAATCCCGGTGCAGGTCCGATTCCGTCAGATTCGCCGGACCTCCCGTACATTCGGTCACATCTTCACCGGTCAGTTCCAGATGAATGCCGCCCAGCCGGCTGCCGGCATCCTTATGAACCCGGAAGGCCGTGATGATTTCGGACACGATATCGTCGAAGGACCGCGTCTTCAGACCGTTGCGAGTGGCCTGAGTATTGCCGTGCATCGGATCACAGCTCCACAGCACATTCAGATGTGCCCGCCGCACCGCGTCGATCAGCTGCGGCAGCCGACCGGCAATCTTTTCGGCCCCAAAGCGATGAATCAGGGTCAGACGGCCCGGCACATTGTCGCGGTTCAGAACCTTGATCAGATCCACCAGTTCATCGCCCGCGATCGAATTGCCGATCTTGACACCGATCGGATTGCGGATGCCGCGAAAATATTCCACATGAGCACCATCAATCGCACGCGTACGGTCGCCGATCCACGGCAGATGAGTGCTCAGGTTGTAGAAGCCCAGTTTTCGCTGATCCGAACGCGTCAGCGCCTGTTCATACAGCAGGTGCAGCGCTTCATGGGACGTGAAGAAGTCCACTCGACTAAGCTGGTCCAGCTCCCCTGTCGAAACCACCTCCATAAAACGAATTGAATCGCTTAGCGACGTCAGCAGTTCCTGATACTTCCGCGAACCCGGAGTGTTGCGGACAAATTCCAGATCCCAGTTTTCCGGATGATGAAGATCCGCAAAGCCGCCTTCACTCAGCGCCCGGATGTAGTTGATCGTCAGCGCCGAGCGTTCGTAGGCCCGCAGCATCAGGTCCGGATTCGGCTGCCGTTCGTCCCGCGTGAATCCACTGCGATTGATGATGTCTCCGCGATAGCTGGGAAGCTCCACGCCCTCACGCGTTTCGGTGTTGGCCGAACGAGGCTTCGCATACTGGCCGGCGATGCGGCCGACCCGGACGACACGCTGCTTGGAACCGCAGATCAGCACCAGGCTCATCTGAATCAGCACCTTCAGCTTCCGCAGAATTGTCTGTGAATTGCAGTCGGCGAAGCTTTCTGAACAGTCACCGCCCTGCAGCACAAAAGCCTTTCCGGCCGCGGCATCCGAGAGTTGCCTCTGCAGACGATCCACTTCCCACGCCGTGACCAGCGGCGGCAGCTGCGCCAGACTGGCCAGAACCTGCTGCACAGCCGCCTTGTCCTCGTAGACAGGCTGCTGTGCAGCGATTCGGGATTGCCATGACTCGGATGTCCAGTTCGTATTCATGGGCGGGATTGTTTCGATCCGACTCGCCAAAGTCACCTGCAGAGCGCATCTTATCCAGAATCCGAACCATTTTCTGAAACCGGTGTCGCCCGGCTCCGCTGGTGCTGACGCACACCAGATAATGACCATCGTCCCGCCACAGATACTACGTGTGGTAAGCTCGACAGCCGCCGACAGGACCACGTCATCCGCGCATCCGCGAGACGCCAGAACGCCCAGTTTGCCAGGCTTAAAATCTGAATTTCAAAGCTTGAGCAATGACCGTTTCGACCGTACAGTTCAGGCCGCGACGAACCAGTGACTGGCATCTCCAGTTACGAGCGATGGATCGCTCAACCGTGTTTCGCCGGCCAGACTCAGGATCAGCGTCCGTGAATCAAGGAAGAATCACGATGAACCGACTTCACCTGCGCATCTATCAGCCACCCTCGGAAGTGACGCCCACGGATCGTCTTCCGGAAGAACGCAATGTGCTGCCCTTCAGCACACGAAATCGAACGACGGTGATCAGCGGCCGCCTGATGCCACCCGTCGATCGGGCTCGAATCATCAGCGAAAACAGCGTCTGTCCGGAATGCTCAAAGTGCGACATCGAGCCTCTGGAACTGCAGGACGCCATCATCAGTCCGAAGAACCGGTTACCCGTCCCCGGCACAGCCACGATCGTGGGCTTTCACTGCAACGACTGCGGAACCGAATGGCCCGTCTACGAGCTTACCACGCGGCGGAACGGGTAGAGATGGGCAAAGACGGCCCGTCGCGCGTTTGACCCACTAATCGGGTTCGAAGGCGCAGGCCGGGACCGGTCAAGGGCCGCATCAGCCGGAACGTGCCTCTCAGACACGGCTACCGGTGCGCACGCTCAATGAATTCACCCTGTTCCTGAACCGAATCTGACCGGTTTGATCAGATTCTGCCGGCTGCTGAATTGGTGTTGGCCGGATCTGCCGATCCGGATATCCTGCAGCACCTTCCGCCGGCGGCCGCGTCATTTGTCGCGCCGCGGCAGCCTGCACAACTCGCAATTCAACAGGGAAGTTGGCTTGAATGAGTGCTCTGAAAACATCCGTCAAACGCGCATTCCGGACATTTGGTTTTCGCATCAATCGCGTCCCGAAAAGCACGTCGCTGGCCCACGAGGATCTGTTCCCGTTCGCCACCTGGTCTCCCTGGAACGTCGATCGCGGCTTTATTGACGCCTATGACCAGATCCAGAATCACACTCTGGTCGACAAATACCGCTGCTATGAACTGTGGCAGCTGACCGAGCAGGCGGCGAAGCTGCCGGAAGGCGCCCTGCTGGAAGTCGGTGTGTGGCGAGGTGGCACGGGCGCCCTGATCGCCAGAAAGGCGCAGGACTGCGGCATCACCGACAACGTATATCTGTGCGACACCTTTACCGGTGTTGTCAAAGCCGGTGAACACGACCACACTTACAGCGGTGGTGAACACGAAGATACATCACGTGAGGTGGTCGAACAGCTGGCCGGCCGGATGCAGCTGATGAATGTCGAGATCCTGCAGGGCATCTTTCCGGACGACACCGCTCATCACGTGGCCGAACAGAAATTTCGATTCTGCCACATTGACGTCGACGTTTATCAGTCGGCCAAAGAGGTCAATCAGTGGGTCTGGGACCGCCTGGTACCGGGCGGCATTGTCGTGTACGACGATTACGGCTTTCAGGCCTGCGACGGTGTGCTGCAGTGCGTGGAAGAACAGCGACAGCTGAAGGACCGCATCGTCCTGCACAATCTGAACGGTCACGCCGTGGTGATCAAGCTGGCTTCTTCAGGAGACCTGACATGACCGAATCGACCACGCTGTCCCGAAATACGCTCAACGATTTTGTTGACCACGGCGATGTGCTGATCAATTTCACCTCAGAAGGTATCGCCGGCGGCGTGCCGTATGTCGGCACCGATGCCGAAGGAAATCTGACGGTCTCGAAGGGTCTGGCATGGCCCATTACCGGGGTACCCGATGCGGCCGCCGTCAGCACTGTCCTGCCCCCGGATGTCAGCCGTCTGGTCATCGTTTCCGACGGCGGCCATCGGGCCACAGACTTCGCCGCCGCCCTCAGGACACAGAATAATGTGGCTGGCGTTGTCTGCGTGCTGGAAGAAACATGTGATGCGGACGCCTTCATGGATGAAGACGACGCCGAAGCGGTCGCCGAACGGCTGCGGCAGCTGGGTTATATCTAGGAACTGACAGCGAGTCCGTCCTGCATCTCTGCAGACGCGACGGGCCGCAAACCGTGGTCGGGAAGAAGGCGCAACCCCGACAGATTCAGAACACAGGCAACGGAATGCTTCAGCTTTTTCTTCTAGGAATCGACGGCCTGCCCCGATGGATGTGGCAGCAGTTCGCTGATGACGGCGTGATGCCGCACAGCCGGCAGTTGCTGTCCTCAGGCACGCTGGCACCCATGAAATCCGCGCTGCCGGAAGTATCGTCGGCCGCATGGGCTTCGATCGTCACCGGACAGAATTCCGGCGGTCACAACATCTATGGCTTTACCGACCTGATCGACGGCAGCTACACGCTGGGCTTCACCTCGTCGCGGACCTTTCGAGCCAGACCGTTCTGGCAGCACGAAGGCGCCGGCCGGTCGCTGATCATGAACGTACCACAGACCTATCCGGCGCAGCCGCTGGACGGGACTCTGGTTTCAGGATTTGTGGCGCTGGATCTGGACCGGGCGGTTTACCCGTCTGAGCAGCTGCCATGGCTGCAGGACATCGGGTACGCCGTCGATGCCGACATGTCGCTGGTGGAACAGGGCAAGGACAGGTTCGTCGCCGAACTTCACAAGGTCATGGCCACTCGCTGCCAGGCGCTGCATCACCACTGGGATTGCGAAGACTGGCAGCAGATCATGTTCGTGCTGACCGGGACGGATCGCCTGAATCATTACCTTTGGGAAGATTTTGAAGACACGTCGTCGCCGTACCATCAGATGTTTCTGGACTATTACCACGAAGTGGATCGGCAGATCGGCCGCATTCTGGAACGGCTGGATGACAGCACAACCATCGCGGCGGTATCAGACCATGGTTTTGCAGCTCAGAAACGCAGCGTGAACCTGAACTGCCTGCTGGCCGAACACGGCTGCCTGCAGCTGCGACCGTCTGAACGCCCCTCGTACATTGACATGCTGCCGGAAACGCTGGCCTTCGCCATGGATCCCGGCCGCATCTACCTGCATCGCGCCGGACGCTACCCGAACGGCCGGGTCACGGAAGAAGACGCTGAAGCACTGATGCAGCGACTCACCGGCCTGCTGCTGGACATCGAAGTGTCCGGTCAGAAGATTGCCGCTGAAATCCATCGCGGTGTCGACATCTACAGCGGTCCGTTCGCCCACCGAGCTCCCGATCTGGTCGTCATGCCGGCCTCGGATGTCGCCCTTTCCGGGCGTATGAATCTGTCAGAACTGATCGAACCGACAGCCATCAACGGCAAGCATACGTACACCGAATCATCGTTTTTTGTGCGGGGCAGCCGGATCGGTCAGATCCCCGACGACATGAAAGTGGAAGATGTCCTGAGTGTGATTCTGCCGCAGCAACAGCTGCAGCAGAAGGCGGCCTGACGATGGCTGCGACCCGCACACCCATGCCCGGCAGACCTGTTCCGGGTTTCCCGAACCAACCAACCTGCTGTGATCTGATAAACCATGTCTGAACCGACTGCCTGCCATAATGCCAATCAAACCTGCTGGAGCTGCCCGGCTGTGGAGTTCAAGGGCCACGTCGACTTTCGCGCATGCGGCCAGGCGGCCTTCCGCAAGGCGGCTCAGGGACAGTTGGTGGTCGAGTGCAAGCGACGCCCGGAGATCGGCTATTTCGATCCAACGTCCATTACCTTTGAACAGTGCACTGAGTGGAATCAGACAGACTGCGGGTACCTGCTGAAGGGGATGCGCGTTCTGATTCTGGGAATGGACGGCTATCTCGGCTGGCCACTTGCCCTGAAGCTGGCGAAGCTCGGCTGTGAGGTCCACGGCATTGACAACATGCTGCGACGCAGGCTGGTAGCGGAACGTGGTGCTCAGTCTGTCGTCCCGATCCAGACGATGCAGGAACGCGTCAAAGCCGCCAACAAACACCTGGGCGTCAATATCGACTTCCGGGAAATCGACCTGATGGACCGCGACGCGCTGTTCGCGTACATCAAGGAAGTGCAGCCCGAATCCATTGTGCAGTTCGCTGAAATCCCAAGTGCTCCGTACAGCATGGCGGACGTCGACAAGGCCGTTGATACCATTCAGAACAATGTTGTCGGCACGCTGGGACTGCTCTTCGGCGTCCGTGACCACGCGCCGGACGCGTCCATCATCAAGCTGGGCACGATGGGTGAATACGGCAGCCCGCTGACCGGCCGCCCTCTGTTTGAAGGCCTGTTCCCCGGTGACGCGGTCCTGCAGTACAAAGGACAGGAATGGAGCCTCGGCGGAGAACTGACGCCGCGCGATCCCGTCAGTTTCTACCATGTGAGCAAAGTGCAGGGCACGTTCAGCGTTTATGAAGCCTGCAAGTACTGGTGGCTTCGCAGCTACGATGTGATGCAGGGCGTGATTTACGGCAATCACTCGGACGAACTGGCCGCTCATCCGTCACTCGCCACTCGGTTTGATATTGATGAATGGTGGGGCACCGTAGTCAACCGCTTTGTGGCTCAGGCAGTGATCGGCATGCCGCTGACCATCTACGGCAGCGGCAACCAGCTGCGTGGCTACATCACGCTGAAGGATGCCATGCAGTGCATCACCCGACTGATTGCCGCTCCGCCGGAACCCGGTCAGTACGATGTGGTGAACCAGGTCACCGATGTGCTGTCGGTACGGCAGATCGCTCAGACGGTTGCCCGCGTCGGTACCGAATTCGGCCTCGATACTGAGGTTCAGCGGATCGAAAATCCACGCGTGGAAGCGGAAGAACATCCTTACGATGTGATCCATGAAAAACTGGGGGAGCGGTTCGGATTCGCCTCCGAATCTTCGCTGGAAGAAGAAGTGCGAGGCCTGTTCCGCACGCTGACACAGCCGCACGCCGCAGAACGAATCAGACAGCAGGAATCCAAACTGTTCCCGCGGACGAAATGGTCCGGCAAGGAAGGCGAACTGAAAGTTCTGGAAACGTGGAAGCCGGATACGTCGAAACCGGACACAACAAATCCGAACACAACCGTATCGGACGCCGCGTAACCCACAGGAATCAGACTCACATGCAGATTACCGATGCCACCTTTGAACAACAGGTGCTGAAGTCCACTCGTCCGGTACTGGTCGACTTCTGGGCTTCCTGGTGCCCGCCCTGCAAGATGATGCAGCCGCTGATAGACCGGCTGCACCAACAGCTGCAGGGGACCGTCGATGTCCTGTCCATCAACATCGACCAGAACCCGCAGGCTGCCGCCGAATACCAGATTTCAGCCGTCCCGACGTTTGTCAGTTTCCGCGATGGCCGGGAAACCGCGCGGCGCACCGGAGCCCTGACGGAGAACCAGCTGCGGGCCATGATTGACAGCACACCACCATCGGAAAAAGCCGCCTGACAGACCATTGACGTTCTGCCCGCCGCCTGAAGATCGAATTCCACCATGATGCCTGCCATCCGCCACAACCAGATTGTCATCGTGACCGGCCTGCCACGGTCCGGCACGTCGATGATGATGAAGATGCTGGAAGCCGGCGGGGTACCGCCCCTGTGCGACGGCCGCCGCACGGCGGACGACGACAATCCCAATGGCTACTACGAATTCGAACCCGTCAAGCAGACCGGAAAAAATGCCGGCTGGCTTCAGCTGGCCGGCGGAAAGGCCGTCAAGATGGTGTACAGCCTGCTGTACGACCTGCCGACCGACCGCCGCTATGACGTCATCTTCATGCGCCGCGACCTGAACGAAATTCTGGCTTCTCAAAGCCGAATGCTGCAGAACATGAAACTGAAATCAGACGTCGACGATGATCGGATGGCCCGACTGTTCCGGGGTGAAATTGTCCGGTTTCAGAAATGGGTCGACACCGCAAACCACATTCGCTGCGTTGAAGTCCTGTACAACGATGTCGCGTCCGGCAACGAAAGTCCATTGCACCTGATTAACGCTCATCTCGGCGGCGGTCTGGACACTTCTGCCATGTCCGCCATCGTCGACCCGTCCCTGTATCGCAACCGGTCTGCCGATTCTGCGGCCTGACCCGGACTCTCATCCATCCCTTCCTTAGATTTCCTCTCTCTCCTTCCCCGGCTGCCTTCCGATTCCGGATCCGGCACCACCTCAGGCCTCTCTGCCCGCTCTCTTCTGCAAGGTGAAACATCATGGCATTTCTGACAGGAAAAACGGTGCTGGTCACCGGTGGATGCGGCACGGTGGGCCGGGAACTGGTCCGCCAGATCGTTTCTCAGGCACCCCGCGAAGTCCGCGTGATCGACAGCAACGAATCAGAAATCTTTTTTCTGGAACAGGAGCTTGAAGCACAGATTGCGGAAGAAGGACTCGACGGCGTCACGGCACTGCCGCACGTCGGTGATATTCGGGACGTGGACCGACTGAATACGCTGTTCGAAGGTGTGGATGTCGTCTTTCATCTGGCCGCCCTGAAGCATGTGATTCTGTGTGAAAAGTCTCCGTTTGATGCCACTCAGACCAACATCATCGGGGTCCGGAATGTAATTCAGGCGGCTCTTCACAACGATGTCGAACGAGTCATCTTCACCAGTTCGGACAAGGCCGTGAACCCGACCAATGTGCTCGGTACATCCAAACTGATGGGCGAGCGGCTGATCACGTCGGCCAACAGCCTGAAGATCAACAAGCGAACGATTTTCAGTTCCACACGATTCGGCAACGTGCTGGGCTCACGCGGATCCGTGGCCACGGTGTTTCAGCGGCAGATCGAAGCGGGCGGCCCGGTCACTCTGACGGATTCGGAAATGACCCGGTTTGTCATGACCCTGCAGCAGGCCTGCCGGCTTGTGCTGGAAGCATCAGAACTGGCACGCGGCGGTGAAGTCTTTGTGACCAAGATGCCTGTCATGAGAATTGAAGATCTCGCCAGGGTCATGATCTGCCGACTCGCAGCGACCTATGGTCATGCTCCGACGGACATCGAACTGACAACGATCGGCTCCAAGGCCGGCGAAAAGTTCTACGAAGAACTGATGACGGATGAGGAAACCCGGCGCACCTGGGAACTGCCCAGTATGTTTGCTGTGCTGCCGGCCTTCCGAAGTGTCTATCAGGAGATCGACTACGACTACCCGGCCGTGCAGAATCGCCGCGTGACCGATCCGTACAACAGTGCCAATGCGGATGTGATGTCGTTTGCAGAAATCGAAGATCTGCTGGAACTGTGTGGCATTCTGGAACCGTCAGCGGCAGACGAGGCCGACATTCGGCCACTTTCTCGCCGCGCCGCCTGACCTGCATCGAGGAAGGACGTGCACTATGAAATGGTCTCCGGCATTCATCGGCATCGGCGCCGAGAAAAGTGCGACCACGTGGGCATGGACGGTGCTGAACGAACACCCCGATGTCTGCATGAGCCAGCCCAAGGAACTGAACTACTTCAACGTCGACGACAACTTCGAACGCGGGGTCGGCTGGTACCGGCGACACTTTGCCATGGACATTCGGTGCACCGGCGAGATCTCGCCGTTGTACATGGATGACCATCGTGTGGCCGGGCGGATCCGTGAAACGTTTCCGGAAGCCCGGCTGCTGGTGATGCTGCGGAATCCGTTCGACCGGGCGATCTCCCACCTGTTTCATGATGCCTCAGTCATCCATGGCACGGTGGCCGAACTGACCGCGGCTGATCTGCAGAAGCTGGCTGGCCGCGATGACAAGTATCTTCGCCGCAGCTGCTACGCGTCATCCCTGCGACCGTTTTTCGATCTGTTTCCGCCGGAGCAGATCGGTGTGTTCTATTTTGATCAGGTCAGCCTGGACGGGCTGTCTCTGGCCCGTCGCCTGTACGAATTCGTCAGCGTGGATTCTGATTTTGTCCCCGCACAGTTCAATGAAAAGGTGAATGAATCGCGTGACCTTCGTTCTGTCGGCCTTGCCAGGGCGATGATCTCTGCGTCCCGGGCCGCCAGATCTTTTCCTCCCACGCGCGTGGCGCTGAACTGGATCTATCGCCGCACTCAGCTGCGTGAATCCGTGATTCGCTGGCTGCTGGTCGACAAAGGCCGCCCCGGAATCACCTTTGATCAGGTATTCACCGAAGAAGCCACCGTACGTCTGCAGCAGGACCTGCGGGAACTGGAACAGCTGATTCCGGACGTGCTTCCGACTTCGTGGCAGCCGACGTCCACACCTTCGCTGAACACGACCGCTCCGGCGGCCGCCTGAACGGGCCATTCGCAGGTATGTACACAACTCCTATTGCTCAGCATTCTCTGCACGATCCACTGCAGGCGGCCGCCCGCCGCTCTGCCGTGCACGCCGAAGTGGTCAAGGGGCTGCTGCTGTCTGCCGCCTACTTCATGTTTGCCCGACTGGGCCTGCAGACACGCTACGACGGCCCGCTGTTTGCCGTCGGAGCCGCAGCCGTGTTCCCTCAGTGGCGTCCCTGCCTGCTGCTGATGGTGCTGTCCGTCCAGGACGCGCCCGGACAGGTGGTCCCGTTCGACTATCTCGGCGTGGCCGGCATTTCGGCGCTGATGATCTTTTCTGCCGCGCTGCAGCGATCTGCCGCACCGCTGACGTCCGAAACCGTGGAATTCCGCGGCCTGCTGCGACTCGGACTGGTACTGGTGCTGTATGGCATCTTCAGTTCCGGAGTTCAGCAGCACTTCGGACTGCACGAACAGTCGGTCAGCCGACCGTATGCCATCATCGGATGTCTGATGGCGATGATGATGATCACCGGATACCTGACACATCGCGAACTGTCGGGAAACCCGCTGAGCTCAATCCGCATTCAGACGGTTTCCGTATGCATCCTCGCGCACATTTTTCTGATGGCCGGCCTGCAGGTGGTCAAAGGCCCGATGTTCGGCTCGTCGCCTCAGGGTGCTGAGGAAATGAGACAGCTGTTTCAGATGATCGACGGCGGAGCACGCGGCATGGCGCGTCTGACCGGGCCGTTTCTGTCGCCCAATATTCTGGCCTCCGTGCCCGGCCTGTTCATGCTGATGATTCTGCGCTACAAGAGGTCGCCGCATATCTCGCCTCAGTTTATCGCCATGTTTTTCACCATCGGTATGGCGGCCGCGTTTCTGGGCGGAGCCCGGACGATGTTCGTGTTTTATCTGGTGGGCACCGCCGCCATGACATGGACGCTGTCGCCGCGATACACGATTCTGGCCGGCGTTCTGCTGACCCCCATGCTGTTTGTCATTGATATTCCGTGGGGCGATCTGCTGCGCATGATGAGACTCAAGAATCTTCAGAGTCTGGGAGTGCGCGGCGAACTGTGGCAGGCCACTCTGCAGTACATGGACGCCGGCGACTGGATGTTCGGATACGGACTGACGCACTTTCCGGTGTTCTGCAAGACGGTCCTCGGCTACTACGGATCCGATCCTCACAACTGGATCCTGTCGGCGGCCGGCATGTTCGGCGTCGCCGGACTGCTGTTCTATGCTGTTCTGATCCGCAAACTGGTGAAGAAAAGCTTTTCAGCCAGCAAAAAGGAACGCGCCATTGCCGTCTGCCTGCTGCTGTTTCTGGTGGGTCGTGAGTTCGGCAACACACAGTACGTCCTGAACAACAATCCCCTGTGCTGCCTTTACTGGATCGCCATTTCTCTGGTGTTCTTCAGTCCTGATTACGAAACCGATCCCGACACCGGTCCCGAGTACGACTCGCTGACGCAGCCAGTCTGAAACCGCTGCCGCTTTATTCCTTCCGCCCCACGTACCCGATTTCGCGACGTATTCACGCGACCCGGGTGATTCAGACAACGTATGAGAAAGCCCGGACGATTCGGAAAAAACATCATCAGCAACGCCAGCGGCAACGCCATGATCTCGGTATTGCAGCTGGCGCTGCTGTGCGTGCTGTTCCGGGTTCTGGACGACACCAGCTATGCGGCGTTCATCACCGCCGGTTACCTGATCGGCCTGCTGGAGATCGCGTCAGACTACGGCGCCCGGCTGTGGGCCACCCGTGAGTTCTCTGTTTCAGAAGTTCCCCGGACCGTATTTCATCAGTCCGTCCGAACCAAGGTCTTCTATACCTTGCTGTCGGCCGCGCTTCTGGCGCTGCTGCCGCTGAACACGCTGTCCTTGAATGGCTTTCTGCTCAGTATTCTGATTGCTGTCAGCCAGCCCGGAACAGATCCGCTGCTGTGGTTCCTCCGCGCCAGGGAACGGCTGGATATTGAAGCGGCGGTTGTTCTGGCGTCACGATTTGCCATCGTTCTGGGAATGGCTGTCGCCGCCGTGGCGGGATTCGGACTCACCACGCTGCTGCTGATCTGGCTGCTGGGCAATCTGCTGCGGATGGCTGTGGAAACAAAGCTGGCGATCATTCAACCTCTGTTCACCCGGTCCCGTGTCTCACCGTCGCCCACCAGTCGTCAGTCCTTCGGCCCGTCCGACTCAACCGCACTCCGGACCATCGCTGCCGTGTTTCCTCTGGGAACGGCGCTGGTGCTGACCTGTATTTTCCAGAGAACCAGTCTGTATCTGCTGGAAATGCATGCCTCCGTTCGAGACTACAACATCTATGCCACGGCGTTCAAGTTTGTCAACACATCCGGTACGGTCGCGACCGCCATCTTTGTGTCGTCGTTTGCTCCGCTGACCAAAGCCATCGCCTCAGACGACACGGCCGCCATCCGCGCGGTGGTGCGACGCAAACTGGTCCTGGTCACCGCCGTGTTTCTGCCCGCCTGCCTGCTGGGAATTCTGCTGATCGGTCCGCTGTCGGCACTGCAGTCATCGGAAAGTATTGCGGATGTAGCCGCCGTGATGGTGCTGCTGATGCCCGGACTGTACGTGTCCTGTATCAACATGGGTCTGAAGTACACGCTGAATGCCTACGAGCTGAACTGGCAGGACGTCACGGCAGTAATCATCGGAATCGCCGCACTTTATGTCGCCACCATCTTTCACGGCAGTCTGAGCTGGTGGTACGCCGGTGCATTCGGCTGGTTCGTGGGCGAAACAACCCTGTTGGTCTCACGTCTGAGCCTGTTGCGCAGCAGACAGAAACACGATGGCGTCCCCGTCGGAGTCATTTTTGGCTCGGCAGCAGCTCTGCTGCTGATGGTCATGCTGCGCCGCTGATACCGTCACGATTCGCTGAACCGTCTGAAAAGAATCCCATGACAACTTCCGATTGTGTCAGAACTGAGTGTCCGGTATGCGGCCCCGCCGACCATCAGCCTGTCGGACAGTGCCATAACCATCCTGTGGTTCGTTGTGCCACCTGCAGCCTGATGTTTGTGGGGGAATGCCGCCCGGTCGAAGACACCGAAGAATTTTTCCGCTCGCAGCATGTGGAGGCAACGGAAACGACGGAACTGCATTACGTCAGTTTCCGCAAAGAAAGCCTGCAGCGGGAGGCAGTCGTTGTGCGACGACTGCTGCCGGCCGGCGGCCGCCTGCTGGACGTGGGAACCGCCTCCGGGTATTTCCTGAAGGAATTCGCCGACCGATCCGGGTGGGACGTCGAAGGTGTCGAGCCGTCAGCAGTCTCGACACGGTTTGCCTGCGAGAAATTCGGCCTGAATGTGCGTCAGGGGTATCTGGCCGAACAGCGCTACGACTCCGCCAGTTTTGACGTGGTTTCTTCGCTGGACGCGTTCAACTGCCATCGCACACCCAACGAAGATCTCAGCGAAATTCATCGCATTCTGAAACCCGGAGGCCTGTTCGCCATCGAGATTCCGGGACAAAGTTATCGAATGCTGACCGGCTCCGGGCTGCTGTGCCGCGTATTGTTCGGCTGCTGGCTGCGACTGAACGCGGGCGTCAATTTCTATTTCTATGACACGAAATCATTGATCTCAATGGCATCCCGCGCCGGCTTTCGGCTGGTGGAATCGCATCCCGAAGCCATGCCATCCCACGGCCGCCTGCCGGCTCGTCTGACCAAAGCCGCCTACTTTCAAATGACGTCACTTCTGTACCGGCTGACGCGCGGAAGAATTCATTATGCCCCAAAGGAATTCCTGATCTTCCGCAAAGCCGACTCAGCCGCAGCAAGGCATTCACGAGCCGCCTGACTTCGATGTGGCGGTAGCTTCCAGCCGGCAATGCCTTTCTTCCGTCCCGCCCGACCACAGGCACAGACCGCACACAACGCTCATCCGAACACCACACGTGTGAACAAAACGCAGCTCTGACATTCCCGTCCGAACACCACACCCACCAACAAAACGTAGCTCGGACATACCCGTCCGAACACCGCACCGGCCAACAATACGTAGTTCGGACATTCCTGTCCGAACACCGCACCCACCAGCAAAACGTAGTTCGGACATTCCTGTCCGAACAAGCCTCGGTGTAGAGTGTCGACGGACAGGAATGTCCGTCGTACGTACGTACGCACATGCATACACATGGCGTCACTGCCGGCAGGAAAATCCGTTAAAGTGCCGCGTCGAACATCGCAGCCTCACAGTCGGTGGCCCAGCTGCAGCCATGCGACCAGCCAGGCCATATAGAACGAAGCAACCAGCAGTACCGGATAACACCAGACGAAAACCATGAGACGCGGGAACGTTCTTCCCGGCAACAGCGGCCCGGTGGCGGCAGGCGGAGATTCATATGGATTAACCATGGCCCGACAGTGTGTTCTCAGAACAGAAAATTCGGCCGACCCCGCCGGTGCAGTAACGACCAGTCGTCATCGACAGTCAAATCTACCAATGCCGTCTGGTCGGAACAAACCGCAGATCCGGGACGGCATGTTCTGAGGAACCGTTCCAGCGCAACAATATCGACCTGAACGGGATTCAAGTCTATCACCGGAGCGACGCCTGAACAAACAGCGAAGGTCTGGCCGAACGGCCTTGGGTGCATCCGCTGATTGGGACGTTTGATTGTTTGCAGGAAAAAACAGGGGTACCCTGTTGGGTGATGAATCCTGCAACAAGAGGCTTGGAGCCTCGCAGACCCAAGGAGGGTACCCCATGAACGTGGAAGTTATCGTACG
>JAVKCM010000252.1:0-67927 GCA_040222735.1 Fuerstiella sp. | reverse complement strand
ATCGACCGTTTCTAACGTGCATCAGACAGGCCTGCGGGATTCTGGTCGGCGATCCTCCCCTCATGTGCCGCGAACCAAACCGGCACCTACTGTACGTTCTGCCTGCCGGGCTCCCGGTTGTGGCCGGGTCTCCCGACCCGACCACCCGACCGACCGCAGGTCTCCCAGTCCGCGTCACGTCGAGCCTGTCCAACTGATCCGCGAAGTGGGGCGGTCAGGAGACCGCCCCACAACGAGAGATCCGCAAAGTGGGACGGTCGGGAGACCGCCCCACAACGAGTGTTTGGACTCCGTGCGATGGCAAGCTGGAAGCTGGCTCCATGTTTGTGCGGATGACCGCGGCGGCGTTCGGTCTGTCTGGGAATTCCGTCAACAATGAAGACAGCGGTGTTTCATCGGTCGGTGAAGACAGTCAAGATACAGATGCGGCCCGATCGATCGAACGATGAGTTTGTTTTCAGACACCAGACGGAATGCTCTTATGATTCGCCTTCTTTGTATGCATGCGATTGTGCTCGGGATGATCGTGGCGAGCGGCACGGTGCAGGGACAGCAATCAAAGGTGCGGCCGACGCAGCGGGATGTGGCCTACGGTCCTCATGAACGAAATGTGCTGGACTTCTACCAGGCCGACTCAGCAGAACCGACGCCGCTGATCGTCTACATTCACGGCGGCGGGTTTGTGGGCGGCGACAAGACGTCGATCAGCGCTGCGATGATTCGCAATGCTCATGCTGCGGGAATCAGCCTGGCCGCACTCCACTACCGCTTCGTCAATGGCAGCGATGTCATCTTTCCGACGCCCCAGCACGACTGTGCCCGAGCACTTCAGTTTCTAAGAAGCAAAGCCATTGACTGGAACATCGATCCGGATCGTATTGCCTGCTACGGCGGTTCCGCCGGAGCCGGTATCAGCATGTGGCTGGGCTTCCACGATGATCTGGCCGATCCGTCCAGCGATGATCCTCTTGCCCGGCTGTCGACGCGGATTGTTGCCATCGGCACGATGGGAGGTCAGGGGACGTACGATCCGATCCGTATCAGAGAACTTGTCGGCGGACGTGCCTGGGAACACCCTTCGATCTTCAAAGTCTATGGAGTCCGGACAACTGAGGAACTGCTGCAGCCGTCGGCGGAACTGCAGCAGCTGTACGATGAAGCGTCAGCGATCACTCACCTGTCAAAAGACGACCCGCCGCTGTACATGGTTTACAGCGAGCCCGATATTGTGCCACCGGCCGATTCACGACCGGGTCAGTTCATTCACCATCCGAATTTCGGCAAACAGCTCAGGAAGGCCATGGATGAACTCGGCATCAAAAACGTCTACGTTCACACGGCGCAAGCCCGCGGCCGCAATCCTCAGCGGGAAATGCTTGAGTTCTTTCAGAAGGAATTTGCACGTGTGGAAGTCGGGCAACCGGTTCCATAAAGACCGAGCGACTGCGGAACCCGTCTGCCCCGCACAGCCAACCGCAGGGATCAGGTATTCTTCTCACAGGTATCGAATAGAAGGCTTTTCAATGCGATTTCTGACGACGTTGATCGTGGCTCTGGCGTTCACTGCCACGGCGCCGGCAGCCGACGACAGACCCGTCCATCTTTTCGTTCTGTCTGGTCAGTCAAACATGGCCGGAATGAATCCGAAACTCGGGTTCGAGCCGGAAGCGGCACTGCTGTTTCCAGAAGCTGATGTGGCGTACATCAAAGTGGCTGTCGGCGGACAGCCGATCCGGTACTGGGTGACGGAATGGAACCAGATTGCCTTGCAGCACGGCATTGATGCAGAAAAGGTTCGCGCCAAAGACAAGCACAAGGGCACCATCTACTACCAGCAGATTCTGGATCAGTTTGCCGGCCTGCTGAAGAAGCACCCCGATCCGGCATCTGTCACGTTCTGCTGGATGCAGGGCGAACGAGACGCCAAAACAAATCTGGACGCCGCCTACGGTGACGCATTGAAACAATTGATCGCGAACCTGCGCCGGGATCTGAAGCAGCCGAAGATGAGTTTTGTCATCGGTCGGCTCAGTGACTTTGGAACGCCGGACAATGAAGCGTGGCAGACGGTGCGAAAATCGCAGGTGGAGATTGCGGAAGCGGATCCGCTGGGCGCCTGGGTGGACTGTGACGACCTGAACAACAAGACAAAGAATGGCGTTGTCAGAAACGACCTGCACTACACGAAAGACGGCTACGAGCTGCTGGGACGTCGTTATGCCCGCCAGGCTCGGGCATTGATTGAGGGCGAAGAACCGGCCAAAGACGGCCGGCCGTGAGCCGCCGTCGAGGCCGATCAGAATCGCTGCTCGTCTGATTCTCTGACGACGGCTGTGGCGACGGCAGCCGTGAAGCCTGTTCAATGCGCTTCCAGCCAGTTGGTGCCGGTGCCCATTTCCACCACCACCGGAACCTGCATGGGCAGAGCGGTTTTCATGGCCTCCTCAATGACCGGCTTCACGCGGTCTTCTTCCGACTTCAGCATGTCAAACACGATTTCGTCGTGAACGGTCAGCAGCATTTTTGTCTGAAACCCGCCGGATCTGAGTGCTGCGTGAACCTTGATCATGGCCAGTTTCAGCATGTCGGCCGCGGTGCCCTGAATCGGACTGTTCATGGCCAGTCGTTCAGCCGTACTGGCCAGCGACCTGCTGCGTGAATTGATGTCACGCAGATAGCGGCGACGGCCCGTCTGAGTCCTGACATATCCGTGCTCCCTGGCAAATTCGATGGTCTGATCGATGTAACGCTGGACGCCGGGATATTTTTCGAAGTAGTTGGTGATCAGGTCGTTGGCTTCGGAGCGGGGAATGTTCAGCCGCTGCTGCAACCCGAAGGCTGAAATTCCGTAGATGATGCCGAAGTTCACCATCTTGGCCTTGTCCCGCATTTCCCGGGTCACTTCATCCAGATCAACGTTGTAAACCTTCGAGGCGGTGACGCGGTGAATATCGATGCCATCGGTGAAGGCGGCCATCATGGCCTCGTCGCCGCTGAGTTCCGCCATGATCCGCAGTTCGATCTGGGAATAGTCGGCCGACAGCAGCAGATAGCTGTCGTCGCGCGGCACAAAGGCGGCTCGAATTTCCCGACCGCGCTGCTTGCGGACCGGAATCGTCTGCAGGTTTGGATCGTTGCTCTGAATGCGCCCCGTGGCGGTCCATGTCTGACTGTAGTGTGTGTGCACGCGACCGGTCTGAAGATTCACGTGCGACGGCAGCTGGTCGACATAGACCGACTTCAGTTTGACGGCGTTGCGATAATCCAGCACGTCCGCCACGATCTGATGCCGGCCCGACAGACGTTCGAGTTCGGATTCCCGTGTCGACCACTGGCCGGTGGCGGTCTTCTTCGGATTTTCTTCCAGCTTCAGTTCTTCATACAGCACCACACCCAGTTGTTTGGGTGAATCGATGTTGAATTCATGGCCGGCGGCCTCATAAATTTGCCCACGCAGCTGGTCGATTTCGGCGTTCAGTTGTTCTGAGTATGCGGCCAGCGCGTCGGTATCCAGCCGGATCCCTTCGTGCTCCATTTCGACCAATACCGGAATCAGCGGACATTCGACGTCGCAGCAGACCTGTTCCACTCCCTGCGCTTTGATCTCGGGTTCGATGGCTTTGGCTACCTGCAGTGTGATGTCAGCGTCTTCGCAGGCATATTCTGCCAGTCGGTCCAGAGGCACGTCGCGCATATTCTTCTGGTCGTCGCCGCGTTTGCCGATCAGGTCGCTGGCAGGAATCGGCTTGTACGCCAGGTACAGCTCGGCCAGGTAATCCAGGCCGTGGCGCATTTCGGGTTCCTGCATGGAATGGGCCAGCATCGTATCCATCAGCGTGCCGCGGGTTTCGATGCCATTCCACTTCAGCAGCGTGATATCGTACTTCAGATTGTGGCCGACCTTGCGGATATTTTCGTTCTCGAACACCGGCCGGAATTCTTCCAGAACCTGCCGGGCGGCTGCACGGGCCGCCGCGTCGTCCTCGGGATCGCCCTGGTCCGCAGACGGCTTGTCTGCGGACTTCTCGTCCGTGGCCGCTTCGTCCGTGGCCGCTTCGTCCTGAGTCTGTGCCTCTGTTGGTTCCAGACAGACGACGTAGAACGCCGTGTGCGGTTCGAAGCTGAACGACAGACCGAGGGGCAGGGCACGGCGCGGGTCCAGCCCGGTCGTTTCAGAATCGAAGCAGAGTTCGGGCTGTTTCAGCAGCTGTTTGATCAGCTTCGCCCGATCTTTGGCCGTCCTCACTGTGTGATAGGTGTGTTTGACATCCTGCAACGTACCGATGGTGACCTCGTCGGCATCATCAAACAGCGTGGCCTGGATCTGAGCTTCTCGTTTTTCCCGAATTTTCTGGGTCCGGCTGGCGGATGACGAAAACGATTTCCCGAACAGCTTTTTGCCGAGCGTGTCGAACTCCAGTTCTTCCAGCAGAGCCTGCAGTTCGTCATCGTTCGGTGGTTTTCTCTGCAGCGAATCCAGTTCGAAGTTGTGAGGCACGTCCAGCTGGATCTTGACCAGGCGTTTTGACAGCAGCGCCTGCTCGGCATTTTCTTCCACGCGTTCCTTCTGTTTGCCCTTCAGCTGGTGCGCATGCTGCAGCAGGTTTTCGACCGTGCCGTATTCGGCAATCAGCTTCTGTGCCGTCTTGGGACCGATGCCCGGCACTCCTGGAATGTTATCGCTGGAATCTCCCATCAGTCCCAGAATGTCAACAACCTGATCCACACGTTCGATTTCCCACTGCTGCAGGATCTCGGGCACGCCCAATGTTTCGTAGGCAGCGCCTTTTCGCCCCGGACGAAAGATCAGGACATTGTCCTGTACCAGCTGGTGATAGTCCTTGTCCGGTGTGACCATCAGCGTAAGGAAGCCATCGTTGGCGGCTTCGTGGGCCAGCGTACCGATAATGTCGTCGGCTTCGTAGCCCGGCATGCGGATGACGGGAATGTTGAAGGCGTTCAGCAGACGATCGATATACGGCAGCTGAGCACCGATGTCTTCCGGCAGGGCATCGCGCTGGGCCTTGTATTCCGGAAAAATCCGGTGCCGTTCCGTGGGTTCCTGAGTATCAAAAGCGGCGGCGATGTGCGTCGGTTCTTCCTTCTTCAGGATGTCCAGCACAGTGTTGGTGAGTCCGAAGACGCCCGAAGTGCAGAGTCCGCCGGAGGTGTAGCGCGGGCTTCGGATGAGGGCAAAGTGGGCGCGATACACCAGAGCCATTCCGTCCAGCAGGACCAGTTTTTTCTTTTCGGCAAAGAGATCTTGTTGCGGCATGGGGCTTGTTCACGACGGGTTGAAAAACGGTCTCGGCGATCCAAAACCGGCCGGACAGTACGGAAGCAGGATCGGATCGCGGGTTGTAGCGGAATTGTGATCACTTTGCAGTAAACGACGGACCGGCGGCCTTGCTTCACGTGCTGATCGCCACGACGATAAGGCGGCGTTTTTTCGGCATTCCGGGTGCGTGAAACGGATCGAAATCATGAAACTTCTGACCGCCTGTTTGTTCCTGCTGGTCGGCAGCAATGCCCTGAAGGCCGCGGACCGTCCCAACATCCTGTTGATTTATGCCGACGATCCACCGTTCTTTCTGTACATCGACCTGATGGCCACGCTGGCCGCACACCTGAACTTCCCGCTGCCGAATGATGCCGCCGAAGACTCTCATAACCTGCTGCCGCCGCTGAAGGGGACGGCAACATCAGTACGCCGGACACACGTGCACAACACCAGAGCGGACCATTATGCCATCCGTCATGACAAATGGCTGCTGATCGATGGTCGCGATGGCTACGTCAGCGGCCGTAACAGACAGTGGGAAGCGAAGCACGGTTACCCGGCCGATGATGAAGCTGCGGTTGAATTGTTCGACCTTTCCTCGGACAAGGGCCAGCGCCACAATCTGGCAGCACAACACCCCGCGGTGGTTGCCGAGCTGCAGGCAACGCTGAAGACCATTCGAGAACAGGGGTATTCCGCACCGCGATTTTCCGGGCCATGGTTGTGATTCGAGTCCGCAACGATACCCGTGGCAGAGCGGTGTGTCGGCGGTTATGATGCTTCGCGCCTGCGTCACGTTTCCGCCTGATTTTCATTCCCCCCCTTTTTTGCCAGAGTCATCTCATGAAATGTACCCGCGTATCGACTGTGTTTCTGTCTATTCTAACTGCACTGTTGAGTCTCAGTGCTGTCAACGCGGATGTTCGCCTGCCGGCAGTCCTGGATAGCCATATGGTGATTCAGCGGGATCAGCCGGTGCGAATCTGGGGCTGGGCGGACGCAGAGGAACGTGTGACCGTAACACTGGGAAGCGAATCTCAGACAGTCACAGCGGGGGACGACGGCCGATGGCTGGTAGCGATGAAGGCTCAGAAGGCTGACGGCATCGCGCGTCAGATCAGCGTTGCGGGGAAGAATGAAGTCGTTCTGGAAGACGTTCTGGTCGGAGAAGTGTGGATTGGTTCCGGTCAGTCAAATATGGAGTGGCAGCTGAAGAACACAGATGGTGCGGCCGAAGCCATCGCAGCCGCGGACCATCCACAGATTCGTCTGTTTCACGTTCCGAAAGTCAATCAGAAACAGCCGGCGGACGATGTGAAAGCCGATTGGCGCGTCTGCACGCCGAGTAACGTGCCGGCCTTTTCGGCCGTGCTGTATTACTTCGGGAAACAGCTGCATCAGGAACTGAACGTGCCCGTGGGCCTGATCAACAGTTCGTGGGGCGGGTCGCCGATAGAACCGTGGACAATCAAAGGAGACCAGTCCGGTGGTATGTATAACGGCATGATCGCTCCGCTCACAAATGTGGCCGTCCGGGGAACCATCTGGTACCAGGGAGAAACCAATGTGATCCAGAAGAACGGTTTGTCCTACTTTGACAAAATGCAGGATCTGATTCAGGGCTGGCGAACGGCCTTCGGCAACGATCGCATGGCTTTCTATTTTGTGCAGATCGCTCCCTGGTCCGGGCGGTATGAACCGGGCCAGCTGCCCGCATTGTGGGAAGCTCAGGTGGCCAGTCTGAAAATTCCTCACACCGGCATGGCGGTCACCACCGACCTTGTGGACAACATGGCCGACATTCATCCTCGAAACAAGCGGGACGTCGGTTATCGGCTGAGTCTGTGGGCGCTGACAAAACTGTATGGGCGCAAGGGGCTGGTCTATTCCGGTCCGCTGTATGAGTCCATGAAAGTGGACGGGAACAGCATCCGCCTGACGTTTGCTCATACCGGAGACGGGCTGAAATCAAGCGACGGAAAAGCGCTGACCGAGTTTCAGATTGCCGGAGACGACGGCCGGTTTGTGGATGCGAACGCCGAAATCGACCGGCATTCGGTGGTCGTCTCGGCTGAAACGGTTGAGAAACCCACCCAGGTACGGTTTGCCTGGCACAAAGTATGTCAGCCAAATCTGGTCAATTCCGCCGGCCTGCCCGCCTCGCCGTTTCAGACGGATAACTGGCAGGGCGGAACCGGCCTGGAATAGCCCGCCCCGTCGGCAAACCGTCGACAACCGGTCGGGAAATGGCAAAGACAAGGCTCTGACTCTCGGAATCACCATCGACGGCGTTAGAATGGCCGGGCCCTATTGTTTAACGGTCATGCAGCAGGTTGGAAACGGTGGACGAGGAACCGGACTACGAAGAACCAGTGGCTGAACTGCCGGCTCTGCCCGGGCAGTTGATTTTCCAATGGGATTCGGGTGACGACGACGACGATGACGCTGCATCGGCACCGCCAGAGCCAGTTCCGCCGGCGTCGGCGGCGCCCAAACGGCCCGAATCCGGACTTTCCGTCCGCGAAGCAACGGCGGCCCTCGATTCTGAATCTCTGGATGGCCCGGGGGCCGAATCCACGTCTGTGCCGAGTCCGACCGCTGACTCGCCTGCGACTGAAATCGCAGCGACTGCCTCCGATCAGCCACAAAAGGCAGTGACTGATGCAACGGCGTCACCGACGCCAGAGAACGAGAAACCGGCTCGTCGCAAACGTGGTTCGGGCAAAGTTGTGAAACGTCGGAAGGCAGGCCGCAATGCGGCAGGCCGCAATGCGGCGGCCCCAAAATCAGCCGCCAAAAAATCAGCCACCGGCAAGTCAGGGCCTCGAAAGTCCGCGTCTGCAGCGGGGGAATCTGATTCAGCCGCCTCGCGTCCAAAGACCGACTTCCCATCGTCCGAACATTCAACCGGGGCGACTACGGCCGCACAAACGCCAACCACTTCCTTAAAAACATCTATTTCCAGCCGTCCGGCACCACCACAGAAAAAGTATCACGAAGTTATGGAATCAATCAGTCTGAAGTGGGGAGCTCGGTTGCCGAAGGTAGGGTTCGGATTCTGGAAGGTCGACAAAGACCGGACGGCGGAGGTGTGTCGCACGGCCATTGAGGTCGGCTATCGCCATCTGGACTGTGCCTGCGATTATGGCAACGAGGTTGAAGTCGGGCAGGGCATTGCCGCGGCACTCAGGGATGGGATCTGTGATCGCGAAGATCTGTGGGTCACGTCCAAGCTGTGGAACACGTACCATGCGGCAGAACATGTTCGGGCAGCGTGTGAGAAATCGTTGCAGGATCTGAAGCTGGATTATCTGGATCTGTATCTGATTCACTTTCCGATCGCACAGCGTTTTGTCCCTTTTGAAAAGAACTATCCGCCGGGCTGGTTTTTCGATCCGGACGCGGCTCATCCGGTCATTGAGGAAGCTCGGGTACCCGTCAGTGAAACATGGCAGGCCATGGAAGAACTGGCGAAGTCCGGTCTGGTTCGGAACATCGGGCTTTGCAACTTCGGAACCAGTCAGATCCGGGATCTGCTCACCTATGCCACCATTCGGCCGGCTGTGCTGCAGGTCGAGACGCACCCGTATCTGACTCAGGAAAAACTGCTGCGATACTGCAATCAGGAGAAGATCGCGTACACCGCCTTTTCGCCGCTCGGCGCCCAGAGTTATTTCAGTCTGGGCATGGCGGATCCGGCGGAGGCTGTTCTGCAGCATCCTGTGATTCAGGAAATCGCGGCGGCGACGAAGAAAACGGCTGCTCAGGTACTGCTGCGATGGGGTGTGCAGCGGGGTACTGCCGTGATCCCGAAAACCAGTCACCGTGAGCGGATGGAGGAAAACATCGACATCTTCGACTTCCAGCTTTCGGAGGATCAGATGAAGGCCATCTCGGCCCTTGATCAGGGCCGTCGGTTCAACGACCCCGGGGACTTCGGTGAGGCAGCGTTCAATACGTTTCTGCCGATCTACGAATAGCCTTTGTTCATCGGCATCTGAGCCGTGCCGATGCTTCCAGCAAACCGGTTTCCCGCGGGGCCGGTTTGTTCACATCTGAAAAACGACCAATCACGAGTATTCCATGCAGGTTTCTGAAGTCAAACTTGAAGGTCAGCGAACGGACGATGGCAGCACCACGTTTCCGCTGGCTCTGATCTGTCAATCCCCCGACGCCACGCTGGATGAGGCGGCTGCATGGATCCATGAGCACAGGTCCTCGCTGGCGGATCAGGCAGCACAACACGGAGCCATCCTGTTCCGCGGTTTTCCGGTCGTCACGGATCAGGACTTTGATCGTTTTATCACGGCTTTCGATCTGCCGAATTTCACGTACGAAGATTCGCTGTCGAATGCCGTCCGGACAAACCGGACGCCGCGCGTGTTCACGGCGAACGAAGCTCCGGCCGATGTGAATATCTGCCTTCACCACGAGATGGCTCAGACGCCGATCTATCCTTCCCGGCTGTTCTTTTTCTGTGAGAAGCCGGCCGAGCAGGGTGGAGCGACGCCACTGTGTCGCAGCGATGTGCTGTTTGATCGAATGCAGCAGGAAATGCCGGAATTCACCACGGCCTGCCGCGAACAGGGCCTGCTGTATTCTCATGTGATGCCGGCAGCCAACGATGCCGCCTCCGGTATGGGACGCAGCTGGCAAAGCACATGGAAGGCCGAATCGAAGGAACAGGCGGAGGCACGCATGTCGCAGCTGGGCTACACATGGGAATGGCTGGACGACGGCTGCCTGCGCGTGACCACTCCGCGTCTGCAGGCCGTAAGAGATCTGGGCAACGGAAAATCGTCGTTCTTCAACCAGCTGATCGCCGCGTTCCACGGCTGGAAGGATTCGCGCAACGACCCGTCGAAATCAATCACCTTCGGCGACGGGACTCCGCTGGATCCGGCCGTGATGGATCGCGTCATCGCGATGGCCGAAGAGATCACGTTTAACGTCCCCTGGCAGGCGGGAGACGTGGCGCTGGTCGACAATTACGTCACCATGCACGGCCGCCGCACCTTCACCGGAACCCGCCGGGTACTCGCCTCACTGGTAGCCAGCTAGCAAAACAGGGGGCGGGTGCCGAAAAAGGGGTCGGGTTTCTTTTTCCAACCCGAACTGTTGGGCGGATCTGACGTGTGACAGAAAAAGCCTGCACTGTCAGGACGGTTCTGACGTGTGATTGAAAAAGAAACCCGACCCCTTTTTTTTGCCTTGCAGATTCTGAATGCGTTCCTGAGGCCAGTGACCGGCGTGCAGCTGGATCACGGTGTCGGCGGCCATGGCGAACGTATCTTCATGAGATTCGCAGTCCAGTCCGGCCACATGCGGACTCAGAAAGACATTCTCCATCTGCAGCAGAGGACTGCTGGCCGGCAGAGGTTCCACTTCAAACACGTCCAGCCCGGCGGCACGCAGCCGGCCGGATTCCAGTGCCTGACACAGGTCTGCTTCGTTGACCAGCTGGCCACGAGCCGTGTTGATCAGTACGGCGGATTCCTTCATTTTTGCAATGGTCTGTGCATTGATCATGCCTCTTGTCTGATCGGTGACCGGCGTGTGCAGCGAGATATAATCCGACCTCGCATACAACTCATCCAGTGACACCAGCTCGATGCCGTGTTCCTGCGCGAATTCGGCGGGTGCAAACGGGTCGGCGGCGATGACCTTCATTCCAAGCCCCACACCTCGGGTTGCGGTGGCCTGGCCGATCCGGCCCAGACCGATCAGGCCCAGCGTGCTGCCCATCACGCGCGGGCGAGCCTTGCGGCTCCACCGGCACGAACGGACCATCCGGTCGTAGCCGGGAAAGCCCCGAGCGATCCCCATCAGCAGAGCAATCGTTTGTTCGGCCACGGCGTGATGATTCACGCCGGGAGTCGTCGCCACGACGATTCCCAGTTCATCACAGGCGGCCAGGTCAATGGCATCAAAGCCTACTCCGGTGCGGGAAATCACGCGCAGGTTGGTCGCTCCCTGCAGCACTTTTGCCGAATACGGTTCCGCCCCGGCCACCACGGCGTGATACCCCTGCAGCGCCCGGGAAAGTTCGTCGTTATCTCGCAGATTCACATCGCGCGAAACCACGTCGCACTGAAACCCGGCGTTCCGAAGCAGTTGAAAATGAGGACCTTCTTCGGCACCCAACGAGGTGCAAAGCACTTTCAGCATGAAACAGCGTCCGGGAAGGAATTCAGGAAGAACCGGCGACCGACGTTGGTGGTACAGACGGCATCACGGTCATCAAAGGTGAGAAGAGTCACAATAAACAGCAGAACCGCCCCTGCAGACGTCCTCTGAGCACGAAAGTCTAGTCGATCCGTCGGTCGCCGACTACATTGCCGACCTTTCACTGCATCTCTCGAATCCGGTGTCGTTCCTGGAAACGCTGCTTATGGTCGTCACTCACGTCATTGCTGATATACGACGGGTACCGGCGATGGATGTCCGGCGGACTGAGCTGTTTCCGGTGGCATGGACGCCAGAATGTTCAGTGGGCCAGAGCGGCGGGTTCAGATTGTGTGGTCGGGACAGCAAATCGAGCCACCAGAGCACCGGCCACAGCTCCGGTCAGGTGACCGTCCCAGGAAACGCCGTGCTCGACAGTCATCGGCAGAACGCCGGTGAGCAGGGTGGCACCGTAGGTTACTCCCACAAATATTGCGACAGCCAGTGCCGCCAGGCGGCCTTCACGCAGTCCGGCGACAATCAAAAAGGCCATCAATCCGTAGATCAGTCCGCTGGCACCGACATGGATGGTCCGGGAACGACCGAACAACCACAGCAGCAGTCCTCCCAGTCCGATGATCTGTGGAACGATGCTGTAGGTGTTGGCGCGTGAACCGGCCAGCAGGCACAGCAGAATGGCCAGGGGCACGGTGTTGCCGGCGATGTGATTCCAGCCACCGTGCAGAAACGGCATGGTCAGAATGCCGCTCAGCCCGGACGTGCTGCGCGGCACCAGTCCGTAGTTGTTGAAGTCGCCGGGAAGCACGATGTCCAGCAGAAAAACCGCCCAGACCAGCCCGACAAAAAACAACACGAAGTGCAGCTCATCGATGACTCGGTGTTTCACGGCAGCTTCCTTCCGGCAGGTTTCGATGCAGTTGTCACAGCGGCAGGCAGCAACGGTTTATCCCGTCGTTCAGATCAGTTTATTCTGACGGCCGATCCGGGCGAGCCGCCTGAATTGTTCGTGTTTTATTTAAGTAGGTCGCTGTCCGAACAGATCGCGCTTGGTCTCCGGGGTGAGTTAAACCGGACTTCTTCGGCAGCCATTTGCCGGGGGAGGCCGGCGACGACAACGCGGCAGACGTCGGAGTGGCTGAGGATCAAACGGAAAATTACTGTCGTGTCGAAACGTGGCGCAAGCTTCCAGCTTGCGTTTTGCTGCATCGCAAGCTGGAAGCTTACGCCACTTGTTTTCCGCATCGCAAGCTGGAAGCTTACGCCACTTGTTTTCCGCATCGCAAGCTGGAAGCTTACGCCACTTATTTCCCGCTCGGTCCTGAGGAGTGTCCGGTCAGTTATTGTCGCCTTTCGCTCCGCGAAAGAGCGCCCTTTCGCGGAGCGAAAGGCGACCAACCAGTCAGTTATTGATCGAACATTTCTAACTCAGCAAAACAACCTTTTCAATCAGGTCTCCGTCGGCAATCTGCGTCTTCTGCCCGGGGCCGGTCACCTGGTAAATCCGCCGACCATCGGTAAATACGATGTCGCCATCCGCGTTTGAGTCAAAACACAGGACATTGTCTGCCAGTGTCTGCTGACTCCCGTCGGCTGAGTGGGATACCAGCTGCCATTCCTTCGGTACCAGTGGTTTGCTTTTATCGCTGCCGGCCCCCGAAGCCATCGCATGTCGCGTATCGATCGCCTGACCGTACAGCATCAGATACGGACTCTGAGCCTGCCGGTGCTGATCCGGTCCACCAGCATTGATCAGTGGCTTGCCGGAAAAGGCCATGGACATGAAGTTGAAGAAATACACAAAGGTCCGCGCCAGTCGAAACGGAAAGTAGATGACATCCTGAGTCACTTCCAGCAGCGACGGCGGCCGACGGTGGTCCGACCTGTACGGGCGGCGGATATAAAGTGTGGTGCCGTCGTCCGTCAGGCGTGGCTGCAGCAGGTCGGTGTCGTCTTCCTCGTGCAGGTTCTGAATTTCTTCCGTGTCCAGGTCCAGCTGTTCAATCCGATAGGTGCTCTTGCCAACCGCGACTCCCTGTTCGTTGCGGGCGATCGCCGAGGACTGAAAGACCAGCCGTCGGGACCCGTCGCGCAGCCAGCTGGGGGCTTCATCAATGGAATCGGAAACCGTGATGGTGCGGCCGAAAAGACCGTCGTGTCGGGTGACCGAAAGGCCGACGGTGCCGTCTTCACGAACAAGTGAAACGGCCAGCGCACCGTCTTCCGGGTGGCGCGAAATATCTTTTGCCGTGAATCCCTGCCGATGCATCAGGCGAGTTTCCTCACCTTCATCAAGATCATACCTGAACAGCCCGCCGACCGCTCCCATGTCCAGCACATAGTAGATTTCGCCGGGGTTTTCTCCTTTGGCAACCGTGGCGAACCGGATATTGCGCCGCGGATCAACATCTTCCCAGGGCGCCATCCCCGGTGGTTCCATGCCCATGTTGCCCCAGACACCGCTGCGGCCCTTCCATGAATTGTTCTGCGTCTGCCTCATTTCCCGTTCCAGCGAACTGCGGGCAAAGTCACTTTCAATTTCCTCTACCGCAGCGTCACCACGTTTGACGAACAGGCGTCCGTGAGAAATCCAGGCGATGTCAGGCTGACTGGCTGTTGAAGCGTCCGGCATGGGTCCAGCAGATGAAGAATGGATGAAGCGAGTGGCGATTCGGCTCCGACGACAGTGTTCCTTACCTGATTCAGAATCAGCACCGGCGTCGGGAGCCGGTTGTCGGCTGTATCAGGCGTCCGCGGTCGCAAGGCCCGGTAGTCGGGGCGCCCCGCAGCATATCGGTACGCCACAACGGCAGCAATACCCCGTGTCCTCCGCCAGCGGCCTGATCGGTGGTATTCAGCGATGTGGTCGACAAAAATACCGCTTCAACTTTCTGTCAGCCCGTCGCCTGTTAACCCTGTGAGTGACTTATGAACTGCCGACTTGTGCCGTGTTTTTTCCTGGTTTGCGTGGCGGGTGCCATCACGCCGCCTGCCCCGAAGGTTTCTGCGGCAGACGCAGAAGTTGTCGTCGGCGGTCTACTGGCCGAGGAAGGTGGTGCCTGGGATCCCGCGACCAGTCCGCTGCAGCGACCATTCGGCATCGATTTCAACCGAAACGGGCAGATGTTTGTCGTCGAACTTGAAGGGGGACGGGTGCATCGGCTCGACCCCGATGGCACGCTGACAACGGTCGCGGGGGATGGATCTAAAAGTTATCGCGGTGACGGCGGCCCGTTTTCCGGTGCCACGTTCAATGGCATGCACAATTGTGCGGTGACTCCGAACGGAGACCTGTATATCGCCGACAGCTGGAATCACTGTATTCGCAGAGTTGATGCGGCGACCGGCATCATCACCACCATGGCCGGCACCGGCAAACCGGGGTTCAGCGGTGATGGCGGCCCGGCTCGGAAGGCGGCATTTGATTTCATCATGTGCATCACGCTGAACCATACATCTGACGTGCTTCATGTGGCCGATCTGAAGAATCGGCGCGTGCGAGCCGTGGAATTGAAGACGGGGCTGGTGCAGACAATCGCCGGCAACGGAGGCAAGGGTGTTCCGGCTGATGGTGCCATGGCGACCGAGGCTCCGCTGGTGGATCCGCGTGCCGTGGCAGCGGATTCAAAAGGCAACGTGTACGTGCTGGAACGCAGCGGAAATGCGCTGCGAGTGATTCATACGGATGGCACCATTCATACGGTGGCCGGTGACGGCCAGCGAGGTTTCAGAGACGGGCCGGCATTGCAGGCTCAGTTTGGTTCTCCCAAACACATCTGCGTCGATGACAGGGACAACGTGTACATCGCCGACGACGCCAACAAGGCGATCCGTCGCTTCGACCCGGTGGCGAAAACCGTCACGACGGTGCTGGGCCGGGGGCACGGGGATGACCGGATTCAGCTGCTGATGCCGCACGGTGTCTGCTGGCAGGACAATCTGCTGTACGTACTGGACACCAGCCACAATCGCATTCTGCGGATCCGTCCGTAGTCGTTCAGCGGCGGCCGGCCTGCAGCAGGACGGCCTCCAGAACACCCACATCAGCGGCATACCGGCTGTCGTCTGCTACGTTGACGGTTTCCGCGGCATCCGTACGCTCGATTGAACACGACACTCCGTGCCGCCAGGCGATCAATGTTCGGTGTCCGGATACGATCCACACCATAACAGCCCAGCAGAGGCCGCAGATCATCGACCATGATCATCAGCACATCCGGCGGCCCCGACGCGGCGACCACCGGTGGAAAGAGCACCAGTGGAAAGAGCACCAGGCTGAGACCGGTGAGGAGAATCGCGGCGGGGAAGTTCATTTCTGTCATCTCCTTCTGCGTCGCGCGTTCGTCAGTTCGGCAGGAACGAGCAGATGTAGTCGGTGACTTCTTCCACGCGGATCTGAAACGATGAATCTCCTGGAACGTCAAACGATTCGCCGCCGCCGACCGTGTGCCAGTCGCTTTCGCCGGCAAGGCACCAGGACACCTTTCCGGAAGTGATTTCCATCAGTTCCGGTTTTGCCGTGTTGAAGGTGTATTCGCCAGGCAGCATCAGCCCCAGCGTTTTTGTGCTTCCATCCGCGAATTCAATGGTGCGGCTGCTGACCCTGCCGTCAAAATAAATATTGGCGGCTTTAAGGACGTTGACGGATTCAAACTTGCTCATGACGGTGGCTTGCAGTGAATGAAAGAAGGGGGCATGGACGCCGCATTCTCTCTGCAGATCGCGTGATGTAAAGTCGGGGACAGGGGACGCAGGTTGCTATTCTTTGCGAGGGCAACTGTGACACTCGGCATTTCACGCACCTGCCCGCGAGGCAGAAAATTTCAGTTTGAACGCGTATTGAGCCGAGACCGAAACACTGGCGCGTTCCGCTGCGGAGTGGGGACGCGACAGCGGGAATTGCGAATCTGCTTTAACCACACGGCCGTCTAAGCCAGCAGACCCTCGACGATAGTTCCCGGCTGGCCGTCTGTCAGCGTTTCATCGCGACTGCCGCGGCGGAAGACCAGCTGTTCGTGATCGAGTCCGAACAGATGCAGCAGCGTGGCGTGATAGTCAAAGTGGTGGACAATATCCTCCACCGCCTTGTGGCCCCATTCATCCGTTTTTCCGTGCACGTGTCCGGCTTTAAATCCGCCGCCGGCAACCCACATGCTGAAACCATAGGTATTGTGGTCGCGTCCGATCTTGCTGCGACCAGCGTCGTTCTGAACCACCGGAAGCCGACCCATTTCGCCGCCCCAGTGAACGACGGTGGAATCCAGCAGACCGCGCTGTTTCAGATCTTTGACCAGCGCAGCGGACGGCTGATCCACTTTTTTACACGCGGCCGGCAGCGACCGGATAATACTTCCGTGATTGTCCCACAGCTGATTCGACGTATAGATCTGGACAAACCGGACACCACGTTCGATCAGTCGTCGGGCGATCAGGCAGCGGCTGCCGTATTCTGCCGTGGCGGACTCGTGGATGCCGTACATATCCTGCGTGGCTTTGGTTTCTTTGCTCAGGTCAAGCGCCTCGGTGGCGGCGGTCTGCATCTTTGCGGCCAGCTGGTAACTGGCGATGCGGGCCTGCAGGTCCAGCTGATTGGGATGGTCGGCCACATGCCGCGCGTTCAGCTGTTCCAGAAATTCGAGGGCTCGTTTCTGAGCTTTACCCTTCAGGTGAGCGGGCGGTGTCAGGTCCAGAATGCGTGGTTCGGTGGGGCGTACCACGGTGCCCTGATAGATCGACGGCAGCCAGCCGTTCGACCAGTTTTCCACGCCCAGCACCGGCAGCTGACCAGGATCGATCAGGGCCATGAAGGCCGGCAGATTGTCAGCTTCGCAGCCAAGCCCATAGGTCAGCCACGATCCGAGGGTCGGACGTCCTTCCTGAATGCGTCCGCTCTGCAGCGCCCGGATGGACTGACCGTGGTTGTTGACTCCGGTATGAGTGGACCGAATCAGACAGATGTCATCGGCCACTGTGGCGGTGTGAGGAATCAGCTCAGACAGTTCCATGCCGCATTCGCCGCGGGGGCGGAACTTCCAGGGTGATGCGAAGACTTTGGAGCTGGCCTGAGCGGCGTTGTCGTATTTGATTTCTCCCGGAAAGGTCTGACCGTCGTAACGCGCCATTTCCGGCTTTGGATCGAACATGTCATGGTGACTGGGACCGCCCTGCATCCAGAGCGAAATCATGGCTTTCGCCTGAGGCTCAACGGCGGGGGTCTTCGGCAGTGTGTCGAAGTGCTGCTGCAGTTCTGGTTTCCGCAGCTCCGCCGACGCAGATTCCCGGTTCAGCAGCCATGCCAGAGCCACCGAACTGACACTCATCGCGCTCGAAGCCAGAAAGTGACGGCGGGCGGACGGACTTATTTTCGAATGGTGTTCGTTCATGATCAATCAATCGGTGTACAGAAATTCGTTGGAACCAAGCAGCATCTGACACATCAGGGCCAGAGCTTCCTGCTGAGCCGTTCGTTCGGCAGGTTTTTTGGCGTCGGGCTGATAAGCGGGTTGTTCAGAGAAAATCGCCGCCTGATCCTGCAGGAAGCGAGCCGCCGTTTCCTTTTCGGAGTGTTCGGGTGGGCGTGAAAACACCAGTTGCCATGCAAGCTCGATGCGGGGCAGGGCGTCGGCACCGGCTTCACGTTCCAGACGGTCGGCCAAAAACCGGGAAAAATCCACCAGCAGGTCGCTGTTGAGCATTAAAAGCGACTGAGTGGAACTGGTGGACGGGCGCCGCATATCACAGTTCGGCGACATAATGGGCTGATCAAAGGTATCCAGTACCGACAGCGGCCGACTGCGGCGGACCTGCACGTAGATGCTGCGACGAAACTGTTCACCCTTCATGTCGATGACGGCGCCGGGGCGACCGGCGTTCAGGTTTTCCTTACCGATGACGAAACGGCCCACGCGGTCGGCCATCACGGGTACCGGCGGGCCAAACGCCTTGTCGTTCAGCCGGCCGCTCAGGGCGAGCATGCTGTCGCGAACCACTTCCGCATCCAGCCGCCGCAGTCGGGCTCCCCCGTACCATTCGTTGTCCGGATCGGCCTGCTGCAGCGCGGCGTCGTTGCGCAGCTGCTGCTGCCATGCGTTAGACGTCAGAATCAAACGATGCAGGTGTTTCAGGCTCCAGCCGCTGTCCATGAACTCGGCGGCCAGCCAGTCCAGCAGTTCGGGATGAGAAGGCTTCTGTCCCAGCACGCCGAAATCGCCCGGCGTGGTCACCAGGCCGCGGCCGAAATGCTGCAGCCAGACGCGGTTGACAAGAGCCCGTGCCGTCAGCGGATGGTTGCCGCTGGTCAGTCTTTTCGCGAAGGCCAGGCGACGGCCCGTCGTTTCCATTCCGTCAGCGTTGACAGGAATTTCATTCAGTTCACAGTTGGCAGAAACAACTGACAGTCCGCCCGGAGACAGTTCCTGTTTAGGCTGCTCGTGATCGCCCCGATGAAACAGGTGCGTGGCCGGTACCCGGCCGGGAACTTCAGTCAGCGCCCGGACAAATTCTTCTTTGGGCTTTGTGGCTCGCAGCTTCTTTGCCTGGTCAGCCATGTCGGCCAGTTCGTCCGCCGCCTTTTTGTCGTACAGATAGAGTGAGCCCGCCGTGACATTCAGATTCGGGTGTTTTCGAAACAGGGCCTGCTGTTCTTCGGTGCGTTTCTTTGCATCGGTCTGATGGGCTTCACGAGCGGCGTCGTGGAGGTCGGCCGGCAGCTTCGCCAGCTGTTTTTCAAACGTGTCCTGAATGAACTGCTGCTGCTTCTTCGCCCGCTCGGCGTCAATCTGCTTTGCTTCGGCTTCAATCTTCGCAGCGGCCGCTCGATCAGCGTCGGTGTACAGAGACACCAGTCGCTGGCGGGGACTGCGCCACTTCTGCCAGTCAAACGCCGGTTCAAAAATCGCGCGGAACCGGAAATAGTCTTCATGAGAGACAGGATCGTACCGGTGGTCGTGACACTGAGCACAACCGACGGTCATGGCCATCAGTGACGATGACACAATTTTGATGGTATCGGCAATCGTTTCATTGCGGGCCACATTGGCATCGTCCACGGCGCCTCCGGTGCCGTCCGGAGCCATCCGCAGAAAACCGGTGGCTGCCAGCAGTTCAGTATCCTGCTTTGACAGATTATCCCGCGGTGAGGTGATCATTTCGTCGCCGGCCAGCTGTTCGTGGATGAACCGGTCGAATGGTTTGTCCTGATTAAATGATCTGATCACATAATCACGATAGCGCCAGGCATGCGGCCGCTCGGCATCCGCGTCATTGTAGCCTTCGCTGTCGGCATAGCCGGCAACATCCAGCCAGTGCCGGGCCCAGCGTTCGCCATAACGATCAGAATCAAGCAGGTCGGTCACCAGCTGCTGCCATGCTGACTGGTCCGGATTCGCCTGAAAATTCCGGACGTCATCAGGTGTCGGCGGCAGGCCGTGCAGATCAAGGTACAGACGGCGGACGAGCGTATGCGGAGCGGCCCGCGGACTGAAGGCGAACCCCTTTTCCTCAAGAGTTGCCAGCAGGAACGCATCAACCGGGTTGTTCAGCAGATCGGTATTGCTGACCTCCGGGACGGCGGGCCGGACGATGGGCTGAAACGACCAGTGAGCCCGTTCTTCTTCAGTGATGAACGGCGCATCTTCGGCGGATTCGGGTTCCGGGCGCACCGTGTGAGCTCCGTCGGCAATCCAGTCCCGGATCACCGCCAGTTCGTCGGCCGACAGCAGTTTGCTTTCGTCGGGCGGCATTTCGCCGTCGTGCAGCCGCTGGTACAGCAGGCTGTCTTCCGGTTTGCCGGGAACAATTGCCGTGCCGGAATCACCACCGGCCATCATCAGTCTGACCAGTCGCAGGTCCAGACTGGCTTCCGGTTCTTCTTCCTCACCATGGCAATGCCAGCAGTGCGTCTTCAGAATCTGACGGACGTGCGTTTCGAATCGCGGTGGATCCGCTGCCGTGGCAGAAGCGGTCAGTGCAGCAGTCAGCACGCAGGCCGAATATAACGGTCGAATCATCATGGCAGGGAGAGCAGGGTGGGAGGAACGGGCGGGAAATACATTGTGACGAGAAATCAACAGGGTTCCAAGTCGTAATGTGCTTATTATATTCGATCCGGGCCGTCGTTGGGTTGATCGGATAGTTTTGCGGCGGGCGTTGACGATTTCTGTGTGCTGCGGGTAATATGGAGCGGCTGGCCTCTGCTCGCGTCCCCGCCTGTTCACCGTCTCGCCACCGTTCGGCTTTCGCAGTCTGAAGCTCAATCCGAATTGTCATTCGAAGGTCCTGCCATGCTTGCCATCACCGGTCGTCGATCCCGCTCTGTGGCGGGTGCCTGCGATAATCTGGCTCGACGAAGTTTTCTGACGATCGGCGGGATGGCTCTGGGCGGCCTGTCACTGCCGCAGATTCTGCGTGCCGAACACGAATCTTCCGCCGGCCGTCGGCACAAGGGCATCATCAACATCTATCTGCCCGGCGGTCCGTCTCATATCGATCTGTGGGATCTGAAGCCGGATGCTCCGGCGGAAATCCGCGGCGAGTTCAGACCGATCGCCACCAATGTGCCGGGCATCGACATCTGCGAGCTGTTTCCGCGGATGGCGCAGATGATGGACAAGTTCATTCCGATCCGTTCCATCAGTGATGCCGACGGTCGGCACGATGCCTATCAGTGCATGACGGGTCGTCGCTTCGGATCCCGGACTCCGCCCGGTGGCTGGCCGGCGATGGGATCATGGGTTTCTCATCTGCAGGGCAGTCACCATCCGGCCGTTCCGCCGAACGTGGCGCTGATGTATCAGACCGGAAACCGTACGTGGGGCGAACCGGGAACGGGTGGCTTTCTGGGAGTGGCTCACAGTCCGTTCAATCTGGTCGGGAAGCAGGCGCGCAGTTCGGCCGACAGCATGGTGCTGCAGGGCATCAGTCTGGAACGTCTGCAGGACCGCAAACAGCTGATGGCCGGATTCGATCAGTTCCGCCGGGCAGCAGACACCACAGGCGTGATGGAAAGCATGGACGTGTATGCTCAGCAGGCAATGGGCATTCTGACGGATTCGGCGCTGGCGGATGCCCTGGATCTGTCGAAAGAAGATCCGGAGATTGTCGCTCGCTACGGCCGCAGCGACGAAAAATTCCAGCGTGACGGCGCCCCGAAGATGATTGAAAACTTCTGCGTTGCGCGACGGCTGATTGAAGCCGGAGCCCGCGTGGTGTCTTTGAATTACAGTCGCTGGGACTGGCATGGCGGCGACGGCATGAACTTTCCTCGCTCGCGTCAGGAATTTCCGCTGCTGGATCAGGGACTGTCGGCGCTGGTGACCGATCTGCACGAACGCGGCCTGGATCAGGATGTATCTGTGGTTGTCTGGGGCGAATTCGGTCGAACTCCCAAGATCAACCAGAACTCCAGCCGCGATCACTGGCCGCGCGTGTCGTGCGCCATGCTGGCCGGTGGCGGTATGAAGACCGGTCAGGTGGTGGGAGCCACCAACCGGCTGGGTGAATACGCCATCGATCGCCCGGTGAAGTTTCAGGAAGTCTTTGCCACGCTGTATCACAACATCGGACTCGACGTGAAGTCGGTACGTATCTTTGATCAGTCCGGTGTGCCTCAGTATCTGGTGGACGACGGTATCGAGCCAATTCACGAAATCATTTAGTCCCTCTGCCGGAGAAGTCGCATGGCCCGGTCCTCCTGGGTTCATCCCTTTATCTCTCGTCGGACAACGGTGCAGGCCGGTGCGGTCGGTCTGCTGGGAATGGGAATGAACCACCGCGCCGCACTGCGGGCTGCAGATCCGGCCGATGGGGCGGTTCACGGTGGCACCGCGAAGTCCTGCATCTACATCTTTCTGTCCGGTGGGCTCGCTCAGCAGGACAGCTTTGATCTGAAGCCCGACGCGCCAGCGGAAATACGAGGTGAGTTCCAGCCGATTCCGACTGCCACGCCGGGAATCGACATCTGTGAACACCTGCCGCTGCTGGCACAGCGCAGTCAGCTGTGGTCTCTGGTCCGTTCACTGACTCATCCAACCAACGGACATACGCTCGGTCACTACTACATGCTGACCGGACATTCCACGGCGCCGGCGTTCAAAGGCGATCGCATGCCGCGGTCCACCGACTGGCCGTCGATTGCTTCCGTGGTTGGTGATGCGGTCGGGGCAGGGCAGAGCAACAATCTTCCGCCGGCGGTAATGCTGCCGGAACGACTGGTACACTGGTCCGGAGGCACAATTCCCGGCGCTTATGGCGGCCAGATGGGACGTCATCGTGATCCGTTTATCGTGAGTGCAACGCACTACGGCGATCCGTTCTGGCGCGGTGCCTACCCGGAATACACGTTTCATCAGCTGCCGAAAAGAACCCCGACGTCGGATTCACCGACCGTGTTTCAGGCCCCCAGTCTGAAACTACAGCCCGGCCTGAATGCGCAGCGGTTTGACAAACGGCTGAGTCTGCTGAGTTCCGTGGACGCTCAGCGCACTGCGCTGGAGACATCCGCCGTCGGCGAAATGTATGATCGACATCGCCAGTCCGCGATCTCTTTGCTGGCCAGTCAGAAGATCCGGCGTGCCATTGATGTGAATCGTGCCGACCAGGCGACTCAGCAGCGTTACGGTCGCAACACATTCGGCTGGTCACTGCTGATGGCGTACCGCCTTGTTGAAGCCGGCGTGAGTATGGTGCAGGTGAATCTGGGAAACAACGAGGCCTGGGATACTCACGGAGAAGCTTTCTGGCGGCTGCGTGAAAAACTTCTGCCGCCCACGGATCGTGCCCTGTCCGCCCTGCTGGATGACCTGAACGGCAGCGGTCTTCTGGATTCCACCATGATTGTGATGGGCGGCGAGTTCGGACGGACGCCGAAGATCTCACTGCTTGAAAATGAATACCGGGAGCCCGGACGAGATCACTGGGGCGCGGTTCAGACGCTGTTCTTCGCCGGCGGCGGCGTGCGCGGCGGCAACGTGATCGGAGCGTCAGACGAACAGGCCGCGTACCCCGTTGCAGATCCTCAGAAGCCCGAGAACATGGCCGCGTCCATTTATCAGGCGCTGGGCATCCCTCGCAGTGCCGCATGGAAGGATGAATTCGGTCGTCCTCACCACATCTACCACGGCGACCCCATTCCGGGGCTCACGTAACCTGTGCACCAGACGGTCCGCCGGCGTCTTAAGGATTGTCCGGTCGATGATTGTCGCCTTTCGCGGGGGATGTCGATTTAATTACTGATGCAATTGCCAGGGTCTCGCCGGCTCCTGCTCTCGAAAATCCCGACCAGACAACTTGAGTCGCGGTTCGATCGGATTCGGATTTTTGGGGGAGGCGACGGGTGAGTGTGGCCTGATGCACAGGTCGCAAATTCGGAATTCGAATTGTGAAATCGGGATTGGCCCCGACGGGGCCGCAGCACTTAGCCGTCGGCGTGAGCCGACGGTAACGGACAACAACGACCTGCCAGCCCCGAATGGGGCGAGAGCGGCTTGCGTCAATGAATTTGCTGTCGCCCCGTCGGGGCTGGTGAATCCTGGGTCGCCAATAACCGTCGGTTTGCACCGACGGTTAAGTGCTGATGCCCTCCGGGCTAAACACAAGCATCACGCCATGCAGCGCATCGACGTCCCCCGCGAACGAGCGCTCTTTCGCGGAGCGAAAGGCGACCAGCCAGTCAGCTATTGATCGACCGTTGCCAACAGGACTTCGCCTGTCAGTGTGTTTGTTTCACCGGCGCAGCGAACGGGTGTCGAGACCGACACGTTCGGCAGCGGTATGTCCAGCCCGACAGCGGGCTGGATCAGGCGGACACTGAACGCTGACCGGTCAGCAGAGTTCGACAGCGGCTATGTCGTCAATGGAAAACGGGCCGGCGTGCACGGTACCACCGGTATCCGCATCGCGCTGGATTAGTACGATCGCTCCGCGGACACTGAGTCGGGAATCAGGGAAACCGATCTCGATGGTTCCGTTTCGCAGCGTTATCTGAACCAGGTGAGTTTCGTTGACGCCGGGCATGTCTGTGTGCGTGAGCACCGGAAAACGTTCCCATGCCCATGTCCAGAGCGTGGCACTGATATCAACACGCCCGGCAAGGTCCAGCCATTCGGCGGCTGCCTGAAGCAGTTGTTTCTGGCTGGCCTGCCGACACCAGGGACGCAGCACATCATCAATCCAGCGGCGGCGGGCGGCGGCAAGGTCTTCGAAGGATAGCGGTACGTCGGTCATCAGGATTCCGGGCATGGCTGACAGAAAATGACGGCCGGATGATAGGGAACCAGGCAGGTTCTGTCCAAAACAATGGAAAGATATCTGTTTCCGTCCGCCGGCGTTTTCCTATACTTCCTGCGTCGAGTGACGCTGTCGGCGGGCGGACGGCTGTGATTGCCGCCGCATTCTGCAGAGCCGCTCTGCATCGTCCCGCGACAGGACCGCCGCCAGCTCGGTAACATCCTCAGCCGCTGTCACCGTAACAGATTTCCAAGGAACGAAGACATGTCCTCTGATGACATCAACCTGTCCGGTTCGCGCGTGCTGATTGCGGACGACAATGAACAGAATCGTGAACTGCTGGACGCTTACCTGGCCGACGAGGATTACGAAATCCTGATGGCCAACGACGGGCAGCAGACCATGGAAGTCGTGGAGGCTCAGCAGCCGGATCTGATCCTGCTGGACATCATGATGCCGAAGATGAGCGGCTATGAAGTCTGTGAGAAGCTGAAGGCAGACCCGGAAAAACGCACGATCCCGGTGCTGATGGTGACCGCTCTGAACGAAATGGGAGACATTGAAAAGGCGGTGAACGCCGGCTGTGATGACTTTCTCACAAAACCCGTGAATTCACTGGAACTGAAAACTCGAGTGCGTTCGCTGCTGCGAGTCCGTCATCTGGCGACCGAGCGGGACCGTCTGCTGGCCTATCTGGAAGAAATGGAGCAGCAGGTGCTGCAGGCGAAGCGTTAACCGCATCGTCGCGGTACACTGACCATCTTGTTCACGTCGCCACTATCTCTGCTCCGCCGGACCCGTCCTTCATGTCTGAAGATCTTTCCGACGCCGACTCGGTCGCCGTCGGTTCCATTCGTGTGATTCTGAAGGATCGCCGCGCTCAGCCCTTCTTCGGTCGTCATCCGTGGGTCTTCGAATCGGCCATCGACGGCGTCGAAACGCCGACCGGAACAGAACCGGAACCCGGGGCACCGGTCGAACTGTGGTCGGGCAGCGGCGAATTTGTGGCTCACGGCCTGTGGAATTCCGGCAGCAATATCCGAGTGCGACTGTATTCGTGGGACCAGGCCGTCCCCTTCACCGACACGCTGGTTGCCGAGCGGATTCATCAGGCCGTGGATCTCAGACGCAGCCTGTTTGACCTGACCTCGCCCACCGTCGGCTGTCGTCTGTTCTTCAGCGAAGGCGATGGCCTGTCCGGTCTGGCCGTGGATTTCTACGGAAATTACCTGCTGGTGCAGTTCACCAGTCTGGCGTTATATGTGCACAAAAAAGCCGTGCTGGACGCGCTGCAGCGCGAACTGTCGCCGCGCGGAATCTGGCTGCGGACCGAAAAAGGTATGCGCGAAGCCGAGGGCCTGGAAGCCACGGATGGACTGGTCAGCGGTGAAGCACCGCCGAGGCCGCTGTTTGTGGAAGAACACGGCATTCAGTACGGCGTTGATGTGCAGGAAGGCCAGAAGACCGGATGTTATCTGGACCAGCGCGACAACCGCGCCGCGGCGGCTCGCTTTCTGAGCGGCCGAGTGCTGGACGCGTTCTGCTTTTCAGGCGGGTTCGGAATCATGGCGGCGGTGCAGGGCAGGGCCGATTCGGTGCTGGGTATTGATTCGTCAGAATCGGCGCTGGCACTGGCCGCCGGTAACGCCGAACTGAACGGCATCGCAGATCGCTGTGAATTCCGCCGCGGGGACGTGCGAGGCGAACTGGAATCGATGGCGGAGCAGGGCGTTCTGTTTGACGGAGTGATTCTGGACCCGCCCCGGATGGCCCGCACGCGTGGTGGCCTGAACCGTGCTCTGAAGGGTTATCGACGCCTGAATCTGCTGGGACTGGACGTGCTGAAACCCGGCGGCATTCTGGTCACCTGCAGCTGCTCCGGTCTGGTTTCACGTGAAGATTTTCGTGACATGATTGCCGACGTGGCCCGCCAGTCAGGACGTACGATCCAGATTCTGGAACAGCACGGCCAGCCGGCAGATCACCCGATCTCTGCGACGTGTCCCGAAACCGAATATCTGAAGATGGCCATTTGTCGCGTGCTGTAGCGGTGCAGGGCAGGTGGCAGGTGGCAGGTGGCAGGTGGCAGCAGCTGGGGCTGCTGACGAAAGGCGCAACAAAAAAAGAAGCCCGGTGTCTGGTCAACGCCGGGCTTTTTGCACGAACCCGGCTTCGCACAAGCGTCGGGCTTCGTGACAGCGGCTATTGCTGCTGCGAAAGGAGCTGGTTTTACCTGCTGTCGGCCGCCTGCTGGCCGCTGAGAAGATCGTCCAGTTCCTTCAGGCCCTGACGCTGGTCGATTTCGTAGAAGCCGCCGTGGTAATGAATCACCTGCCCGCTCGGGGACACCACTACCCACAGCGGCAGTTCGCCGCCGCTGTCGCGAGGGTCACCGAAGGCTCTCAGTAAAGAACCATCGTCGTACCCGACCGGATAACTTAGATTCATGAACTCGATCAGCTTGCGGGCCGTGCGTCGACCTGAGGACAGTGAAGTCGGTTGCTGCAGCGCCGGGTTGGTTGCCACGCCGATGACGTGCACCCCGTTTTTCTGCAGTTTGTTGTGCAGGAATTCAAGGTACCCGACCTGACCATAAGGTTCTGCGAGTGGCTTTTCGGCGTACTGCCAGAAATGCAGCACGATGGTTCTGCCCTTCAGCGAACCGGATTCCAGCGTTCCGGACGTCACAAGATTCAGTGAAAAGCTGGGCGCCGGGCTGTTCAGCAACTGTTGCTGACGTTTCATCGACCGGGCGACGCGTTGCTGCTGCCGGTCGACGTCCCGTCGCATTCTGAGCACGGATTCCTGCAGTGGCGTATTCTTTGCCAGTGCTGACAGGGCCTCGAACTGCCCGGCGGCCAGTTCGATCTGCCGCGGTGACAATTCGGCCAGCTGAGAATCAGGTCGCCGGTGCAGCGTTGACTGCAGCGCCAGCAGTCCGGACTGCAACTGGCCGACCTGTTCGGCCACGTCGTCGGGAACGATTGTGGACGAGGTCTGCTGGATGGTCAGGACAAACTGCTGCCCCTGTCCCATAAAGACATCCTGATTGCCTTTCAGCAGGATGCCGGAATCCGCAGCGACACTCAGAGACAGACGCCGCCCCCGCCGCTCGCTTGCTTCCACATTCCAGGCACTGACTCCCTCAATCGTGACCTTTTCAACAAGCTGAAACGTCCATGAGTCTGACATCCAGCGGGAACCGGCCGCGGCATCGTCAGGAAGGTCCAGAACCACGGGAGGCAGGGGCAGAGAGTACAGAGCTCCGTCGTAGTCGTACTGCAGATGCGGTCGGGGAGCGTCGGCAGCGTTCAGTTGCCCGAAGCTTTCGGGCCACGGGCAGCCGTCCCGCTCATCGTCCAGAACGCTGAAAAACGTCGTGTCGTCCGAGTTCAGCACCAGTACTTCAAACTGACGCAGGACCAGATCGCCTGCCGGGGCCGGTTGAGACAGGGCTCCCGCATATCGAATTTCGCGAACTTCCGCGGCCATGCCCGAAGTGCTGACCGCCAGGATGGCACCAGCAACGCAACAGAGAAAACACGGTCTGGACATGGCAACGGCCCTTTGCATTTGATGAAGTCAGCGCGGACGCTCAGAGGCCTGTTGCCCCTGTACTCCGGCGCTGCGGGAATATCCCAGAATCTCCGGAGACTGACAACGCAGACCGCCCTGATTCGCAGGGCAAAGGCGCCGTGGTCGAAATTTTCATGGTCCGGAGCCCCGCCGGCAGGCCGCCGGACAAGGCTCTCGGCACCCGAATTTTACCGTATGTCGCACTCTGAGACCGCCACCAGATCTGTCTGGAAGAGCCTGACCCTCGGAATACCCTTCGCATCAGCAACCCCACGTGCACTATAATCGACCAACTGGTGATGTTGCAGGTCTCTGGCAGGCTTCCTACCCTGCCTCATAATGACGAATGTGATGTCCGAGGTCTGTTGTGTACTCTGACCACCACCCTGAGCGCCGATTTTTTCATCCGGAGCAGTCGTTGTGTCTGAAGGCGAAATTCTGGTAGGCAACTACCAACTCAACAACTGTGTGGCGTCCGGAAGTACCACGCAGATCTGGGAGTGCCACGAAGTCGGCTCGCCCATGCAGCTGGCTATGAAGCTGATGCTGGAAGACGCCAGAAAAGACGCAGCTGAAAAAGCCGTCCTGAAGCACGAATTCAAGGTCGGACAGTCTCTGGAACATCCTTCCTTTCTGAGATTCCATCACATCGAAATTACGCGGGACCACGCATTTTTTGTGATGGATTTCTTCCGGTCTCCCAGCCTCAAGACCCATATCACCACCAATCTGACGGCCGTTCAGTCGGTCTTCAAAAAGCTGGCGGAAGCCCTGGCGCTGGCCTTCCACCACATGCACGAAACAGGCTGGCTGCACCGCGATATCAAACCGGACAATATTCTGGTGAATAAGGCAGGCGAAGCCCGCGTGATCGACTTTTCACTGTCGTCCCGGATTAAGGGAGCCCTGGGCATGATCCTGTCCGGCAAACAGAAAGCCATTCAGGGCACGCGCACCTATATCGCTCCGGAAACGATCCTGAAAAAAGCTCCCACGAAGCAGACTGACATGTACAGTCTGGGGGTCACATTTTTTGAAGTGCTGACCGGACAGCCGCCGTTCGCCGGCGACACGCCCAATATGCTGCTGAAGAAACATCTGGGCGAAGATCCACCGGCTCCGTCGTTTCTGAACCCCAACGTAACCAAAGAGATGGACAAAGTCATCCTGCAGATGCTGAACAAGGACCCGAAGAAACGGTTCGAATCCATGCAGGATGTGGCCGCCGCGATCTCCAAAACCAAATGCTTTGAAGAAGATCCGATTGCGCTGAAGGAACGCCGGCTTCGCGAGGAAAAGGAAGCACTGGCTCAGTCAGTAGATCAGCGACTGAACAGCCGTGCCGATGCCGAACGCACCGCCAAAGGTATCGCCGCACCTCTGCCGCACAAGAAAAAGGTCTACAAGATGAGCAAAGACCTGATCCGGGACGAAGAAAAGCGAAAAGCAAAGGAAGACGCGAAACAGCAGGCGGCCGGACAGAACGCGCCGCAGCCAATGATGCCCGGCATGCCCATGCAGCCGGGCATGCATTATCCGGGCATGCCGATGCAGCCCTATCCCGGCATGCCAATGTACGGCATGCCGCAACAGCCGATGATGCCCGGCCAGCCGTACCCTGGGCAGCCAATGATGCCGGGCCAGGCATTCCCCGGCCAGCAGCAGCCCGGTCAGCAGCCCGGCCCTGGTCAGCCACCGCAACAACATCAGCCGCCGCAACAACATCAGCCGCCACAGCAACCACCACAGCAACAGCAACCACCGGGTGCGCCTGCCCAGCCGCCTGCTGCCCAGCCGCCTGCTACCCAGACACCGGCGGCTCCCGCACCGGCTCCGCCAGCACCCCCAGCTCCCGAGCCGGCGACGGAACCGGAAGAAGCCACGCTGGAAGACATGATGAATATTGACATCGAATAACCGCGATCGTGGCCCGATCCCGGCTTTGACCCACCATTCATCCGCCTTAAAGGCCGTCTCACAGGTTGTTTGGGCGTCCTTCACAGGTCGCGTTTCCCTGTCTGCTGAAATCTTCTACAACACGCTGGTTTCGTGTCGTTTTCTCACCCCGCAAGATCTGGCCATGGCACCACAGCATCAGCTTCCGTTTGAAAAACCGATTTACGACCTGGAAGGCCAGCTGGCCAGACTGGAAGCCGAACCGAATCCGGCTCCGGCACTTCAGGAAAGTATTCGGCGGATGCGCGTGGAACTCACGAAGATCACTCGTGAGCTCTACGAAAACCTCGATCCCTGGCAGATCGTTCAGGTGTCGCGACATCCGGAACGGCCCCAGACCGCCGACTATATTGAACTGGTGTTCGACGAATTCGTGGAACTGCACGGTGACAAATCATTCGGAGACGACCGGGCACTGGTAACCGGCTTTGCCAAGCTGGATGGCCGCAAAGTGATGCTCGTGGGGCATCAGAAAGGACGGACGCTGAAGGAACGCAACGAATGTCTGTACGGCTGTGCTCATCCCGAAGGCTATCGCAAGGCGATGTCCAAGATGGAGATGGCATCGCGGTACGGGCTGCCGATCATCTGCCTGATTGATACTCCGGGTGCCTATCCGGGCATCGGCGCTGAGGAACGCGGGCAGGCGTACAATATCGCCGTCAACCTGCGTGACATGTCCACGCTGGAGGTTCCCGTGGTCTGTGTCGTGATCGGTGAAGGCGGATCCGGCGGCGCTCTGGGCATCGGCATCGGTGACCACATTGCCGTGCTGCAGAACGCGTACTATTCTGTCATCAGTCCCGAAGGCTGTGCCGGCATTCTGTGGAAGCATTCCAGCCATGCCGACAAGGCGGCCCGAGCGCTGCGGTTCACCAGCAAGGACCTGATCGACCTGGGTATCGTCGACGAGATCATCCCGGAACCGCTGGGAGGAGCTCACCGGAACCATCGCCAGATGGCCATGACGCTCAAAGGTGCCCTGGCAGAAGCGTTGCAGTCGCTGGAAGGCATTCCCCGGGATCAGCTGCTGGATCGTCGCTACGAGAGGTTTCGCAGGATCGGAGTCTTTGAAGAATCCGGTGCCGCCTGAGACGACCATTCGGCTGCCTGACCTGCATCCAACGTCCGATAATGTCCGTTATGTTAGGTTAATGGAAAAACATGCCGGTTTTTATGCGGCCGATTTTGAACCCCCGAACGCACCGTCAAACGACGCCAATTCACTGACGGCTCAGATTCAGTCGCTGCCGCAGCTCGTAACTAAGGCTGGCCAGCGGCACGCGAGCTTTCTCAAGCTGCCTCAGAATGCGTTCATCCAGACGCGTCTGAACAGTTGTCAGCGGATCCGGATCGGCCTGCATGCTCAGGTCTGCAAACCAGTCTCTGATGACAGCTTCCTGAACCTGTGGCGGTATCCCGGTCAGATGTTCCCGCGTACGTCGCACGATCTGATCACGGTCGCCATAGATGTCTCCGATCTCGTTCAGCATCGCGGCGAAATCCGGCCTTACCGTGGTGCTGCTCTGCCGGCCGGTCCCGGTTCCGGTCGACTTCAGAAAGTCACTGACGACGGCCGGCATTTCGAAGTCGAACGACCGTGCCAGACTGTTCACCAGATTCTGCCGCTGCTGAGGCGTGGCGGCGTTCCATCGTTCCCGGATCTGTGTCCCGAACTGATCCTTCATCCGCTGCGGCAGTGTCCGCCACAACTGGTCCAGTGTGGGTCCGTCGACAGCATCGCTGGCACCCGCAGAATCAGAACCAGCGGACCCGGGTGCTCCGGCCAGCCCGTCGATCAGGTCCGGCAGACTGAAGCCACCGCCCTGCCCGCTTCCGCTGTCTGCCGTGCCGCTTCCTGATGTGCTGCCGCCGCCAAGGAAATCTGAGATGTCGCTGCTGCCTTCGCCCAGATCGCCGTGGTCATCATGCAGCGGCGCCAATTCATCCTGGTAGCGAGCCAGTATGGTGCGCAGATGTTCGTGGAAGTATTCCGGCGTCAGGGGCTCAATCGTATCCAGCGCCCGGCAGGCAAATCGCCCCGTGCCGGATTCCAGCACCGATGCCTTGGTGGGTTCCCAGATCACCGCGAAGAATGTTCCCACCAGCACAATCGTGGCTCCGAACAGTAACCCCAGCACGGCCCCCAGGAAACGGTCGAGCTCCTTCAGTTTGGCCTTCTCCAGAGAACTCTCGACCATCCGTGCCACCAGAAAGGACGCGATCGAAAACCCCACGAACAGGATGAACATCGCAATCCAGTGCCGCACCTGACTGTCGGGCTCACCCACACCGATGTGAGGCTTGATGGCCGGAGCAAGCTTGTCCGAGAATTTAAAGCACAGCACCAGCGCTGTGATCCAGGCGAGCTGAATAACCAGTCCACGCTGGGCTCCGCGCCAGGCCGTATATGCCAGAATCGCCAGAACGACGACGTCGTACCAAACCATAGTTCAGACTCATTCCATTGAATACCGGACCACCGTGCCCGCAACCCGCAAAGTATAGGCGGTTTAAGCCAGCCGCGAAAAGAGGGAATCTGCAGCGAAGCGCAGCATCACGACCGGCTCCCCGTAACGGGGGCTTCCAGCCGCCGTCGCTGCCTGTCAGCCGTAACGGGGGCTTCCAGCCGCCGATTCTGCCGGCTTTGAGTCCCACTCGGTATCACGTCTTGCTGCGGGGTCGAGCCCCCCCCATCACGGTTGCTGCGGCTGGAAGCCCCAGCTACGGAAATGAAGCCCGGGCGTCACGGGACAGCGCGGCGGGACGCCGTGGTGACCGGACAAACGTTCAGAACGTTTTTTGACTGTCCAGCAGCAGGGTGACCGGGCCGTCATTAACCAGTTTCACATCCATCTGTGCCTGAAAGGTTCCGGTTTCCGTCGGGATACCAAGTTCTCTCAGGGCCGCGACGAAACACTGATACAGATGTTGAGCCTTCTCGGGCCGGGCGGCGGCCGCAAAACCGGGACGCCGGCCCTTGCGACAGTCGCCCAGCAGCGTGAACTGACTCACCACCAGTGCCGCGCCGCCCGCCTGTTTCAGGTCCAGATTCATCTTGCCGAATTCGTCTTCGAACACTCGCAGCCCGGCTGTCTTGCCAGCCAGCCAGCTCACATCCTGTGGCGTGTCCTGTTCTGCCACGCCCAGCAGAACCAGAAAGCCCCGATCGATGGCCCCCACGGTTTCGCCATCGACGGTCACAGAGGCGCTGGAAACACGCTGGATCACGGCACGCATGGAAATTCCAATCCTGAAGACTTCGGCACATCAAAACTTTCCGGCCCGGCGTTCCCGAGCAGGCAGAATCTCAAGGCACGTCGTCCACCAGCCGGACAGAATGGTTGCGACGAATTCGTCCGGCAGCTGTTCCTGACGCATTTCTTCTGCCAGTCGCTGATGGTCGTACGCCACCCGTACAAACTCAACATCGACGCCCACGGCCGGTCCCGCCGCAGTGCAGGGAAGGGCATTCGGCGTCGCGGAAGAACCGATGCTCACGACGGTGTACCACACGCTGGTGGTGCCGTCATTCTCAGGCCGGCCCAGCACTCCGATATTGATGAAGCGACGCCCGTCACGCAGCATTCGCTGCCAGTGGATTCCCGAATGAGTCCCGATGATCAGATCCGCCTGATACTGGTCAGCCAGTCGATCCAGAAATGCCGTGCCGGTGGTTGATTCCCAGATGAATTCATTTGTCCGACGCGGGCTGCCGTGACACAGCAGCAGCCGCAGGCCGTCAATCTCCAGACGGATCTGTTTCGGCAGATCGCGCAGCCACAACTTGTTCACATCGCTGGTACGGGCCAGCGTGTAGTCATAGCTCAGCTGAGCGAAGTAGTTGTCCTGCGGATCGGTGTAGCCACACTGGCAGTCGTTCAGTTCATTGCCGATGCTGTCGTCGTAGTTGCCCTGAATGCAGGTGATGCCGTGTTGCTGCAGGATCGGAAACACGCGATCCGGATGTGGACCGAAGGCGCCGAGGTCTCCCAGACAGTACATGGAATCGACACCACGGTGACGCGCGTCGGCGACCGCCTGTTCCAGTGCCAGGTAGTTGCTGTAGAGTCCTCCGAACAGAGCAATCTTCATGAGTCCCGATCCGCCTGCTGCCGGCGCAGCGTGGTATTGGTACAGATGGCTCCATGCTGATAGCACGTGTAGCACGGACCATGACTGAGCGGAAACGGGGCAGTCGATTCGTCCAGCGTCTCGCCGACCCGGCCGTCCGCGGCTTCCAGCAGAATCGGGCAGACGAAGACACCGCGACTGGTGACGACGCGACTGTGATGACACAACAGCTGGTCGCGGTCAAAATCCTCCATCATTGCCGGCGTGATCCGTTCGGTCGGACGATAGCCTTCTGTTCGTGATTCTTCCGCGCCCATCTTCAGCCGGGGCAGAATCTTCAGTCGGGGGCGGCGACACCCGTGCTGCCGCAGGACGTGACGAAACGTTTCCAGCATGTGCTGATTCTCGGCATCACTCCACGTCTGTGTCATGGTGATGATCGGCAGAAAATCATGTTCACAAAGCATGGAAACACCCTGCATCGCACGGCGAAAGGTGCCTTCGCCGCGCACCGGGTCGTTGATCTCCGGCGTCGGTCCGTCGATCGAAACGCGGAATTCAAGGCTATAGCCGGAAGCATCCTCGGCCGCACGAAGTTCCGTCAGCCACTCCGGTTTCAGCACGGTTCCGTTGGTCAGGACAGTCGCCGGTCCGAAATGCAGCGTACGCTTCAGCATCCGCACCAGGTCTTTGTTCAGAAACGGCTCACCACCGGTGAAGTAATATTCTCGAACACCGTGAGCCACAGACTGCTGCAGCGCAGCTTCCACGTCGGTGAACTCAAGAAATTCAAAGCTGTGGTTGTGAGGGCTGCAGCTGATGAAACAGTGCTGGCAGGTCAGATTGCAGACGGTACCGGCTACCTGAAACCAGAGTTCCTCAAGGGCCCGCAGCTCGATTCGCGGAACTGTTTCCACATCGGTCGTCATACGGGGTTTCCTTCCGTGGACTCAAGGTGTCGAAACAGGTCGTCAATCTGCTGCAGGCCGGTCTGCAGCAGAAAACGAGAATCGCGACCATAACTGGCGGCCCCCAGAATATAAAAATCCGGCTCCGGATGACTCAGCAGATCCGGTCCGCCGGCTGACTGCTGCAGGCAGTCGCCGGAGGTTTCATTAAGCAGATGAGCGGCCAGCCGGATCGGGCCGTCGGTGGCATAGCAGCGGTAAATCTGAAGTTCGGCAAACGGCTCGATGTTCGCCCGGAAGCCCGGATTGGCAATGATCTCATCCGCCCGAATATGTTCTGCCCTGCCCCCGCGACCCTGCGGTTCCCATGACAGCTGCACCTGAAACTGTTCCTTGTCTGTCTGAATCGATTCCACCAGCGGCCCCGGCAGCCAGGTGACGGGGCCATTCTGTGCCAGCGCCAGCTGATTCGCGGTGTTCGTCAGTCGCTCACGTTCCGGCAGCGAATCATCAGGAATGGAAACAACAGGAGCGTCACGTTCCCCCCGGGTCAGCCAGGTGACTTTCGTCGCCTTGTGTTCATCTGCCAGCTGGCCCAGCAGACAGACAGATGTGGCCGCGGAATACCCACTGCCGATGACCAGTGTGTGTCGGTCGGCGTATCGGGACCGCTCAAGCCCGACAATGTCGGGGATTCGATAGTGTTCGTCAGACAGAGCCTGACTTTCTCCGGGACACGGTATCCCTCCGGCTCCGACCGACCGGTGTGCCGTGGTAAAGCCGGTGCAGTCCAGCAGCACGTCAGCCTGCATCACCGTTTCCCGGGAATCAGCCCGGACCAGCAGACGAAACGGCGAAGCCCCGCGATCCGGTCGTCCGATCCTGGCCGACTTCCCGTACATCTGGCGACTGACGGCAAGCACTTCATGCTGTGTTTTCACGCGTCCGTCCAGAGTCGCGCAGCGCGCGAGCGGCTCAAGATAGGCAGAACAGAATTCAGCTCCGCTCAGCATGGCATTGCCGTCCGGCACCTCGGCCCCGCAGGCCGAGGTGCCCAGCCTTGTGCTGTTCATGCCGAACGGAGTGAACAGGCTGACGTGTTGCCAGCGGCGGACGGCTTCGCCGACCCGACCGCGTTCCAGCACTGTGACGTCAAAGCCGGCATGGATGCCCCGCAGGGCCGCTTCCAGTCCGATCGGCCCGGCTCCTACCACGACCAGTTTTCGCATATCCATAGAAACCACAAGAATCAACGAAGAAACATTCGATCAATAACTGACTGGTTGGTCACCTTTCGCTCCGCGAAAGGGCGCTCTTTTTCGCGGAGCGAAAGGCGACAATAGTTGACCGGACACTCCTGAGCAGGCAGCGGCTGAGGATCTTGACATAAGTCAGCTGCGAATCCTATCCATGCTGTTGCCCGGTTTGAGGCCAAAAACAGATCGGCCGCCGGTTTTGTGCGGCAGATCACCGGCGATCAAGTTCGGGCTGTCGAGTCCGGCGTGCGGGTTTCGACGATTGAATTCCTGAGTGCAGGTGCAGATGCAGATGCGGCCCGTGGCGTCGATCAGCTCTGCGACGGCGACGGTGACGGTGACGTCGCAGAACGTGTCAGTGTCAGACCGTCCATCGCGATCTGCGGTTCCCGGCCCAGCATCAGGTCGGCCAGCAGCCATCCGGTTCCCGGCGACATCTGCAGACCGGAGCGAAAGTGCCCTGCCCCGATAAACAGATTGTCGAATTCGGAAACGCGGCCCAGAAACGGAAGTTCATCAGGCGACCCTGGCCGCAGTCCAGCCCAGCTGCGGACCACTTCGGCGTGTCCGAGTTCCGGCACCAGGTGTTTTGCCGACATCAGCAGCTCTGCAATACCGTCTGCTGTCGTTCGCTTTTCGAAGCCGGTATCTTCTTCCGTTGCCCCCACCAGAATCAGGCCGTCCGGTCTGGGTACGATGTAGCGGCGTTCCTGTTCGATGACACAGCGAAAAGGCAGACAAGGCAGACGCAGCTGAACTATCTGCCCGCGCACCGGATGCACGGGAACGGTCACTTTCAGCGGATTCAAAAGCTGGCGAGTCCACGATCCGGCGGTGATGCAGATCTGTTCTGCAAAGAAACGGCGGTCAGCCGTTGAGACAACAACCGTCGCCTCGTTGTCGACCTGCAGCGACACGCCGTCAATATGTTCAATGATCTCGACGCCGAGACAGTGGCAGGCCGCCACCAGCGCCTTCAGGTGCCTCGGGTTGCGGACCTGAGCGAATTCGGGCAGGAACACCCCGGATTCGATATCTTCGTTCAGACCACCAACATGCTGTTCCAGTTCCTTCCGGTGCAGCCGTTCCACCTGCAGGTCTTCCTGTTGCCACTGTCGGATCTGCTCTGCGAATCCATCTTCACTGGCAGCCACCTCCACCGCGCCGCACTGACGATACCCGTTGTCAACGCCCGTTCGGTCTCTGAGCGCAACCGTCAGCTGTTCCCACAGAGAACAGCTGTAGGCTCTGAGTCGTGCCTCGGGCGTAGCGGCGGTGGCTGGATTTCCGGGCGGCAGCATTCCGGCACCAGCCCATGATGCTTCCTGCCCGACCTGCCCCCGATCCACCACCGTCACCGCAGCCCCCTGCTCTGCCAGACGGTAAGCCGTGGTCAGGCCGATTACTCCACCACCGATGATCAGAATGTCTGTTGTTCGATCCACGTCGCTGCGATTCCGGTAACACTTCTGTCAACAGCCGAAACCCGTACCAGCTCGGCACATTGTTCACGGCATCTGAGAGTATAGGTGGCCGACTGGTGGTGTCGAGGTGCCGACCCGTGTTACTCGAAACTGGGGCGCTGGATTTCCGTTCGCTGATTCCTGATCACCGAAAAAGCATCTTACTTCGTCGTGCCGAGAAACTCGGCCACCCGGTCCAGCATAGCGTCTTCAAAAAAACCGGGGCCGCCGTGAACACCGCCGTGCACGACTTCAAAAAACACGGGCCGCCCGTATTGCCGGTACCGGCCCTGCAGTTCGTGCGACTGGTTGATGGGCATCTGCGGATCCTGATCGCCATGAATCAGCAACAACGGAGGATCTGATGCGTCCACGTGGGTGACGGGGCTGGCCAGTCTGGCGAGCTCTGCATGCTGCTCAGGAGGCCCGCCCAGCAACAGATTCAGCGCGGGAACCCGGACACTGAGCCCATGAGGAGTCGACTGGGCAAGAATTGTCTGCAGGTTTGAGGCTCCAAAAAACGAAACAATGCCCTGTACATCAGAGGAAACTGAAAGATGGTCGCCCACGGTCCCTTCAAGGTCCATGACATCATTGGAAACGCCCACCAGCGCCGCCAGATGTCCGCCGGCCGACGATCCGGCAATGTTGAAACGATTCGGATTCAGACCGTACTTTCCGGCGCTGGCTCGCAGAAAGCGTATGGCCGCCTTGATGTCATGTGCCTGCGCCGGAAACTTTGCCACCGGACTCAGACGATAATCAACGCTGGCGATCGCAAAGCCGTGATTCAACAGCCGGCCGAGCGGCATCCGGTTCTTTGAACCTGCCCGCCACGCTCCTCCATGCACCCAGATGACCAGAGGATGTTCTTCCCCTGATTCCGGCAGGTACAGATCCAGCCGCAGACGATGGCCTTCAACAAGCGCAAATTCCACGTCGCGATAGCGTGGTTCGGCCGATGAAGCCACGCCGGACTGCAGCCAGGTGCCCGTCAGCAACAGGGTGACGACAAAGATTCGAAGTGGACCGGACATAATCTGCTCCAGGACTGGTCGACAGGTGGTGTTCGTCGCCGCAGGTATCCATCGCCGTAGAGTGCGGCTGACTCAATGACAGTGGTGTTCAATGACAGTGATGTTCAATGAACGTGATAACTTCGCTCAGCGGCGAACGCCAACCGTGGGACCGCGGCCCGGCGTTGTGGAAGGCGGCTTTGACAGAATCGGACTGCCGGATCATTCCGTGCCTCCGTAGGTCTGCCGATAAGCCTGAATCTGATCGTACAGCTGATCCGTCAGCACCACGTTTCCATCGACCGCACGCCCGCGCAGGTAATCAGCAATCTCGACGATGCTGACGATGGCAAAAGTCTGCATGCTGAATTCCCGCTGCAGTTCGGTCAGCGCATTCAGACTGCCCTGCCCTTTCTCCATGCGGTCGACAGAAACCACCAGGCCGGCCAGCTGCACAGCGCCCGCCGCTTTCAGGACTGGCACGGTCTCTCGAATCGAAGTGCCGGCGGTGGTGACGTCTTCCACGATCAATACGCGCTGGCCGTCCGACGGCACATGCCCCACCAGCGTTCCCCCTTCGCCATGGTCCTTGGCTTCTTTGCGGTTGAAGCAGAACGGCACGTCATGGCCGCGGCGGCTGAGCTCCATACTGATAGCCACGACCAGCGGGATTCCCTTGTAGGCCGGGCCGAACAGAAAATCGAACTCAAGGCCCTGTTTCTGGATGGCATCAGCGTAAAACCCGGCCAGTCGATTCATCTGATCGCCCGTGCGATAGCGACCCGTGTTGATGAAGAACGGAGTCTTCCGACCGCTCTTGGTGGTGAAGTCACCAAACGTCAGCACGTTCGCGCGGACCATGAACTCGACAAATTGCTGCTTGTATTCTTCCAAGGTAAGATCTGCTTTCGTTGCGTCGTACGCTCTGAAACTGCGAATCTGAAGCGTCCCCGATCTGCCCGCAGATCCGTCTGGCCCGCGGGCAGACGTACCTTATGACTCCGGCTGACATTTTGTCATGCTTCGCAGCCGGGAAAATCTGAACAGAGCGGGATCGTGCCGCCTGAACACCGAACGGCACGACAAAAGAAACAGTGTCGGGTGTTACAGCTGCGCGTTACACTGTGTCGTGAGCAACCAGCCTGCCCTGCTTCAAGTCTGACGGCGAATGTGATCATGACTTCGGCACCAAAATACATGCCTCATTATACGGTTGAAGACTACCGATTGTGGGAAGGCGACTGGGAATTGTGGAATGGTGTGGCCGTGGCGATGACGCCGAGTCCGTTCGGACGGCATTCCAGACTACTGGTCAGCGTGGGATCTGAACTGAAGAGCGCCACCGAGGCATGTGGATGTAACGCGACTGTTCTGGCTGAAATTGACTGGATTGTTTCGGCAGACACCGTACTGCGACCGGACCTGATCGTCGTCTGCGGGGCGGAACCGGAACGCCACGTGGAAGAAACTCCTGCCATCGCTGTGGAGATCCTGTCGGACAGCACGCGTGAACGAGATCTGACGTACAAACGATCCATCTATCAGCAGCAGAAACTTCCCTGTTATCTGATCGTCGACCCCGATACGTCACAGCTGATGGTGCTGCAGCTGAATCAGGACGGACAGTACGTGGACATGCCGGCCACTGGTGACGTTGAACTGGTGATCTGCGACGACTGCCGGCTGACAATTCAGGTGGATCGTTTGTTTCGATGATGGCGCAGGCTGCGGTGTTCGATGTGCCGGGCTGTTTGAACGATTGTCAGCGGTGGCTACCACGGTCGCGGCTTCGCCGCGAAGTGCCGCCCGGCAGGCGGCACCTACTTGTATGTCACCGCAGCGATGCACTGTTCATCAAACTGCTCTCCGAGCAGCCAGCGTTCGGCCCAGGGAAGGACGGATTCCTGCTGCTTCAGCAGTTCGATGGCTTCAGCGCGGCGTTCGTCGCGATGGTGTTCCTCAACAGCCGCCAGATCCAGCAGACTGCGGGCTCGGTCGTAGTCGGCTCCGAAGGATTCCGCTCTGCGAACGGCTTTGTGAAAACAGCGAATTGCCTTGCGGGACTTTCCCATCGCAGCGAAGGCCCGGCCGCGGGCGCGTTGCGCCGGGGACGCGATGTTCGGGTACAACCAGTCCATCACTGCGGCGACCCGGCACAGTCTTCGCAGACGTTTGGCCGTTCTCCCGGTCACCGGCTGCGTCCATTCCGGGCCGACGAGGCTTTCAATCAGAGAGGGCAACGCCCGCACCACCACGTCCATGAACAGCTTACGTTTCTTGACGAGATACCAGACTGCTTCGAGACTGAACCGCGCTGCGTCGTACGTCGACGCCTGAAGTCGGACGTAACCTTCTGTGCCCAGGAAAATAGCGTCCGTCACGTAGCGCTCGCCAGGCTCCAGGAACCGGCGAGCCGACTCGATATGGTCGAGTGCCTGCGGGATGTCACCGGCCCGGGCCAGCGCACTCGCAATATCGTAGTGGCCCCAGCATTGAGTCCGCTTGTCGTCGGCCGCGTCGAGTGTCCTTTTGGCTGCCCTGAGTTCCCGGGACGATGGAGCAATCACCGCCCGGAGGTGTCGTTGCATGTGCGCGACTGCACCGGTGTATACTTGATTTCCGGATCGGAGCAGCAGGTGAAATGCGTCCTCATACTGCCGATCAGCCAGCTTCGCATCATTTGAATAATGATTCGCCATGGCGGACCCTGCCAGGAACAGGCCCTTCATTTCGGCATCGTTGATCTGTTCAGTCGCCCGCTGCGACCTGTTCAGAATCCACCGTCCCATCCACGGCAGACCATTCAACGCAATTTGCCCGGCAGAATGAGTGACACCTTTGCCCCAATGTTCTGAGCCTGCGAGGTGCCGAGCCGAATTCTGAATATTGAGGAGCAGGAACGGATAAGAAGCCATTCCCCCCGGCAACTCCCAAATGAAGCCGATCAGATAGTTATAGACTTGTTGTGCGATGGCGTAGCGGGACGCTTCTTCCTTCGACGAATCTGAGTTCTGTTTCCATGTCGGAGGCTGCAGAATCAGCCGCAGAAACTCCGGCAGACATCGCACCAATGCAATACCTCCCCGCGGACGCGACAATCCAAGTTCCTCAAGCGCGTTGTCGGAGTTTTTCAGGGCCAGACGAAATTCACTGCGAGTAACGTGGGTTGTGCCAATCCCCTCGTACACATGGGCACGCTGTAGCGCAGAGTGGGCATGCTTCAATGCAGATTCATATCGGCTGACCGCGCCGTCAAAGTCTCGCAGGCGATGCAGCGTTCTTGCGAGCCTTTCATGGACCCGAAACCTCAGGTCTGGGGGTGCATTCGCCGGCAGAGCCCTGTCGGCGCGTTTCAGAAATTCCAGCGCGTCTTCGGATGCATACGCCCGAAACGATAACTCACCGGCCAGAAACTGATACGCGAATCCACGTTCGTCACCAGCCGCATGAAAGTGAAAGGCAAGGTCAACGATGCGGTCTGAGTCCGGCGGGGCGGACTCTTCCAGCAGAGGATCCTGTTCCAGAAACTGCAGTGCGATGTCAGCCGTCAGGTTTTCTGCCTGCTCCAGCAGTTCCCCGAACTGCACATGCAGCCATTTTTGTTGCTGTGCCGGCATTGTTTCCAGCACGGTCTCGCGAATCTTGTCGTGGTATGTATCCACCAGTTGCTGTTCGTCAGAACCGATCAGCCGCACCAGCTGTTCACTGCGCATGTGAGTCACTGTCGCAAAGGCGCGGTCCATGCCGCACGTGACCCCGGCCGCCTCGGTCAGGGAAACGGCCTGCCCTGCCACGGCGACAGCCTCCAGCAATGCCGCTGCCTCCTGCGGCAGCCGACTCAGACGCTGACGGACAATGTCAGTCAGCGGAACGGCCGTGAACTGCCCCGTCTCCGCATCAAAGCCTTCCAGCAGCTGATCCAGAAAATACGGATTACCGCGAGCCGACTGCCAGAGCTGCTGTGCCTGTTCCCGGAGTTCCGGCGCCGGTATGCCAAGACGAAGGCTCAACATCGCCGCACACTGGTCCGGTGTCAGCGCACTGATCTCGACCAGCGTCTGCGCAACATTTGACTCACCCCGGTTCCATTCCTGCAGAAACGGACTTTCCTCCGCTTCATCACTGCGGTAGCTGCCCAGCAGCATCACGGCCGGTGCTTCAGGCGGTTTCAGGATTTCGGCCAGCGCCGTCGCACTGTCGGCATCGCCCCACTGCAGGTCGTCAACAAACAGAATCAACGGCGTCGACTGGCCAATGGTGGCCAGCAGTTCCCGCAGCGCGGCAAAAGCTCGGTAGCGGATCTGACGACTGTCGATGCCCGCCATGCTGTGGGTGGACCGTTCAGCAATCGTCTCCACGCGGCGCAGCACCGGAAACAACTGCGCCAGCATCGGGATGTCATCCGGCAGCAGCGAACACACGTCGTCGCCGGGCTTCGATCGCAGGTACGCCACCAGCGCATCGATCAGGCAGTCGATGGCTTTGAACGGCACGGATTCCCGGTCGTAACAGCGTCCGGACAACACCACCATGTCGTCGTTCAGACGCGGTTTCTGCAGAAATTTTTCTGCCAGCGCGGTCTTGCCCTCCCCGCTCCGACCGCGAATGAACACGACCTGCGGTTCCCGCTTCTTCAGCAGATTGTGGTGAGCCTGTTCGAGTTCCGCCAGTTGAGATTCACGCCCCACCAGCAGGCTGTCCGTCTGTCCCGACAGCGTCGCGAGGCCGCTGTCGGTGGAATCGTGGCTGCGGGAATCACGGCTGCGGGACTCGTGTCCCGGGCAAAGTGTCTCGACAATAAGGTCGGCCGGCGGTCGCTGTTCCGGATCGCGCTGCAGCAACTGATCCACCAGCACGGCCAGGTCCCGGGGGATGTCAGTTCGTCCGACCAGCGCCGGCGCATTTTCGTTTTGTTTCTGGAGCAACACTTCCACGTGAGAACCACGAAATGGCGGTTCCCCGGTCAGCGCTTCGTACAGCAGCGTACCCAGAGCATACCAGTCCGACGCCATCGTGCGGGCTCCCATGATCTGTTCCGGAGCCGCATAGCGAGGTGTGCCGACAAACTGCCGCGAGTGCATGGACATCGTCTGGTCGGTTCGCTGCTGCAGTTCTGCCACCAGCCCGAAGTCCATGATGGTCACATGTCCGTCCGCCGCGATCAATACGTTCCCGGGTTTCAGGTCGCGATGCACGATGCCTCGTTCATGCAGAGCCAGAATCCCGCCGGCCAGTTGACTCAACGCCGACCGCAGGCGAGCCTCATTCAAATGTCCCTGCGGACGCACATAGTCCAGAAAATCGGTTCCATCAATGACGTCCATCGTGAAGAACCACTGACTGCCATCGACCTCCAGCGTCTGCATCCCCACAAGATTGGGGTGATTGACTTCCGCCAGAGAACGGAACTCACGCCGAAACTTGTGCAGTCGCTCCGCTTCATTCGCCACCTGCTGCTGATCTTCCGGAAGACTCGGTAATGTCTTCAACGCCACCACATCGCCGCGTTTCAGATGACGGGCTTCGTAAACCACACCGAAGCCGCCCCGGCCCAGTTCCCGCAGCAGTTCGTAGTCGCCCAGCTTTCGAGCGGCCGGCATGCCGAACATCACGGTGTCTTCGTCCGCCGGCGTTTCCACCGCAGGACTCATCGACATCATGGTCGATTCGAAGAAGGCCTGACGGACCAGCTTCGCATGCTGCGGGAAACGTTTGATGTATTCTTCGGAGGCCGGTTCCCTTCCCTGCCGCCGCTGAAACTCAATTTCGATGTGCAGCAGGTTCTGGAACAGCATCTCGCGGGAATCTTCGTAGACGCGATCCAGGTAATCCTCGATCCGCTTCTGCGCACCACTGCGCAGCTGCCGGCGAAACTCACGGCAGAGCTTCTGAATCTGTTCAAAGTTGTTTTGTTGTTGAATGTTGCTCATCGATCAGTCGGTCCCGCCTGCCGGGGCAGGACTTTCGGTCTGAGCCAGCCGCAGGCGAGTTTCTCTGAAACTCACCCGCTTGTGTGGGCGATGTTCGTGTCGTGGGCGTGTTGACCGCAGGACGAGTTGTCTGCTGGTTCATGTTTGTTCTCACGGCGGGTCCGTTTCAGAGAAACGGACCAACTCCTGGCGCGGTTCACCTAGAACTCCCCGACCACATTGCCGTCCTGCATGCAGGACAGTTTGCGGTACAGCGTCATGTCGATGTTCTCGCTCAGGAAATGCACCGAACCGTCGCAGAACAGAAAGTTGCAGCCGCCGTCATGGAAGCTGCGGAAGTGACTCAGCCAGTGTGGACCGCCTTCCCAGCTGGCCCGGTTATCGGCATACGCACCGTTGGAAATCGCGGCGTACGAATCGGTCACGGGATTCTTGTTCATCTGTTCGACCGTACTGGCCGCATGTCCGGTGTAGCGCAGGCCGGTGGCGTAGAACGATTCTGCGCCCGCGCCACCGACCAGCCACCCGTGACCGGAGCCGTTGGTCGCCAGCGGACTGGTCGACGGTGTTGTGCAGCCAATGCCCTCGCAGATCTGAAAGCCGGAGGCCGCTTCCCCGATGGCGAAGGTGTTGGTCGCTCCGTCGGTAATATCCCCAATACGGGTCCGCGAATGAATGGCGAACACGCCGGATTCCGGCGTCACCGGCGGTGCCCCGAAGTTCGGACTGAAACTGAAGGCGTCGCGGTAGCCGTAGCTGTATCCGTAAGATGAATTCGCAAACGTATCGCCAACCGGCACATTCATTGCCGCCACCCATGGATAAGGCAGCGGATTCGTCGCCGCATCGGACGGACACAGAAAGACGGAGACAATCGTCCGAGCTGTCGAGGGACTCTGCAGATACCACGGGATTTCAGCGTCTGCCAGATCCTTCAGATTTGACTGTTCCAGATACGGCAGCAGCGAGACATTCGGCGTGCCCATGGCTTCGATGGGCGAATTCGGCTTGAACCGGTACCCCGGAGGAAAACAACGAAACACGTCGTGGTAATTATGCAGAGCAATTCCCAGTTGCTTGAGGTTGTTCTTGCACTGAGTCCGGCGGGCTGCTTCCCGTGCCTGCTGCACGGCCGGCAGCAGCAAAGCGATGAGAATCGCGATAATTGCAATCACGACCAGCAATTCAATGAGTGTGAATCCTGTTTTGCGGCGATGACACATGACGGCTTGACTTTCTCTCCCGCCACTCCGGCGAAACGCTGAAGTGCGAACAGGCATCGAGCGACGGCCAGGACTTCAAATGGCACGCAACGTCTGACGGCAACATGGTTGCGCACGGGACTCTGCCTACACAGGCGACATTCCATGGGCGACGGAGCGCGGAACCTGAAAAAACTATTCCGTATTCGTAAATCCACTGCGGAATGCCGGGTGCTGCGGCTGGAAGACCCAGATACGGGCGCTGAATATTCCACAGTCGCGGCGGAGGAGCCGCGAAGTGCCGCCCGGCAGGCGGCACCTGGTGTGGCGATTTGGAGAAACTCGGCAACTACGGGGTGGGCTGGTGTGTCAGGAAACGGCCGTATCGAATCGGCGTCGTGTGCGACGGATCAGCAGGGCGCCACTCAGGCCGATGCTCAGCAGTGCCAGTGAGGACGGTTCAGGTACAGCGGTGGCCGCCGCGAACTCCAGGTTGTCGATGCTCGGTGCTCCGCCGCTGGATGTCCGCTGGATTGTCGTGAGCTCCACTCGGCCGATCCCACTGGGATTATGGAAGCCGGCGAAGACGGGAGTCCGATCGATTGGGTCGAATGCGATGGTCCCCAGCAGACTCGCATCGTCGGGCCCGAAGACTTGAATCTCGGCCGCTTGTGGGAAATCTGACGCTTCTCTGACGTCCATCCCGAACGCGATCACCGGAACCGTGAAGTCGACGACGTACGTGAGTCCACCATTGCCGCTGATCTCTGCTGACGGCGCTCCCGCTTCTCCGGCGCCTCGAAAGATCGTGTTTCCCTGTGAGATGAACGAAACGCCGGGAACGACCAGTCCGGGACCGCCCAGTTGAGTTGTTTCACTGTTGAGCACACTTCCACCCCAGATGGTGCCCGGATGACCGATCGACTCAAAATCTTCGATGATCCCCGGTCCCCCCAACAGGGTTCTGAGGGCCGTGCGATCGGTGATGACGCCGGCCTGCGTCGTGCCGGCATTCAATATTCCGGCGCAAGCAACTGTTGCCGCAAATCGGGAGAGGAAACGGATGATTTTCATGGTACTTTTCGGGTCAGATAAGATCGGCTTGTTTGAAGCAGAATCCGAGGTGCCTGGTGGGAGCGTGAAATCGTGTGCTGACACCTTCTTCCACTGACAGCATTGGAAGCAGGCCTGCCGAATACGCTCCCTGATTCGCTCGATTCAAAGGGTTTGCCGCGTGCAACGTGCTCAGGCCTTCCTCGGTCGGCGACGACGCATGACCCCGGCTCCGCACAGTCCCATCGCCAGCAGGGCCAGCGAAGATGGTTCGGGCACGGCGCTGGTGGCAACGCTTTGAACCTCAAACGTCCAGACGTGACTGAATTCGTTAAAACTGGTCTGAATGGGCGAGATTGCATACTGGCCGGTTGCCAGTGGCGTCACCAGCGATGTGAAGGAGTCGGATGCGTTGCTGGAAAGCACTCCGGTATCCTCGATCTGTGTGCCACCGATCGCGGGAAACGCATCGTGAATTCCCCACCGCGCATTGAAATAAATTCCGTTCACCAGCGTCGTGGCCGTGACCGACAGCGACGTTAATTCTGTGCCGACAGGGATGAAGAAGCCGAAACCGTCGGTATCTGTGGACCCGGAAGGCCCTCCTGCTTCTCCACTGACGGTGTTTGTGCCGATGCCCAGCGTCAGATTCTGACTTCCGTCGAGGTCTCCATCTGAGCTTTCATCGTAGATAATCACCGCTGCATGTGCGGGAGTGCTGTTGAATGCCGTCAAGACAAGTAGACTAAGAATCGAGATCAGTGATTTCATGTTTTTTTGCTCATGGTCAATCGGAGAAAAATGTCCTGTCCACAAGTGAAGGCGACAAACCCGCAACAACGTAGCGCTGTAATTCGGAAAAAAGTCCGAACGGCGGCAGAAACGACACGGCTGTTGCCGGCTCAGCCGTCGTGGCGGCCGCACTGAATAGTGATATCGCGCCAACCGATGGCTGAAATCAACGATCCCTGAACTCGGGGACGCCGTCCGAATCTGCCGGATGTCGAACGTCAGGCGAACCTGCATGGAGGCGCTGACGTGACAAACGGCACTCTGAGTAATGTGCCCGCGTCAGAAGCTGGTCGCCTTTCGCTCGGGACGTCGATTTAATTACTGATGCGATTGCCAGGGTCTCTCTGGCTCCGTGTCCCCCGAAAATTCCGACCAGACAGTTGTCCCGCCTCGGTCCCAGGCTCCGCCTGGGACTGCATGCCCTTCGCACGGAGCCCGAACTGTGCGCGGGACCCACGTTCGAATTGTGGGGCGTGTGGTTCGTGGCAGCGGGCTGTATGTGGCAGCGGGCTGTATGAAGTGGCGTGTCTGTTGCAACCACAGTCGCGGCTGCGCCGCGAAGTGCCGCCCGGCAGGCGGCACCAACAGCAGGTGCCCGAACTGTTGGTACTCTTTCGCGAGGGAGTAACGATCGAGTAACTCCGAATGCTTGCCAGTAATTGTCGTCACATCCCCCGCGAAAAGAGCGCGTCAGCGCAACGCTCTTTCGCGGAGCGAAAGGCGACCATCGGTGGCTACCTGGCTTCTGGTGGGCGGCCGTCCAGAGCCCAGGCCTGCAGATAGGCGTCCATGGCAATCAGCCATTGCCCGTCAGAGGTGAACTGCACGTCGTAGATTGACTCATGGCCGGTGAACAGCACACCCATTTCACGCAGCGTGGCCGCCTGAAACAGATGCACAGTACGGACATCACTGCACACGGCAATGGTGAGTCCGTCCGGAGACCAGGCAACCCGCGTACCGTTCCGGGGCAATGATTCAAAGCGGTTGATCAGCTCACCTGTCCGCGCGTCCCACAGCGCGACACTGCGGTCGTTTCCGGTACTGACGATTTTTGTCTGATCGGGCGACATGGCCATGGCCCGAATGGTGGTACGATGAGCCGGGACGTGCAGTTTCTGCTGCCATGTCGGCAGATCGATCGCGATCAGGCCGTTTCCGGTACCGCGTTCTCCCAGCCACAGCACACCGCTGCGGTCGGCCAGAGCCATCGCGTTGCAGCGACCGCAGTCTTCACTCACGGTGCCGGAATTCAGATCGATTCTGGCCAGCCAGCCACTGGCGCGACAAATCACGGCCTGTGCTGAACCTGGCAGCAGCCGGATTTCCTTGATCGCATCCTCATCGGAACCAACCGACAAAACCTGCGTGGGTCTGTCGGGCCGGACGACATGCACAAGATTCGGCGGTTCCACCGCCACAATCATTGTTCGCCCGGGGGCGGAACCCTTAGTGCGTGTATCGCAGGCAGCGAAGTATGTATCGGCCGTCGCCACGACGGCAGACTCCTGAGTGGCGACATTCCATCGAGACAAAGCGCCCGGGCCGCACGTCAGAACCTCTGAGCCGGTCAGGGGAACCATGGCGGCCACGAAGTCACAGGGAGTCGGGGAACGTTCTCCCAGTGGAATCGCCGGCTGAGGCACATCAACATTCCATGCTGTAACGCGGCCGGACAGCGAAGCCGTAACCAGACGCTGCCGGTCGGGAGAAAACGCCGCTCCGTAGATTCTGGTCGGGTCGGCGTGCCACGTGGATACCGGCTCCGGAGAATCGGTACCTTCCGTGTAAATCTGTTCGGGGCGATACATACTGATACTACCGCCGCGGTCAGCGACCGCCACCATGCCGTCACCAGCAACGGCCACCTGCTGAATACCATCCGGTCGTCGAATAATTCCGCGGCGGCCACCTCTGTGGACATTCCAGATGCACACATTGCCGGTGAGCGAGCCGGACAACAGATAATTACCATCCGGCATAAAGGCGAGACTGGTCAGTCCGTCCTCGTGGCGCGGCAGTTCTCGTTGCACTGTCAGTGACTGCGTATTCCAGATAAGTGTCCTGCCGTCGTGGCCGACCGTCGCCAGACAGCGGCCATCCGGAGATATGGTCAGCGATTCAATGCGTTTCTGGTGCTGACCCTTCAGTGTTCCGCGCAGTGCGCGCCGGGCAACGTCATAGGCTTTGGCTTCAGTGGAATCACCACAGGCAAACAGCGTACCGCCATCCGGTGAGAACACCACGCCGAATACCGGCCGACTGTCGAAGACGTCCAGTGTCGCCACCGGCTGCAGTTCCGGCCACGTCCACAATCTGACGGTGCCATCATCGCCGGCCGAGGCCAGCATTGCCTGGTCGGGATGAAACGCCACTGAATTGACCTCACCCTGCCCGGTTTCCAGGTCGGCGATCAGCTGGCCGGAAGGGTGCTGGAAGAATCGCACATGGCCGTCACTGCAGGAAACAGCGCAGCAGGTGCCGTCCACTGAAAACACAACGTGATAACAGGCCTGATCAAAATGCCCCAGCTGCAGGGCGGGACGAGGAATCACTCGACTCAGGAAATTCCAGGTGAAACATCTGACGTCTGTGCCGGAAGCCTGCGGAAGATGCGTTTCCAGCAGCTCGGCCACCTGCCGCGTGTCGCCGCTGTGCCATGCTTCGATGGCCAGACGCATGTCGGCAGCGTAGCTGAGCCGTCTGGCCCGCAGTCCCGTCTCGAATTCCATCCGCCTCAGATGATCCGATGTCTGCAGCGATGCCTGCAGGCGATCATTCTGGTCGGACAGTTCACGGTTCAGGTTGCTGACGACGGAACTATGAAACATCAGTCCCACCGCAACTGAACTCAGCAGCAGCGCTACCAGAACCATGGCGGCCGCCAGCAGCGGACTGCGTGCGGCCCATCGAACGCCACGTTCAATCAATCCCACGGGCCGAGCCAGAATCGGTCTGCCTTCCAGAAAACGCTGCAGATCGTCCGCCAGCCTGTCGGCTGATGCATACCGCGCGGACGGATTCTTCTGCAGACACTTCAGACAGATCGTTTCGAGGTCACGCGGGATGGTGGGGTCGAACAGACGCGGTGCCGGTGGGTCTGCCAGCTGGACCAGCAGCAGTGTCTGCGTGGGGCTTTCGGCGCAGAATGGCGGACGGCCCGTCAGTGATGCATACAGAACGGCTCCGAGAGCATAGATATCACTGGCAGGCCCCACGGCCGCATCTCCCTGTGCCTGTTCGGGAGACATGTAGCTGGGAGTGCCGACAATCTGCCCGGTCATGGTCAGATCGTCCTGGTCATTCAGAACCTTCGCAAGTCCGAAGTCGGTGACGTGAGGCTGCTGTCGGCTGTCAATCAGAATATTGGACGGTTTCAGATCCCGATGCAGAATCTGATTCCGGTGCGCCTCGGCGACGGCCTCAGCGACTTTGCAGGTGATCTCGGCGGCTCGTCGCGCGGGCAGCGGAGCCGTCTTGATCATTTCCCGCAGGCTGCAGCCGTCGATGAATTCCATCACCAGATACGGATTGCCGTCGACCTGACCGTTGCTGTAGACCGCAGCGATCGCCCGATGACGCAGGCGTGCCAGCACCTGAGCCTCAACGCGAAACCGCTGATGCTCAGCCGGAGACGCCCAGCGGCCCAGCAGAATAAACTTCAATGCCACATCGCGCTGCAGGCTGACCTGCCGGGCCTTGTAGATGATGCCCATGCCGCCCCGGTTGATCAGTTCCAGATCGACAAATTCGGGGGCGAGGGCTTCCAGCGGCGGATCGAAGCCGGGCGTCGTCTGAGGACCGGCGGGCTGGTCAGCAACATCGGCATCGCCACCGGGCGGATCGGCGTCGGTATCTGGTTCTGTACCGGAGCACGCCGCCGTCGAGCCTGACGCACGTTCTGCCGCTGCGATATCCTGCACAACTTCCGAGGCGCTGAGATATTCCTGCAGCTCTTCCGCGATATCGGGATACCGCGCCAGCAACGCGGCCGAATCGATCGGTTCGCCGCGGTCCTGAGCCAGCATGTATTCGACAACGGCGCTGGTCAGTCGGACAGATTGATTTGCGTCATCGGCAGACTTCATGATAACAGCGAATTTCAGAGATCAGACGAAGTTTGTTTCCGCCGGGAAACGGGTCTCTGCCACGGCAGTTCGTGCGGGGCAGGTGGACGGCATTATCCGGAGCCGTTGTTGCTGGCCGACCCGACAGACCGGCCTCCATGATCAGAAGACAATCGATTGTTCAGGGCCCGCGTCGCCCGCACCAGCAGCCCGGCCACCGCCGGACGAGAACGGCCGACCTTTTTTGCGATCTGGTCAAGCGACAGGCCGGACAAATGCCGCAGACGAACCACGCGCGCCTGGTGTTCAGGAAGCTCATCAATCGCCCTCGCCAGGTGCTGCTGACGCTCCTGAGACATCACTCGTGCGCTGACCGACGACTGATCTGCGGCAATGACGTGCCGCAGATCCAGTCCGTGGTGGTCGGCCTCCTCCAGCGATCGCCGGGGCTCCGACTGTCGTTTCTGGCGACTCAGGTACTTGACGCGGTCGGCCAGGTTGTGTTCAAGAATGCTCCGCAGCCAGGCGTATAACGCCTCAACCTGCCGGCCGCGAAATGTCGGCAGGTCCCGGTGCGCTTCCATCAGTGATTCCTGAACGGCATCAGACGGATCCCATTCCGGCCCCAGCCGTTCATCAAACGCAGCCGTGGCAATGTCCTTGAGTCGCACGCGGCAGGCTTCCAGAAGCCTTTCCGTGGCGCCGCGGTCTCCTGCCTGAGCCCGTTCGATCAGAGTCTGATAGTCTGTCTGCTTCATGCCACGCAGGTCCTGGAACTCGGGAGCCGGGCGGGCCATTCAGCCCGAAGAGCCTGCAGCGTGTACCGTCGCAGGCCGGATCAGCCATGAGCGGGAAAATGTGCGGGAGGAGGGGGGGGAGACTCTTGGTGCAGATCTATCGGAAGTCCGGTTCCGGGCAACAGCGTCGCATCACCCGACGTTCGTGCCCGACCTTACCCTGAGACGCTAACCACTACCCTGCGTTGAGGGCAACTGTGCGCCACCGACAATCAAAGACTTGGCCCAAAATGCAAAGTTTCTGAATTTTGCGCGCTGCGCCGATGCCGGTTTGTCGCCGGCCGCTCAGGTGAAGACACCGCGGCAGCGGATTCACCGCAAAAAACGGGCTGCAGACGCTTCACTGGCGGTTTTTCTGGTGCTTTGTCAGCAGCCGACCTCACAGACGAACGTTCCGGATGATCGCTAAAGCCGACCTGGCCGGCGAGTCGATGAGGGTCCTCAGCGAACGGTCTTCCGTCATCGCGGCAACCGGCAGAAACGGCCGGTTGAGCAACGTTCAGTCCTTGTCGCCCCGGATTTTCGGAGCCGATGACTGCCAGTTTCACAATGACAACCTGCTGCACCACAGAGAACAAAACGGATGTCGAAAAACGGACATTCAGAACAGTTGCGACTTGGCTTCATCGCGGCGGTGGAAGTCGCAGGCCGCGGATACGTTGGTGGTCTGCTGGTGACCAACCACAACGGCCGACCGCTGGAATTTCAGTGTACGACGCCGGTCAAACCGGATCGCACGCAGGAAATTCTGTACGGCAAAATGCTGCGGCCATGGCTGCTGGGCGAACTCATCGGCAAGACGCTGCTGGATCGCGTGTCGATCAAGCCTGAGATGGTCATCACCAGTGATCCGGACATTCTGGAACTGCGGAACCACACCGACGTTCCAGTGGCCTGCACCTTCGAAGCTGATGCCGGAAAAAAGGGACGGACAGCTTCGGCCGATACCGTCTCTGAACTGGGCGGCCGACGCCTTTCCTTCCATCAGAATCATGCGGCTGACAGCCAGTTTGTCAGCAGGCAGCGGCACCTGATTCCCGGACAGGCGGATCTTGAGGAACCGCTTGATCGCGTTCAGGAAGCGCTGAACGAAACGATCAAGACCGTCATGGCAAGGTAACAGAATGTGTCGTCGGCCCGCTGCCGCCAGCGGAGACCGCGATCATCGACGCAGGCAGGAGGCCGGTGTGCAGGAAGAGCAGCAGACAGAGTTGCCGGACGCAGACGCGCCCGAGCAGAACGCGGTGCCCGCCGTCAGCCGGGTTGAACTGACAACACCAGTAAACCTGGCCAGTGCCGGCTTCAATCCGGCCCTGAATCGAGTGCCGCAGATCAATGTCGTGAACGTCCCGCTGCAGCGACGGCCGGAATTTGTGCCGTCGTGGAAGCCGCGGCGGATACCGGTTAAATGCATCGGCCTGACACTGCCCGAGGGAGCCGCGTTTGAACCGCCGGCCAGATCAAAAGAATCATCATCGGACGGCGTGGAACTTAAGAAGATCCAGCCCCCCAAAGCCAAAAAGAATGAGGATGGTGACGAGAACGAGAAGCCGCGGCGGACCCGCATCAAACCGCCAAAGCAGTCTCTGTCGCTTCAGGATCGTCTGTTCTATCTGCTGCAGCCACCGCTGGAAACATGGCTGGCCGGACAGGAACTGATCATGCCGTTTGAGCCGTTTCCGTACCAGTACGAGGGCATCGCGTGGATGTTTTCCCGACACGCCGCTCTGCTGGCCGATGAAATGGGGCTGGGCAAGACCATGCAGACCATTACCGGCATTCGGCTGCTGTTGCGCAGCGGTCAGGTGAATCGCGTGCTGCTGATCTGTCCGAAACCGCTGATTCCCAACTGGCAGCGTGAGTTCCGGACGTGGGCTGAGGAACTGCCGATCGTGACCATCGAAGGCAGTGGCGCCCGGCGACGCATGCTGTGGACCATGCCCGGAGTACCGATTCTGATCACAAACTATGAATCGATGACCCGCGACCTGGCGGATTTTTCAGAAGAAGAACAGCCGAAGTTCGACCTGCTGGTTCTGGATGAAGCCCAGCGGATCAAAAATCGCGACTCACGCACGGCTCAGGTGGCGCGAAACATCAACCGTCGCCGCAGCTGGGCACTGACGGGAACGCCCATCGAAAATCGTCCGGAAGAACTGGCGTCGCTGTTCGAGTTCATGGAAGTGATTCCGCCGCGGGCCTCGCCGGACCTGCGGCAGCTGGCGTCGTTGACCGAAGAACACATCCTGCGACGCACCAAGGATCTGGTGATGAAGGACATGCCGCCGCGAATCGACCGCGACGCCGAACTCGAACTCACCGACGCTCAGCAGTACGCCTACCGCGTGGCAGAAAAAGAAGGTGTGATTCAGCTGAATGACCTGGGTGATTCCATTTCGGTGCAGCACGTCTTTGAACTGGTCATGCGGCTGAAGCAGCTGACAAATTACGATCCGCTGACCAACGAAAGTGCCAAGCTGGAACGCCTGGTCGCCGACATGGAAGAAATCGCCGCCAGCGGCGGCAAAGCGATTCTGTTCAGCCAGTGGACGAAGACGCTGGACTGGCTGAACCCCCGTCTGAAACAATTCAATCCGCTGATTTACCACGGCGGCGTGCCGACCAAACAACGGGAACCGATTCTGGCAAGGTTCAAGGAAGATCCGAACGCTCATATTATTCTGATGAGCTACGGAACCGGTGCCGTGGGACTGAACCTGCAGTTCGCTCACTACGTGTTTCTGTACGACCGCTGGTGGAACCCCGCCATTGAAGATCAGGCCATCAACCGCGCTCATCGCATCGGCGTGTCCGCACCGGTGATTGTGACCCGATTTATCTGCAGGGACACCATCGAGGAACGCATCGACCGCGTGCTGCGAGAAAAGCGTGAACTGGCCGAAGCCATTCTGGGCGAAGGTGACAACGACAATGTGTCACTGGGAATGAATGCCTCCGAGATCTTCGGGCTGTTTGATCTGAAGAAGCGATCCCCCGGCGGCAAACCCAGATCCATCGGCCCCGCGGCGCCGGAAGCGGCTTAATCAGACCGCGTCAGATGGCCGGAACTGAGGGATGCAGCGGCACCACGGCGTGCGCTGGCACGCCGTTCACCCCCGTTGCACTGTGAGCCGCGACGCGTCAGCGGCCGGGCCTCGGGGTGACGGTGTTGTTTTATGCAACGTCGTATCTGGAATCGACGCCGGTGAAGGGCCCGGTGCCTGACGGCACTCGGCTCACGGCTGGGGACCACACCGAACGCCGGGCGGCACCCGGTGAACAACGACGCGTCACGGCCGGGCTCCGGCGCGATGTTCGCATTGATCGAACGTCGAACCTGGACACCGACGCGCGGTATTGTTTGCTCGGCTGCCGCGGTCGGTTACAGTGTTTCTCATCTGAACACAGTTCAGACATCGTTGATGTCTCTGCCAGCTTTCGCCGGAATTCAGCGCCATGAATACTCTGCCCTGCCCCGCCCGTCCTGCCGTCGTCCGCCGGATCCAGCTCGGCATGATCATGGTCAGCTTGATGATGTCGGCCGCCGCTGCGGCCACGGCAGCTGATCCCTCGTTTCCTCTGCAGGCCAAACGAATTCTGTTTCTGGGCGATTCGATCACGCATGCGGGTCACTATGTGGCGGATATCGAAACACAGTTGCGTCTGCAGGGCGCCGATCCAATGCCGGAACTCATCAACATCGGCCTGCCCAGCGAAACCTGCACCGGACTTTCCGAACCGGATCACCCGTTTCCTCGACCGGACGTCCATGAACGACTGGATCGAGCCCTGCAGAAGGTCGGCCCGGACGTGGTGGTGGCCTGTTACGGAATGAACGACGGCATCTATTATCCTTTCAGCGAGGAAAGATTTCAGGCCTATCAGGCCGGCATTCAGAAACTGATTGATAAGGTGCATGCGTCCGGTGCCAGACTGGTGCTGGTGACGCCGCCGCCCTTTGACCCGGTACCACTGCGTCAGCAGGAAGGTAAACTGCTGCCAGCGAATGCCGACCGGTATGCGTGGTTCGCGATCTATGAAAATTATGACGACGTGATGAAACGATATGCCGCATGGATCATGCAGCAGGCCGATGCGGTTGAGATGGTGGTGGATGTTCACACGCCGCTGAATGAATTTCTGGCGGACCGGCGCAAACAGAATCCGTCCTTTCACGTGGCCGCGGACGGCGTGCATATGAATGCCGCGGGACACGAGATTCTGGCGTCAGCGATCCTGAACGCATGGGGCGTGGAATCGTGGGAAGAACCGTCTGCCGAACTGCGTTCGCTGGTCTCGAAAAAACATAGCCTGCTGCACAACGCATGGCTTAGTCATGTGGGCCACCAGCGGCCGGGCGTAAAGGATGGTCTGCCGCTGCAGCAGGCTCAGACTCAGGCAGCAGAACTGGACCGAAAAATCGCGTCTCTGGTGACGGAAGCCCGGAAGCCGCAGTCGTCACAGCGACCGTCATCCGGTGGCACCGTGCATCAGATTCATTTTCCTGCCGGCGTTCAGGACGGCGAACTGCGTCTGTTTGTGGACTACTACCTGTGGATTCCGGCCGACGTGAGGCATTTGCGGGGAATCATTGTGCATCAGCACGGTTGCGGTCCGGGAGCATCGATCGGTGGACAGACGGCAGCCGACGACCTGCACTGGCAGGCGCTGGCAGCGAAGCAGCAGTGCGCTCTGATGGGTTCTTCGTATGAACCTCGCCGAGGCGTCAATTGTCGCCTGTGGTGTGATGCCCGGAACGGTTCTGCCCGTCGGTTTCTGCAGGCTGTTGATCGCTTTGCGGCGGACACGGGTCATACAGAACTGAAGACGGTACCGTGGTGCCTGTGGGGGCATTCGGGCGGAGGATTCTGGGCCTCGCTGATGCAGACGATGTATCCCGAACGCATCGTGGCCATCTGGCTGCAGTCCGGCACGGCCTATGGATACTGGAAGAAGGGTGAAATTCCCGCACCAGACATGTCCGCCGCGGTTTATGGTGTTCCCGTCATGGGTAATCCGGGACTGAAGGAAAAAGATGATCAGCGTTTTCACGTCGCTTATGACGGCACCAAAGCGATGCGGGACGATTATGTGGATAGCGGGGCCGCATTTTTTGAATTCGCCCCCGACCCGAGAACCGCTCATGAATGTGGTGATTCGCGATATCTTTCGATTCCCTTCTTTGACTTCTGGCTGACACACCGACTGTCTCCAGAAGGTGACACAGATCTGAAACCGGTCGACCAGACAATGCTGGCGGCGTGGACGACAAAGATGGCTCCGAAACAGCAGGAATTCATTCGCACCGGAGCCGTCAGCGACGCGACACCTCCGCCGGCACCGTTCAACGTCCATGCCGTGCGTCTGGACAACGGAAGTGTGCAGCTGACGTGGAATGCGACGGCAGATTTCGAAAGCGGTGTTCGAGGCTTTGTCATCGAACGCGACGGCCAGTCGATCGGACAGGTCCCGGACCGGCCGAAGGGACGCTTCGGGCGTCCGTTGTTCCAGTCCATGTCTTATCATGATACCCCCGAGCAGCCGTTGCCACAGATGCAGTTTGTGGACAGCGAAGCGCCGGCGGGTCGCCTGCCGCCATACAGCGTACGAACCGTGAACAGCGTTGAACTGAAATCACCGCCGACTCAGGCGAATCCATAACGCCCGGTTCGGCCTTAGCCTGCATTGCGCACGGTTCGTCAGGGAAACGGGACAGGTTATCGCCCGGCATACCTCGATCCGCCCCCGCAGCACCGCAGCACACCTGGCGTGCCCCGCCAAAACGGCAGTGTCGCAGGATGATTCTGGCATTCCAGGGGCGACCGCTGGCCGCGAGAATCCGCCGCCAGCGAACCAAATTCGGCCTCGTCGCGAATTCTCAAGAATTCGGCCGACCGGTCGAATTACCAGTGGCATGTGTTTTGCTGCCGAGGATAACGGGTATGGTCCCCGTCACTGTTCAAAGCTGCCTGGCTGGCAATTGAAAAGGATTCGTGCGGCAAAAGAAGTCTTACGGCCGTGCATGCAGGTCCGCTGACGGGGTGACGGACAGGTCGGCAGAACGCCTCCGGCCGATTGAAGACCGAGGCGTCGGGTTGTTCCAGAATCGGAAGACAGGAAAATCGCCATGTTCGATGTGAAGTATATTCTGTATGTGATGATCCCGGGGCTGATCATTTCCGGGGGAGCGAGCCTGATGGTGAAGGCCGCCTTCAGTCGGTATTCGAAGGTGGCCAGCCGCCGTGGTTTCACCGGTGCTCAGGCGGCCGCACGGCTGCTGCAGATGGCCGGCATCGACAACGTGCGGATTGTGCCGACACACGGTTACCTGAGCGACCACTACAACCCGGGCACGCGAGAACTGGCGCTGTCCGAAGAAGTGTACAGCAGCAACTCGCTGGCAGCGGTGGGTGTGGCCTGTCATGAAGCCGGGCATGCCATTCAGCATGCCACCAGCTACGCGCCGCTGGGGCTTCGTTCGGCACTGGTGCCCGCGGCCGGCATCGGATCGAGTATCGGGTACGGCGTGATGGCGTTTGGTCTGTTCATTCATCCGTTTGTCGTGGGTATCGGCGCGCTGATCTTTTCAGCCGTGCTGCTGTTTCAGCTGATCACGCTCCCGGTGGAATTCGACGCCACGGCGCGGGCCAAACGGCTGGTGGTCGAAGCCGGCATCGTGGATGAAGATGAACGGTACGGCATCGATCGGACACTGAATGCGGCCGCGCTGACATATGTCGCGGCGGTCATCACAACGCTGCTGACCCTGCTGTATTTTCTGATTCGCTCCGGGCTTCTCGGCGGTCGCGATGACTGACGGAAACTGAACCGCGGTGCTGACGGACGATCGGTCGCCTTGCCTGCAGGGCCAGACGTGGTACGCTGGTGGTGAATGTGCTCACAGCGTCTGGCTGTGTGCTTCTCCGCTGCCCCCTTGCGACAGAATCCGTCTGTATGAAACGCCGCACATTTCTGGCCGCCGCGTCGGCTTCAGTGATCACTTCGCGCCTCTCAGCCGCCGGTGGAGCACCCCGTCGGGCGGCCGTGATCGGACATACCGGCCGTGGTAACTATGGCCACGGACTGGATGTCGTCTGGCAGAAGATTGCCGATGTCGAGATTGTCGGCGTGGCTGACGCTGATCCTCGGGGACTGCAAAAGGCCATGCAGCGGCTGAAGACAGATCGCGGTTTTGCCGACTACCGGGAAATGCTGAAGCAGGTCCGTCCGGAATTCGTGTCCGTCGCACCGCGGCATGCAGATCAGCATCTGGAGATGGCACTGGCCGCCATTGAATCCGGGGCACGCGGGCTGTATGTGGAAAAGCCGTTCTGCCGCAGTCCGGCCGAAGCCGACCAGCTGATTGCAGCGGCGGACAAAGCCGGAGCGACCATCGCCGTCGCTCATCGCAATCGTTACCACCCGGTGCTGCCGATCATCGATCAGCTGGTGGCGGATGGCCGGATCGGCCGACTGCTGGAAATTCAGGGACACGGACTGGGCGACCGTCGCGGCGGCGGCGAGGATCTCTGGGTGCTGGGCGGCCATGTTTTCAATCTGTTTCATTACTTCGGAGGTGCTCCGAAATCGTGTTCGGGGCTGGTGTTGCAGAATGGTCGGCCGGCGACGGCCGCCGATGTGGTGGAGGGTGCCGAAGGACTGGGGCTGCTGGCCGGCAATGAAATACACGCTCAGTGGCTGCTGTCCAAAGGGATCGTGGGGCGTTATACAACGTTCACTGACGACGGTTCGGCGAAGAACGGATATGCCGCCCATCTGGTCGGGACAAAGGGCCGGATCAGCATTCACATCGATCGTGATCCCGTCGCCTGGCTCAGTCCCGGAAATCCGTTTGACCCGGCGTCGCAAAAGGCCGCTCGCATTCCCATCACAACGGCCGGACTGGGGCAGGACGAAACACAACCGGAACTGATTGCCAGCGTGCATGATCACTCACTGGCCATTCGGGACCTGATCGACGCGGTTGATCACAACCGAGCACCGCTGTGTGACGCCGGTCAGGGGGCGCTGGCGGTGGAAATGATCTGCAGTGTGTTTGAATCTCACCGGCAGCACGGTGCCTACGTCTCATTCCCGCTCAAGGAACGTGACAATCCGCTCAGGAAGCTTTGACGACGAACAACAGAGCGAACGAAAACGGCACGGGTTTCCTGTTCCGAAGTATCCGTTGCTGTTTCGCTGTCGCTCAACTGTAAAGACAAATCGGCCGTATTCCTGTTCCCTGAACGACACGACCTGAATCATGCTGGGGCCATTGCATCAATCGACGTCTTTTCCAGGGCAGGGTCTTTGTCAGAGAAGGTAGGTCTGACAAGTGACAGCCGGCGCAGGCGTGGAAAATCGGCCGATCATAAGTCGGCCGATCGTAAATTTGCCGATGACAGCGAAATCCGCACCCGTTCGGACAGTCCCATCAAGGTCAGGCCTCTGTTTCTGACCGCATCACGTGTCGCTGCTGCGGGCGGTTTGTGTTCCGAGGCGCTGGCGGGCTGCGAGATCCAGGATTTCCTGTTCTGACAGCTGGCTGGTTTCCATGAAGGAGCGGTGACTCTGCAGCCGAGTGACGTCGCCGGACTGACTCAGGAAGAACTGCCCTGTGTCCTGGGTTTCCAGTTTCCGGCTGACGTCCGTTCTTAGACTGCTCAACAGCGGCTTCAGCTTTTCAATCGCTTTCTGTTCCTTGATCTTTCCCAGCATCCAGGTGTGGATGTTGTCGCGGCAGCGGTAGTCCATGTCGGCCGGACTCTGGGTGGCAAGGAAGATGCCGAGGCCGGCTGAGCGGGCTCGCTTCAGCAGGCTTTCCATCGGCTGCTTCGTGGCCGGTTTACTGGTGGCGGGCAGGTACAGGTCGGCTTCGTCGAACAGCACGGCCGCCTGCAGCGATTCGGACGGATGACGGCTGCACCAGCGGCTGAGTTCAAACAGCAGCTGAGCCACCCAGAACAGAGTCGCGTCCTCCCCGCCGAGAAATTTTGTACTGATGATCGACAGCCGCGTTTTGTCCGGAACCCGCCAGCTACCTCTGCCGAACAGCAAGTCGGCATTCAGCGTGTCGCAGCCTTCCGGAAACAGGTGCTGGTGGTTGATCCTCAGCATCTGCAGATTTTCGGCGACCTTCGGGCAGATCTTCGGATCCAGAACACCAAGCACACTCAGCAGCTGGTCATCCGGGTCGTAGATCAGTTCGATCAGGGTGTCCAGGGTAATCGGCATTTCTCGCTGGGCCAGCACTTCAATCGCCTGGATCAGGACCGAGATACGGCTTTGGGCCGACGAGGATTTTCCGTAGCCCATGATCTGCCCCAGGGCATCGGCCGCACTGCGGCAGATGATCTGCCGTTCTCCGTCAGGCATTTCGTGAATTCTGTCGGGCACGATGGAAAGCGCCAACGGATTTCCGTCGCTTTGTCCCGGGGTGAACAGGGCGACATCCAGACGTTCCTTCAGACGGGCTCCGCGGTTTCGAAGTTCGTCGTTGTCACTGTTGAGATGAGCAGACCACATCTGATCAGACGCGAAGGCAGCCAGGTCGCCTTTGCGGTCAACCAGGACCACCGGGATATTCTTCAGCAGCAGCTGTTCGATCAGGTTCAGGGCAGCGGTCGTCTTGCCGCTGCCGGTGCCTCCCAGAAACGCGGCATGCGTCTTTAGTGCTTCCACTTCGATTTCCACGGGCCGGTCACCCGAAGTGGTTCGTCCGGCGATCAGGGCCGTGGACGGCAACGGGGCCGGGGCCGGAGGCCCCGAGGTCGCGGTGGTCACTGCGGTTTCCGATCCAACCGTTTGCTGTTCATCGTCCGGTGTCGGTTTCAGGTCCGTTTCATCAGCGCCGGTCGCTGGCTTCGGCCCGGGCACTCGGTCCAGTGCCAGCAGCTTGCAGAGCGAATCCAGGCGGCTGAGCGGTTTCATGGTGGCCTGCCATTCAGCAAAGCCGTCCACAGCCCCGTGCTGCTGCTGGAACATCATGAAGGCGGCCATGCGGCGCCAGTCGGAATCGTCGATGGTGAGCGAAAATCCGCCCGCCCGGACGACCGCTGCATATTCTTTGGCGACCAGCGAACTGGGCGTCTTCGGGCGATAATCGTTGGTCCGCACAATAATCGGCTGAGTTTCGCGGGGCATCGATTCCGTCGATTCCCGCAGCTCCCGCACCTGTTTGGTGAGTCCGCCACCGAGTGGCGATTTGTTGCAGATGGCGGCGCGACGGCTCAGGTGGTGCGAATCAGAAACGAAGGACAGAAATCGACCGGACGCTTCCGTGTCAAAGCGAAACAGTCCGTTGTGTTCTTCTGAAACGACCTGCAGCACACGATTCAGCAGCTGAATCAAATCGTCATCCTGCTCAGACGGTTCCGTCTCCCAGGCGGCAACGAAATCGTTCCACTGGGCTTCAAACGCAGCGACTTTCGACGAGGAACCGGGCGGCTTTGTCGGTTGGTTCGGTTCGCAGGCCACCAGGTAGCCGGCGGCCATGCACTTTTCGCGATAGCGTCGACAGGCTTCCAGCACGTCCCGGCTGCGGAGACCGGTGACCGAATGCAGCAGTTCTTCGGGCAGCGGATAGGTACCGCCATGAGCATCCTGATCTGGTGAATCCGGGTCCTGCATGTCCACCAGCTGCGCCAGCTGGGCTTCGATCAGATCGTTGACTTCGCCTCGATTGCGGGTCGCTACCAGTGTAATGGGTTCGGGGTTTGTCTGAATTCGTTCGCGGAGCGGGCGCGGCAGGCGGTCTCGGAATTCGTCGTAGAAGTCTTCCAGGCACGAGACGATAACAATGGCTGACGGAAGCTGTTCGGCAATCTGCTTCAATGTTGTCAGGGCTCTGCTGAACCGAGCTTCGGCCTCAGCCTCTTCGCTTCGATCAAACAGCATGTCTTCAATCTGATCCACGCAGATCACGAGTGCCGCGCGGTGCAGTTTCCAGATCAGATTTCCCAGACCAAGAATCATGGCCAGCGGATCTTCTTCGCCGTCCAGCGGCGTAATACCGGCCAGATAATTCTGGTCAAAGGCAGACAGTGATTCGGCGCGCAGGTATTTGATAACCAGGCCATGGGCGTGAGCATTTTCCGTCTGCAGAAACAGCATCGCCCGCACCAGGTCGGGATTGGTGGTGCGGAGTGAGCCGTTGACGATACCGATGGTCAGTTCATGGACAATTCGCGACAGTTCGGCAGGCGGCAGGTCTTCGGTGCGAAGTCGGTGCAGAAGTTTCGGATCCGCCCCGACACAGCCGGCCACGGCATCAGAAATACGTTTCAGACCGCGTGGTTCGTCGTCCATCAGCAGCGGCGAGTAGGGTTTCTGCAGTGAATCAATCAGCATCCGCAGCACATAGCGGCTGTAATTGGATGCCAGCGACGTCATCTGCATGTAGCCGAAGTAGCCGGCGCCGCCGCTGTGTGTGCGAGTGCGAAAGGCTCGCATCAGATGCGTCTTGCCGGCACCGGATTCTCCCAGCAGCAGCAGTATGCGCCCGACTTTTCCGGCGTGCTCGGGCGCAACCGCCTGACTCAGCAAGACGTCAAAGACCTCGCGGGCGGCTCCATGGATCGTCTCGACATCGCACAGGTCTTCCTTCCAGACTTCTGTCGGGTAGGCGACCGAACGAAAGATTTCCTGTTCAGAATTCAGAAAGGCTTCGAGCATCGGACTGGAACATTCGGCGTCGGGCGTGGAACCTGAAAGCTGTGGCATGATGTAGGGTTCTCTGGAAATCTGTTGTGTACTGCCTGAAGAAGCTGGTGTGAGCGGTCTCGGGAATCAGTCGCGGTCGGTGCGAACAAAGTGGAACTGCCCACCGGATTCCGGATGGATTTCAGAATCCCGACGGTCCTCAGGACTCAGGTGGCCGACCAGATCGGCGCGGCTTAGTGTCAGCAGCTGTTCACGATTGCTGTGCAGCAGCTGTTCATCGAATTCGCTTCTGGTCATCGCCGGTGACGCGTCGGTTTCTTGAAATCGCTGCCAGATGCGCGAAATCAGAATCTTCGGGCCGGTGCTTTCGTCTCGCAGCGACCGAGCGATTTCTTTCACCCGGGCAACGAACTGCCTGAGTTGCTGTGATGAGTCAGCGGCGGTGTCTGAAACGGTGGAGCCGGCCGCGGTGTAGCTGGCTGTTACCAGACCGGGTGTGTTTGAGCTGGCTGTGTTTGAGCTGGCTGTGCCTGGGCTGGCTGTGCCTGGGCTGGGGATCGTCGACCCCGGAACAGGATCTTCGACCTCGCGTGCGGCAAAAACGGCGGCGGCGTCGAGCGAGTTGATCCAGTTTTCCAGAAAGGCGTCACGCAGCGCTTCGGGATGCTGTTTCTGTGGTTTGAGGCCCTGTTGCACGGCGAGGGCGTGAATTGCCAGCGGAAGTGAAGGAACGGCATTGAGTCGCAGCCCGAACAGCTTGACCAGCATGGCGGCCTTGAAGCCATCGCTGGTTTTCAGCTTGTCGGCCGTTTTTCCAGGCGTCGGCGGCTGTCCGATGGCCAGCGACGTCAGGTAGACTTTCTTGATCACCGACCACGTTTTCTGCTCTGGCAGCGAATCGACCTGCAGAAAAGCTCGCAGATCTGCCCTGCCCTGTTCCGTGATCCGGATGTTGCGTGCCGGATCCGTAATTCTTTCGGCCAGAGCCAGTTCCTCCAGAGTTCGATAAACCAGCTGTTTCCAGTCGCTGTCCGTCCCGCGCAGATCTGCGGAAAACAGGGGCTTCAGGTCTTTGACAAAGTCTGCTCGAGTGGGGGGCTTTCGGTTGGCGATCATACGGGTCAGAATCAGTCGGCCCAGCGTCGACAGCGGGCTGGAATTCTCGAGATTTTGGTCGGCGTTGGTGTTCATCATGCGGTCCTGCGTCGGGTATTAACTGCTGATCTGGGCAGCAGGCTGCCTGTTGGCGTGGTGAAGGATCCGTCCGCTCAATGTAACTCAGGCAGCCGTCCTGGACTGTTCTGCCATGAGCAACCCCTTAGGGAAGGCAAGCTACTGAGGAGTGAGGCCGGCGGCAAGCGAACAGTGATTCGCTGTGGGCGATCTGCGCCGAAAATTCGGATCCTTCCAGTTTCCGTTGAAAGTTCCGGATTTATGCAATCTGATGCCCGCAACCCGAGCAGGGTGTGACCAGCGAAGCAAACCGCCGGAGGCATCCCAACGCACGAAACACGTCCCAAAAAACTTGCTGCCTGTGTTTCGCGGGTGCCTTCGTTGACAACACTCAGCAATGTCGATCAGATCCCGGACAGGTGGCAGCGTATTGCCCTGTTGCCGGGATCTGTCTGGATTTTTTTGAGTTTTGTTTCCTGATATGGCGGGCTGATGAATTCTGCGCTACGGACGACTGATTTGGTGGTGCTGCTGGTCTACATGGCGGGAGTCTTCGGGCTGGGCTGCTGGTTCGCTCGAAAAAGCGGCAGGCCTCAGGAGTTCATGGCGGCGGGGCGATCGCTGCCGGGCTGGGCGGTGGGGCTATCGATCTTTGGCACGTATGTCAGCAGCATCGGGTTCCTGGGCAACACCGGAAAAGCTTACGGCGGCACGTGGAATTCGTGGGTGTTCGGCCTGTCGCTGCCGATTGCCGCCTTTATTGCGGTGCGATGGTTTATTCCGCTGTATCGCAGCGGTGATGAGGTGTCGGCCTATTACCATCTGGAAAAACGCTTTGGCCCATGGGCCCGCACCTATGCCCTGCTCTGTTATCTGCTGTCGCAGCTGGCACGGATTGGCACCATTCTGTATCTGGTCGCGCTGGCTTTGTCGCCGCTCACTGGCTGGGACATCAAGACCATCATTCTGGTCACCGGCGTGCTGGTAACGGTCTACACCCTGCTGGGCGGGATCGAGGCCGTGATCTGGACCGACGTGGCTCAGAGCTTTGTGCTGATTGCCGGAGCGATTCTGTGTGCCGCGCTGATCATCACGGACATGCCGGAAGGACCGGATCAGCTGTTTCAGATCGCGAATGACAACGGGAAGTTCAGCCTGGGCAGTTTTAGTCTGAGTCCGAAATCACTGACGTTTGCCGAGCCGACGTTCTGGGTGGTGCTGCTGTACGGGGTGTTCATCAACGTGCAGAATTTCGGAATCGATCAGAGTTTTGTGCAACGTTATATCACGGCTCGGACCGATCGGGATGCCGTGTTCAGCGTGTGGCTGGCGACGCTGCTGTTTCCGCTGATCTCGGCCGTGTTCTTTTTCATCGGCACAGGTCTGTTCAGTTACTATCAGACGAATCCGGAGATGCTGCAGGAAGTGGCCACCGAGGTGGCGACAACCGGACTGACGCGGGACGGACTGGAGGTCACCGACGAAGCCGTCGCAGCCCGTGCCGCCACGCTGACGGCAGCGGAAGTCGGTGACAAGGTGCTGCCTCATTTTATTGTGCGGAAGCTGCCCATCGGCCTGGCAGGTCTGCTGATTGCCGCGATTTTTGCCGCGGCGATGAGCAGTATGGATACCAGCCTGAACAGCGCCGCCACGCTGTATCTGTGCGATGTCCACAAGCGATACCTGAATCCGGACGCCGGCGACGCCGAATCGATGAAGATACTGCATCGAGCCACGCTGATCATGGGAGTCGCAGGAACACTGACGGCGCTGGCGATGCTGCGGGTTCGAAGTGCGCTGGACGCATGGTGGAACCTGCAGGGCATCTTCACCGGAGGCATGCTGGGACTGTTTTTGCTGGGATTGATCTCCCGGCGTGCCAGAAACCCTCAGGCCGTGGTGGCTGTGGTGTTCGGTGTGCTGCTGATTCTGTGGATGTCGCTGTCGACCACCGATCTGTGGCCGCAGAGTCTGGAAGCCTGGGCCAATCAGCTTCATTCGTTTATGACGATCGTGCTGGGCACCAGTTCGATTGTGCTGGTCGGCGTGCTGCTGAGTCGCTTTGGGGGCTCGGCGCCGCAGGCCGATGATCAATCTGCTTGAAGATGTTGTTGTCGACGGTCGACTGGTGACCGGTCGCGGGTATGCCGAGAACACGGTCGTGCGGCGTGAATTTCTGAACCTGTTGAACACTTCCGAAACCTGATCTGCCATGAAGCTGTCCGTATCCTGTCACCGGTTGTGGTGGGGGGTGGCGGCCCCACCACCAGAAGGACAGGATGAGGCCCCGTGGCGGTGACGCCAAAGACGGGGGG
>JAVKCM010000251.1:0-12189 GCA_040222735.1 Fuerstiella sp. | reverse complement strand
CCGCGCCGTACTAACCTCCCTGCGTGCTTCTCGTTGTCCTCCGCCAACCCCCCACCGGTTGTGGTCGGGTCTCCTGACCCGACCACGAGATCGACCGAAGGTCTCCCGGTGCGTATCACACCAATGTGTGGGGCGGTCGGGAGACCGCCCCACAACGAGGTTGGAAAGCAGTTTGTTTATTGTCCCTCGCTGACGCAGCGGGTTTCCCAATTGCATTTAGTCAACAAGCCCCTGGTGGCTTCCGCTACGTGGCGATTGAATGCTTCTGAGCGGGCAGACCCGGGCGGTTGGTTCACATCGCGTAAAGATTCGCCACAATATTCTCCGGTCACCTTTCTGCCCCACCGGAGTACCGAAGCCATGATGCACCTGCGGAACCTGATCAGATCGCCTGCCCTGCCGGCGCTGATGATGATGTTACCTTCGGCTCTCGGCGACAAACCGGAGACTGAGCCGGGATTCGTTTCGATGTTCAACGGTGAGAATCTGGAAGGCTGGACGGTGATGCCTGAGCGGGAAGCGAAGGCATGGTCCGTGAAGGATGGACTGATCATCGGTGTGGGTGGACCGGTACGCAGCCATCTGATCTGGCACAACCCCAACATCGCCGATTTCGAAATGAAGCTCGGCTACCGCTTTCCCGGTGAGGGCAACAGCGGGGTGAATGTCCGAGCCCGCACGGACGACACGGGCAAACGCGACTTTCAGGCCTACCACGTGGACTTCGGCCACGCAGGCATCGGCCCGAACATTCTGGGGGCGTGGGATTTTCACACGCCCGGCCGAACCGAGCATCGCTGTTTCCGAGGCGACCGACTGGTCATCGACGAAAACGACAACGCCACAATCACACCAATTGACAATGCCGTCACGCTGAACGACATCCGCGACAAGGACTGGAACGACGTCCATATCATCGTGCGGGACAATCACTTTCAGTACTTTATCAATGGCCGACCGGCCTCAGAATTCACCGAACACCTGCCGCCCGAACGGCGTCTGCCCGCCGGCATGATCCAGCTGCAGCTGCACGATCCCGGCATGGTCGTGCATTTCAAAAACATACGGCTGAAAATTCTGAAGTAAGTCATAACTTGAAATTACTGATTCAGGTATTTTCCGCACAGCATCAGGAAGACCGGTTCCCGGCAGCATCTTCCCGAAACTTCTTCCACCACCCAGGATCACTCACCAGACTTCCTGAAGCACACCGCATGGCAACCGCTGAATCCGATGACGAAATTCCGTTCCTGAAAATCGATGACACGGATTTCGAATCCATGAATCGTGCCGAACAGATCCGGCACCTGGAGGTTGAAGGGTACGTCGTGTTTCCTCGTCTGCTGAATGCCGACCTGATCGCTCAGATCAAGCACGAAATGGCCGACGCAGAAATGTGGCACACGGACTACAGCACCAGCCAGACCCGCTCGGTCACGCAACCGCAGTGGGTCAGTCGCACCGCCGCAGAAGTGATCGGCTATCCGCCGATGATCGATTTTCTGAATGACCTGATGGGCCCCGAGATTGTCTTCACGCGAGGCTTTTTCCAGAGGACTCTGCCCGGTTCACCGGGCATTTCCATGCACACCGACGGACAGCCCCACGGTTCTGACCTGTTCGGCTACGAAGGCAGCTGCCCGCGTCTGCTGCGAGTGCTGTATTATCTGGACGATCTGACGATCAAACGTGCGCCTTTTCGACTGATTCCTCGGTCCCATCTTTCGTTTCACGCGGATGCCAATCCGTATGTGCGGTACAAATGGCACCCGGAAGAAATCACGGTAGTGGTGCCGGCAGGCTCGGCCGTTCTGGTGCCGTCGCTGCTGCTGCACGGCAGTCATCCCAACCGCGATTCCATGCCGCGTGAACTGCTGCAATTCGGGTATCGTCCGGCCTGGGCAGGTCCGATGCAGCCGGTTGAGGAATGGGATCCGGCCCTCGTCGCCGCGGCTCCGGACGTCGCCCGGCCGTTTCTGCGCAGCCTGAACACGACGGGCTTCCAGTGGCAGCAGCCCAACAAGCCAGCGGACATGAAGACGGAAGGACCGGGAATCAATCCCAGCCGCTGGGGAGACAGATAACGCTCCGCGGCCGAGTAAGAGACCGTGAACGAAAGTAGTGCCGCACAAATTTCCAGCGGCAACCGTGAGCAGCAGATTGCGTGGCGTAAGCATCCCTGCCGTGGGCGCTGCGGCTGGAAGCCCCAGTTACGTTCAGGGATGCTCGGTTGTGACTGCCCCCGTATGCGCTCCATCAGAGAACTCAACTGTGAGCCGAGTGCCGTAAGGCACCGGGCCGGTCACCGGGTGGCTTCCCGGTGTGACGTTGAAATCCATGGAACCGTCGCGCCCGGGGCCCGGCCGCTGACGCGTCGCGGCTCACGAAAGGATGACCAATGGCCGGCCCTGGTTGTTACCGTAGCTGGGCTTCCAGCCGCAGCACACACGGGCCTCGGCTGCGGCTGGAAATTCGCCGCGTTTGGGCGTTGGCTGGCGTGGTCTCAGATGGCCAGGCTGAAGGTACCACGGTCGCGGCTTTGCCGCGAAGTGCCGCCCGGCAGGCGGCACCTATACAGGTTGTGGTCGGGTCTCCTGACCCGACCACAAGATCGACCGAAGGTCTCACAGTCCGCTTGACGCAAATGCGTGGGACGGTCGGGAGACCGCCCCACAACGCCGGTTTGCCACACAACGCGGGCTTGCCCCACAACGCGGGCTTGCGGCACACGCGGGCTCGGGTGGCAGCGATCAAGGTACCACCGTCGCGGCGGGGCCGCGAAGTGCCGCCCGGCAGGCGGCACCTGCTTTGGCCGAGCAAATTGAAACCTCGATTCAGCGGTATCGGGCGTTTGTTCCCGGGACCGCCAGCCGCGCCCGATGCCGCCGGGACTCTGGATTGCGGCCTCCGGCGCAGCGGCAGATTTCCCTCAGCCGCGAGTCAGGGTTTCATCCAGATTCAGAATCATGCTGGTCACCACCGTCATCGCGGCATGCGTCGCCGCATCCAGTGTTTCATCACGCTTTGATTCTCCGATCGCCAAAAGGGCCGCGGCCGCTTCTGTTTCTGTCTGAAACCGCTCCCGTTCCTGATGAAAAGCTTCCGTCAGAATACTTCGCACACCACTGGCGGGACGCACACCGGCCAGCCGCCGAAACGCGTAGCTGATCTGATCGTCGACAGAATCGCCGCCGTCGTGCAACGCCCGTTCGGCCAGCACGCGGGCCGCTTCCACAAACTGCGGATCGTTCAGAGTCACCAGCGCCTGCAGGGGCGTATTGGTGCGTGATCTTCGCAGAGCACACATTTCCCGGGTCGGCGCGTCAAAGATCGTCATTGCCGGAGCCGGTGCTGAGCGTTTCCAGTACGTATACATGGAACGTCGATAAAGTTTCTCACCACTGTCCTGCTGAAAACGCAGATTGCCGTTCAGACTCACTTCGTTCCACAGGCCGGGCGGCTGGTACGGCTTCACACCGGGACCCCCGATAGTCGGCACCAGCAGTCCGCTGGCCGCCAGTGCGTTGTCGCGAATGAACTCTGCCTGCAGACGAAAGCGGGCGCCTCGCGACAGCAGCACGTTCAGCGGATCTGCGTCCAGCTGCTGCGGGCTGATGGACGACGACTGGCGGTACGTGGACGACAACACCATCTGCCGGATGGTGCGTTTGATGTCCCAGCCCGATTCTGCAAAATCCACGGCCAGCCAGTCCAGCAGGTCCGGATGGCTGGGGAACTCACCCTGAGCTCCAAAGTCTTCCAGCGAGCGCACCAGGCCTTCGCCAAACAGCATCGCCCAGTAGCGATTGACGGCCACACGAGCCGTCAGCGGGTGATCGGGCTGCGTCAGCCATGTCGCCAGTCCCAGGCGATTGGCCGGAACACCGGAAGGCAGCGCGGGCAGCGCGGCGGGCACATTCGGAAGCACCGGACGATCCTTCAGTGGTGACGCATAGTTGCCTCGTTCCAGCACAAAGGTTTCGCGCATGGTCGGCACATCGTTCATGACCATCACGTTCACTACCGGCTTGCGCAGCTCGGCGATCTGTGACGAAAGTTTCGTCTGTTTCTGCGACAGTGTGCGCCATGATTCATCCACCACGCTCAGGTAGTGTCGACGCAGCACGTTCACTTCATCCGCCGTTCGCTGATCTGCAGCTTTCGCCAGCAGCGGCGTGATGGCGTCATTACCGGCCACGGCCGCGACCTCCGAAGGCGCCAGAGCCCGATCGTACACGCGAACATCGTCAATCAGCCCGTTGTACTGCGAACCACCGTTGCGACGGCCCAGATAGAACGGACCTTTGGATCTGATCGTGCTCTTCAGTCCGTCCTGCTCAATCGTCCAGTCCCAGGGCTTTCCGTCGACATAGATTTTCACACCCGCCGCCTTCTTTGACCCGTCGTAGGTCACGAAGACGTGCTGCCAGGTATCCGGCTTCAGTTTTTCTTTGGTGCGAACCTTGATCGCGTCTGCCGGCCAGCTGCTGATGATGTGTGGTTCGATCACGCCGCCGGACAGATGCAGATCGTAGCCCCGATAACTGTTGCTGTTGTTCATCCTGGCCAGCGGGGCACCGCTTCCTGCACCGGCCGGTTTGATCCAGGCGCCGTAAGAAAACCCATGGCTGCCATCGAAGTCACCGGCTTCACCAAGATCCACAAAATTTCGGCCGTTGCATTCAAAGGCCCGGCCGAATTTACCGTCCGCCCAGGTGGCAGGACCGTTCAGGTTGCCTTGCCGGTTCGGATCGGCCAGATCGCTGACCACGCGATCCTGCCCTTCGTCCAGCGGCACATGGACAACCATATCCGTTGGCACCAGAGATTCTTTGTTATTGGCGGCGGCGCTGACCAGCCACTTCTGAAACTCCGGTTCTGCCGCGGTGGCACGAGCTTCAAGCTGCGGCGACAGTGCCTGCAGTTCGGCCTGCAGTGCGTCGGCCCGCGCCAGCCGGGCTCCGTCCGGAATATCCACCACCGGAGCCTGATTGCCATTGCGTGTCTGTCTGCCCGGATCGGCCGCCTGGTTGAAGTAGGCGAAGAACTGGTAGTATTCTTCCTGGGTGATCGGATCGTATTTGTGATCGTGGCACTGAGCACATTCCATACTAAGCCCCAGCCACACCAGCGACGTGGTCTTCACACGATCGACGGCGTACTCGACGCGATATTCTTCTTCAATCAGTCCTCCTTCGTCGGTCGTTGCATTATTCCGCAGAAAACCGGTCGCCACTTTCTGCCGTCTGGTCGGTTCCGGAAGCAGGTCACCCGCCAGTTGTTCAAGCGTAAACTGATCAAACGGCATGTTGCTGTTGTAGGCGCTTATCACCCAGTCGCGCCACGGCCACATGTCACGTGGTCCGTCGGCGTGAAAGACGCTGGTATCGCCGTACCGTGCCGCATCCATCCAGATCACCGCCATGCGTTCGCCGAAATGCGGCGACTGCAGCAGGCGGTCCACAACCTTTTCGTAGGCATCGGGAGACGTGTCGGCCAGAAAGGCATCTATCTCGGCCAGAGTCGGCGGCAGACCGGTCAGGTCCAGTGAGACGCGGCGCAGCAGGCGTTCTCTGTCGGCATCGTCGTTCGGCCGGAGCCCGGCGGCAGCGAGACGACGCATGACAAACGCATCGATGGGAGTGCGGATCCAGTTTCGAAGAGCCGCGTCCGGCGCGGGCTGGTCATTGGAATCTGCTGCCTGATCGGAATACGGCAACACCGGCTTCTGCGGGGGAATGAACGACCAGTGACCTTCCCACGACGCACCATCTTCGACCCATTGTCGGATGACGGCGACATCGTCCGGCTTCAGCTTCACGTGAGCGTCAGGCGGCGGCATCACCACATCCGGATCCGTCGCACTGATGCGCGCCCAGCCTTCGCTGTCTCTGAGCCCGTCGCCAAAGGCGTAACGGATCCCTTCTTCGCTGTCGAGTCGCAGGTCGGCTTCGCGCCGAGCCGCATCCGGCCCATGACAGGTATTGCAGGCTGACGACAGAATCGGCCGCACGTCACGATTGAACCGAATTTCTGCCGACGACGCAGACGCTGAAGTCAGCAGAACAAGCACGATCACAGCACAGATATTCGAATTCACAGCAGGCACCGGCAGGCAGGGAACAAACGGAGAAATACGGGGAAGGACCACGTATGTTATCGCACCCGCCTGCGGATAAACAAGTACCGTTCCGACATCAAAACCGCGGGGTCATGACTTCTGCGAAGCCAGAAACTGCTTTAAATCGGGAATAACCTGGTGAACCAGCTGCATCAGCCGAGGCACGAATTCATCAGCGATTTCGAACGGCGATTCCGCGGATTCGATCGCACCCGCAACTTCAGCGACGTCGGCCAGATCAAACAGCCGCAGAGTGCCACGAATGGTGTGAGCCGTGCGTCTGAGTGTCTGTTCGTCCCGATTGGCCTGAGCTTCCTGCAGCGCGATGCACAGATGCTCGCATTCTTCAACTACCGTTTCCACCACCGAGACCAGCAGTTCGCGATCGCCTCCGGCACCATCCAGAGCGTGCTCCCAGTTGATTACCGGCCGCTGATCCTCATCCGAATCCGCAGGGGTATCCGCAGGGGTATCCGCAGGGGTATACGCAGGGGTGTCCACAGGGATATCCGCGGTCGTATCCGCGGCTGCGGGGGGCGTCCGAGCATCGGAGTTCCGGGGACCGCTTCCACAGACCTCAGCCAGCATCGCCTGCAGTTCCCTCCGGCGCACCGGCTTGGAAAGATAGCCCGTCATACCCGCGTCCAGACATCGTTCGCGATCTCCTTTCATGGCATGCGCCGTCATGGCCACGATAGGAACGGGTTCGGCACCGGGGTCCTCGGCTGCTCGAATCTGCTGGGTGGCACCGAAGCCGTCCAGATGCGGCATCTGTATGTCCATCAGAATCAGGTCGAAGCTGCCGGCTTTCCAGCGGGCCACAGCCTCCACACCATCATTCGCCACGGTCACCTGATGTCCGAACCGCGTCAGCAGTCCGCAGGCCAGCTGCTGATTGGCGACACCATCTTCGGCCAGCAGAATATTCAGCGAACGTGCCGCCGGTTGCACGTTGTCTTCGTCACCGTTGTCGCATTCCGCAAAAGATTCTGCGCCGGCGGCCCTCATGATGGCATTCAGCAACTCGGACTGTTTGGCGGGCTTCAGCAGATGAGCCGCAACGCCCAGTTCTTCGCACTTCTTCAGATCACCCGGTCGGGATCCGGAGGTAAGTACAATCACCTGAGTGTCGGCTAGCAGAGTATCCTCGCGGATTTCCCTGGTCAGCTCGTACCCGTCCGACTCAGGCATATGAACGTCCGTGACAACGACGGAAATCGGATCACCCGCTTCCGCCGCCGACCTCAGATTCTCCATCGCCTGTTCGGCTCCGGGGGCGGTCACGGCCTTGACTCCCCACTGCCGCAGCATGTCTTTCAGGATGCGCCGATTCGTCGAATTGTCGTCGACTACCATTACGGTCAGGTCACCCACGTCGGTCGGCTGTCGTCGCACTCGGTCGCCCCCGTTGGCCCGTTTGAACGGCAGCGAAACAATAAATCGGCTTCCGATTCCGAACTCGCTTTCCACATCAATCCGGCCGCCCATCGCTTCCACCAGACTGGAGCAGATGGCAAGCCCCAGCCCGGTGCCGCCGAACACACGGGTCGTGGAAGCGTCCGCCTGTTCAAACGCCTGAAAGACTCTGCTGTTCTGGTCCGACGGAATTCCGACACCCGTATCACTGACGCAGAACTCCACCTCCGCGTGCGTATCTGTCTGGGCAAGGCAGCGTGCCGTGATCACCACTTCTCCCCGCTCAGTGAATTTGATGGCGTTGCCGATCAGGTTGACAAAAATCTGTCGCAGCCGCACCGGATCGCCGACGACGTCAAAAGGCACGTCGGGGGCGATTTCGCATGCCAGTTCCAGTTTCTTCTTGTGAGCCCGCTGAGCCAGCGATCGACTGATATCGGCCACGGCTTCCCGCAGGTCGAACCGGACGGCTTCCAGTTCAATCACGCCGGCTTCGATCTTGGAAAAGTCCAGAATTTCGTTGATGATGGCCAGCAGCGATTCCCCCGATTCCAGCACCGTTTCCAGATAGTCCCGCTGCGTTACATCCAGATCTGAATCCAGTACCAGCTCGGTCATCCCGATCACGGCGTTCATCGGTGTCCGGATTTCATGGCTCATGTTCGCAAGAAAGCTGCTCTTCGCCCGGTTGGCTTCGTTGGCGGCGTCCCGCGTGCGTTCCAGATCACGCATCGTCCACTGCAGCTTGCGTTCCTGATCACACACCACCGATTCGTAGTTGCGAATCAGCTGATCAACACCTCTGATACGGGAGGTAATCCGTTCACTGCCGTCAGGCTCGTAGCCCAGCAGCGCCAGCCGGGTGCTGATGGAAAGGTGCGAAAACAACACGGCTGTTTCGCGCATAATCGGCACCCGCGAAAAGCAGATGACGGCAAACAGTTCTCCGCTCGGCAGCACATCCCCGAACCCGAGAACAGAACTGATGCCGTGCTCACGCACAAAATCCTGCGCCGGAATGTATTCAGATCCGCTGGCGACCGGAACGTGGAACACACCGGTCCGCATATCCTCTACCACCAGATTCGGAGCCCCCTGCACAACCCCGTCTGCATCAATGCCCAGCTGCCTGATCAGCTGAGCCACCATCGGAAGCCGTTCCACGGCCTGCCAGCTGGGCAAAGGAATGGCCCGGTGTCCCTGCGAACGCAGCGGATTATTCCACGCGCTCCTGATGCCGGCCGTCGACACCAGTGTCAGACACTGCGTGTCCGGCTGCGGCACCATGTTGTCGTCGGCCTGCCGGACTATTTCCTGCAGGGCTGAACTGAGCTCCGAAAACGGACGCGTGCGAAACAGCCGAACCAGGGCAAAGGCCGGCTGCCCCGTATCATCAATCAGCTCAGAAAACAGAAAACGAACCAGGTGATCCGCAAAGACCTGACGCGACGAACAGCTCTGACTCAGGCGACGGATCATGGACCCGCAGTTGATCATGTTCTGCAGCGAAAAATGAGCCAGTGGCATGGCTTTCACCAGCTGCCGATCCATCGGTCGCGGCAGCGCAAGCTCAGCCGCCACCCTGGTCAGGGCTTCCTGAGCCTGACGAATTTCTGTGACGTCGTGCGAGATCGCAAACGTGCCCAGCAGATCACCCTGTCGCAGTCGCAGAGGAATCTGAGTGGTCGACATCCAACGCGGACTTCCGTCGGCGGTGTTCACGCGGTCAATCCGGTTGATCACCGGCTTTCCGGTTTCCAGAATCGTCTCTTCTTCACGACGACGTTGCTCTGCCTCCGCACGTGCTCGAAAATCAAATTCTGTTTTCCCGATCACTTCTTCCGGCGACTTCGCTCCGAGAAAGTCCGCCAGCGACTGGCTGACACGCAGATAAGACCCATTGGCGTCCTTGATCGCCACCGAATCAGGCAGATGCGCCATCACCGTGTCCAGCAGGTGCCGTTCCAGAGACAGCTTCCGTTCTGCCGCCCGACGGATCCGGGTCTCCTGAACAAACTCTTCCGGCGACTTCAGATCAAGAGCGGCGGGAAGCGATTTCGCCAGCACAAGAACGCCGACACACGACACCGACGCCGTCAGCATTTTCAGCAACCCCGAAAGACGATAGTGCGGCCACCAGAAAATACCGGCCTCCACCAGATGCACGGTGCCGCAGGAAAAGAAAACCAATCCCAGAAACAGCCAGAAAATGGGAGGAAATTTCAACTCCGGCTTCCGCGTGACGAAGTACGCGACGACGATCGGCACAGCATAATAGGCCCCGAACGTCGCGAGGTCCGAGACAATATGCATCCAGCCAACCCAGGGAGCCCGCTCCCAGCCGCTCCCACACTCCCACCGCGCCGGAAACCCGCTGGTGTCGAACAGTGACCCGATTGCCGCAAACATATTCAGTCTCCCTGCTGGAAGATGTGGGAATCAGTCCGTGACCTCCGTCAGGAACCCGCCGGTTTTCAGCCTACACACATTCGCCTCGCCACAACACCAGCAGAATACCAGTTCTGTGCCGGGTAGAAAAAGAAGAGGTGATCACATGACCACACTGCGATTAATCGGCGGCCGCACTGCCCCGTAGTAGTACCGATATGCCGCCCCATGACCGCCGATCAAAGTGCGCCGGTCCTGGCCCCGCGGAAACAGTCGGAACCGCCTTCATTCACGGCGTCTGACCTTGCCACGCCGGACAGCCGGTAAGGAGCGTCCGGTCAATTATTGTCGCCTCTCGCTCCGCGAAAGAGCGTCCATTCGCGGAGTGAAAGGCGACCAACCAGTCAGTTATTAATCGAACGTTTCTTAGCAGCCCGGCCGGATACCGTCGCGAAGCAGCTCAAGAGCTTCCGCAGTCGCAGTAAAAACGTGGCCGAAAGCCCTGGACGACTTCCGCTACAACCGGGTTTCCGGACAACCGGCTAGCGTGGACCGGAGACCGTGATTCGATCAGCGTGACGGTCTTCGCCGGGGGTGATGGCGTCCGGAGCCTGCGTCTGCTGCTTCGGCAGTCGCTCACCCGTTTCCCGATGAAATGTGTCCGGACTGATCACCGCCGGCACGCTGTCCCCGGTTGCCTGCATCCAGCGTTCCAGCACTTCCGTCAGTTTCTGTTGCACCGACTGCAGGCCCGGATCGCCGGCCAGATTGTTCATCTGAAACGGATCGTCGGCGATGTTGTAAAGCTCCACGGCCGGTCGGGGAGTCAGAAACACATCCCGCTGAGCCGTATTCAGCTGCCCGGCACGCTGCAGCGCCAGTAGTTTCTGGTGCGAGACAGAACGCACGGAATCCGCAGGCCCCTGCCACGGCAGGTACGGTCGGAAGTTCCTGACCAGCAGGTAGTCGTCGTGCCGAACGCTGCGCCCGTGCGCTTCGTAGTCGTGCCAGTTGTGTTCAGAGAACGCGTAGCGACGCACGTCCACGGAAAGATCTTCCAGCAACGGCTGCAGCGACACTCCCTGCATGGTCTCCGGTACGGAACATTCGGCCAGTTTCAGAACGGTCGGCGCCAGATCGATCACGCTGACCAGACTGTCGCAGGCCCCCGTTTCACGAATACCATCGGGCCAGTGAGCCACCAGGGCTGTCTTCATTCCGGAATCATGCAGCCGCGTCTTCGCCCGAGGAAACGGTCGTCCGTTGTCAGCCAGCACAAAAATCAGCGTCTGATCCAGCACGTCCTGCCGTCGGAGTTCGGTGACGACCTGACCGATGTAGTGGTCAAAGCGAGTGATTTCGTTGTAATACGAAGCCAGGTCCTGACGTGTTTCCGGGTCGTCTGACAGAAACGGCGGCACAATCACATCGGCCGCACGATGCATCGGGCCGAAGGCAGCGGCATCCCACTGTCGGTCGGCATCCCAACCACGGTGAGCATCATAGGCGGCAAACCAGAAGAAGAAGGGCTGGTCCTTCGGTCGCTGTTTCGTCACGTCCAGCCAGTTGGCGTGGCCGCCCGAATTGCCTTCCGCCCGGCCCCCGTCAACATGGTCAAACGGCTGCGGCCGAGCCAGAGGCCCTGTCTTCGGAGCCGTCGAGGTCATATGGTGTTTGCCCGACAGCGCCGTGTAATAGCCCGCCTGTCGCAGCAGTTCGGGAAACCACGGCAGATGTCCCGAAATTGGCTGATGCAGCTCGGCCGCCTTCCCGTTGTTGTGCGGGTATCGGCCGGTCACGATGCTGGACCGACTCGGACTGCAGCTGCTGGCCGTCAGAAACGCTCGATCAAAGCGAATCCCACCCGCCGCCAGCACGTCGATATTCGGTGTTCGAGCCGCCTCGTTCCCGTAGCAGCCGAAGTCGTTCCAGCTGACATCGTCGGCAATAAAGAAGATAACGTTGGGCCGTTCGCTGCAGGCAACCGAAAATGTCGCCAGGCAACACCACAGCAGAACAATTGTTCGCACAACCACGGAATATCCTTTCGGGAAGTAGCAGGGGCGACCAGATATTGTCCGAAATCGTCCCGGCCATACAACCCAGCGCAACCGTCTGTTGCGGGGTGCATCCGCTGATTGGGACGTTTGATTGTTTGCAGGAAAAAACAGGGGTACCCTGTTGGGTGATGAATCCTGCAACAAGAGGCTTGGAGCCTCGCAGACCCAAGGAGGGTACCCCATGAACGTGGAAGTTATCGTACG
>JAVKCM010000250.1:0-40031 GCA_040222735.1 Fuerstiella sp. | reverse complement strand
TCTGCGACACCCCGCCGCCGCCCGGGAACAAACGGAAAATTACGGTCGGGTCGAAACGTGGCGTATGCTACCCGCTGGCGTTTTCCTGCATCGCAAGCTCGTGTTTCCCTGCATCGCAAGCTGGAAGCTTACGCCACTTGTTTTCTGCTCGGTCCTAAGGCTGAGCCGGTTCTCAGAAATCATGCCACTTCGTCTGCCTGGATTGTAGACACTGATGCGGCTTTCTTTCCGTATTCAGTTGCGCCGGAGGTGTAAAAATCATGGTTCGGGCATGAAAACAGCTGCACCAGAACCTTCCTGAGGCGAGAATTAAGACGCTCGCCCGTGTCCCGACCACACCGCAGCCCGCCGCAGCACACCGACTGATTCCTACCAAATTCGCGAATCACGTATCAATTTCGCGTTTTCCATCTCAGTGATTGAACCCCCGTCAGGCTTGCTGAATACTTCCGGTGAATACAAATTCGCCGGAATAACGACTCTGCATTCGGGAACGCCGGCGGATAACGGTGAAAGAATTGGCACCTGTCACGTGCGGCCCGTACCGACCGAGTGCCTCCAGACAAGGCAAGGGACTGATGATCGACGAGATCTTGAAAATCCAGGATGTCAACATCCGGGAAACCACGCCGCTGATTGCGCCGTCAGAGCTGAAACAGAAGTTTCCGCTGACGGATGACATGGCAAAATTCGTGTATGACTCACGCGAAACCGTAAAACGAATTCTCCGCGGTGAGGACCGACGGGTGATCGCCATCGTCGGCCCCTGCTCAATTCACAACCGGGACATCGGCGTGGAATATGCCCGCCGTCTTGCCCCGCTGGCCGCCGACGTCGCTGATCGCATTGTGGTCGTGATGCGTGTCTATTTCGAAAAACCTAGAACCACCGTCGGCTGGAAGGGACTGATCAACGACCCCGGCCTGAACGATACGTTCGACATGATGACCGGCCTGAACCTGGCACGCCAGATTCTGGTGGAAGTCAACCAGGCCGGTGTACCGGCTGCCACCGAAATGCTGGAACCGATTACGCCTCAGTACATCGCCGACCTGATCACGCTGGCGTCCATCGGAGCACGTACCACCGAATCACCGACCCATCGCCAGATGGCCAGCGGCCTGTCAATGCCGGTCGGCTTCAAGAACAGTACGGAAGGCAGTCTGGAAGTCGCCACCAACGCCATGAAGGCTGCTCGGGCGGAACACTGTTTTCTGGGCATCGACAACGATGGCAACACCTGCATCGTCAACACCCGCGGCAACGACATGGGACACCTGATTCTGCGCGGCGGTCGCGGCGGCCCGAATTATGACGAGGCCAGTCTGGCCGAGGCCAGCAGATTGCTGAAGGAAGCCAATCTGCCCCCGCGCTTTGTGGTCGACTGCAGCCACGCCAATTCCAACAAGGACTACACTCGTCAGCCCGACGTCTGGAATAATGTGATCGCCCAGCGCGCCGCCGGCAATGATACGATTGTCGGGTTGATGCTGGAAAGCAATCTGAAGGCCGGCCAGCAGCAGCTCGGACCGGACCCGAGTTCACTGGAATACGGAGTGTCCATCACGGACGGCTGCATCAGCTTTGAACAAACAGAGGAACTGCTGCGTTCAGCATACGACACGCTGGCCGCGACCACTGTCCCGGTACCCGCCTGAAGCGATTCACGCCGACCGCACTTCCGAAAGATGCCAGCCCCCCCCATCCGTGTCCTCGGCCGTGAGACTCGGACCCCGCTCCCTGTCAGCCTGTCCGGATACCGAAGATTTTCGTGCGACGGCCTGCAAGGCTTGATCGAAAATATTGACAGTTTTTGACAGTGACGGACCTGGAGGTCCGTCATACAGACGTAGCCGGACGGGCTGCCAGGCAGCCGAGCTCGCGTCCCGTCATCCGTCCCGTCACGCATCTGTGACCCGCGGAAGCCTGATCCAGGCAATTCCAGCTACACGCAGGTGCAGGGCGATCCCGCACCGGCGTGTGAACAGACAGTGAACAAAGCCGCCGGTAACATCGACCACCGGAAAAAAGGCGGTGCCGCCGTGCATTTCCCGATGGGACGGTCGGCGGCGACGGTAGCATGTGTTCAGGTATACGCAGCGAAATCGCTCTAAGCCACTTGTCGCTGCTCAATATACCTACCGCGATCGAGGCCTTCTGGCTGGAAGTTACCTTCATCATTGATCGCTCCTTGGTTTGCCGGAACTCAGGAGCCGCCGTTGTATCTGCTTGCCCCACCACTGACAGCCAGTCTGCTGCCTGTCGCCGCGATCACTTTGCCTGCGTGGACGTCGCCCGCCGCGATTTGTCTGCTATGGCTGAGTCGTCGACTGCCGAAGCGGCCTCGCGTCGCCGTGGCCGCTGCGTTGGGCATTCTGACCGCGGTCGTCTGGTCGCAGTCGGCAGCCACCGTGGATCAGTCCCTCAACACCCTGATCATGCTGGCCTGCGTCATCGGCTGCCTGGTCGTTGATCTGGTGCCCGGTCTGCAGGCAGCGTCAGGCAGCTCGGAAACTGACGTGGACGGACCGGCCTCATGGCGGCCGTCTGCCGCGGTGGACGACGACGCGACCAATGTCCTCGACAATAACATGGTGCTGAATCTGGAAGAGCTGGCACCGGAAATCGACGCGGTTTCGGCCCAGGAATTTGCTCAGCGAGCCGCCCGTGTCGGCGTCTTTTCTTCTGAGCAGGTGGCCACGCTGGAACAGCTGATTGAATCACATCAGCAGCTGTCCGTCGCGCTGCGTCAGGCGGTATCTCAGAAGACGCTGACCGTGTATCAGGCTCTGCACCTGTTATGGGGTAAGGAAGACCGGCTGAAAGTCGGGCCCTATACCCTGATGAATGTGCTGGGAGTTGGTGGCATGAGTGTCGTCTACCGGGCTCGAAAGCTGGCTGGCGGCAATGAGATCGCGTTGAAGGTGGTGCCCAAAGCCACCAGACATGAGGCACGATTCCGCCGGGAAATGCAGCTGGCTCAGCTGCTGGCCCATCCGAACATCGTAGTCGCCTACGAAGTCGGTGAGTGCATCGATCGTTATTACATTGCCATGGAACTGATTACCGGCAGAAACCTGCAGGACGTGGTCCGGCTGCACGGCAGTCTGTCCGAAGCCGTGGCACTGCAGTATCTGCTGCAGGCGGCACGAGGGCTGGAACACGCTCACGAACGCGGCGTGATTCACCGCGATGTCAAACCCGGCAATCTGCTGTTGTGCCAAAGCGGAATCGTGAAGGTTGCGGATCTGGGACTGTCTCAGGAAGCCGGTGGTACGGACGTTGGCTGCCCCGTTCGCGGGGCCGTGAGCGGCACCGTGGATTTTATGGCGCCGGAACAGGCCAATCCCAATGCCAGAAGTGTGCCCCAGATTGACGTTTACGGTCTTGGCACCACACTGTTTTATCTGCTGACGGGCAAACCTCGCGTCGCCGGAAGAACAACGCAGGAAAAGATGATGAATCTGACGGTCGGACGTCGCTTTAACAGACTGCCCAGCGGCTGCACCACCGCCAGAACAATGAACCTGCTCAACCGGATGACCGCCTGGGATTCCGCCAACCGTTTCAGTTCGATGTCGTCTGTCATCGCCGAACTGGAAGAAATACTAAGAGAAATGGGGCGCGATCATGCGGCCCGTCATCTGCATGTTCTGGTGGTCGAAGATGACCCGGCTCACCTGTTTCTGACCGTGCGGCTGCTGTCACGAACCAATCGAGCCATTCACGTTTCAAAAAGCCAGCGACTCGACAACGCCACCGACACGTTCAGAGCCAGTCTGGAAACGGAACGCCCCGTCGATCTGGTGCTGCTGGATCTGAATCTGCCCGATAGTTCGGGAATTGAGACGCTGCAGAAACTGAAGGCGATCCATCCGGACGCTGCCATCGTAGTTCTGACCAGTGACACCGCCGCTGACATTCAGGACCAGTGCGATGCGGCCGGCGCCGCGGGCTTCATCTGCAAGATGGACCTGAATCTAAGCACGCTTGAACGGACACTGTTCACGATTCAAAGCCAGATCCGAAACCGAATGCTTACCGACTGAACGCGCCGGCCGCGGGCCGTGCTGCCGCCGCCTTCGCCAAGATAGAGCAATGCTGGTCAATGCTGGTCAGTGCTGGCCAGTGCTGGCCAGTGCTGTCCGGACCTGTTCAAAACGTACAAACCCGCGATCTCCGCGACAGGAGCAGCCTTCTTACAAAGCGATGCAGCCTGACCCTTGTCGTTACCCGCAAATTCGGGGGTCAACACCGGTCGCTATCAGAGCACTCAAGAGTGAGCCGAGTGCCGTAAGGCACCGGGCCGTTCACAACGCGGCTTCCGTGTGTGACGTGCGATCTATGCAAGCATCGTACCGGGGCCCGGCCGCTGACGCGTCGCGGCTCACAAGGCAAAACGCACCTGGCCGCACGACGGTGAGCCGAGTGCCGTAAGGCACCGGGCCGCTCACGACGCGGCTTCCGTGTGTGACGTGCGATCTATGCAAGCATCGTACCGCGGCCCGGCCGCTGACGCGTCGCGGCTCACAAGGCAAAATACTCATGTCCTTAGTAAAGTCGCGACGACAATGCGCGTCACGACAAGGCGCCTGACCGTCAGATAATTCCCAGCTGACTTCCGACCTCCTGAAAGGCAGTGACGGCTCGTTCCAGATCATCCCGGCTGTGCGCGGCGGACATCTGCGTTCGAATGCGTGCTTTACCAGCCGGCACCACGGGAAACGAAAACCCGACCACATAAATGCCGCGCTTCAGCAGTTCGTCAGAAAACCGGGTGGCCAGTGCTGCGTCGCCGATCATGACCGGAATAATGGGGTGCTCACCCGGCAACAACTGGAAACCAGCCGCTGCCATTTCACGACGGAAAAAAATGGTATTGGTGCGCAGCTGATCGCGCAGATCCCCCGATTCCTTCAACAGCTGCAGCGTTCTGAGCGTGGCAGCAGCAATCGGTGGAGCCAGCGTGTTTGAGAACAGGTAGGGCCGGGAACGCTGGCGCAACAGATCAACGATGGGCTGGCGGGCCGCTGTGTATCCGCCACTGGCGCCTCCCAGCGCCTTACCCAGCGTCCCAGTGATGATATCGATGCGGTCCATCACGTCGAAATGTTCGTGAGTGCCGCGACCGTGCTGGCCGGTGAACCCAACGGCATGTGAATCATCGACCATGACGCTGGCATCGTATCGGTCGGCCAGTTCGCAGATCGCCGGCAGATTGGCCAGGTAGCCGTCCATGGAAAACACGCCGTCCGTGGCAATCAGACGATGTCGCGCCGAAGACGCCTGTTTCAGCTGCTCTTCAAGATCGCTCATGTCGTTGTTGCGATACCGAAACCGCTGTGCCTTGCACAGGCGAATGCCGTCGATGATGCTGGCATGGTTCAGTTGATCTGAAATGACCGCGTCCTCAGGCCCCAGCAGTGTTTCAAACAGACCGCCGTTGGCATCGAAACACGAACTGTACAGAATCGTGTCGTCCGTCCCCAGAAAACTGCTCAGGGCGGATTCCAGCTGGCGGTGCACCGTCTGAGTGCCACAGATAAACCGCACCGACGCCATCCCGTAGCCCCAGCGTTCCAGCGCGTCATGTGCGGCCTTCAGAATCTCGGGGTGATCCGCCAGCCCAAGGTAATTGTTCGCGCACAGATTCAGCACGGTCGAATCATCGGCCAGCCGGATGTCGGCACTCTGCGGCGAATCAATCACCCGTTCAGCCTTGAACAGCCCCTGATCACGAATGTCGTCCAGCTGTGCTGAAATGTGCTTCAGAAATCCCGACACAATATGTTCCTTGATAAGAGCAGTGCAGTAAGGCTGTCGGACTCGAATCCGACACAGGTCGATTTGACCGAGTCACACAGTTGATGTTTCTACCCTGCGGTACGCTGATCCCGCTGGCTATCGATCCCGGACACCACGGACAGCCCGGGATCAGTCGGTTCTGATCGCGGCTCGCGCCGGGGCAGAGTATTCAAACGCCGGCTCGGGCGGACCCGAGCTGCTTCTGATAAAAGGCATCCAGACCAGCACGACCCGTTCCACGCGGATATCAGACTTGCGCGGCTTGATCGCAGTCTGATTCAGTTCCATCAGATCCGGATCAAACAGGCCCTGAATGCGATGTACTTCGTCTTCCACTTCGATCTCAAGATCCTGCCGCCGATTCAGCAGGACGGCCAGTGATTCTTCGGCGTGCCGGACGTCTTCGGCTTCCTTCCCGACGGATCCTACTGATCGGATGGCCGTGCCCGCGCGAGAGACGTTGGTGACACTGCCGAGCTTACGACCGAAAATGGCGCCCGCAATACTGGTCAGCACCGACAGCCCGGCAGACACCGTCTTCTGAGACTGCTGCGATTTTTCGCGTTCAACTTTCTGTTCAGCGCGACGAATCTGATCTTCCAGCCGTCGAAAGCCGCTGGCGTATCTGGCACGCATCTTTTCCACCAGCAGATCCCGCTGCTCCCGAGCCGAATGACGAAGGCGGATCCGAAAGTCTGACTCTGACTCACCGGCGTGCGAAGTGGCTTTCAGTGCCGGACAGGTCCAGACCGAAAGACGGCAATGACGATACAGATGATTCTTCAGAGCGGTGGACCACTTTGAGTAAGCCTTTTTCTGACTGATGTCTGAAGCGACACGCCCGAACATCGCGTCTGCTTCCGCTTCAGTCTGCAGTTCCGGAAAATCGGGTTCGTCCCATTCATCAGCTTCCTGCCACAAGTCAACCGGCAGGTCGTCCGACGCCGGTCGCAGCAGTGTGACCTGGTCCCAGCGGTCAAGATCGTGTCGGGACGAGACGAAATGCACCTGTCCCTGTCCCAGCAGGGCCGGCTGGTACACCAGATTCGACAGCATGCCGCGGCCGCCAACCGGAAAAAAGAACTCCTCGATATCGGGCGGCAGCACCGGACGACCGGAATCGTTCTGCGGTTCACCCGCGACATCCAGCCCGGCCAGCGGCATGGCAGCTGTCGGACCGCTGCGCTGCTTCAGCGGGGTCATCAAAGTCTCGATCTGCGGCCGTGACAGCGGACCGCGCAGATACGACAACGCCCAGCGGGTGCGGAACACGATCGGCTGATCTTCGTGCACGTTATTCATCAGAAACACACGGCTGCCCAGCCCGGCCAGTGTCTGTTCCATCTTCTGCCTGTCGAAGGCCGCACCGGCACCAGCGGCGGCTCCTTCCAGACCTTCCAGCACGCGCATCTTGTCGCGTTCGGTCTGCAGTCGCCCCAGAAACCAGGTGCCGGCATTGGACAGGCCTTTGTAATCCAGATCGACGGGATTCTGAGTCGCCAGCACGCAGCCCAGTCCGTACGCCCGAGCCTGTTTCAGCAGCGTCAGCATCGGCTGTTTGGACGGAGGATTGGCGGTCGGCGGAAAATAGCCAAACACCTCGTCCATATACAACAGGGCACGCAGACTGGTCGTTCCGGTCTGGCTTCTCATCCACGATACCACTTCGTTAAGCAGAATTGTGACAAAGAACATCCGTTCTTCGTCAGACAGATGAGCGATGGACAGAATAGCCACCCGCGGCCGGCCTTCGGGGGTATGCAGAAGGTTTCGAATATTCAGCGGTTCTCCGTCCAGCCATGCCGCAAAGCTGGGCGAAGCCAGCAGGTTGTTCAGCGACATGGCCAGCTTAAATCGATCTGCCGCGGGAAAGAAGGATTCCAGATCCAGGAACCCGACCTTCTGGAACGGCGGTGCCTGGATCAGCCGAATCAGCAGGCCCATATCGACGTCTCGGCCCTGGCGCCACTCAGATTCCAGAATCGTGGACAGCAGAATATGTTCGCGACTGCTGATCGGATCGGCATCGATGCGCATCAGGGACAGCAGCCCCGAAGCGGCGGCCATGATGCGTTCGCGCAGGGCATCCGCGTCATTCAGCATTTCGGCAGTGGGAGCTGTGAAAGAACGAAGCACGGTCAGGGGGCGGCCGGCGTTGCTGGCCGGCGTGTAGATGGCGACTTCGGCAGCGTCCCGAAATCTTTGAATTCGCTCGGGGCCCTGGCCCCATTCGGCCAGTCCTTTTCGCCACAGATCGGCCGTCTGGCGGGCATATTCGGAAACGTTCAGACCTTTGCGGACGGCCTCGGCCGGATCAATCCAGGGTTGGAATTCCTCGGCGGTCAGCCCCGGAAAAGTCAGCATCAGATTGCCCAGATCCCCCTTCGGATCGATACAGACAGCGGGGATACCGTCGATAGCGGCTTCCTCCAGCAGCGACAGACACAATCCGGTCTTGCCACTGCCCGTCATCCCGACGCAGACAGCGTGGGTCGTCAGATCTTTCGCGTCGTAGTGAACTTCCTGATTAGTTGTTTCCCCGGTTTCGAGATTGTGAATCCGCCCCAGATAGAACTGTCCCAGTTTTTCGATGACTGCCATAAGTCTGGACCTTTGTTGCGGATAGACTGCCTGTCGCTGCCATCTTCCGTGCTGGCCCGGCAGCCCACCACCGTCGGAGCTTTGCGAATTCCAGCGGTTTTCACAACCACGAGACTGAGTTTTCCTGTCCGGTTCGGTAAGCTGCCCGAATCAGTGCTTGACACTTCACCCGTAAAACGCCACTATCCCGCGTCTTTCGACCACAAGTCACTGGCGGGCGGGAAGTTGCGTCGCCAGGGCGATTCCCGAACAGTGTTTCGTGAATCGATACGGGCCGGAGTCTTTTCGAAGGCCGACCGGAATCAGTCAAGAATCCGTTGGGGCGGCCCTGTTGAACGGCCGATGACACGGGTTTTGCGTGTAGTCTCGGGATGATCTGCTGTCCAGAGACCAGTCCTAACAAAAAGCAGCCAAGAGTTTCGTTTCGGACCTGACAATCATGGCAGTCCCCAAGAGAAGACAATCCAAGACCCGTTCCAGAAAGCGTCGCAGCCATAACGCGGTGAAGCCGCTGCAGCTGGCGCGGTGCTCCCAGTGCGGATCCTCTGTCCCCACGCACGTCGTTTGCCCGACCTGTGGTTATTACCAGGGTCGAACAATGACCGTGGATGATGAGGACTAGCCGTGATGCGAATCGCGCTGGACGCGATGGGCGGCGACCATGCTCCCGATCCCAACGTCCTGGGTGCCATTGAAGCCATATCGCAGTCTGACAGCCTGCACGTCGTCCTGGTCGGCGATCGTGATGTGCTGGAATCCCGTCTGGCCGAAGCTGGTGCCGATTCAGACCGGATTTCCATCGTGGAATCCGACGGCGTGGTGGGCATGGAAGAAAAGCCCACGGTCGCACTTCGAGCCAAGCCGAACTGCTCCATTGCCCGCTGCTGGCAGCTGATGGCCACCAAAGAGGTGGATGCTCTGGTCAGTGCAGGAAATACCGGCGCAGTGGTCGCGGCAGGGCTGCGCACGCGTCTGTTTCTAAAGGGTGTCAAACGACCGGGAATCGCCGTCACGCTGCCCAACCTGAAGGGCAACAGTGTGCTGGTGGACGTGGGAGCGAACCCCGCCGCCCGTCCGGAGCACCTGTTTCAGTATGCCGTCATGGGCAGCATTTATGCCCGTGAGATTCTGGGTATTTCAACCCCGCGCATCGGGCTGATGAACATCGGCAGCGAAGAAGGCAAGGGCAACGACCTTTACCGGGATACCCATCAGTTTCTGGCCGCGTCGTCGCTGCGAGACAGCTATGTCGGCAATGTCGAAGGCCGTGGCCTGTATCACGGTGACGCCGACGTACTGATCTGTGAAGGATTTGTGGGCAACATCATCCTGAAAGTCAGCGAAGGCATGGCTGAGTTCATGCTGCGGACCGTCGGTAGCACAATTACCGAATCGCTGACAGAAGAACGAGAAAAGGCAGGGCAGGTGCTTTACCAGCTGAGCCAGAAGTATCGCTATCAGGAATCCGGCGGAGCCCCGCTGCTGGGAATCGACGGAAGCTGCATCATCTGTCACGGCTCAAGCGACTCTCATTCCATCCGAAATGCGCTGAAAATGGCCATGGAATTGAAGGCGCACCACATCAATGCTCAAATTGTCAGCCAGCTGACAACCGCCGCACTGACCACCAGCCAGGGACAGCCCGAAGCGGGTTAGAGGAAGACCGGCCCGCCCGGGCCTCAGGCCGGGGTGAGCACGCTGCTGAACGGTCTCGTCGGCCAGCCCCCGCGGCAACGGTTTGCTCAGCTGTTTACCTCATAATCAAGGCGGGCGTCTTCCTGCCCTGCGGTCGGCAGGGTTCACCGTGAATCGTCCGATTTCGCCATCCGCCCCCCGGAGTCCGGATCATGTCAAAAATCGCATTACTCTTTCCAGGTCAGGGTGCTCAGCACGTCGGTATGGGTCGACACCTGATTCAGCAGTACCCGGCAGCTCGAGCGCTGTTCGATCAGGCGCAGCAGATTCTCGGCTATGACCTTGCCAAATTGTGCATCGAAGGCCCGGCCGAAGATCTGGATTCGACCATCTACAGCCAGCCGGCGCTGTTTGTCGCCAGCCTGGCGGCACTGGAAAAGCTGCGAACGGATTCTCCGGATATTGTGCTCGGGTGCGAAATGGCGGCCGGTCTTAGTCTGGGAGAATACACGGCTCTGGTGTTTGCGGGCGCCATGTCCTTCGAAGACGGCCTGAAGGTGGTCCAGCGCCGCGGTCAGGCCATGCAGGCCGCCGCCGACGCCACTCCTTCCGGCATGGTCAGCATTCTGCTGATGGATCGCGATAAGGTACAGCAGGTGTGCGACCAGGCCTCGGGACAGGGTTCCATCCAGATTGCCAACTACCTGTGCCCGGGCAATATCGTGATCAGCGGAGAAAACGCCGCCTGCGAACGGGCTGCCGAAATTGCGGAAGCAGAAGGTGGCCGCGCGATCCCGCTGGCCGTTGCCGGCGCCTTCCATACGCCCATCATGAAGCCCGCCGATGAGCAGCTGGCCGAAGTGCTCAGCGACACACAGATTCGCTCACCCGACCTGCCCGTCGTCTCCAATGTGGACGCCGACGTGCATACCGACCCGGAAGAAATCCGGGATATTCTGATTCGTCAGGTGCTGCACCCGGTGCGCTGGGAGGATTCGATCCGCCGAATGCTTGATGACGGATGCACGGAGTTCTACGAAGTCGGCCCCGGCAAGGTACTGAAGGGACTGATGAAACGCATCGCCCGGAAGGTGCCGATCACCACAGTCAACGACTCTGAACAGTAACGCCGGCACAGGCCCTGTCCCAACGGGACAGCAACCGGCGCGCGGCTCCGCGTCGAAGCAGCAGGGATCACGACGCGGAAATAGCGATTCAGAAACCGCGCGACCAAAACGCCCCGGCGGCCTGGTGCGCTGACCGACAGCCCGTGTGGAAAGTCCTCAGCCATGCGGCTATCCCGAGTGACGCCGATTGCCCGCTCATTCTCGCTGCTGATGCTGATGTCTGCCTTCATTATCCTGCCGGTAGACACCCTGTCGGCGCAAAGAAAAAAGGCCGATCGGAATTCAAAGAATCCGATGGCCTTTTTCAGGGGAGGCATTCAGGTTTCTCAGGCCTGAAGAGCATGCCTCGCGTCATCAATGGGCTCGTTTCTCAGGCGAGCCTCACTCTCTCTCGTCATGCCTGTCGGCATGGGCTGCTTTCTCAAGGCAGCGATGGGTCCGGGATCTCACTCCGAACCGTCTCTCTCTGCCCACGAAATAATGCAAGGATGATGCCAAACGATGCCGACAACAGGAATATTCAGCACACATAGAGCCATAACATCAACCAGACAAGACACTTACGCTCATCAACGCGGGACCACAAATTTTCCGACAACACCCCAATCACGGGGAACAGCCTGCCAGGTTGCAATTTCTACAACGGAAGCGGACTGTAGTTCTTACAAAACCGCCGGGATGGGTCAGGCAGCGTCGCTGTCACATCCCGCCATGAATCAAACAGGAAGCCTTCATGTCCGGTAATGCCCCGGTACCCGGCGATCTTCCGGTCAACCCACTGCAACCGCACGATATCTGGATGAAGAAAGCGCTCGACCAGGCCGTCGCCGCCTATGACCAGCAGGAGGTCCCTGTTGGCGCGGTGATCGTGCACAACGACCGCATCATCGCTGAAGGATATAATCAGCGGGAAACGCTGAAGGACCCCACGGCTCACGCCGAAATGATTGCGATCACTCAGGCGGCTGAGTATCTGGGATCCTGGCGATTGCTGGACTGCACGCTGTATGTGACTCTGGAACCCTGTCCGATGTGCGCGGGGGCCATCGTGCAGTCACGCATTCCGTTTGTCGTGTATGGGACCCCGGATCCGAAAGGAGGAGGCTGCGACACGCTGTTTCAGATCACGTCGGATATTCGGCTGAATCATCAGGCAGCGGTTCTTGGCGGCGTCATGAGCGGAGACTGCAAAGCCATTTTGCAGCAGTTTTTCCGGGAACAGCGGGCTCTGGGCAAGAAATAGCCGCCACTACCCGTGGGCGCATACAAACAGTGGGCGCATACAAAAAACGGCCGGTTTCCCGAAGGAAACTCGACCGTTTTCCGAGTGCCCGGTGCAGAGGACACAGTTCCAGTACTACGTCGCGTCAAGGGACGTAGTGAACGGCCGGTCTGGACCGGCCGGGCAGGGCAATCAGCCCTGGTAAAATGGGTGAGACGCGGTGTCTCGCTTGGCCAGCATGTCGTCCACTGAGGGAGCGTTCTTCATTGCTCGTTCGATGGATTCCTTGGTCGCGGCGTAGTTGTATTCGTAGATCTTCTTGTCATCTTCGGCCTGCCAGTGAATGAACACGCCGCAGACGATGCACAGATTATCGCACTGATCCTTGGGGATAACGCCGGACTTGACACAGTCTGCAACAGCGTCGGCAACGGCCTTCTGAGCCGGGCCGAACATCTGAACGGCCTGTTTTGCTCCCTTAATGGTCACTTTGGTGATCATCACAGTCGACGGCTTGACCGCCAGATTAGGCTCAAGAACAGCCAGCAGATTGCTGTGCCCCATCTTCTGATCAGCCAGAGCGTTGGCGAAGGCAACTCCGACAGGACCGCTCTTGTCACCGATCAGCAGATCGATGTGTGCCACTTCGTTTCCATCACCGACAAGTGATTCACCAACATACATTGACATGAATTAGACCTTCTTTAAATCAGAACCGTCAGTCGACATTCGGTCCCGGACAACGTGTCGAAACCAGCGGTCGAGATCCACCAGACAGCATGCCCGGTCGTCCGTCAGTCCGGACGCGCGGGAAAACCACCAACGCGGGAAGCATTGCGTTTTCCGTTGAATTCTTCAACCGTCTCGATGCCGACAACCCGCCGGATGCGTGAATTGAGTGAAATGGCGACGTCCGGCAAGTTGACCTGCTCTACACAGAACGCAGAATTCCGCCGCGATTTTCGGGCCTGCTGTGCTTGATCGCCGCCCATGGCGAAAATCTGCGAGAATTCCTTCATCCGGGTGATCCCGGGGCAGTCTCCCGCCGATCAGATTCAGATTCCACCACAGATGGCCTTTGATTCCGGGGTAAGACCGTCTGTGAATGCGACGGCAGAAGCAGGCCGGCTGAGAATGCTGTCTTCTGTCCGGGATCGGACAAAACGCTGTTTGACGCGGCGCAGTCGGGCCGGTATTCTGCCCCGCTTCAAACGCAGGTCGAAGCTCAGCGTTGAGCTTCGCCGGGAACCGTTCACCGCCCGTTTTCGGTGACGTGTTGTTTGTTGGAGACCGATTTACTCGAACTTCAGCATGACACACAATTGTTCTGTTCAGAGGCCCTGTTTGTGGTTTCTGACGCGGTCGCTGCCCTCTTCACCGGCAACGTTCGCTGATTAACAGGAGATCGGCTATGGCTGAGATTGTTGTGAAAGAGATTCTGGATGCAGGCGTCCACTACGGACACCGTGCCAGCCGCTGGAATCCCAAAATGAGACCGTATATCTACGGTCGACGTAATCAGATCCATATCATCGACATCAAGGAAACGATTCGCGGCATTATTCGCGCGAAGAAGTACCTGATGCGAGTCGCCGCTCATGGCAGCCTGGTGCTGTTCGTCGGCACCAAGCGACAGGCGGCCGCCTCACTGGAAGAATTGGCAGGCGAATGCGGCATGCCGTTCTGCACAGAACGCTGGCTGGGGGGAACGCTGACCAACTTTCGCACCGTTCGCAGTCGCCTGAAGCGACTGGAAGAACTGGAAGCCATGCGGGAATCCGGTGAACTGGAATCCTACAGCAAGAAAATGCAGTCCACGCTGATGCGTGAATACCGCAAGATCTACCGAAACCTGAACGGTATTCGGGACATGAACCGGCTTCCCGAATGTCTGGTCGTGGTCGATCCCAACAAGGAAAAGAACGCGGTTCACGAAGCTCGCCTGCTGGGCATCAAGGTCGTCGCCCTGATCGATACGGACTCGGATCCGGATTCCGTCGACCTGCCGATCCCCGGCAATGATGACAGCCTGCGGTCCATTCGCCTGGTGGCTCAACACCTGTGCGATGCCATCAAGCAGGGCAAGTCACTGCGACCGAACGAACCTCGGAAGGTCGATCCGGGCGAGGAACCCAAAGCCGTTCCCAACATCGGATAGTCACCGGCAGCACAACAGGCTGAGCCCCGTTTTCGCATGAAAACGGGCTGCTCGGCGGTGCTCCTGAAGCATCTGACTCAAATGTTATTCCCGGTCGGTCCAGACCGGTACTTCAGTTCCCGAGGGCCCCCGCTGACACGGACTCTGTCGCCCGGACCCTTGCTGCATACCCGAACAGGAAAAGCTGTTGGCCGACCCATGGCCGGTTAACCAACCCAAGGAGATTTTGAAATGGCAGAGATCACTGCTGCTGCTGTAAAGGCACTGCGAGAACGCACCGACCTTCCAATGATGGAGTGCAAGAAGGCACTGGTTGAAGCTGGCGGTGACGCCGAAAAAGCCGTGGATATCCTGAAACAACAGTTCAAAAAGATTCAGGACAAGCGGTCTGACAACGCAACCGAAGAAGGTCGCATCTTTCTGGCCATCAACGACGACGGTTCAGAAGCCGCAATGGTCGAAATCCAGTGCGAATCCGCCCCTGTCGCCACCGGCGAAGCACTGCTCGCCCTCGGTACCGCCATGGCCAGCCAGCTGCTGAACGGACCAGGCGCTGATTCGGCAGAAGCACTGATGAGCCAGACGCCGGATGGTTCCTCAGAAACCCTGCAGTCCATGTACGAAGACTTCGTCAACAAGATTCGCGAAAAGACGGTCGTCAACCGCGTGGTACGCGTGACCGGACCGGTCGGTGGCTACATTCACCACGACTACAAGACCGGAGTTCTGTTTCAGGGCAAAGGCACGGCAAAGAATCCAGAAATTCTGCGGGATGTGGCCATGCACATCGCGGCACTGAAACCAGACTTCTGCACAGCAGCAGATCTGGACAAGGCCGAAGTACAGGCCGAACGAGATCGCCTGACCGAAGAAGCCAAGGCGAGCGGCAAGCCGGAAAATATCATCGACAAGATCGTCGACGGCCAGATGAACAAGTTCTACATGGAAAAGGGCGTTCTGCTGTACCAGCCCTTCGCCAAAGACGACAAGAAGACAGTGGAAAAGGCACTGTCAGAAGCCGGTCTCGAAGCCGCCGGCTTTACTCGCTGGAGCGTCGGCGTCGCGTAACGCAGCAGCCGCCACCCTGCAAACGAAACCGAAGACAGGCCGACCAGCCTTGCTGGTCGGCCTGTCACATTACGGTGTCTTCGCGGCCGGTTTGGTGCGGTATTCATCGCCGCCCCGGAACGGCTTCGCGTCTGTCGGTTTCACTCCGTTTTTCCGCATGATCTGTCCGATGGCAGCGATTGTCTCCGGAGCGGGTTTGAAGTTTCCGGGCCGATGCCCCTGAGCAATCCGCAATGGCGTCCAGCCGTATTTGTTTTCCCGATTCCAGACGTCGATGTCCGCTCCGTGATCTGACAGAAACTGTGCCATTCCCGGCCAGCTGGCATATGCCGCTCCGTGCATGGCTGTCTCTCCGTTCCGGTCGGTGGCGTTCACGTCAAAACCGAGACTCAGCAGCAGCCGGACAGCCGCCAGCGCTTCTTCTTCCGTTCCTGCTTCCTCTTCCGGAGCGAGCGTTCCGATGCCGGCCGCGGCCATCAGCGCTGTGGTTCCGTCGGCATTGGTGATGGAAGGATCGGCGCCCAGTTCCAGCAGCAGCTGCATCAGCGGCACATCTGCCGTGTCGGCAGCCATCAGAAACGGCGTCATGCCTTTCTGATTCAGGCGACCGCGGCCGGACCGCCCGCGCTGCAGACGCACATTCACATTGCCACCGGCTTCCACCAGCTTTCTGACAAACTGCAGACTGTCCAGAACGCCGGATCCCAGCGGCGACGGATCGCCTTCGGGGTTATCTCCTCGATCAGGCTTGCGAACCCAGGTAACGGTGTGCAGCGCGGTATATCCGGAACGCTGATCGTCCGGGTCGGCACCGGCCTTCAGCAGTTCCACCGCCAGTTCAAAATGACCGTTCTCAACCGCCAGCACCAGCGGACTCATTCCGTTGCGAGGCGCCTTGCCGCCGCCACGCTGAACCTGCATGACGCCGTTGATATCCGCTCCGGCGTCCAGCAGCACAAACGCGGCGTCCGTTCGGCCTTCCCGAACGGCAAAAAAAAGAGGCGTAAAGCCGGACTTCAGACGGACTGTATGGTCGGCCCCGGCAGTCAGCAGAGCGGCCACCACATCGGCGTGCCCTTCCGCTGATGCCCACATCAGAGCGGTCTGCCCCTTCCAGTCGGTGGCCTGCACATCCGCCCCGTGCTTCAGCAGCAGCTCAACCGGCTTCAGACGCCCCGTTCGGGACGCTGTCATCAGCGCGGTTTCGCTTCCATCGAGTTCAGCATTGGCGTCGGCCCCGGCCTGCAGCAGCTGTTCGACAATTTCCGCTCTTCCATTCAGACAGGCCAGTGCCAGGGGGGTGACGCCGTACCGAGTGGCAGTGTCAGCCTGAGCTCCAGCCTGCAGCAGCAGCGATGCAGTGTCTGCATCGTCGTGATACACGGCCCAGTGCAGGGCCGTCATCCCGTCGACCTGAGTCGCATTGACATCGGCACCAGCCATCACCAGCTTTCTGACGCCGACAGCATCCGCTCGTTCGGCGGCGTCGGCCACAGCGGTGTTGGCCACCGCGGTATCAGCCACAGCGGCATCAGCCACAGCGGCGTCTGAGAGGTGTGCGGCAGCGACAGCCCCGATCAGCAGAAACAGCAGCACCGTGGATCGAAGTTTTGTCATCTGTTCTCGCTTAAAGTTCGACGGCTCCGAACAGTTCGTCCACCTGACCATTGCTGTCCGCAAACGATTCCAGCGGCACACCCACTTTGTTCAGCAGTGTCAGATGCAGATTGGCCAGCGGCGTGGACTGACTGAACTGAAGATGTCGCCCGCCGCGCATCCGGCCCGCTGCACCACCGGCGACAAGAATCGGCAGATTGTTGTGATCGTGCACATTGGGATTGCCCATCCCGCTGCCGTACAGATACAGCGAATGATCCAGCAGCGTGCCGCCCGCTTCCGGAGTGGCCTGCATCTTCTCCAGAAATTCAGCGAACAGCGACACGTGAAACTGATTAATCTTTGCAACCCTGGCAATCTTGTCCGGATCGTTACCGTGATGTGTCAGTGGATGATGCGGTTCCGGAACGCCGATTTCCGGATAGGTACGATTACTTGTTTCCCGCGCCAGCTGAAAGGTGATCACCCGTGTGATGTCACCCTGAAATGCCAGCAGCTGCAGATCGAACATCAGTCGGGCGTGATCGGCATAGGCCGCAGGAACGCCCTGCGGTCGATCCAGATCGGGCAGTGGATTATCGTTGGTATCTGCTTCTGCCCGCTGAATACGGCGTTCGACTTCCCGAATGCTGTCCAGATACTGTGTCAGTCGGTTCTGGTCTGCAGGTCCCAGCGAGTTCTTCAGTCGCGTTATTTCTTCTGTGATGGAATCCAGCAGACTGGATCGTCGAGCCAGCGCCGCCTGACGCTGTGCCACCGTGCCTCCGTCGCCGAACAGCGTTTCAAACACGAGTCGCGGATGAGCTTCTGCGGGCAGGGGGGTCGTCGGTGACGACCACGACAGGTTGTTCTGATAGACGCAGGCATATCCGTTGTCGCACTGCCCGACCGTCGCCAGCAGGTCCATGGCCAGTTCCAGCGACGGCAGCTGGGTCTGTGATCCGATCGCGCGGGCCGCGATCTGATCCACGGTGGTTCCCAGATAATAGTCGGTGCTTTCGGTGCGACGGGCCGTGGCAGCGCTCAGAAACGCCGAATTTGAAGTCGCATGAGTTCCCGGATAGGCATTCCGCAGTTCCAGGTTCGTGATTGCCGTCACCTGATTTCTGACACGTTCCAGCGGACTTAGAGTCGGGGACAGTTCGTCCAGCGAATCCGGGTTCGGTGGTGTCCAGCGAGTCACGTCACAGCCCATCGGCATGTACACATAGCCGATGCGCCGCAGTCGAGACGGCGCCGCCACGGTATCCGCGCAGGCGGTCATCGACGGAACCATGGCATCCAGCAGTGGCAGGGCGACAGCAGCACCCAGTCCGTGCAGAAAGGTGCGTCGGGGAAGTGCTTTCCTGGTGATGATCATTCTGGCATCCTCATCTGAAACGGAACACTGTCGACGATACCCTGCACGATCGACGAGAACCGATAGTCGTCGGCCGCCGCATCGCGCACAATTTTTCGCACTGCCGGCGCATCCAGATCACTGACGCCTCGCCCCAGCCCGAAGGTCAGCAGCTTTTCCGTCAGTGTACCAGCAAACAGCTCCGGGCGGCCTAGTATTCCCTGTTCCAGGCCGTCCACACCTGAAAATTCACTGCCGTCGGGCAATCCCCCCGAGGCATCCACCGGCTGGCCGGCTTCCGTTTCGCGCCACCGCCCGATGGCGTCAAAATTTTCCAGCGAAAAGCCGATCGGATCCATCAGGTCGTGGCAGCTGGCGCAGGCCGGGTTCGCCCGATGAGCCGTCAGACGCTCCCGCACAGACAGACTGGCCGCGACCGTATTGTCCTTCAGCGCAGGAACATCGTCCGGGGGCGGCGGAGGCGGAGCACCGATCAGATTCTCCAGAATCCAGTGGCCACGAATCACGGGAGACGTGCGAGTGGCGTAGGACGTCACGGTCAGTATGCTGCCGTGTCGCAACAGCCCGCCGCGCTGGCTGTCCGGCGGCAGGCGGATTCTTCGGAAGCGGCTGCCGTAGATATGCGGAATGCCATAATGCTTTGCCAGCCGTTCGTTCAGAAACGTGTAGTCCGCCCGCAGCAGGTCCAGCACACTGCGATCTTCGCGGACGATACTCTCAAAAAACAGTTCTGTCTCGCGTCGAAAGGCTTCGCGCAGGTTGTGATCGAAATCCGGAAACAGGCGCAGGTCGGGCGTCAGCGTTTCCAGATTTCGCAGGTACAGCCACTGACCGGCGAAACTGGTCACCAGTGAAGATGATCGTTCATCCGCCAGCATACGCTGCACCTGAGCCTTCATGACCCGAGGATCGCGCAGCCGGCCATCTTCTGCCAGCTGCAGCAGCTCATCGTCCGGCAGACTGCTCCACAGAAAGAACGACAGGCGTGAGGCAAGTTCCACATCGCTGATGTGGTACGGCTTTCCCGGAACCGCGCCGGACGGATCCCGTTCAATCCGAAACAGAAACTGCGGGCTGACCAGAATGGAACTCAGCGCACTTTCAATGCCGGCGTCGAAGCCATCGATCGCACTGGCGTTGCGATAAAACTTCAGCGGCTGAACCAGATCCTCTTCGTGAATCGGTCGCCGATAGGCGCGACGCAGCAAAGGGCTCAGAATCTGCCGGGCACAGGCTTCGCCATCGTCCGGTGTTTTCGGTCGACAGGTCAGCAGACCGTGGCGACCGGATGTGCTCGCTGCCGGATCATCTGAAGCCGACTGATCAGAAGGCGACTCAGCTGAAATCGATTCAGACGTCACAGTGACCTCGTACACCGCCGGCGACTGCCGCGGATGACGGTGGAAGTTGAAGTGAGCCTGAAACGGCTGCCGCTTTGTTTCGATCAACGACGACGGTTTCTTCAGAAATGTCACCCCCAGATCGTGCGGGCCGGCCGTCACGCGCACGCGCGCCTGCAGATGAGCATCGGCGGTCTGATGCTGAGTGGCGTTCTTCGGAGGCCGGATCGGCAGCAGCGCGACCCGCTCGCGATCGAGCAGAATTTCAAGCTGATGTTCTCGCTTCAGACCTTCGACATGTTCATTGCGATCGCGCATCAGCCGCACCCGGATGTTGTACTCGCCGTCCGCCGGAAAGTGATAAGGGATCAGCACACCACCGCGAGTTCCCAGCGGCAGACCGGCGACGTGTTCTTCCTGAGTGATATCCGGGCGCAGCCGAATGGTATCGCCGACGCCCGGGCTGGCGGATGCACCGACCGCCAGCCGACTGATGGTCTGCGCAGCACTGATGTATCGGTTCAGCAGTGTCGGCGACAGTTCCCCCACCGTGATGTTGTCGAAGCCGTGACTGACTTCGTCTTTCGGCAGCAGCGCGGCCGCGTCAATCTGCAGATGCAGCAGATCACGGATGGCATTGCCATATTCCGTCCGGGTAAGTCGCCGAAAGGTATCCGTACGCCCCGGACGGGGATCGACGGCCGCCGCGAGATCGAGCTGCTGCTGCAGCTCAGACAGTACGAGGTCGTAAGTAGCCTCCTTAGGCCGCTCCTCGCCTGGCGGCGGCATCTGGCGAGTCTTCAGCTTCCGGATGACCGACTCCCAGATCTCCGGATGCTGCGGCACGGATCTGAGCGATTCTTCCATCAGTGAAAGGCCGCCGGATTTAGATTCAGCGTCATGACAGGCGGCGCAATAGGTACGAAGAAATTCTGTGATGCTGTGCCCCGACGCGTCGGTCAGTGGATCGTCCGCCGCCAGTCGTGGGACGATTCCCCCGCAAAGCAGTGAAACCAGCAGCCAGCGACACATCTGTGACTTGTGATTTCGCATCAATGCCTCAGAAAATCCATGCCCCGGACAGTTTACAGGCCGGGAATCGGGTTTGAGTCCTGCGCGCACAAACGGGGAAGACTGCAATAGCTTCAGGTCCCCGGCTCTATCGATGATATTATGCGTTTCCCGGGCAGCATGTGCAAAGACATTGCGAAACCCGGGTCTGGTCGGGGTGTTCACTGGCGAAACCGCCCGCTGATCGTCAACATCTGAGCAGCTCTTGTTTCGTCAGGATATCAGGTGACATATGCCGCAAATCATTAATCCCATCCTTTTGCCGTTGCTGTTGCTGGCGTTTTCTATCCTGTCCGCTTCAGCCCCGTCCATTGAGGCTGCTGACCGCCCGAATATTCTGTTCTGCATTTCCGATGACCAGTCGTGGATGCACGCCGGCGCCTACGGCTGTTCGTGGGTACACACACCGGCCTTTGACCGCGTCGCGAAACAGGGCCTGCTGTTTCTGAACGCCTACACGCCAAACGCCAAGTGTGCCCCGTCACGAGCCTGTATTCTGACGGGACGCAACACATGGCAGCTGGAAGAAGCCTGTAACCACTGGCCTTTTTTTCCTGCTCAGTTTCGCACGTACCCCGAAGTACTGGCTGAACATGGCTATCACGTGGGCTACACCGGCAAGGGCTGGGCGCCGGGAATTGCCAAAACCACAGACGGCCGGCAGAGACGACTGACGGGGATGAACTTCAGCAGCAGAAAGCTGAAACCTCCGACAAAGGCCATCAGCAGCAATGACTATGCCGGCAACTTTGAAACTTTTCTGGACGCCGACGAAAACGAAGAACGCCCCTGGTGCTTCTGGTATGGGTCCACCGACCCTCACCGCGGTTATGAATACGGCACCGGCGTCAGCGTGGGCGGCAAGTCGCTGCAGGACATTGACGAAGTTCCACCGTTCTGGCCGGACAACGAAGTCATCCGCAACGACCTGCTCGACTACGCACTGGAAATCGAACACTTTGATCACCATCTGGGACGGATGCTGAAACTGCTGGAAGACCGCGGGCAGCTCAGCAATACCATGGTGGTCGTCACCGCGGACAACGGGATGCCGTTTCCCCGCGTCAAGGGGCAGGAATATGAAATGAGCAACCATCTTCCGCTGGCGATCATGTGGCCGGATGGAATCAGCTCGCCGGGACGCGTGGTCACAGACCTGGTCAGCTTTGTTGATTTTGCGCCCACGTTTCTGCAGGCCGCTGAACTGAACTGGAATGACTCGGGCATGGCACCAACCGTCGGCCGATCTCTGTTTCCCCTGTTTGCCGGTACCGAGCAACCGTCACCTCACCGTGAATTCGTCGTCTTCGGCAAAGAACGCCACGACGTCGGGCGGCCTGACGATCAGGGTTATCCCATGCGCGGCATCGTGGATGGCAGGTTCCTGTACATTCGAAATTACGAACCAGCGCGGTGGCCTGCCGGAAACCCGGAAACCGGATACCTGAACTGTGACGGCAGTCCCACTAAAACAGAACTGCTGAACGGTCGGCGATACGGAACGGATATCGCCGGCCGCTGGCAGATGGCCTTCGGAAAACGGCCTGCTGAGGAACTCTATCGGCTGCAGGATGACCGCTACTGCCTGAACAACCTTGCCGCCAACCCGAACTTTGCCGCTGTCCGGAAACTCATGGAAGAACAACTGCTGCAGCGACTGCGGGACGAAGATGATCCCCGCATCAAAGGACCCGCGGACTACTTCGAGAAGTTTCCCTATGCCGACCGCAGGGGACAGGGATTCTACCGGCGTTTCATGGCCGGCGAGGAACTCAGGGCCGGCTGGGTGAATACGTCGGATTTTGAACCAGAGCCACTCACGGACTGAAAGCGAACCGCCTGCTGATGTCCCGTCTGTTCAATTTTCTGATCGCCTGTCCCCGATCGTCGCTGCTGGTCGTGCTCATCGCCACGCTGGTGATCTCGCTGGGAACGCTGCGTCTGAAGATTGACTTCTCTCCGGAACAGGTCTACGTCGGAGCCGACAACGCTGTCGCCTTCTGCGAAGCTCACAAGAAACTGTTTCGCTTCGAAGACAGCATCGTGCTGATTCTGCTGGAATCCACCGATGGTCGTTCTCTGATCCGTGAAGACTGCCTGAACTGGATGAGTCGACTGGCCGCCGCTGCTGAGACGCTGGACGGCGTGCGTGAGGTGACATCGATTGTCACTCTGGAACGTCCCCGCGTCAGTCTGGACGGCAACACACACGTGACCTGGTCACCATTTCTGGCGCCGGACTATTACGGCAACGAAGACTACGTGGCGCGGCGGCTGGAACGGGTCCCCCTGCTGAACGATACCCTGGTGAGTCAGGACCGGCAGCTGATGATGACCCTGGTCGATCTTGATCCGGATGACCGAACAATTACCCGGGCCACGGCGCGCGTCAGAAGCATCGAACACACGCTGGCCGGACTACCGCTGCCGGACGGCACCATGACCTCCATGTCCGGAGTACCGGCGATCCGTGTCGATGTGATCGACAGCATCCTGCGCGACCAGATGCAGATGGTCCCCGTCTGCAGTGCTCTGTTTCTGCTGGTTTCGCTGCTGATGTTTCGCAGCTTCAGCGTCACTATGCTGTCTCTGTTCTCCGCTCTGTCCACCGTGGCCCTCACAATGGGGTTCATGGGCTGGCTGAACGTGACGTTTTCGGTCATGAGCAACATGATTCCGGCGCTGCTGCTGATCGTGGCCGCGGCCAACAATGTGCATGTGCTGAGTCGGTTTCAGGTCGAGGTGCGGCAGTCGGGCCGCGATCTGGAATCCTGCGCAAGATCAACCATGCACGAAATGAGCAGAACCTGTTTTCTGACACTCGCCACCAGCGGTATCGGATTCGGCAGCCTGCTGATCGCCCGGGCCGAACTGCTGCAGTCGCTGGCGCTGCAGGCCGCGGGCGGTATGATCTGCTGCTACGCGGCATTGATGCTGATTCTGCCGCAGACGCTTGTCCTGTGCGGCCCGGCTCTGGCACGACGCAGCGGAACCCGGCAGCCGCAGCTGACTCGCCGTCTTCTGTCTGTCATCGGGCCGAACAGCCGCACGGTCGCGTCCGACAACAGGCCGCCCATCGTCCGTTCAGAAACCGACAGCAGTGCGAACGGGGCCGACTGTGCCGAAGGTGCCGGCAGTGCCCACCACAAAAGGGCATCAGCAGGGCACGCAGACCGGGCAGATCAAAGCAGCACAGACCGTCCCGCCACATCACGGCTGGACGGCATGTGGCGAACGTTCGGAGCAGTGATCTCACGTAACTCAGCCGCGATCGTCACGCTCCATCTGTTGCTGGCCGCATGGACCCTGTGGAGTTGTCGGAATATTGCGATCAATTCGTACATGCTGGAAACCTATGACGGCGATCACCCCACCATTCAGACCGTCCGGAAGATGGACCAGCGAATGTCGGGGCTGATTTCTCTGGAAGTACAGCTGCGGGCAGAAACCCGTGAGCGTCTGTTCGACGAAGATCTGGCCGCGGCTTTGTCGCGGCTGAGGGAAATTCTGCCGCAGGACGATCGCATCACCTTTTATCGCGACTACATTGAATTTCTTTCTGTGTTCGACCACGGCCGTACGCTGGTCAGCGACCCGGCTGAGGCGGCAAAGTCACTGCAGCGCGTGCAGCTGGCGCTGCGACAGCTGGACAATCAGGACGTGACGTCCGCATTTCTGGCCGACGGCCAGCCGGCCGCTCGGGTGATGATGCGGATCCGCGATGTCGGCAGCGCGGGGATGAAGGATCTGATTCGCAAAGTGTCAATGCATCTGAATCAGGAGCTGCCGGAAGACATTGCGTTTTCCGTGACGGGCGACGCCTATCTGCACGCGATCTGCATGGACGCCTTTGTCCGCGATCTGTTCTATTCACTGATCGCGGCCTCCGGTGTGATCTTTCTGCTGATCACGCTGCTGTTCCGTTCCCTGAAGATCGGACTGATCGCGTCCGTCCCGAACATGTTTCCCCTGATCATGACGCTGGGCTACATGCACCTGCGCGGCTACGAACTGACGGCGGGAAATGTGATCGTGTTCGCCATCAGCCTGGGGATCGCCGTCGACGACACCATCCATTTTCTGGCCCGTTACCGGGATGAACGAAAACGGACATCGGCCCGGGAAGCCATTCAGGCCACGCTGTTTTCCAGTGGCCGCGCGATCGTCCTGACCAGCGTGCTGGTGGTGAGCGGCCTCAGCGTGCTGATCTTTTCAGACTTCGTTCCGACTCGCCGTTTTGCCGAACTGACAGCCATTACGATGTGTTCGGCACTGCCCGGCGATGTGATTCTGCTGCCCGCCCTGCTGGCTTTATTCGACGGCCGACGGCCCGGATCCGCAGCATGTACGGACGGCGAACGGGCGGCATCCTGAGTGACGACGATGCCCACAAAGAACAACTGACACAATTGTGCCTGCGCAGAGGGTCGCACCGGAAAATCCTCGCAGGAAAAACACAGATCGCCGAGCAGTGGAAAGAATGCGGCCCCGGAATTCTTTAGAATCCGGGCAGCATGACCGAGCCGGAGCCCTGTCTGGCAATCCTGTGTGAGTGCCGCCACGTCCTGTCATCAATTCGAATTCAGATCGAGTCTTCACAATGGCACTGTACGAAATAGAAACCGAATCCCACATCATGGTCGGCTGGGCCAGCAGCTCAGAACAGGCCGAACACATTGCCGGACAGCATTATCCGGAAGAACGAATCGTTCGCATTACCCGGCGGCCGCGCGACCTGTGGGTGATCAGCAAACGCCTGCTGGGACTCACCGGCAAGGCCGAACCGTGCGATGTAGCCCGGGACTGCCTGAATCGGGCGTCGGGCGACAAACTTCACGCCATCCGACTGTATATGCTGGACACCGGCGCCGACCTGCACGAAGCTCAGCGTGTGATTGAAACCAACATGGCCATGGGCTGGTAAGCCGGCTCTGTCTCTGAGTGAGTGGCCTCAGCCCCGGCAGAGCGATTTCGGCCGCGTCGGCCGTTATCCGGCTCTCACTTCTGCGGATGAAATCTCACCACTTCTTCAGACAGCTCGGCCGGCTCTGCTGCGGCATCACCGGAAGCCCGAATTTCCTGCTCACGCAGGACCCTCTTACTCCGCATGGTCTGATGACGACGAGCAGTCATCGAGGCCACTTTGTCCGGAACCATTGCTCACCGAAAGTTCAGCCTTGACGGAACCCGCCCCGCAAACATCTCCGCTTCTGCACAACAGCCGCTTCATGAAGGCCGTGCGCCTTGAACCCGTCGATACGACGCCGGTCTGGATCATGCGTCAGGCCGGGCGCTATCTTCCCGAGTACATGGCAGTACGCAGCAAGACCACCTTTATTGATCTGTGCAAGACTCCGGAACTGGCCTGTGAAGTCACCGTCACGGCTCGTCAGGTGCTGAACACAGATGCGGCGATTCTGTTCGCCGATCTGCTGCCGATTCTGGAACCCATGGGCATTGATCTGGAATACGTAAAGGGCGAAGGTCCGGTCATTCATAATCCGCTGCGGGAAACCGGCGCGGTCGATCGCCTGACCGCACTGGAAACAGTTGATTCACTCGACTACGTGTTCCAGGCCGTGCGTCTGATCCGAAAGGAACTGCCCGGCGATATTCCGCTGCTGGGATTTGCCGGAGCACCGTTCACTCTGGCGTCGTACTGTATCGAAGGTGGCGGTTCAAAGAATTACATTCACACCAAGTCACTGATGTACAACGACGCCGGAGCGTGGAATGAACTGATGACCAGACTGGTCGATTCCGTCGCCATCTACCTGAAGGCTCAGATTCAGGCGGGCTGTCAGGCCGTGCAGGTGTTTGACAGCTGGGCCGGCTGCCTGTCTCCGGCAGATTATCGCCGCTTCGTCCTGCCCCACACAAAACGGCTGATCGATGCGGTCAGAGACGACGCTCCGGTCATTAATTTCCTGACCGGCAATCCGGCCCTGCTGCCTCTGCAGCGCGAAGCAGGTGGCACCGTGATGGGCGTGGACTGGCGGATTGATCTGGGCGATGCATGGCAGATCTTCGGTCCGGACGTCGCTGTCCAGGGAAACATGGACCCGGTGTCCATCTATGCGGAACTGCCGGTGCTGAAGCAGCGCGTGCAGGAGGTGCTGGATTCGGCCGGCAGCCGTCCGGGACATATCTTCAATCTGGGCCATGGTGTGATGCCGGACATGAAGCCGGACCACGTCAAAGCCGTGGTGGAGTACGTCCATGAACTGGGAGCGTCAGCGTGACCAGCGGGCATGATGCCCTGCCGCCGGACGGCACCGCCCCTGGCGCGCACCGCGTGGCGATTATCGGCGGTGGCATCACGGGACTCGCCGCCGCTCACCGGCTGATTTCCCTGAACGATCGCGTGCAGGTCGCGCTGTTCGAGGGCAGTCAGCGGCCGGGCGGCATTATTCAGACGCAGCACCGCGACGGGTTCCTGATCGAACTCGGTCCGGATTCCTTTATCACCAATAAGCCGGGCGGCGTCCGGCTGTGTGAAGAAATCGGATTCAGCGACCAGCTGATTCCCACCGATAACAGGTTTCGCCGTTCACTCGTCCTCCGAAAAGGGCGGCCGCGGCCGGTTCCCGATGGTTTCATGCTGATGGCGCCCGCCCGGGCATGGCCGATTCTGACCACGCCCGTTCTTTCTGTCCGCGGCAAACTCCGACTGCTGGGCGAAGCGTTCATCCCCGGCAGGACGCTGGACGATGAATCGCTGGCGGATTTTGTCCGCCGGCGATTCGGAAAACAGGCGCTCGACAGACTGGTCCAGCCGCTCGTGGGCGGAATCTACACGTCCGACCCGGAGAAACTGAGTCTGCGTGCCACCCTGCCGCGATTTCCGGATATGGAACGGGACTACGGCAGTGTGATCCGTGGCACGCTGGCCACACAGAAGTCAAAAACCTCCAACGCCAGCGCCACATCCGGCAGCGGTGCTCGTTACGGTCTGTTCACCACACCGGCCGACGGACTGTCGTCGCTGATCGCTGCCCTGGTGCAGACGCTGACCGCCAGCGGTCGAGTCGATTTCCGGACGTCAGTATCGGTCGACGGCCTCGTCGAATTGACCGATGCCGCCGCTCAGGACACCTCCGGCACAGAGCAGTCGGCCGCATGGCGCGTGCAGTGCAGTGACGGAAGCGCCGAAAGCTTCCACGACGTCATCATCACGGTGCCGACTCACAGGGCCGCATCGCTGCTGAAGTCGACATCGCTGCAGCCTCTGGCCGAAAGCCTGCAGCAGATCGAATATGCGTCCAGCGCCGTGGCGGTCACAGCCCATCGACTGAAGGATTTCTCTCACCCGCTGGATGCGTTCGGCCTGGTGATCCCGCACATCGAAAATCGTCGTGTCCTGGCCGTGTCGTTTGCCAGTCGCAAGTTTCCGAACCGGGCGCCGGAAGGACATGTGCTGCTGCGGACATTCGTCGGCGGAGCCATGCAGCCGGAACTGCTGCAACAGGATGATTCACAGATCCTGGCGATGGTCCAGGAAGAACTTAAGAATCTTCTGGGAATGAAGTCGCCACCGTTGTTCAGTCAGCTGGTCCGTTATCAGAACGCAATGCCGCAGTACCACGTCGGACACCTGAGCCGCGTGGCACAGATTGAGCAACTGCTGCAGCAGCATCCGGGACTGCACCTGGCCGGCAGCGCCTATCATGGCGTCGGTATTCCCGACAGCATTACCAGCGGTCGCGCGGCCGCTGAACACGCCGTTGAACGGGCCGGCGGCACTGCGGTCACAGAGTCGGCGTGACCGCCGGTGCGGTAAACCGAATGCTGCCCGCCGATGACCACGCACGAACCGCATCACACACGGCGGCCATGTGCTGTTTCCCAAAATCTTCCGCCACCGGTATCGTCATCGTATGACTTTCCAGCCAGAGCGCGTCTTCGATGTCCGTGTCGTCCTGCTGGCGGCGCAGATGCTCGTGAACCGGCCAGTGAATCGAAGTAAAGATGCCCTGGCCCGCCAGATACTGACGCAACGAATCGCGTTCCTGCGGTGACTCAAAAACACGACTGTGCAATAGCGGACTTTCATCAGTTCGAAACGACAGCAGCGCCGTCCCGCACGGAAAGTGGCGTTCCAGAAATTCGTTGTTGGCCTGCCGCCGCTGTCCTGCCAGGGCGACGTCCGCCTGCAGAACCACCGCCAGCGACTGACCGGAAATATCGGAAACCGACCAGTGGCGGTCGGTCATGTTCTCGGCCTCCCGCAGTTCTCGCCAGTCGGCAGCCTGCAGGCGCAGCCAGGCGTCCAGGTGCCGGTCAGGCTCGTACACCGGACAGAATTGCCCCAGCAGAAACCCTCCGTCGGCGACGCGATACGCCTTTCGCAGGCTGCCGAACGTGAATAACGACGTCGACGTCCGACCGTCGATCATGGACTCGGACAGTGCCGGACGCGGCAGCGGCTGGTGAGAACAGTCTTCCAGCAGGGTGCCCCCCGCATCTGCCGTCGGAGCCGGGTGGCGGTGCCCGAAATAGTGAATGTACAGAATCGCTTCGTCCGGCCCGACCGCTTTCGGAAACTCACTGCGCAGATCCTTTCGAACCGAATAGAACTTCAGATTCGTCGACGGAAAACGCCGTCTCATAACGTCCATCAGAGACCAGCACACATAGGTCGGCAGGTAAACAGTGCGAGGTTTCACCACATTTTCGATCAGCCATGCAAAGGCCGCCCGGCCGGAACTGAACCAGGTGACCGCACCGTGCCGCGGCGGCAGTCGGCTGGCAAAGGGCAGGGCACCCTCGGCGGAAAATGTCCTGACCTGATGATTCCGGCGGTCCGACAGTCGGGCGACAATATCCCGGGCCCGGGCCGCAAGACAGCCGGCCGGCAGTGTGCGAAAATCGCCCGCCAGTTCTTCGATCAGAGCATCACCGTCAAAAATGCGGTAACAGAACTTCCATTCGGCAAAATAGTCCGTCTGCGGCTCCGCCGTGACCCGGTAAGCGGGCTCCAGCGCGGCTTTCAGCAGACAGTAGACGTCTGCATCACTGTCGATTATCACCAGACCTGAATTCGGCATGGCCCCGCCATCATCAGCAGGGCGCGGCAGTTCTGAAGACGACATCCGTGCTCCCGGGAATTCAGTTTCAGGCGGCCTTCAGAGTGTAGTCAGCCACCATGTCGCGAACGGCGCTCACTTCGTTCCACATCAGCGCATCAATGATGGACAGACCGGGAATGAATTCCTGCCGCCCCTGATGATAGGCGGGCAGCTCAGCGGTCAGAAACTGCAGCCTTATGTTCGCCTCACGAAACTTCTCGGGGTTAAACAGACTCTGTCCTCCCGGAGGATTTATATACGACGACGCACCGACGGCCTTTGCCGTTTCGAAGGCCCAGTCGCCGGGATCACTGATGGACGGCAGCGACAGCTGCATGCGCGAAAACACATGGCAGTCAAGCGGAAGTTTCAGATACTCACAACAGCACCGCAGGCAATGAATCAGCAGCTCTGAAAGCTGTTCTGTCTGCAGTGACAGCGTGACTTTCAGAAACTCGATCGTCTCGGCGTAGTGCGGCGCCCGTCGCAGTCGATAGGCGTCCAGGTTGTTGAACAGATCGTCCTGCCATGCCTGGCGACCGTCGATCTGCACTTCGCGAATCGGCGTCGACGGCGGACATCGCGCCACCGGTACCCGGGCATACTTCCAGGGGCTGGCTCCGCTGGCCAGAACACGATTCCGGTTTACCCAGCCGCGACGGATGTACTGCGGCGTGTCAAAGACAACCCATCGGTCCGTGGCGTGAATCAGCCCGAAGTACCCGAGATAAGGAAAGAAGTACGGCTGCATCATTCCCAGAGAAGGACGCCCCGTCGACCGATGCGAGGTGACGCTCGGCTCACGAGCATCACCTTCTGCAGTGGCAGACGTCAGTACACGGTCGGCTGCCGGTGCACAGGCAGACGCCAGTGAACCATCAGACGTCGAGGCGGGACGGGCCGTCGGACTGTAGAGACGGATCGCCGGAACAGCCGCACCGCTGCCGCTGACTGCCACAGACGGCAGCCGACCATTGCTTTTTTCGCCAGCACCCCGCGTCCCGGAATCCATGCCACCATCGCTCCTTCGATTCTGGCAGAAACATCCCCCACCTACAGGACACATCGGACATCGGGCGCAGCGGGACGGAAATCAGCTGTGGCAAAGCGATTGCACCGGGGGTAAACACCCACACAAAAACGGCAGCGACAGGCAACCAGATACCATGTCCCGGTGGCCGGGCAACCTGTGCCGTACCTTTGGTGAGTGCAGCCGGTGAGCACTGCAGTTCATAAGGAAGATAAGACTGGCGCGAATCCAGCTCAGCTGCCGAACATGCCCCCAAGCAGCCCCAGCAGTCCCGATGCTGGTTCTCCGGGCTGAGTCCACAGCCACATGGTTCTGACCAGTTCGATGCCGATAAAGGCGCTGACTACGGAAAGCAGGGCACCGAAGGATACAAAGGTGGTCCACAGGCCGCCCCACGGCTCATCCTGAGCCATCCAGCCGGCGGCGGCAGCTGCGCCGCCGGCGGGCACGGTGAACCCACCGACCTTGCTTTCACCTTCGTCAAACTCGGCGTCTTCTTCGTCTTCGGCGTCCCAGACGTCGTCCATTTCGTCTTCTTCGAAGTCGTCGTCGAACTCGTCGTCTCCGAGATCGTCTTCGAAGGCTTCGTCGGTGCCGAAGTCATCACCCACAAACTCATGTTCGTCGGTACCAACAGCCTCTGTTTCGACGCTGAAATCCTGACCTTCTCCGTCGTCGTCGAACATCAGCACGCTGGTGTCGGTGCCGAAGTCATCGTCATCATCATCCAGCCCGGCCAGTTCGAATTCGCTGTCGGTTTCCTGAGGCTGCATATCCATCTGCATGGTATTGGCGCCGGTGGCACCGAGGTCATCCAGTGCTCCGGGAACCGCCGACATCGGCTGAGTGCGGCCCATGTCGTCGCCATCCAGCGAAATTCCGCTGTCGTCATCGAACAGCGCGATGCCACTGTCAGCCGCGTCCAGAGTAATACCGCTGTCATCATCCGCAGTGTCCAGCGTGATTCCGCTGTCATCTCCCAGCAGAGCACCACTGTCCAGCGCTTCCAGGCTGATACCGCTGTCGTCGGCTTCCAGACTGATGCCGCTGTCCAGAGCTTCCAGGCTGATGCCGCTGTCTTCGACATCCAGCGTAATACCACTTTCGTCAGCTTCCAGAGTAATGCCGCTGCCGGCCACATCCAGACTTATGCCGCTTTCGTCTTCGTCATCCGGGATATCAATCAGTTTCAGGTCGCTGTCTTCCGGCAGTGACATGGCCACGGTCGCACCGGAATCAAAGGACGAGGCGTCGGCATCCGCCAGTCGAATGTCGCTGTCCGTCCGGTCCATGCCGGCCAGCTTGACGTCACTGTCACTGTCGCTTTCAGAGCCTCCCGGAGTATCCACCAGGTGCACGTCACTGTCGGAATCGATATCCAGATCCAGCAACATACCGGAATCGTCGGGAGTCGTCTCAGACCCACCGCCGAGTGCCACATCACTGGCGGAATCCAGACTCCGCAGGACGCTCGAACTGTCCTGCGACGTATCGTCTGTCAGACGCACATCGCTGTCAGAATCAGAAAGTCTGATATCGCTTTCCGCTGCCAGGACCGGCAGGCTTCCGGAATCATCCGTCAGATCGATCTCCGCGTCCGAATCGAGTCCGACCAGCATCTCAGAACCTGAAGATTCGTCGTCCGCAGCCCCGAACGAAAGCCGAACATCACTGTCCGAATCCGACTCAGCCAGCGGGCTGACGCTTTCACCGGAATCGCCCGGCGACAGGACCGCATCGGCATCGTCTGTATCCAGCCCCATCACCAGCTCAGAACTGTCGCTGGATGGTTCTGCCAGCCGAATATCACTGTCAGAATCGCTGCTGAGCGGCTGCTCGGCACCGGCACCGGCATCCGCAGCCGCACCGGCATCCGCATCCGCATCCGCGCCGGTATCCGCAGCCGCAGCTGCCACGGCGAGATCCGCTTCGGCGTCGAGACCGGCCAGAACATGTGTGCTGGCATCCGCTTCGTCCTCGGCTTCGCCAGCCAGCTGAACGTCGCTGTCAGCATCCAGCCCCTGCAGCAGGTGAGAACTTTCATCGGCGTCGACTTCAACACCCGTGTCCGGACGCACTTCACTGTCAGAATGATCAACAGGCGAGTCCAGAGACGCCGGCGTCATTCGCAGGTCGCTGTCCGCATTCAGTCCCTGCAACAGGTGAGAACTTTCGTCGGCATCACCGGCATCGACATCCGCCAGCCGGATATCACTGTCAGAATCGGGCCTGGACGACAGTTCCGGTTCAGCCGGCAGCCGCAGATCACTGTCGGCATCCAGCCCCTGCAGCAGGTGAGAACTTTCGTCGGCATCACTGTCTGAGTCCGCAAGCTCCAGATCACCGGTCGCGTCGACGCCCATCAGCAGCCGCGAACTTTCTGACGAATCCGGTGAGTCAGCGGCCGCCTCAACACCCATCAGTTCATTAGAGCTGTCGGCATCCGCCAGGTTCACGTCGCTGTCCGAATCATCACCGGTATCTGCAAACATCCGCGACGCAAGTTCAATATCGTGATCGGTTTCGCGACCGCCCAGCACAAGCGAACTGTCATCTGAGCTGTTCTGTGCATTGTCGCCGAACATGCCCGCCAGGTCGATGTCCTGGTCAGTCCCGGATTCCCCGGCGTCTGAGTCCTCCAGCTGGACGTCGCTGTCGGAATCCGACAGGACGGGAGACTCTTCGCTGAAGTCCATCACACCGGCGCCTTCGGATTCATCTGCCGCCCCCATGACAGTGTCGGAATCATCCGCCAGCTGCACATCGCTGTCGGTCGTCGCCAGTTCCGGTTTTGAATCATAGAGCGAATCATCCACCGCCAGCCGTACATCGCTGTCCGAGGCAGCCAGGTCGATCTCGCCGTCAGTCTGATCCACCAGGTTTACATCACTGTCAGAATCCGACAGCCCAGCGCTGCCTTCGTCAGCTTCCTCCACCAGAACCACATCGCTGTCAGCGTCGTCGAAATCGATTTCGAAGTCTTCGCCGTCCACCAGCTGCACATCACTGTCGGAACTTTCCAGCGTGATGACATCGTCTCCATCGTCAATCAGTTCGACTTCGTCATCGACAGGTTCAACTTCGGCATCGACCACCTCGGCATCGTCGTCTGCTTCCGCGACAACCACGTCCTCATCGTCGTCCTCAAAAAACGAATCGTCGAACTCAATACCGAAGTCGCTCTCGTCCGATTCAGAGGAAACCTGGTCGGCGTCCGCGGCGGAAACAATGGGAATATCAGGTGAAGAATCGGTTTCCTGAGTCCGGGCGAACTCATCCACGTGAGCTTCCAGAAACTTCCAGCTGCCACGATCGGCGAATCCACGGATTTCCCCCTGTTCCCGCAGCCTTAGCAAACTGTCTGTGGACATTCCCAGACGGTCGGCCGCTTCTTCAAGGGTGAGATACTTTTTTGCCATGTTTCCATAGACTCCCGGCAGAGATCCGGACCGACTTCAGTGGTGAATCTCGGGTGACATAACGCGCCTTCAAGAGCAGGGTGCGTTATCTGGACTTTATTCCCAATCAACCGCCATCCGTGAATCCCGTCAACGGCGCACATCCTCCTGCCTGCGCAATTCTAAATGTCATCAGGGTAGATGCAAGTTCTTTGTTTTCCGTGGTGTACGGAGTTCAACAGGTCGCCGGTCTCCCTCTGATGACTGGAAAGACATCAGGCACGGGATCCCCTCCGCCTCAGAATCGGCTCAACCACCCCAGACGGACAACGCCGCCCCGAACACCTGCTATCAACATTCCTGCAGAGGCTGTAGCTGGCAAAAAGCAAACCGTCTCTCTCTGCCTCGGCCAATTCCGGTTCCATTCTTCAGATATTCCCGACTGCACCCGTTTCTGCCAAAAATGCCGGATTCATCGCCGTTACAATCGCTAGCCCGTGTTGCGCACAGTCACTTTGACCGAACTTGTTCTGCCCCAGCTCACTCTGTCCCCAATCTCAGCCACTCAATCTCAGCCACTCAATCTCAGCCACAGTCGAATGACAAACACCTATCCCGACACGTTCCTCGCCCCCCGGACCCAGCTTCGTGAATGGGACAATGCCCATGTCTGGCACCCCTTCACACCCATGACCGCGTTTATTCAGGAACAGACGCCGATCATCACTGAAGCCGACGGGTTCGAACTGATTGATGCGGACGGCCGACGTTACCTGGACGGTATTTCGTCCCTGTGGTGCAACGTGCACGGACACCAGGTCCCGGAAATCGACGCCGCCATCCGAGATCAGCTGGACAAAGTCGGTCACTCCACCCTGCTCGGCCTGTCCAGTGATGTGTCCATTCAGCTCGCGCGAATGCTGGTCGAACAGACACCGGAAAATCTGACCCGCGTGTTCTATTCCGACAGCGGCGCCACGTCCGTCGAGGTGGCTCTGAAAATGGCCTACCAGTTCCATCGTCAGAAGCCCGATCCGGAACCTGAGCGGGACACTTTTCTGTGTGTCGGCAACGCCTACCACGGCGACACCATCGGCACCGTCAGCGTCGGCAGCATCGACCTGTTTCATCGAGTGTACCGACATCTGCTGTTTCCGACCCTCAGCGTGCCGTCGCCCGTCGCCACGCGTGTTTCTGAAGGCCATACCCGGGACAGCTGGCTGCAGCACTGTTTTGATCAGGTCGCCGAGACCATTCGCGAGCACCACTCGCGAATTGCGGGTTTCGTGATCGAACCTCTTGTTCAGGGAGCGGCCGGAATTCTGGTGCATCCGCCCGGCTACCTGAAACATGTCCGGGACCTCTGCAGCCGATATCGGATTCCGCTGATCGCCGACGAAGTTGCCGTGGGCTTCGGCCGCACCGGCACGATGTTCGCCTGTCCTCAGGAAGACGTCCAGCCGGATCTGATGTGCGTCGCCAAAGGCATCACCGGTGGCTACCTGCCGCTCGCTGCCACGCTGGCCACCGAAGAAATCTACGAAGCGTTCCTGGGCCGGCCGTCTGACGGACGCACGTTCTTCCACGGCCACACCTATACCGGAAACCCTCTGGGATGTGCCGCGGCGATCGCCTCCCTGAAACTGTTCGATGACAACGATGTGCTGGCCAACGTCGCCGACAGCACCGCCCTGCTGAATGACAGACTGGCAGTCCTGAACGACCACCCGCATGTCGGCGAAGTCCGGCAGAAAGGAATCATGGTCGGCATCGAACTTGTTCAGGATCGCGACCGCATGACCCCGTTTCCGACAGAACGGCGTCTCGGGCACCAGGTGACTCTGGCGGCGCGAAAACGAGGCGTGATTATTCGGCCGCTTGGCGACGTGATCGTGCTGATGCCGGCTCCCGGAATGCCTCAGCCGCTGGTCAGCCGACTCTGTGACACAGCCGTGGAAGCCATCCAGGAAGTGCTTGCTGATCAATGAGTTCACTCGTCCCGAGTACCCTCACCATTCTGATCTGCCGCCGCCTGCTTCCGCAGAAACGCATTGGCTGAAAAGCTGATGAACATCGCCAGGTCCTGTTCCGGCGACTGAACAAAAGTCGCCGTGGTCGCGGCCGGCAGAATGCTCTGACAGCGAGCCGCCAGTTCCCGCATCGCAGGAATCGCCGGCCGGGCGCTGTCGCCCAGCAGTTCCAGTGTGCGGGCCGCCTGCAGCACGATATTCAGATCGTCGTGCTGAGTGGCCCTGACCAACAGGTCCAGACCAGCCGCCGGGCGCCGGCCACGGACCAGCAAAGGAGCCAGCTGAATGCCGGTTGAGATACTTTGTTTTGAGTCCCAGTCGACGAGCGGTCCGGCTGTCAGCCGCTGTTCCATTTCCTCAGTCAGTCCGTGACTCTGCAACGCCACGGCCTGCCAGTAATCGATTTCGTCCCCCGAAAGATCGAAAGACACATACAGTCCGGTCCGATCAGCACGGCTGCGAAACCTCTCTGCCAGATCCTGCAGGGCAGCCGGATTATCTTCAGAAATGTGCTGCGTCAGAGCATCACTCAACACCGCTTCCGGAATGAATCCCAGGTCCCCGGAATCCCTCAGGTGCTGCCGCAGGACGCCACGCATCCGTCCCAGCACATCACGGTGTTCGTCGTCGGCAGCAAGGTTGGTCAGGTTCAGTGGATCAGCCACACAGTCATAAAGTTCCTCCACCGGCTTCGTCGGCCCGACATAGTGCCATTGAGCCGCCGTCATGGTTTTTCGGCCTGCCAGCCGGTCAAATTCCTGCCGTATCTGTCCCTGATCCGGCCATGCCGTCGGCTGATGATAACTGAGATGCGGCATGTAGTTGCGGATGTAAAGATAGCGTCGCCCACGAACAGACCGGGCACAGTCAAACGCCTCGTCCACCCGGTCCCGATGCCCGAACGCATACGTTCGAGCGTTCGATGCCCCGAGCCCCGCAAACGGCACTCCCTGCATGTATTCCGGAACCGCATGGCCCGCAAGCCTCAGGACGGTCGGCGGGAAGTCCACAAAACTCACCAGCCGGTTCGTCACTTCTCCCGGCTTCTGCCCGGAAAGATGCCGCCACGCCGGCGGGAAACGGATCAGCAGTGGAACATGCATGCCGGTATCCAGCACCGCGCGTTTATGACGCGGCATGCCCGATCCATGATCACTGAAGAAGAACACAATGGTGTTGTCCTGCAGACCGTCCTCGGCCAGCTGCTGCAACAGAGCTCCCACCTGCTGATCCATGACGGTCACGCAGTCATAAAAACGAGCCCACTCGCGGCGGATCACCGCAGTATCAGGATAATACGGCGGCAGCGATGCCTCAGCCGGGTCATGACGCAGGTCCGCCGCCAGCTGACTCTGGATCTCTGCCTGGAACCGTTCGTAGGGCCAGACCATTGTTCGACTCTGATGAGTCGTCATCAGATTAAACACACTGAAGAACGGCTGAGTGACATCTTTGCGGTCACGCCAGTGAGCCGTGTCACCGGATTCATCCCATGATTCTTCGATCAGCCGCGCGGCGGCCGACGTGTTATAATCCGTCTTGGAGTTGTTGGAGGTGAAGTAGCCGGCCTCACGCAGGTACGCGGGAAACCCGCGTACAGCCTCCGGAATCGGCATTGCCGACCGCATATGGTGCGTGCCCAGCGAAGTCGCATAACAACCCGTGATCAGCGTGGAACGGGCGGGAGAACAGACCGGAGCTGTGGCAAAGGCGTGCGAATATTTCACACTCTCCGCGGCAAGCCGATCGATGTGCGGCGTGACGGCCCATGAATCTCCATAGCAGCCCAGCGCCGGACTCATGTCTTCAGCGGTGATCCACAGAATGTTCGGCCGGTCAGCAGCTGACGCCCCACCGGCACACAAAAACAATGTCAGCAACAGAAGGCACCGTAATAACATTCGACATGTTCCCCTGATGAAGCGAAGTCCGCACCGGATCATATCAGACCACACCAGCCTGCCGTGAGTGTGCGTCCCCGGAAATGATCGAGCCTGATGGTGCACGGCCATCTGAACCGCCGGCCCGGACATCGATTCCCGCCGACGATTGTCTTTCTGCACCGGGGATCGCTACCATCAAAAACGAACACGACCGACATCCTTCCATGGAAACAGACATGACTGAAGGACCACTGACGCGACTGCTGAACAGACAACTCGCAGTTCGTCGCCGCCACTTTTTGCAGAGCGGATTACTGTCAGCGGCCGCCATGACGTCTGCTCAGGCATCGGAATCGCCGTCCCGGAACGACGCAGAGCGGGATCAGGTCCTGAAGGATCTGGAATCGTGGCTGACGAAGCCGGACGATTTTCAGGACGTGTCCCGCGGTAAACCAAAGCCGCATTCGCTGTCCGACGCAGAAAGACAGGCCGTCGGGCTGACCCGGGACACATGGACGCTGAATGTGATCAGCGATCCCGAACATCCCGCCCGCATCCGTCAGCCACTGCAGGGCAACATGGCGTTCACGTTTGCTGACCTCATGAAGCTGGCCAAAACCCGGGCCGTGCGGTTTCCCAAAGTCATGACCTGCCTGAACATCGGCTGCCCGCTGGGCAACGGCATCTGGGAAGGCGTCCCGCTGCGCGACGTTGTCTGGCTGACGCAACCCACCGAAGATCTGCGACGCGTTTTTTACTATGGCTACCACAACGACGATCCGGCCCAGATGTTTCGCAGTTCGCTGCCGGTCGGCCGTATTCTGGAAGACCTGCACGGACTGCCTCCTGTCATCCTGTGTTACAAACTGAACGGTCAGTGGCTGACCCCGGAACGCGGAGGCCCCGTCCGGGTCGTGGTGCCTGAGGCGTATGGTTTCAAGAGCATCAAATGGCTCAGTAACGTCGTGCTGTCCAACATTCCTGCCGCCAACGACACCTATGCCGAAAAGAATAACGATGTCGACAGTCCGCTCAAGACATTCTGCGCCACTCTGTCAGGCCCCGGAAATCCGAAACCGAATGCTCCTGTTGCCGTCAGCGGCTGGGCCCAGGTCGGCATCGCCGGCCTGAATAAAGTACAGGTCTGGGTCTGTCCTCTGGACCAGCCCTGGCCCGACGACGACCCATACTTCACGGCGGCTGACTGGCAGGATGCCGAACTGCTGCCGGCACCTGAACAGTTCGGCGGCGGCCTGCCCGATGGCCGGATCCCCGAAGGCACCATGGGATTTGACGCCGCGGGGAGACCAGAAACCTGGCCTCTGCCGCTGTCACGTGTGCACTGGTACTTTCAACACCCCGGTCTTCCGGAAGGAAAATACAGTTTTCGGTGTCGCACCATCGATGCCAACGGAATAGCCCAGCCGATGCCGCGGCCGTTCCGGAAGTCGGGGCACGCAAAGATTGAACATGTTCGCTTTGAAGTCGGGTGAGACCGGCTCAGGAGCAAACGGAAAATTACTGTCGTGTCGAAACGTGGCGTAAGCTACCAGCTTGCGTTTTTCCGCATCGCAAGCTGGAAGCTTACGCCACTTATTTTCCGCTCGGTCCTTAGCAG
>JAVKCM010000249.1:0-14398 GCA_040222735.1 Fuerstiella sp. | reverse complement strand
CATCACCGCCCTGCGAGCTCATAACATCAACAACAACTGGCATTCAATCTGGAAAAACCTCGTCCTGTAGGCAATCGTCCCAATGAACGGATGCACCCGGCGGCTTTCGGCATTTGACGTGCAATCGCTTTCTGCTTTGTTATAATTCTGTTCCCTCCTTCTGAGATCAACTCACTCCTGCCCTGGTTCACCTGCCTGCCATGTCTCAGCACGGTCTTGTCAGCTACGTTGTCACGTTCATAACGCTCAGCACGGTCGTCCTGTGCGTGAGACCGGTGTCTGCCACAGAGAGCGGCTCGCCCGAAGACCGAGCGGTAGATTTTGAGAACGACCTGCAGCCGGTGTTCACACGGTTTGGTTGCACGTCCGGTCCATGTCATGGCAAGGCCCGGGGGCAGGGCGGCTTTCAGCTGTCGCTGCTGGGCTTCGATCCCGACTTTGACTACGAAGCGATTACGAAGGAAGCCCGCGGTCGTCGTGTCTTTCCGGCTGTGCCGGAAAAGAGTCTGCTGCTGATGAAGCCGACGGGCGAAGTTCCGCACGGCGGCGGCGTTCGGTTTAAAAAAGAGAGCCCGGAATATCAGGCGATTCTGAAGTGGATCGAACAGGGAATGCCGCGGCAGGTTCCTGATGCTCCTGCGCTGCAGCGCGTGACGGTGACGCCGGACGCAGTCGTGCTTGAACGTGAGCAGCGTCAGCCTCTGACCGTGACGGCTCATTATGACAACGGTGAAACACGCGACGTGACCAAGTTGTCTGCCTTTCAGTCAAACGAATCTCCTATCGCGGCGGTTACGGAAGAAGGCATCATCACGGCTGGCGGGATCACGGGTGACGCGGCCATCATGGCGCGTTACATGGGGCAGATCGCGGTCTGCGATGTGACGATTCCCCGCCCGGAAGTTGTGCCCGAGGCTGAGTATGAAAGTCTGCCGCGGAACAACTTCATTGACGATCTGGTGTGGCAGAAGCTGAGAAAGCTGAACATCACTCCGTCGGAAGTCTGTGACGATCACACTTTTCTGAGGCGTGCGACCACCGACATCTGCGGTCGCATTCCTCGTTCGCAGGAAACGGTCGAATTTCTGGCCGACGAATCGACTGACAAGCGCAGTCGACTGGTGGATCGTCTGCTGCAGGAACCGGATTTTGCGGATCACTGGGCGAACAAGTGGATGGATCTGCTGCGTCCCAATCCCTACCGCGTCGGTATCAAAGCGGTTCTGAATTACGACCAGTGGATTCGGGAACGATTTCATCAGCGAATGCCCTGGGATCAGTTTGTGCGCGAACTGATCACGGCTCGCGGCAGCACTTTTCGCAACGGGGCTGTGACGCTGTTTCGCGATCGCCGAACACCGGATGAAGTCGGAACGATGGTCAGCCAGTTATTTGTCGGCGTGCGGCTGGACTGTGCCAAGTGCCATCATCACCCGTTTGAAAAATGGGGGCAGGACGACTTCTACAGCTTCGCAGCGTACTTTGCGAAAATCGGGCGCAAGGGGACCGGTGTATCGCCGCCCATTTCCGGGTCAGAAGAATTCTTTTTTGCAGGCGGCAGTGGCAGCGTTCGGCATCCGGTCAGCGGCGAAGTGATGTCTCCGCGTCCGCTGTGGGGCGAAGCGCCGTCGGCTGACGAGGTTGAGGATCCTCGGGAAGTGCTGGCTGCATGGATCACGTCACCGGACAATCATCTGTTTGCTCAGGTGATGGCCAACCGGGTCTGGGCAGACCTGATGGCTCGCGGGCTTGTCGATCCGGTGGATGACTTTCGAGCCACGAATCCCGCCAGCAACCAGCCTCTGCTGGATGCACTGGGTCATCATTTTCGAGACAGTGGCTTTTCGCTGACAGAGCTGATCCGTGCCGTGGCAACGTCTCATGTGTATCAGCTGAGTTCTTTGCCGAACGAACGCAACGTCGCCGATACTCGGAACTATTCACGGCACTATCGGCACCGGCTGCGCGCCGAGGTGTTGCTGGATGCGGTCGCTGAGATTTCAGGAATTCCGCAGTCGTTTGACGCGATGCCGCCGGGCAGCAGTGCCAAACAGATCTGGACACACCGGACCGGATCGCTGTTTCTGGATACCTTTGGGCGTCCGGATCCGAATCAGGACCCGCCCTGTGAACGGACCACGGATTCGACTGTGGTGCAGACGCTTCATCTGATGAACTCAGAGAAGCTGCACCGGGACGTGGTGAATGACAATGGAAACGCGGCAAAGCTGGCAGAATCCGACCTGGATGCGGTGGGGGTTGCCGCTGAACTTTATCATCTGGTGTATGCACGTCACCCGACGGACGAAGAAACAGCACTGGTGGCGGAGCTGCTTTCAGCGGAAGGTGCCAATCGCCGACAGGTGATTGAGGATCTGATGTGGGCGATGTTGAACACTCCGGAGTTCGTCTTTCAGAATTAGACGACCTTATTTAGGTTGAGGGGTAGTGACATGAAACTTCGACGAAAATGTGATGGAACAACCCGCCGCGACTGTCTGCAGTTCGGACTGGGAGCACTGCTGGGAACCGGGCTGGTGGGCAGCCTGCGGGCCCGGGGAGAAGCGGCCCACGGTGACGATGGTCCGAAGGGAAAAGCCGAACGCTGCATCCTGATCTGGATGGACGGTGGTCCGACTCATTTTGAAACCTTCGACCCCAAGCCGGATGCTCCGGCCGAGTTCCGTGGCGAATTCACGCATACGAAGACGGCCGTCCCGGGCGTCCTGTATTCCGAGCACATGGTCAGGCTGGCGGCCACGCTGGATGACTACGCGATGATCCGTTCGATTCGACACAACCAGGGCAATCACGGGGCGGGCAACCACTACATGATGACCGGTGCTCCGCCGCGAATTCCTGTTGGCTGCGGCGCGTTCGTGAGTTTTCACCCCAGCATGGGGTCCGTGGTGGCACACGAACTGGGCAAGGATAACGGGTTGCCGCCGTATTTCAGCATGCCTCAGATGTCTCGGTCCGGCGGTCCGAATTTTCTGGGAGCACGGTATGCTCCGTTCGTGGTCGGCGACGATCCGAATCGCGACAAGTTCCGCGTGCGGGATGTCGCACTGCCGAAGGAACTGTCCGAAGGCCGTTTTGACGTCCGCACGGATCTGAGATCACGAATCGACAGAATGGTCCGGCTGAACGATGAAGCGGCGGCAGATCCGGTGGCGGCTTTCGACGAGTACTTCAAACAGGGTTACAACCTGGTCACTTCGGCCGAGGCTCAGGCGGCCTTCGACATCGAGCAGGAATCGAAAGAGACGCGCGACCGTTACGGGCGCAACAGCTTCGGGCAGCGGTGCCTGCTGGCTCGACGCCTGGTCGAAGGCGGGGTTCCCTTTGTGACCGTGTACGACGGCGGATGGGATCACCACAGCAATATCTTCGGCGCCCTGAAGAAACGACTGCCTGACTGGGACAATTCGGTAGCCACGCTGATTCAGGATCTGAAGGAACGCGGTCTGCTGGATTCCACGCTGGTGGTGGCACTGGGAGAATTCGGCCGTACACCAAAGATTTCCACACTGTCCGGCCAGAACACGCCCGGGCGTGATCACTGGGCCAACGCGATGTCTGTGTTGATGGCTGGCGGTGGGACTCCTGGTGGTGCCGTGATCGGAGCAACGGACCGCAAGGGCTACTCGGCTGTCGATCGTGTCCTGTCGCCCGAAAATTTCGTGTCCACGATCTACCACAAGCTGGGAATTGATCCTCGCAAGATGCTGTACACACCGCAGGGACGACCGACGCACCTGGTCAGCGACCCGACGCCGATTCGAGAACTGGTCTGAACATGGCACGCGTCCTTTTTGACCTGTTGCTTCGTGTCCGGTGCGGATTTGTTCTGTTCGGTGCGCTGGATGGCCGTCGTGGTTGTTATGGCGGTCGTGCCGGTCGACCGATGGTTGCGTGGCGGTCGCTGGCGCTGTCCGCGATGCTGGCGTGCTGCCTGTTGGTGGACGCGAGCATGGCTGCGGAAGCACCGAAGATTGAACGATTATTTCCGCCCGGACTGCAGCGGGGAACGACCACGACCGTCAAACTTGTTGGCAAGGCGGGCGACGGTCCGCTTCGTGTCTGGTCGGACAGTGATCAACTGTCTCTGCAGATTTCTGAAAAGCAGGATACGGCCGAATTGACGGCGGCTGCTGATATGGCGCCGGGGCTGCACTGGCTGCGTTTTTATAACGATCACGGGGCGACCGAACTGCTGCCCTGCTTCGTGGGACTGATTCCGGAAGCGGAAGCGGCTGAGCCTCATAACGACGTCAGCACCGCGCAGCCCGTAGAGCTGCCGTCGGTCACCGTCAACGGTGTGCTGGAAAAATCAGAGGATGTCGATCTGTTTGCCGTCTCGCTGACCGCAGGACAGACACTTGTCGCGTCCGTGCAGGCGGGGCGGGAACTTGGCTCGCCGATGGATGCGGTGCTGCAGGTGCTGGATCCTGCCGGTACTGTGGTGGCCTTCAACGATGATGACCATGGGTTTGATCCGCAGATTGTGTATACCGCTCCGCGCGACGGCAGCTATTTCATTAGAATCTTTGCGTTTCCAGCGACCCCCAACAGTACGATTCGGATGGCCGGTGGAGCCACTTATGTTTATCGACTGACACTGACAACCGAAGCATTTATTGATCATGTTCGGCCAGCGATGGTTGATCCGACAAAAGAAAGCAATGTGGCGGTGCATGGCTGGAATCTGTCGGATGAGCAACGCCAACTGACTATTCCTGGGTTTACCACCGATTTCACGTCCATCGGCGACGGCTTTGCCAACGCCCATCAGCTGAAGTCCTGTCATCACCCCTCGCTGGTGGAATCGTCCGAACAGCCTCAGACGCTGCCTGTTCCGGCTACTGTTTCAGGCTGCATCAGTGCGGCCGGCGAAACGGACAGCTTCACGATCGCCGGAACGAAGGGGCTGAAGCTGACCATTGAAGTGGCCGGTCGGTCCCTCTCTTCTGTGCTGGATCCCGTGGTGGCCGTGCTGGACGAAAGCGGAAAGGTTCTGAAGGAAGCGGACGACCGCAGCCGGGGCGATCTGGACACAGACCTGGCTGTGACGCTGAAGGCCGATGGTCTTCATACCATTACCGTGACAGATCGGTACGGCAGCGGCGGTGAACGGTATTTCTATGCGTTAACCTGTCGCGAGACAGTGGTTGATTTTGCACTGACGGTGAAGTCGAATTCGTTTGTCCTGCCGACAGACAAGCCGCTTGAGATCCCGGTGGCGGTCTCGCGCAACAACGGCTTCGCTGACGCTATCTCGGTCAGCATGACCGGCCTGCCCGCCGGCGTCACCGCGGCTGTGGTGCAATCGGCGAAGGACGGAGACACATCCAAGAGCGTGACACTGAAGATCGAACGAGGTCAGTTCAGTGAAGGATTTTCCGGTCTGATCGCGATCAGTGGTCGTGTCAGGGAATCCGAGTCTGTCACGCTGGCGACGGCGCCCGTGCCAAACACCTCAACGCCCACCACGCAGATCTGGCTCACCATTCCGAAGGTCAGCGAGGAAGCGGCCGAAGCTGAAAAAGCGGCGAAATAGCTGTCTTGCATCGGACCTTCAGCACGCGGACCTTCAGCACCGCACCAGTCGGTGCCGCACCAGCCATCACCGTACCGACCCACACTGCACCGGCCAACACTGTCCCAACCAGTGTTCGCACCAGTCAGCGTTTGTATTCCGACTGTCGCAAAGCAGGGGACCGAGGCCCCCGCTGCTGTGGTTATGACTGAACGGAGGCCGCGCGTCGCTGCCGCCCCCGGGCACCGCTACTTCTTTTTACGAGCCTTCTTTTTGGCTGCCTTCGGTGCTGAGTTTTTTTTCTTTGAAGTCTTCTTGCCGCTGCTGGTATCGTCGTCACTGAAGATGCGATCCCATCCGGCCACAAACTTCTTGGAGGCACCTGTGTGTACGGTGTATCCGGTCATGGCGTTATTTCTTCTCCCTGAACATCTGGATGTGAAAACGAGTGCTGGTTGAGGCCTTGAGGGACCGAACCCTGGAGGCGGGTTTATGACGCAAATTGGCGTCAGCAACCACCGTGATGATAAATTACTCAGCCATTTTCCGAATGGCAAGAGTGCTCGTTCCGGAGCAGACAAAGACATCCGTCGGTGGCTGTCAGAACAGTCGCGGTGCGAACACCAGAACTCCGATGCAGGCGGCGGTCAGCGATGCCAGCAGGACGGCTCCGGCGGCGACATCTTTGGCTCGGCCGGCCAGGTCGTGGTAATCCGGGCTGATCAGGTCAACCGTCAGTTCGACGGCGGTGTTGACGGCTTCAGCTGTCCAGACCAGCCCGCAGGCCAGGATCAGCAGACCTGCTTCGGCTGCGGTGACCGAAAACGCGATGGCCGCCACCAGCACGGCGATTGTGGCCACCAGATGAAACCATGCATGAATTTCGCCCCGGAACAGGACGGCGATGCCACGGAAGGCAAATCGAAAGCTGGCAAAGCGCCGATTCCAGAAAGACTCAGGTGCCATCGGATGGTCCTGCACCGTCAGAGGCGTCGGGCGTTGATTCTGTTTCCGTTTCCGCATCAGGCAGCACGGCGTCGCTCAGCAGCGAACGTTGACGGGCGTATTCCGCGAAGTCCTGAAATCGCTGTACTCTGTTGAATTCCTTGTAGCAGTATGACCAGATGCGGACAGCCTGTTCGGGATCCGGCTCTTCCTGCGTCAGCAGGCCTTCGGCGGTTTTCATGCGATCGTGCAGAAAACGGCGGCCCTGAGAGCTGTCGATCAGCTTCTGTCGAAAGAAAGCGTGGTGGTTTTCGCAGAGTCTGATCAGCCAGCGAATTTCGTCTGTTGGTTCATCATTTTTCTGCGCCTGTTCCAGGATGTCGCGGCCGGATTCAGCCAGCGCCTTCCAGCGTTCCAGAGCGGGCAGCGGGTTGGTTTTCAGATCGGTATCGGGGCGTTCGTCCCACGTCGGTGTGTAGAGCAGACCTTCTTCATCTTCCAGCCGTGCAGCTTCGACACAGGCGGCTTTGAACGGCGGTTCGACGGGCCGGTCCAGACGGGCCAGATTTTTCAGCTGCGGTTCCAGCATGTTGGCGTGCAGTGTGTCGGACAGTTCGCGCGCTTTGTCGGCATAGCGGCCGTCAGCAAATCTTTCCAGGTAGACATCAATGTGTTTTTCGAGCGAGGCGCGCTGCGCATATTCGTCTCCCTGCATGGCCTCGCGCCAGCGGTCGGCATACCAGTCTTCGCCGGGCGGCATCAGCAGCCAGACGGTGGCGCCGACGACGGCCACCAGACAGGCTGCCAGAAACCACGTCTGTTCGTGAAAAGGAACGTTTTTGCCCTTCTTCTTTTTCTTTTTCCTTTTTTTAAGCTGCGGCTTTTCCTTTACGGATTTCGCGGGGACCTTGCCGGCGACAGCCGTTTCGGCCAGGGCCACACTGTTGCCGGCTTTCACCTTCTCTCGGATTTCGCCCAGTTCCGTATGAACGGCCAGAGCGTCGTACGGTCGGTCTTCCGGGTTCTTGGCCAGCAGTCGTTCGACCAGCTGATCCAGCCAGATGGGGCAGTCCGGTACTTTCTCACAGATGTTGTAGGGCGCATCGTTCAGATGCTGCATCAGCATTTCGACCGGCGTGTCAGACTGAAACGGTGTTTCGCCGACGATCACTTCATACAGCAGACATCCGAGGGCGTAGAGGTCTGTCCTGCCTGAGATGGGGAAGCCTGCCTGAATCTGTTCCGGCGCCATGTAGGCGTACGTGCCGACTGTTTTTCCGGCGGCGGTCAGGGCAGTGGCTTCGGTATCGCGGGCAATACCAAAGTCGCCCAGCTTCAGCCGTCCTTTTTTCGTGAGAAACAGGTTGGCTGGTTTCAGGTCCCGGTGAATAATGCCGGCGTTATGAGCATGTTCCAGGGCTGAGGAAACCTGTCGTCCGATGTGCAGAGCGTGTTCCCATGAAAGCCGTCCGCGCTGCTTCAGGACATCCTGCAGAGATCCGCCATCGATGTATTCCATGGCGTAATAGCGCTGGTTGTTCTCGAAGCCGCCGCCGTAGTACTTCACAATGTTGGGGTGACTTAGTCGCTTCAGGATTTCAATTTCGCGTTCGAATCGCTTCAGCAGTTTGGGATCTGTCATCAGTCCGGGAGACAGAACCTTCACGGCCACGCGTTTGCCGTTGGCCGGATAGATGGCGGAATAAACGATGCCCATGCCGCCAACGCCGATCTGGCGTTCCAGCTGAAACGGGCCTAATTTGCGAGGAGCCATAACGACAGGGCTTGCGACGATCCGGGACGGCGGCGGGACGGAACAGATGTACTGCGGATTCTGACAGAGCCCGGTGCCGGAAACAACAACGCGTGGACTGGCAGCCAGCGATTCGTCCGGGCCGTCCCGCGCTGGTCACGTCCGGCCAGCGGCTGTGTATGAGACCGATTTCAACGGTTACGCGGGATTTCCAGCATGACTGAGCGTTCTGAGGGCACAATTTGTCGGCAAAGAGTGTTCCGGTTCCGGACAACCTTGACTTTCCGAGTCAATCATCCCGAGACTATTCAGGTGAGGGCATCAAAGAAGACATTTGTTCCTCCGGAGGAAAAACCGGGTGTGTTCTGTACGGGCCGCTGCGTGTGCCGGCTTCGATCGGCGCGGGCAGAGACGGCATTCAAGTATTCATTTCTGGCGACGTATGCAGCATGTTGGCTCAGCTGATCCCAGTCAAAAACGGTCCGCCAATCACATTGACGAAGCCGATCACCGTGGTAGGTCGCAGCTCGAGATTGTGTGATCTGGCCGTGGACCATAATGCCGTTTCAAAGCTGCACTGCATTCTGGTGAAGACGGACGGCCTGATCTACATGAGAGATCTGGGCAGCACCAACGGAACTCGAGTGAACGGGCAGCGCGTCCTGCGCGGGGCGCTGCTTCCGGGGGATCAGATTTCATTCGGCGGAGCCACCTATTCTATCCATCTGGGCCCGGATCCCCAGCTGTCGGCCGGAAGCATCCCGGACGATCTGCATACCGAAATGATTCCTGTGATTTCCGACAGCGACCCGGAACAGCCGATTACTCGCAGTGACGTCAAGCTGCTGTCCGATTCGGATTTCCTGCCCGCCGATTGACGCCTGACGATTGGCGCCCGACGTCGGAATTCCGACGCCTGCCATTCATTGCACGGCCATCACGGCACGGACGACCGACGAACTGCCGTCGGCGACCTGCCGCCTGCCGACCCGCCGCGGTCAAACACCAGCCATGCCGTGCCGACGTACGCAACGGTTTCTGAAGTTATTCGGCTTCCGTCGGATGGCTGTAGTCAAACGTAACACTGCGTTTGTCAAAGGCCACTTCAATCGTGTTCTGTTGATTGTGCAGTTTCACGCAGTGGTAGGACAGTCCGTAACCCAGATCGTCGTCTTCGTACAGAATCCTGCCGGTCCGCGTGTCGTAAATGGCGGCCTGTACGGTGGCCCCACGCGGCAGCCCGCCGGGGCCTCGGCGATATGGCTGCTGCAGCAGCACAAACAGCGGGGTAACGGGCGGGAACGGTGACTGGGCCGGATTCAGAATTCTGAGCCAGCGATGATCCACCTCAACCGTCCATTTTTCTTCTCCGGTACGCTGGTCGACGGCGTACACATGACCATTTACCTGAACTGAGGTATTGGCACCCACGGGATTCTGTTCATCGTGGTCCTGATCAAAGACATCGGTGAACACCAGCCAGTTGCCGGACGCCGGTCGAAGATACAGAAACCGGCTTCCGGGCGAAGAAGCAACCTTCAGGTCAGCCACGCGCCGCCCCGCGATGGTATCCATGATCTGCAGCCGGTCACCGTCAGACAGCACCGCAATGTGGCCATCGACGACGTTGGAAACGACGGAATCCTGAGGCAGTGGAAGTGACCATGCGATCTCCTGGCGAACCAGGTCAAATGATTCCAGCGCAGATTCCTCAAGGCTGCGACGCAGCAGCAGACATCGGCCGTCTTCGACGGAAATCCGCCACCGCTGCTGTTCGCCGGGTTCCACCTCGAAATCCCGAATTGATGAATTAGAGTTTTCTCCCGCATCGGTCCACCAATCGGGCAGCACCGTACTGCTGCGGACGGATCCATCAATCAGACTTCGGGTTTCAATGCTGCCGGACGATTCTGAAATAAGCAGAAGTTCATGGTCGTTTGCCGTCAGCACGCAGTCTTCGGGCAGTCCGTCGACCTGCCATTCGCGTCGACCGGACAGGGTGTTAAAGAAAATCAGTCGACGGCCGGAGTAAACCGGAATGCCGAAGGGCGTCAGCGGACCGACCGGAAAAAGTCCGCCGGGTTGAATGTCGTACTGCGTTGTGCGCTGCCATGCCGGGACAAACTGCTGGGTTCGGGACACGTCCGGCAAAGCCGAGAAAATATTTATGCTCCACAGCTTCTTCGGAGACTGCTGTGCATTTGCATCGGCACAATCCAGAACATAGAGCATGTGGTGGATTTTCAGGGCCAGCAAAGTGCCGTGGGCCACCGCATAGTGAGCGGTCAGGCGATTGAAGGAATATCCAAAGCGGCTGCCGGATTCGAAGACGAAATCGTCGGGATCAAAAGTCCAGCGTTCACGTCCCTCGCTGTCATAGGCGGCAATGCTGTTGGTGCCCAGTTTCTGAACGAACGCCCAGCGCGGGAAGGTTCCGGGATCGCCGAATACCGGGATGGCGACCCGCGGCGAATCCACACGCGGATCCGCGGCCGGCCCCACACTTCGTTCGACGGACTCAGTCACGGCAGGAGACTGTTGCCATGGGATCGGCGTTTCAGCCATGGCTGCCTTTGCGATTCGGTCGCTGAGTTGCTCGGCCGTCAGGCTGTTGGCCGGCAGCCGCAGGTTTCCGGCGGGTGTCGGTCGGAAGCTGCCCTGTGCCACGTCGAGTGCCGCATGATTCTGCATCTGCTGAGTACGCCGCAGCAGTTCGCCGACCAGTTCGGTGCGCCCCTGCGTCCACCAGTGGTCCAGCAGTTGCGCTGCTGACTGCCCGCTCTGGTCGGCGTCCTCCGTACTGGATGACGCTCGGCCGGCGGCGGCGAGTCGCACCAGATCTATTGTGGCGCTGGCTGTGTCCGCGGGAAGTGATGATTCTGGTGCGGCGCAGAAATCCAGTGCCGGCTGCACGAAGCCGCTCATCAGGCACATTTCAACCCACCATTGAGCATGCGTCGCTGTGTCTGTGTTCTGCAGACGCTGCAGCAGTTCCGGATTCACGATCTTCCGGATCTGTCGGACGGTGTCCGGGTCACGCCGGCTCAGGGCCGCCTGAATGGCGGCGGCCGTGGCACGGCTGTTGCGGCGTATCAGCGAACCGGTCCGGGCATAGCCTTCACGCGTCAGTGACGACTGATCCAGCATCGACAGGATGTGGGCGGCCACATCTTCGGCCGGTTCATCGGCGTCCTGCAGGCGAAACCGGGAACTCAGCAGCTGCAGCTGCTCCAGCTGGCCGTAGGAATCGTCGGCGCGGCTCCAGAGTTCCGGCAGCACGGCCATATCTCCCAGCGTCATTCCCAGCATGGTTTCGGTCAGGCGAGCAATATCATCGCTGCGTGGAGTGCCCTCACTGATCAGCCGCTGCACCGTGGGCACGCTGTCGGCGTTGCCGCGGAAGTCCATTCGCAGTGATTCAAGCAGTGTTTCGATCAGCAGCCTCCGAGCACGAACGCGAATTTCGTCACTGGAACCGGCTGAGTCCTTCAGAATCGCCTGCAGGCCATCCGTCGCTTTATCAATTTCACCCTGCAGCAGCTGGCGACTGGCAATATTCAGCGGTGACGGCGTTGTATCATCCGGCGTGCTGAAACAACTGACTTCGGTCAGCGACTGTGAATACAGACGGCCGTCGATACTCAGCAGGTTTCCCGGCAGACCGCCGCTGACAGGCTGAGACAGCAGCCGGCGCCCCGTCCGCAGGTCGATCGTGACGATGGCCGGTACTGAAACGGGAACGTGCAGCGCGCGACCGTCCGAGACAGCGGTTCCGCAGACATGACCACTGTCCAGCTGTGTTTCCCACAGAGCTTCGCCCGTATCCGTTGTCAGGCATTCGACACTGTCCGTTCCGGTCAGCACGACTCGCTGGCTGTCGGCAAACACGATTCTGCGCAGACGACCTCGGGGCCGACTCCAGATCTGGCGCCCCGTCTGCAGCTCAAGGCAGATCAGCCGGTCAGAGTCTCTTGGAGTGACCAGAATCCGACCGTCGACAATTCGCGGCAGGGCATCCTGCCAGCGCGATGCGAGGTCGATCTGGCTGGAAACTTCTGGTCCGGAAGCGTTTCCCAGAAAGGCAATGCCATTGCCGGAACCAAGTTCGGGCAGTGCAACGCTGGTCGGATAACGGTAGACCCAGCGCACGGAATGATCTTCGGCGGATACCGCGATGATTTTTTCGTCACACGTATTGCAGATCAGCAGGCCTTGTCCGTAGGACGGAGTGACCCCGGAATACATTCTGACAGGATGATCCCGCAGCGAATATCTGGGAACGGACAGCAGCTGCGAGGTCACCGGACGAAGACTGAACGGTGGAGTCACCTGATCCAGCTGAGTCACCTGCAGCTGCAAAAGAAAGATGCCCTGATCGTTCTCGGCCATCAAGTAAATACGTTCGCCGATGACCAGCGGAGCACCCAGCACATAGAACCCTTTCAGCGGATTCGGAGCTGCATCGCTGCTGGACAGGCCCACGGTGCCTCCCAGATAGCCCAGCGTCTGACCACTTTCCAGATCATGAGCGCGCAGATAATTGACCGCTCGACGGGCCGACGGTGTCTGCGAATCCCAGTCGATCCGCATGGTTTCCGGGGTTGCTTCTTCTACGGCAAACACGATGTTGCCGCTGCAGGTCAGCTGTCCGCTGCCGTTGTCCCGCACCAGATGATGAAACAGCGCTTCTGTGAGCATGGCCTGCACGGCATTCATGTTGCTCGTCTCGTCCTCAGGATCCCGGTACAGTGCTTCTGCGGCGCCTTTCAGCTGAGGATCGATGAACGATGATTCCCAGACCAGTTCTCCCGTGTGCCGATTGACGGCTCGAATATTGGCGACGCCACGAAAGATCAGCAGATCGCCGACCACCAGCGGCCGGGCCGCAGGGGCAATGGCGTTGTTCAGGTCCAGTTCAAGGTCTGCCTGCTGCCGAATTCTTTCTGCAGCGGCCTGCAGCAGTTCATCCAGATCTTCGTTGAGGACACATTTAAAGGCCGATGCCTGCCATGACATCTTCAGCGCGGCAGGAGCTGTGCTCTGCAGCCGTGTGCGCCGATAGTTGCCCAGCGGCTGTGTCCATTCCTCTGACGCATCAGGACCGGCGATGTACCTGGATCGGCTGGCCAGCTGTTCCAGCCATCGATCAAGGTCGTCGCCGCTTTCGGGCAACTGCACGGTCTGCCCGTCGAAAGACAGATTACGGCCGGCGTGTGTCCGGACCAGCGTCTTCAGGAAATCGACGGCTTCTTCCGGCAAACCGGCGTTCCACCAGTAGATCGCCAGTTGCAGCTGTTTGTCAGGTGACCTGTCGCCGCTCAGGTTCAGCAGACGACCGTATTGCAGGGCTGCCTGCAGGTACTCGCCCCGGCTCAGTCGCAGTCGAATCACGCCTTCCAGGGCCTGCTGTCCCGACCTGGTAAACTGATACCGAAGAATTACGTCGGCCAGACTGTTCAGATCACCGGACTTCACGGCCTGTTGCACGGCGGTTTCCGCAGTAACGGCGGTATGTTCCTGATAGGCTTTGCGGAAGCGGTCGGGCAGCGACGTGAACAGTTTCTGAAGCGTGGCCCGACTGCCGGCGTCGACACGATGCCGGCCGGGTGACAGCATTTCTGACGCTTCTGTTTTCAGATCGATCAGCGGATCTTCGCGACGGACGGCGAGCTCCCATGCCGCATCGAACAGCTCGGCGGCTTTCAGAGGTTCCTCAGCGGCGGATTCCTGCACCTGCAGAATCAACTGCTCAATCTGACGCCGTCCCGGATTATCATCCGGCTCAATCAGTGGCTCCACCAGCTGCAGCGGAGGCTGGGCCGCCAGACCATCGACGACTCCCACAAGGACCGTCAGGCTGAACAGAAGTCGAAAACAGGATGTCAGGTTGCAGCGCATGGCGTGTGGATTGCCGGGACCAGAATGAAACGGAGTTCGCATTGACTGCCGGTGAGAGGTCCGCAAATTATCGCACACGCTGCATTCACCGTCCATGCAGCAAAGACGCGGACTTGAGCCGCGGGTGCATCCGCTGATTGGGACGTTTGATTGTTTGCAGGAAAAAACAGGGGTACCCTGTTGGGTGATGAATCCTGCAACAAGAGGCTTGGAGCCTCGCAGACCCAAGGAGGGTACCCCATGAACGTGGAAGTTATCGTACG
>JAVKCM010000248.1:0-8519 GCA_040222735.1 Fuerstiella sp. | reverse complement strand
CTGCCCCTTGAAGCGACCCTCCCAGAAACGGCCGGTGACGTCGTCTTCCTTGTTGGATCGTCGAGCAATGTTTTCTGCGACGAACCGCATGAACCAGGAAATGCTCGACAGGCGTTTGCGATACTCGGCCAGTTCTTCCGGATCGCCTTTCAGTGCCTTGAGTTCCAGTTCGGTGGGTTCGGCGGCCGCCCCGTCTTCGTCGCGGCGTCCCGGGCACAGCTGCCACCAGCGCAGAGCCACGTCGTCATCGGACCAGTCTTCGACCACGTCCGGGCGGTTTCTGAGCACCACATGAAAGTGGTTGTGCAGAATGGCAAACCCGAGCACCTCGATGCCCATCACCCCCGCCAGAAACTCAAACCGGTGACGAATCCATTCGCGCCGATGTTCATAATTCTGTCCGGTAAAGGGATCGGTGCCACACAGGAACCCCCGTCGCACACAGCGATTAATGCAGTGAACCACGTTGATTTCATCATCCGGACAAGTCTCCGCCCGACTCACACGCCCCATGATGCTGCTCCCTGACAGAAAGAAAAGTTCACGCCCGACATCAGAATACCAGATTCACCGTGACTGTCAATTACCAATGGGTGGCACGTGTAGTTCCGCGGTTCGAATGAATGGGTGGCACTGGTGGTTCGAATGAATGGGTGGCACTGGTGTACCGACGGGACAGTTCCGGAGAAGCTGACTAACCGCAGTGCGGTGCCAGGCATGGGTGCGTTGTGGCTAGCTGATGAATGGGTGGCACTGGTGTACCGCTGATGAATGGGTGGCACTGGTGTACCGCACTGGTGTACCGCACTCGTTTACCAGCCTAACTCCGCTTCCGTCTTCGGCGCGCCATGAATCCGATGCCGCCGATCATTGACCAAACGGCAAGGGACGCGGGTTCCGGGACGGGTTCTGCGGTGGCCAGTTCAAGAAATCCCCCATTGTTTCCATATCCAAAGGAACCCCCTGCAATTCCATAGGGGTCAGGTGTGTAAATTCCAACACTCCAATGTCCACCAATGGAAGCGTTCAGATTGGACACTGCTGCCGAATCCAAGTTGACCTCGTTCACATCATTAGCGTCATATACAAAAGCTCCAAAAGATGTACCTGTGCGAAGATCTAATGAGATGTTCCCGGTCCCGGGACCCGCATTGGTACCCAAATACGTAACAGCAGTCGACACGTCCCACAATTGAACAGTAACTCCGGAACTTCCCCGATTCGGCCCAGGTAGTAGCAGCTTGGCACTGATGATCGTCCCGGTGATGGCACTCAAATCAAATGAACGGAACCCAACAGAGCCTACACCTCTAGAATAGTCGTTAGAAGCACTCCAACCACCATTGCCATTGCGTCCATCTTTCACAGAGCTGAGCGAAATCATTGCCGCCTGAACCTGGCCCGCTGTCGCCGCCAGCATCAAGCAAGCGATCCCAATTCTACGCAGCATCATCTGTAACCCTCTCTAAATCAATATTGCAAGAAACACACAATTAGCAAGTTCGTAACGTGGGCAGTGCCCATACCCCATGCGAGCTGACGCTCGGAAACGCTCCGTTGTCGCTCTGAAAACTCGACTCACTGACAACAGGTTCTGTTCAATAAACAGTGCTAAAGCACGACCTGCCTTCGCAGTCCGCGCCGACGACAGCAGGTCAGACCGAGGATTCCCAGTCCCCACATCGCGACCGATGCCGGTTCGGGCACGGGCTGAGCTGCGTCGGCAAATTCCAGTGTGACAAATCCTGCCCCACGCGCACCCGCTCCGTCGTCATCCAGAGCCTGGACCGTCGCGACATATAAGAACAAATAAGTATGGCCGGCCTCCAGCGTCCCGGTCAGGCTACCAATAAGGCTGTTATTGCTTACATCACCGGCCGTACCCCCTAGCAGTAGGCTTTCGTTCAGTGTGTTAATTGATTGCTGACGATTAGAAAACACATAGGAACTCGCAGTCTGGTCCCATAGATACGCCTCAAAGTACACACGGCCGGCATTCCTTGAGTAATCCCTGACGTGAAATTCGCCAGAGAGGTCGTACGTCGTGTTGGCGTCCACCGTGAAGGACATGTCGACGTTGGCGGCTTGTGCAAAGTCGAGTTCATTCGCAGTCCGGTGCAGATCAAAGGCGTATGACAGCGTTTCACCACCTGCGGTCTGATTGTGATCCACCTGTATTTCGGAAGCGACAACTCCAACCCCGGACGCCACCGCTACGTGGTGGCTCGCCGGAAAGCCAGTCCCTGTGTAGGTGTCACGATCCGCCTCGCCATCCGAAAAGAATTCGGCCCTTACGTTATTGCTGGTTAGCAACACACCGGCATTTGCGGTGGCTGACAGGGCCAGGCAGGCCAAAACCAGCAGCACGTCGGCGGAACGGCGAATCACAACGAATCTTCTGGAACTCATCATTCACTCCTGTAATGACCCAACCGAGTCTCTATTGACATAGGCCGCAACCACGGCTCACGCAGTGCGTTTAGAAGCGTGCCTGAAGGCCAAAGCCAATTCCCGTGTCATGCAAATCTCGGTACAAGAGCCGGATGACAAACGAACATTGGCCGCCCACCGCGGCTCCCACAGCGTGTCGATTCGCGCATGAGCGACCCGCAGTCAAATGAACCGCTGTGGGCTCTGACCGTGCAAACCGACGCTTCCTATAAACAAGTAACTGCCCTGTTTCAGAATCTTCCCGACTGATTCACATTTTCGTCAGAATTAGCGGCAGAAAGTTGCTCATCAGCGCGGAACCCGGCTAGCATCGTTGCTGTTCGGATTTGATTTTTCAGACCCGGGTGATGGCGTGCTGCATCCTCATGGTGGATTTTAATCCGTCCAGCGAGACCCGCGGCGGTCATCCGACGGACAACACCAACAGGCGGGAGTCTTCCGTGCACGAACCACAGACTCAGGGAAAGCAGCCGAGTTCTCCCGTTCACGATCCCTCAACACACCGCAGTCTGTTGGAACGAATTCGTAACAACAATGACGACACGGCGTGGCGGCAGTTCGTCGACCTGTACGATCCCCTGATTTCTCGTTACTGCCGCCGGTTCGGGCTGCAGGATGCCGACAGCCAGGACGTGGCCCAGACCGTGTTTCGCAACCTGGTGCAGTACATTGAGCGTTTTGAGTACGACTCGACGCGGGGACGGTTCCGCGGCTGGATGGGGGTGGTCGTGACCCGCGAAATTCAGCGACATCAGAACAAGCAGGCTCGTCCCGGGGCCGGACCGGGCAACGGTGCTCACGAACCACTGCTGAACAATGTGGCCGCCGATGTCGATCCCGGCTGGTGTGATGAATTCAACACACATGTGATTGAACAGGCGTGGTTGCGGTTGAAACCACTGTACGACAAACAGACGTGTACGGCATTTGAACGCAGCTGGCTGGCTGGCGGCGACTCACAACAGGTCGCCGAAGAACTCGGTAAGCCGGTCGCATGGGTGTACAAGGCGAGGTTTCGTGTGCTGCGTCGATTGAAGGCGGAAGTCAAGATGCTGTGCCTTGAAGCCCCGTTGCTGGACGGTACAGCCGCAGGGCAGGGCCTGCACAACTCCGTCACCGACATAAAGTGAGGGATACGTGGAGTGTCTGACTAAAGCAGGACTGCTGCGGTTTTTTGAAGACCGCCTGAATGCAGACGACTGCCGAGAGGTTGCCGCCCATCTTGACGACTGCCGTGCCTGCCGCCTGATGGCGGACGAGCTGTCTGACGCCCCGGAACTGCGTGCCGGTGATGGTACACAGATTAACCGTGACACATCAGCGGCGGACCGACACGCAGATTCTGTGGCCGCCTCGACCGCCACACGCCAGTTGGGCCGGTTCCACATGCGCGAGGTCCTTGGTTCCGGTGGCTTTGGCATTGTCTACCTGGCGTTTGACACCACACTCAAACGCCACGTCGCGATCAAGCTGCCACGACATTCGGCCTTCATTGATCGAGATGTGCTGTCTCGGTTTCTGCGCGAGGCGGAGATCGCCGCCAACCTGAGGCATCCCAATATCGTTCCGGTGTTCGAAGCGGGTGAAATCGACGGGGCCTGTTACCTGGCTTCCGCTTATTGTTCCGGACCGACGCTGTCGAAATGGCTGCGCGACAACTCGGACGACATCGAGGTTCGAGTCGCCGTGAACATTGTGGAGCGTCTGGCGGACGGTGTGGCACACGCGCACGAATTCGGGGTGATGCACCGGGATATCAAGCCGGCCAACGTGCTGCTCGACCCGGAACGGACGTCTGGGGAACTGGCCTTCGTGCCGATGCTGACGGATTTTGGTCTGGCGAAACTGATCGAACAGGACGGCGAAGCGACGATTTCGGCAGCCGTGTCGGGAACGCCGCGGTACATGGCTCCGGAACAGGCCGCCGGACAAAATGACCAGGTGGGGCGGCACACAGACGTGTACGCGCTGGGTGCCATTCTGTACGAATTGCTGGCCAGGTGTCCGGCGGTGGCGGGTGAGAATATTGCTGCGACTCTGCTGAACGTGCTGAATCAGGAACCGACGCCACTGCGTCGTCTGCGGTCCGACATTCCGGCCGATCTGGAGGCCATCTGCCTGAAGTGCCTGGAAAAGGATTATTCGCGGCGCTATGCATCCGCCGCGGAATTACGCAACGATCTGCGTCGCTGGCTCGCGGGCGAACCGGTTACAGCGCGACCCGTCACCCGGATGGAACGAATCTTCAGGTGGGCTCGGCGCGAGCCCGTGATCGCGTCGCTGGCCTCACTCTGCCTTGTGGCTGCTGCGGCGCTGGTGATCATGCTGCTGATTCACAACAGACGCCTGGACGACGCCTTGCGGGAAACGGCTGCAGCCCATCGACTCGCCCGCTCAAGCGAAGAAACAACCAGAGACCTGCTGTACGCCGCGAACATGCGGCTGGCGTTCGACGCGTGGCAGCGAACCGACCCCGTGGCTTTGAACGAGCATCTGGAACGATGTCGCCCCGGCCCCGCGGAACGCGACCGGCGCTGCTTTGCATGGCGGCTGCTTAAGAACCTGGCGCGGCACGGATTTTCTCGGGACGTGCGCCGCTGGAAGGCTCACAAAGGACCAGTGTACAACGCAGCCCTGTCTCCTGACCGACGGCACCTGGCGACCTGCGGCGCCGACAGCATCGTTCGCGTCTGGGACATCGCTGAGCAACGGAATCTGTTGAATCTTGAAGGGCACGAGGGTGAAGTCAACGCTGTGTGTTTTTCTCCCGACGGCAGAATCATCGCTTCCGCCAGCGATGACCACACTGTGCGGCTGTGGAATGCTGAGGATGGCTCATGTACCAGAACGTTGAAGGACCACCAGGGTGCTGTCTACGCCGTCTGCTTCTCTGCTGACGGACGACGATTCGCAACGGCCGGGCGTGATGGAAAAATTCGCGTGTGGACAGAATTCGACAGTCCGCCAAAGATCATCGATCTCGGTGATCGAGTGATCGACGACATGGCGTTTGGGAATCGCCGCGATTTTCTCGCCGTCGCCGTCGGTACAAGGATTCAGATCTGGGACGTCGATCGGTCGCAGCGAACCAACGTCCTGATCTCCCGGGCATCGCAGGCGTGTCCGATCACATCGGTCACTGTGTCTGCAGACGATCGATTCCTTGCGTGCGCCGGACATGGCCCCCACGTGTTCCTGTGGAATCTGGAATCCGGCAAACTGGTGCGAATATTGACCGGACACCAAAACTGGGTGCACGGGGTCGCATTTTCGCCGGATGGACAATCGATCGCGTCGTGCAGCAAAGACGGGTCCGTGCGCATCTGGCCGCTGCTGAATTACCGTCCGTCCGACCTGTTATCCGAAGTGAAGAACGCACGAACATTCCTGGCCACGCATCAGAATGGCGTGATCGCAACCGTCAGCCAAAGCGGACAACTTGAACGCTGGAACAGTCAGGGAGTACGCATCAGTTCCACGACAGCGAAATCCGACGAACCGGTCAGGGTCGCGTTGTCGAACAGTGGTGAGTTCATGCTGTGCGTTCCGACGGAAGGCACGGAAGTCACGATCGTGCGAACTGCCGCCCAGGAACCTCTGTCGCTGCTAAGCAGTCCGACACGGTTCACGGCTCTGGCGGTATCACCCGATGACAGCTGTTTCGCCGCCGCCGACGATGACGGCGTATCGCTGTACCCGACGACGGAAACCTCAGATCCACTCAGGACTCTCAGGCATTCATCGACTGTTGAGCGGATTGTGTTTGCAGCGTATGCAGACGTACTGGCCACACTCGATGCCGAGGCCACGATTCGCATCTGGAACTGGCGAAATGGCGAGTTGCAGGCCGTGATTCATCACGTTCGTACAGTCAGCGCGCTGGCCTTCGCTGACCGCGATGTGGTCTTGACCGGCGACGACAACGGCGACCTGCGTGCATGGAACAGCTCAACCGGTGAAGCCCTGGCTTCCTGGTCGGGGCATCAGGATGCCGTGCTGGGAATTGCCGTTCATCCGAACCGGCCGATCTTTGCGACCGTGTCGGCGGACCAGACCGTGCAACTGTGGAATCGCCGTCGCTGGGTGGCCTACCAGACACTCGCGCGAAAGCAACCATCGGCTCAGGTCGCATTTTCCGCAAACGGAGATGCCCTGCATGTGCTGGACGATCAGGGCAGGATGGTCAGCTGGACGTCGTTTAACACGGCGAGTCCGGCGGCCGTTGTCGCGCACGAGGAACGGGCATGGTCGGTGCAGTTTCAGAATGATAACACGCTGGCAACAACCGGTCACAATGGCGACATCCTGATCACACCTCTTGGGGAAACAAACGCGGCGGTTACCCCGGTCATTGAATCTCGTCACGTCGGAGAACTCAGTTTCACACAAGGCGGCCGGCATCTGGCCATGGTCAGCGGAATAGCGGGCCTCAGTGTCTGGAACACCGCGACCGGTACTGAACAGTTTTCGCGAATGCAGGACACACGATTGCTGTCAGTCGCCGCGGCAACAAGAAAATTTGCCGCCGGCAGCAGCGATGGCCGGATCTTCCTCTGGAATGCTGGCCCGCAGGCGCCACCCGACGTGATCACCGCTCACGATGGAAACGTCCGAGCCGTGGCGTTTTCTCCGGATGAACGATCCGTCGGCTCGGTTGGCAAAGATGGGCACGCGAAGGTGTGGGACATTGCCAGTCGGCAACTGCTGAATTCTTTTTCACTGACCGATTCCAAGTCTCTCGCGTTTTCGCCCGATGGCCACTGGCTGGCCATGGACAATTTCGACCAGATCCTGCTTGTTTCACGGGACGACGATCAGGTCCGCCGTCGCCTGACCGGCACAAGTGGCGGTTGCGAAGATATGGTATTCAGCAATGACAGCCGCCTGTTGGTGACCGGGCATCCTGGTCAGCTGGTCTGTCTCTGGGATATCCCCTCGGGCGAACTCCTGCACGAATTATCCGGCCATACGTCGACCATCACTGCTGCGAAGATCTCTGCAGACAACGCCGTCGTGGCAACCGGAGCTTTTGACGGAACGTTGCGGTTGTGGAGCGTGGCCACAGGACAGCAACTTGGTGTGCTGCACCATGAACCCGGCGGGAAGATAGTATCTCTGGATTTCTCCGGCGACGGCCGGCTGCTGGCCGCAGCAATTGACGACAGTCAGGGCGTGGGCCGTGTTCTCTTGTGGCGATGCAATCATACCGCCGACGTCAGCGATGCGCCGGCTTCGGTGATTCGCCAGACACTGGCCTTGCAGTGACCTCACTGAAAGCAGGCCGGGGAAGTTCCCGATTCAGGTCTCACAGCCTGAATGATGAAGGAACGGCCAGAAGGAACGGCCAGTGCTGAAGGAACGGCCAGTGCCACCCACTTGTAATTGTACTTGTAATTGACAGCCACGACCGCACCCGCCGTGACTGTCAGTTATAAATGGGTGGCACTGGTGCTCTGGTGTTCTGCCGGACTTGCCGTCTCGCCGCAGCTGGCGGCCTGTCCAGTCCAGCAGCTGCAGGTATTCCGCCAGCGTCATCGACAGAAAACCTTTGTTGCTCGCCCGACGCGACGTTGACTTCTTCCGCACCTGCTGCCGCTTCGGCTCCAGCTGCACCGGAGCCAGCCAGCCAGCCTTTGGGCCATGCTCGCAGGCGTTGTCCGCGGCGTTCGGCGTTTTGAATTCAGCGGCCTTCAGAAGATCGGCCAGACGCTGCTGAGCACTCGTGAAGTTGCTGGTTTCGATTGTTCTGACAATCCCGGCACGAATCGGATTCAGGTCCACGTACTGCAGGCAGGCCAGAATGGCGGCGTCATCCAGCAGCGGCTGACCCTAGAAGCGACCTTCCCAGATCGTCACGGAACCTCTGATGGATGCTTACCGTCTGACACTGATGCGATTGCACGCGTTCGCTTACCAAAATGTGCCAGTCTCGCAAATTTTTGTAAGGATGGCTCCTTTACCGCGCAAGAATCGGCCTGCGAGAGCAGACTAGTCCTATGAAGGCCATGCACCTCTGAAAGGGCACACGATGCCTGCGAGTCCCCCTGAAACACGCGCCAGCTTGATCT
>JAVKCM010000247.1:0-11309 GCA_040222735.1 Fuerstiella sp. | reverse complement strand
ACCTGTTCGTTTGTGCCGGCCGCCAGACTCTTGAAGCCGATCGAACGGCTGTCCTGAGACCAGCCCAGATTCCAGTAGATCTGGCCGACCTGCGCCTGTTGAGCCGGAGTCAGCAGCGCGCGGCGCCGACCGGTCTGCGTGTCCAGCAGGGTGATGTTCCGACTGCGGTCGCCCCAGGCAATGTATCGGCCATCGGGAGACCACTGCGTTCCCCAGCCACGAGCATCCAGCTGCTCGCGGCCAGTGCCGTCAACATTCATGCGGACAATGCCGGCGCCCGGCTGGCTGAACACCAGTTGTTTGTTGTCCGGAGACAGACTGGGCATACAGCCCGGCCCCAGATCTCTGGCATCCGAACCATCCGGTTGCAGCATCACGATGCGCGAGGTGTTGGTGCCTCCCATCGACATGTCGCAGACCAGAAACCGGCCATCGGCTGACCATTCGGCAGACCCCAGATGCGTGAGTCCGTTGATCGGATCAATGACATGCCGGATCCCGGCTACAGAGTCCCAGGTTTCACTGTCCGCACCTTCCTTCAGACTCATCACGTGCAGACTGCGTTCTGTTTCGGTGGGCTTCGGCGGAGTATGTCGAATGCGTTCTGCCGACAAACGCAGTTTTTTCCAGACAATGTCGGCCGTGGCCAAGCCGTCGCACAGACATCTTAAGGTGACGCCATCCGCCACGGTCTGCTGATCCGACACCTGCCTTTCGCTGAACAGCTGCCAGGCGGACGAATCTGACTGAGCAAACAGGTAGTATATGGTGTCGTTGCGGCGAGCGAGTCTGAGTCGTCCGGATACCGCTTCCGATGTCGTGCGTTCATCGCCGCCATAAATCCGGGTCCCGTTTCGCATCTCCGAAAGCGAGGCAGAGAGCAGCTGCCGTCCGTTGTGTTCCTTGATTCTCATACACCGCGCGATCAGCCTGCGTTCGTCTGCAAGGGCCGCGTTGACATAGACCGTCGCTGTCTTGTCCCCGGTCAGCACCAGCTGATCAAATTCGGCCTCGATGTCAAAATCTCCATACAGCTGCAGTCGAGCAATCAGTTCGGCTGAGGACCATCTTCCGGCGGCCGTGTAGCGGCAACGCAGTCCCTCCGGAGTCGGCTGCACGTACCGGGCGTGCTGCTCAGATACCCGGAAAAAAGCGGGATCCAGGCCGTCGGTGGCAAAATCATGTTCAAACACCACCGGTAGCGCCGCCGCTTGCTGATCCAACTGCAGCACCAGCTGATCCGCGAGGCTTTGGTCTGAGATCGCGGGTAGTGTCGTCGGCCAGTCTCCTGTCATGACCACGTTGCGAACCTGCAGTCTTTCCTTGCCAAGGTCATGGTAGAGTCCGAATGTTCGGCGATTGCCATCATCAATTGGCCTTTGAAAGACCAGCTGCCCGTTCAGCTCCACTGACACGGTGCGCGATTCGACCGACAGACGCAGATGATTCCAGTCCGCCTGCTTCAGTGGCAGTTCTGCCGGTCCGCGACGGTGCTGCGGTTCATCAAAGATGTTGTCCGGCGGCAGACCGGTGCGGTCGTACCGATCGTCCGTCACCCAGTGAATTTTAGCGCCGTCGGGATGCAGCAACACTGCCAAACGATCCAGCGCCGGATGGGCCGCGGCTATTCCCTCTTCGTAATAAAAGTCGTATTCCACAGCCCCCCGCTGTGTCAGCGGCCGATGATATCGCAGCAGGGATTCCTGGGCGGTCCCCTGCATGCTCGGCCGATGATCACTCACAATCTGGCCCGTACTTTGCGGATCAGGCTGATATCGCCAGACGGCGCCCGAGAATCCGACTGACTGATTCTGGTACGGCAGCCAGCTGGCCAGATCCGGAGCCGCGGACATGATGACTTCGTTCGGGATCTGCGGATTCCCGGTCACGGTGATCCGGCGAAACCGAGCGCGTGCCCGCCACCAGCTGCGAATTCCAAACCAGGGATCGTGATGTTCCGCGAGCCCAAACTCGGCGAACAGGCGGCCGTGAAAGTACACGGAGCAGACCCGGTCGCGGCAGACCACCCGAAATCGTGCCCACGTGGTGGTCCAGTCCATCGCCGGTTCCAGCGGACGCCTGGTACCCCCATTCCGAAACGTGCCGGTTTCGATCAGGGGACTGACTCCTTCCGGACCAAAGAACTGTCCGGCGACGAAGACTTCGGTGGAACCGTTGGCGAGAATCTCGCCTTCGATCTGGAAATCACCCCGCAGCGGAACCCGATAGAACAGGAATTCTTCCTGATGACCGGCCAGATGTTCAACGCTGTCCGGCCCGTTCTGCATCCAGACGGCCTGTGCCGCGCCGGGACCGCGCGACACGGCGCGGGATCTGGTCACAGGAATCCAGTCAGAACCGTTGAGGTGCGTCTGCAGCGGGGTCATTTCGTGACCGGTGGCCAGACGATACTGATACGCATTCAGGGTCATGATGCAGGTATGCCATGCGAACGCCCGCGGCGGTACCTGCCTTAGAGTCCGTTGTGAGAACAGCCAGCCGACGAGATCCCGGACCGCCGTGTTCTGTGGAAATCGTCTGGTTCCGCGCCAGGCCACCAGCGTCTCAGGCCACATGCTGTGCTGTCCGTCCGGTGTCGCCTGCGAGACCAGTGTCTGTAGCTCCTGAACAGCCGCATCGGCCGCCTGCGTCTGACCAAGTTCCAGATGCACGAGTGTCAGCAGGGCTGCCCGGGAGCGACGTTGTTCTTCATCATCAGAGGGCGGAAGATTCTGAATGCGGCTCAACAGATCCTGCAGCCGGTCCAGCCGTCGGGCCGTGTTCAGCAGATCGAAGACCGGTGAATAGAATCCGGCGCCGAACTTTGCCGGGACGGGATGTTCTGCCGCGATCGAATGTTCAGATCTGATCGCATGTTCAGGTGTAATCGCCGCGGCGGGCGGCGGATCGGTCTGTGAGAATAACCCCTGAGTCCGGATGGTCGCATGGGATTCCGAGGGCAGCACCCAGCGGACCAGAGCTTCAAATCGCTCGGCGTCGGGCAGCGCTGCGGTCCGCTCGCGGACTCGCTGCGTATTGTCAGCAAGGACCGCTTCGTCAAACAGATCGGCGACCGCCCGTGATTGCCGCTCGGCCGCGACGCCCGGCTGACAGAAACAGGCGGCCAGCACTACCCACACGAGTACGCAAGGTCTCAACAGCATAAAACCGACCCGGATTATTGCGAGCAGGCAGCAGGGCGACGCATTGATCCGCCCCGCCACGAACCAACAGTCAGAAAATCTCCGCCATGGGCGGTGTCCGTAAACGTTTACCTTACTGAGTCGTGCCGAATTCCTGAATCATGCAGGCTGAGATTCAATTTGGTCCGTGATTTTCTGGCTCAGGCCGAGTGATGGCCTGGCCGGTGAGTCCGGCGGTAGCGAAACGGCCGATACCAATCCCGATCACCATGCTGTGCGCGGTCAAATGAGTGGTCACCACCGCGAACAGTCCGGAACCAGCAGGAATGCCATTCGTTGTGGAGTGGTCTCCCGACCTTTGTTGTGGGGCGGTCTTTGTTGTGGGGCGGTCTCCCGACCGCTCCACGCATTGGCCTTGTTATGGGGAGGTCTCCCACATTTCGTAGTGGGGAGGTCTCCCACCTTTTGTTGTGGGGTGGTCTCCTGACCGCCCCACGCATTGGCCTTGTTATGGGGAGGTCTCCCACCTTTTGTTATGGGGTGGTCTCCCGCCTTTTTTTGTGGGGGTGGTCTACTGACCGTCCCACACGCGTTGATACGCACCGGGGAGACCTTCGGTCGATCTTGTGGTCGGGTCGGGAGACCCGACCACAACCGTGTGTCTCCCGACCGCCCCCCGCATTGGCCTTGGTGTGGGGTGGTCTCCTGACCGTTTATTGTGGGGGGTCTCCCACCTTTTGTTGTGGGGTGGTCTCCTGACCGCCCCACGCGTTGATACGCACCGGGGAGACCTTCGGTCGATCTTGTGGTCGGGTCGGGAGACCCGGCCACAACCGTTGATCTTGTGGTCGGGTCGGGAGACCCGGCCACAACCGTCGATCTTGTGGTCGGATCGGGAGACCCGACCACAACCGTTGCCCCGACCACAACCGTTGCCCCGGCCACAACCGTTGCCCCGGCCACAACCGTTGTGTGACCACAACCGTTGTGTGACCGAAAGCCTGAGCGGCTTCCGCTGCGGCCGGGTTTTCGGACAGACTGCAGGAACCGTCGGTGGCTTAGTCCGCGAGCACGCCGGTCTGAACAATTTCCGGGGGCGCGACCACGGCCGTTCCGGAAGCGCCGCCGACTCGGGTGTTGCACAGCAGGTTTCCCGCGGTGGCACCTTTCCAGACGATGCCGGAAACCATGCTGTGCGGATCTTCGTCGTCGACAATGGTGCAGCTCGATACCAGTGAATTCTCGCAGTCTTTCAGCAGCAGCCCGATGGGCGTTCCCCCCAGGATCTGGCAGCCGGTGATATTGATTCGTCGACAGCGAATAATTTCGACCAGCGCCTCTCGCACCAGCGGTCCGGCGCCGGACACGGTATGAACGCCGCCGGGAGCGTCCTGAATCAGCAGGCCGTTCAGATTGCAGCCGGACGAATCTTCGATGCGAATGCCGGTCGCCAGTGCCTTGTCGCCGTAGTCGGCGTTATGTCCGAACGAGTTGGCACCGATCACGATGTTGCGGCATTTTTCGATCAGCAGGTTTCGATGGTGTCCGCTGTAGATGTAGTTTCCGGTGATAGTGACGCCGTAGGCATCGGTCAGGTGGACATTGACGTTCTGGCTGCCGATCAGGTTGCCGGTAATGGTCCACATGCCGGCTTCTTTGAAACCGGTGGGGCTGCTGCCGATAAAGCGGATGTTTGCTCCGCCGGGGCTGTAGGTCGCCTGAATGGTATTGCTGGCAATGGTGCCTTCCCGCACGCTGCCGTTGACGACATCGATGTAGATTTCGGCGGTCGGTTCGCCGTCGGCATCCGGGAACGCCTTCTGGTGAGCCCGGTTGTTGTTGTATTCGATGTCGTTGCCGGTGATCTGCAGGTTGCGGACTTCGCTGTCTTCGATCCGGATGCCACCGCGGCGACAGTAGCTGATATGAGAATCGGCGATAATGCACTGGTGCAGGTTGACCCCGTCCAGGTGGACTCCGATGCCCGTGTTTTCGTAAAAATGGCAGCTGTCAATCACCAGGTTCCGCGCGCGACTGGTGACATGGACGGCAGTTCGCACCCTGCGGATCAGCACTCGATTCAGCGTGGGCTGCATGACGGCTTCGATTCGAATTCCGTCGGCCTCGGGGTGTCGCCCTTCGATTTCCAGGCCATCAACGGTTGGCATCCGTTCGTTGAGCCATTCTTCGGGACGAAAACCGCCGGGATCGGCGGTTTTGGCATGAGTGGCCTTCAGAAAGATGGCCGGGCCGGCTCCGTCCATGATGATTTTGGCGACGGCTCCCATCCCGGAAATCGCCGTTCGGCCGCGGCCTGCCGGATCGACGACCAGCGTGCGAGTGATCCGGTAATTTCCACGCGGGAATTCAATCAGCCCGTCGCCGTCGTCCAGAGCGTGTTGAATGGCGGCTGTGTCATCGGTTGAACCATCACCGACAGCTCCGAAGTCTCGAACGTTGCTCATTGAATCGACTAATCTTTCAGCTGTTCTTCGGCCCAGCCTGCCAGGGCCTGCTGGACGTCCTTCATGACGCTGTCACCCGCTCCGCGTGCCTGATCCAGATCTGTACCGGCCGACAGATCGGACTGGCAGAAGAAGTAGAATTTGATTTTTGGCTCTGTTCCCGAAGGTCGTCCGGCGATCTGAATTCGCACCGGACTGTCCGGGTCAGACTTGTAGACTAGCAGATCTCCGCGCGGGTGCTCAATGCTGCCGAGCGAAGCGCCATCGGGAATACTGGTGCGAGTCCCGGCCTTGTAGTCCGCGACTTCGACAAACCGCACCGGCCCGAAGTGAGACGGGGGACTCTGACGCAGCGTCTGCATCAGGCCGTCAATTTTTGCCTTGCCGGTTGAACCGGTGCAGTAGATCGAGGTCTGTCCTTCAGCGTGGTAGCCGTGACGCTGATACAGGACATTCAGGTGATCCAGCAGCGTTTTTCCCTGAGCCTTCAGTTCGGCGGCCAGTTCCAGAATAAACAACGCTCCGATGGCACCGTCCTTGTCGCGACTGTAGTCCCCGGCCAGAAAACCGATTGATTCCTCGCATCCGAAGACAAAGTGATCGGCCCCGTTTTCTTCAATTGTCTGAGCGATCCATTTGAAGCCCACCAGCAGATCGCTGAACGCGGTGGCTCCGTAACTTTCAGCCACCACCCTGACCAGCGGCGTGGTGACCAGCGTTTCGATCACGTAGTCCTGAGCGGTCAGCGTGCCAGCCGCCTTTCGTTTCGACAGCAGATAGTCGGTAATCAGTGCGCCGGTCTGGTTGCCTGAGATGGCCGTAAAGCCACCCTCGGCGTTGCGGACCATGACCCCAAGGCGGTCCGCATCCGGGTCGGCCGCGAGAATCAGATCGGCATCGTGGTTGTTGGCGGCGATCCATTCGGTGACGGGTTCGAACACCTCCAGCAGTTCCGGATTGGGCAGGTGATTCGGCACATTCGGGAAATTACCATCCGGCTGACGATGGGGTTCAAAAATATCCACCTTGCTGAAGCCGGCCTGTTTCAGGACCTCGTAAATATTGGTCTCGCCCACGCCGTGCAGCGGAGTGAACACTGCAGAGATTTCACGGTTCTTGGTCTGACTCAGGGCCACCACTTCGTTGATGTACTGAGCATCGAGGTCCGAGCCCACGATTTCGATTTTTCCGGCGGCGACGGCTTCGTCGTAATCGATGGCCGGAATCACATCCGCATTTTCGACCTCGGCAATGATTCCCTTGTCGTGGGGCGGAATCACCTGAGCACCGTTGGACCAGTAGGCTTTGAAACCGTTGTCAGCGGGAGGATTATGCGAGGCGGAAATCATCGCTCCGACATCGCAGCCGAGTTTGCGGACGGCGAAGGACAGTTCCGGCGTGGCCCGGTAATTTTCGAACAGATAGACCTTCAGCCCGTGGGCGGCCAGTGTGGTGGCGGTCAGGCGTGCGAAATGCATCGAATTATTGCGAGTGTCGCAGGTCACGACGGCCGAACCGCCTTCGGTCAGCCCGGATTTTCTGAGGTAGGCGGCCAGTCCATGAGCAGATTCAGCGATGGTGCGGTCATTGATGCTGGCTGGTCCGAGTTCACCCATCGGCCCGCGGCGACCTCCGGTGCCGAACGGAATGGCCGTCCAGAACAACTCATCCAGCTTTGCCCAGTTTTCTTCATCGATCATCTGGCGGATCCGGGCGTGGTACTGGGAAACACTGTCTCGGGACAACCAGTCTTTCACATTTTCGGGCGTGTTTCCGTTGAGTTTTTCTGCTGAGGCGGCCTGTTCGAGCTTTGCGATGTAATCCGTGGGCATGGTTTTCTTTGTTTTTTCAAGGGTAATCGGAAAGCTGGCCGGTTCCCGGGACTGTCGCGGGGACCGATGAAGGTCAGACGCTGTCGGGGCTGAATCAGCTGGCAGGCTGTGGCTGACCAGACGTGCAGACTACTTTCAATGTCCCCGAAAACAAGGTTTCACGCCCATCAACCGATTGACTTCCCGAGTATTGACGCTTCATAATCTGAAGCTGGCGGCTGCTGGTGTCAACAATCGTTGCCCGTTCCTCGGGCCGGTCCGCTCTATCCCCCTTAGTCTCTACGGTCCTCCCGCACCCGCGGGTTCATGTCTCAGACGTCTTATCTCTCACTATATCCACTTCGAGTTTTGCGCTGTCTTCAGACTCTTCAATTGAGGCTGATGTCACCTCGGTGCCCGTGATCGGCATTCTGGGTGGGATCGGTTCCGGAAAGTCGTCGGTGGTCCGTCACATGAACGGTCTGAATCTGTGCATTATCGATGCAGACCGGATCGGGCACGAACTTCTTGCAGAGCCTGAGATTCAGGCACAGATTCGTCAGAGTTTTGGGGACAGGGTTTTTTCAGGTCCGGAGACCATCGATCGATCGGCTCTTGCAAAAGAAGTTTTTGGACCCTCGCGGGAACACGATCAGGCTCGGCAAACGCTGAACAACATACTTCATCCCGCCATTCGGCGGCAGATTCATTCCCAGATTGATTCCGTGTCAAGGGATGCTGACGCGGTTGTCATAGACGCGGCTCTGCTGCTGGAAGGTGGCTGGGACGCCCGTTGCGATTGGCTGATATTCGTCGATACACCGCTGGCTGTCCGGCAGCAGCGGGTGCTGCAGAATCGTGGCTGGTCGCCGGAGGAACTGGCCCGCCGGGAAGCAACCCAGTGGGCGCTCGACCTGAAGCAGAACAAGGCCGACTTTGTGGTGGATAACTCCGCTTCACTGGATAAGGCTGCCGAACAGATGAAACACGTCTTCCATTCAATCCTTTCCCATGCTGCCTGAAAATTGAGTCACCGCTGAGTCTGTCCCGCATCTGATTTTGATCAGACAGTGCGGCGGTCTCAGGTCAGCCTCTGTTTTCCGACGGCATCCTGTCCAATCGAATTCTCATCTCGCCCTCCTTTTCAGGAGGCCCATCGCGGCCATGACAACTTCCACACCATCCGGCGATCGCCCGCAGGCGGCCGACAGAACACGCCGTTCTGACGTTTCTCATTCCACCACCGCGCGCAAAAATGCGTCTTCCGCCAGAGCGACCTCGGAGGCCTTTTCTCCATCCGGCGCCGCCGACTTCAACATCGCGGACCTGCAGCGCATGTCCATGAAGGAGCTGCTGGAAATCGCTGACCAGGAGCGTCTGGAGGAATATCACGGACTCAAAAAACAGGATCTGATCTTCAAGATCCTGAAAGAACGCACTCGCATGAGCGGGTTGATGTTCGGCGAGGGTACGCTTGAAATTCTGCCCGACGGTTTCGGCTTTCTGCGGAGTCCGGATTATCACTACCTGCCCTGCCCCGATGATATCTACGTGAGCCCCAGCCAGATCCGTCGTTTCGGACTGCGTACCGGCGCCACCGTGGCTGGACAGATTCGCCCGCCCAAGGAAAACGAACGGTATTTCGCGCTGCTGCGCGTGGAAGCCATCAACGGTCAGGATCCCAATCTGTTGACCGGGAAGGTCTTCTTCGACGATCTGACGCCGCTGCATCCCGAACAGCGCCTGCGGCTGGCCGACAAGTCACCGCACCTGAGCACTCGGATTGTCGATCTGATTGCCCCGATCGGACTCGGGCAGCGCGGTCTGATTGTGTCCCCGCCCCGTGCCGGAAAGACCGTCCTGCTGCAGCAGATGGCCGATGCCGTCCAGCAGAATCATCCGGATGCCTACGTCATCGTTCTGCTGATTGATGAACGCCCGGAAGAAGTGACCGACATGGAACGTAAGCTGAAGGGCAAGAACTGCGAAGTTGTCAGCAGCACGTTCGATGAACCGACAGCCCGCCATATTCAGGTGTCGGAAATGGTCATCGAAAAAGCCAAACGCATGGTCGAATACGGCCACGACGTGATTATTTTTCTGGATTCCATCACGCGACTGGCCCGGGCATGGAATACAGAAGTGCCCAATTCCGGAAAAACGCTGTCCGGCGGAGTCGATGCCAGCGCCCTGCAGAATCCCAAACGCTTCTTTGGAGCAGCCCGCTGCGTCGAAGAAGGCGGCAGCCTGACAATTATTGCCACCGCCCTGGTCGACACCGGCAGCCGGATGGATGAAGTGATCTTTGAAGAGTTCAAGGGCACTGGCAATACCGAGCTGCACCTTGATCGCCGGATGGTCGAAAAACGGATCTGGCCGGCGATCGATGTGAATCGGTCCGGCACCCGTCGCGAAGAACTGCTGATGAACGAAGACGAACTGCAACTGGTCTGGGTTCTGCGACGCGTCCTGAACGATATGAATCCGGTCGAGGCCATGGATCTGCTGGTCAATCGGATGAAACGCACCAAGTCCAATGCCGAATTCCTGCTGAGCATGAGTCTGGATTAGTGCTCTGCCACCGCTGTTCCGCGGCGGCCACACCAGACAACCGTGTCTCGCAGGAAAACTTCAGCCGGCTTCGGCCCGGCGCGCCAGGCCTTCCTGAAAATCTGTTCAGTCCATCAGTTTCCTTAGATCTGTGTCAAATCCATGCCCAATATCATTCAGGGCCAGCTGGTCTGCCCCGACGTCGGCTTTGCCATTGTTGTCTCACGCTTCAACGACCTGATTACGTCCCGACTGGTCGACGGAGCCTGCGATACCATCGTCCGCCATGGCGGCGACGACAAACGTATTGACGTCGTGCACGTGCCCGGATCCTTTGAGATTCCGCTGGCCGCCGCCAGGCTTGCACGGAGCGGCAAATACGCGGCCGTGATCTGCCTCGGCGCCGTGATTCAGGGTTCCACCTCGCACCATGAATACATCAACAGCCAGGTTGCGGCAGGGATCATGAATGCTGCCCGGGAAACCGGTATCCCGGTGACGTTCGGCGTGATCACCTGTGAATCCATGGATCAGGCACTCGATCGGGCGGGCGGGAAAGTCGGAAACAAGGGAACAGAAGCCGCTCTGGCCGCCATTGAAATGGTGAGTCTGCTTACAAAAATCTGAATCGGCTCTGGGGCAGACCAGCTGTCGGACTCGGTCCGACGTGCAGACCTCCGGTGAGTATCGAACGCCGACACGCGATTCGCCCGGATTTCCGGATCTGGAGTATCCGGTCACCAATCGCCGACCGAGGACTTCCCACTGATGGTCTGATGCGACAGAATACTGCAGTACTGTGCCGCGGGGGGACCGGCGGTGACGGGCCGCTCGACAGCGACGGCCGGGTGTTTCTGACCAGAGGGCCAGGATCCGTCACTTGCTGAACCGGGACCTCTGCACCAATGGATCGCGCACGGGAACTGATCATTCCTGCCTTTCGCGCAACGGGAAACCAAAAGATATGAAATCGAACCTTAAAGCCTTCGTCTGCCTTGGTCTGCTGAGTCTGTTTGCCGGCTGTGCAGATTCCGGTGTTGAGACTTCTTCGTCCGCCCCGGCGCCCGAGGAGGTTGTTGAGGATGCGGCCCCGGCAGAAGAAACGCATGCCGGTCCTTTTTATGTGACCGTTGACAACAACAACTTTGAACAGGTTGTGCTGCAGTCCGATAAACCGGTCCTGATCGATTTCTGGGCACCCTGGTGCGGTCCATGTCGCCAGATTGCCCCGTCCGTGGAAGAACTTGCTCAGGAATGATCAGTTCCCGTGCGCGATCCATTGGTGCAGAGGTCCCGGTTCAGCAAGTGACGGATCCTGGCCCTCTGGTCAGAAACACCCG
>JAVKCM010000246.1:0-88846 GCA_040222735.1 Fuerstiella sp. | reverse complement strand
ACAAAGGATACCGGCATCGTGCCCGTCGGATTCGAGAACTAGCCGGCATCGCGCACAGTGTCGTTCAGGGCACAGGGCATGGGGACCGTCGAGGCAATGGGGCGGGTACGACGCCGCACGGCTGAACCGCGTTCCTGACGTCACTGCCTCCGCGCCGCGACGAACAGTCTTGAACAGAACAGTATCGTGCCTGTCCCCATCTGGCGGTTGCCATCTGGTGGTTGCCATCCCCATCTGGCGGTTGTCGTCCAGGCGTCGCGGAAGGCGCCAGGGCTTTGGGTATGATGTCCGACGTTCGGCACCCTGCCTGTCCCTGACAACGGCAGCGGCCCGGGTCTGCCTTTGTCTCCGCTCGGTGATCAGGCACGGGCAGAGGGCGAGTGACTGCCGACCGGCTCCGGCGGCTACAGCCCATGCAGGGCTTCGCTGCGAAGTGAACGGCCGCGTTCGATCACGTCCTGAGAGATCTCCGGCTGCTTTGGCTGCATCTGCAGATCGAAGCGTCGATGATCGCGGATGTGGGTCCCCAGAAAATTGTCGCTGATGAAGTCCAGGGGAAACCGCTGATACCACGGCGGGTTGATGTCGATCAGCTGTGTCTGAGTTTCGTAGCCATCTTTCAGCAGCTGCACTTCGCGAGTGCCGTACCACGTGTAGTCGATGGACGCGGGCGTATAGCCGATATCTTCGCCGTCAATTCGGACCAGAGCGCCCTGTGGGTTGGAATTGATGGTCACGCGGCGGTGCACGCACCCCGTTTGCAGCGTTGTGAACAGCAGGCATAGCAGAAGGGCGGGGCGGAACATGGCGGTGACGCAGAGGCGGAATTTCCGGAAAGGCTTGTCAGATTCCCGGAAGATTACCCGATGGGACGGGATTGCCCCAAGGTCAGTTTTTTGTCGTTCCGCTCCGTTTTCTCGGGAAACGGGGCTGTTTCTGACGGTCGACGGGCAGGATCCATCTGACCGTGGCCAGATTCAGTCAGGCACGATCAGCGCGTTCGGTATCGGTTGGAATCCCGAACGACCTGGACGTGCACTGATGCACAGTAGCCATGCGGCACTTCTGCAAACTACACTGCACGACCGTGGTATCACGTTGACAGCCAAGGGTTTGCGTTGCAGACTTTGCTGGTCCGCGCGGCTGGCTGCACCGCAGAAACCACGTCCGCCGAGGCCTGCTGCGTCTGCCCAACGCCTGTGTTTTCGTACCGAACCTGAAGACACGGCAGACAATGCCGGCAGAACTGCTGCGCAGGCAGGATGAAGACGCCTGTCGAAGGCGGCCTGAATTCAGCATCAAAAGTAAACACAATGAGTGACTCACCCGTGGTTCAGTATGCATCTCGCACCGATGTAGGGATGCGCCGAGCTGCGAACCAGGACTCACTGGCCGTCCGCTTCTGTTCGGATTACGGCGAATGGCACCGGTGCGGACATCTGTTTGCCGTGGCGGACGGCATGGGTGGACATTCCGTGGGGGATCTGGCCAGCCGCATTTCTGTCGACACGCTGCCGCTGGCCTACTTCAAGGCCGATGTCGAATCGATTCCGGAACGCCTGCTGGCAGCGATCACCGCGGCCAACCGTGCCATCAACGTCAAGGCACGCGAAAACCCTGAATTTGCCGACATGGGCACGACCTGCTCATCGCTGGCCCTGTCGCCTGTTGGTGCATTTGTCGGACACGTCGGCGACAGTCGCGTTTATCGTGTTCGCGACGGACAGATTCAGCAGCTGAGTTTTGACCACAGCCTGCAGTGGGAAATGGTACGGCAGGGCCGAGCCACGATTGAAAATGTGGACATGCTGCATCCACGGAATGTTATTACGCGGTGCCTGGGGCCGGATCAGAACGTCAACATTGATATTGAAGGACCGTTTCACGTCCAGGCGGGGGACCGTTTCATTATCTGTTCGGACGGACTGACGGGACATCTGACCGATACGGAAATCGGAGCGATTACGGCCAGCCTGTCACCCGCTGACGCCGCCCGACTGCTGATCAACCTTGCCAACTGCCGGGGCGGGGCAGACAACGTCACGGTCGTGGTGGCCAATGTCGAAGAATATCCGCCGCTGACCGGAACCTTCGTCGACTCAAAGGCGACATCAAAAACCGAACCGGCCGGCGGCACAAACAAGAGAAAATCGAAGTTGATCAGCCAGATCTCGCTGATCGTGTTTCTGGTACTGGCGACGGTCGGATTAGGGTTTCTGGCCTTCGGCAGGATTTCTCAGGGCCTGATTCTGGTCTGTCCCGCGGTGATTCTGGGATTTGTACGGCTGATCTTTCTCAATCATCGGCCCGCCGAAGATCCTGCCGACACAGACTCGCTGGCGCCGGACGGTGGTCTGCCGGCGGCTTCTCCGCCCTACCGCACCGCCTCGGCGAAAATTGATTCCAGACTGCTCGAATTTCTGGCGGAAGCTCAGAGCGAACTGACTCAGGCCGCACGCGACAACGGCTGGAAGGTGGATATGGACCGACTGGCGGACCTGAATCGCCGCGCCCTGGCTGCTCTGAAACAGAAGAAGCCGGCGGAATGTATTCGATTCAGAGCCAGGGCCATCGACGACCTGATGAAGGAACTCTACGCCCACACGCGACGCAGCTGAGCACACGACGCAGCGGCACGCGGCGCAGCTGAGCACAGGACAGCGGCGTCGCAGACCGGCACTTCCTGCCGGTTTCGTCTGTTCGTATCCCGCCCGGCCGCTTAGACTTCGCTGATCCGGTTTGATCCGGAACTTTGTCGCTCACGCCTGATCTGGTCAGCGCGGGCAATATTACTGGCAGTTTGTTTCCCTCCTCGGAAGCTCGCGTGCCGCTGAATTCACCGGCGTAAACAGGGAGGTTTGCGTGTTCTTTCTTCGCACGATCCGGCGCCGACTTGTCACCGGATTCACTTTTGCCTTTGTGCTGCTGCTGGGTATGACGGCCGCTGCCATCTGGGGGCTGGAACGTCATCAGGCGGCCGTTGAAAGGCTGGACTATCTGGTTCACCGAAGTCCGGACAAGGCGCGGCTGGAAGCAGCCGTGACGCGGATTCTGCGACCGTTTGCCGCAAAGATTGATCTGAACAAGGATGCCGCCGTCCGCCTGCTGCAGTATGATTATCTGAAGAAGATCAACGCTGCTCAGGCCGAAGCCAACGAATTCTACACGCGCAGTCTGGACGCGCCGCGGGACCCCGAACTGCAGACCCTGGGCTACGGCGGACCTCATCCGCTGCTGACCGTCACCATGAACGCCGTGCGCCGGGAACTCAGCGACCTGGCAGCGCTTTCGACGAAACTGAACTTCAGCGATGTGACTGATTTCCAGACCCGTCAGAACGCGAGAGATGCCATTGAGCTGCAGGTCGGCAAGGGCATTGCCGCCATCAACAGCACTCTGAGCCGATTGCCGGAACATGATCAGCTGGCGAACGTGGAATCGTCGCTGCGAGCCGAACAGAAAGAATCGACTCGGGTCATGAAGAATGTCCGTCTGCTGATCCTGGTGGCTCTGATTTCCTACGCAATCGCCCTGTTCTTCGGCTTCCGCTGGATCTCTAATCCCCTGCGGGCCGTCGCCAGCGGTGCCTCGCGGATTGCCAACGGAGACACCGATTATCGGCTGCCGCCGGTCTTCCGCTGGAAGGATGAATTCTATGACCTGACCCACAACTTCAATCGGATGGCCGACCGGTTTCAGGAATCCGAAGATCAGCTGAACGCGAAGGTCGAGGAGCGAAGTCGGCAGCTGGTCCGGTCAGAACGGCTGGCAGGCATCGGGTTTCTGGCCGCCGGCGTGGCTCATGAAATCAACAACCCGCTGCAGGCCATGTCGATGGCCGCGGAATCCGTTCAGTTTCGACTGATGGATCATCTTGATCCCGATCATCCCGATGCTGCCGAAATCAGAGAACGTCTGGAGATGATTCAGCGCGAATCCAAACGCTGCGGGCAGATCACGCGCCGACTGCTGGACTTCGCCCGCAACGAACGGCAGGAAAAACAGAAGGAAGATCTGACCCGCGTCGTCGGCGAAGTTCTGGCTATGATCCGCCCGATGAGTCGTTATCAGGATCGTACGATCGTTTTTGAACGAGCGGCTCCGCTGATCATCGAGATCAACGCATCACAGATGAAACAGGTGGTCCTGAATCTTGTCTCGAATGCTCTGCAGGCCACCAACGCCGGGGGGCGGGTCGAGATTCGTCTGGAAGAACACACGGACTGGGTGGTGGTTGTGGTCGAGGATGACGGGCAGGGAATGAAGCAGGAGAACATTGTCCATCTGTTTGAACCCTTCTACACGACCAAGGAAACCGGCGAAGGGACGGGGCTGGGGCTCAGCATTACGCATCGGATTATCGAGGATCACCACGGCACCATCGACCCTCGCAGTGAAGGGCCCGGCCGGGGCAGTTCGTTTACCATTCGGCTGCCCCGCCGCCAGCCTCAGCAGAAGGCAGCGTAGCGGTCGGTCTGGACGGGCCGTTCCAGGGCGACCGGCCCGGGCGACCGGCCGTCAGCACGACGCGATGTCCCGCAGCAACGGGCCGGCCTGCGTCGCCGCTGAAGCGGGAAATCATCAGGTCCACCCCGCGGCAGCCCCGCTGCAGACATTCCCACTGTAGACCGTTCCGACAGAGACACTTCCGACAGAATCCGATTGTTCCCTGCGGTTGCCGCGCCGCTGAACGAATTCCGGTTCCGCAGGGATTCAAACTGGCATCGGTCACCCGTCACGGCCTATACTGCCGGCAGGCTGCCGTCTCGTCTTTTGTTTCTGCGTCTCCGTTCGGTAACAGCGCATGTCGCCCCTTACTCAGAATATTGTCTATGCATCTCTTGTCATTGCCGGCCTGATCGGGCTTGCGTGCCTTGCAGACCTGGTGGTGGGCGTCCCTTTTGGTGGCCAGACCGTGTACGATATTCTGTTTCTGATCTCCGCCGGCATCACGGCGTATCTGGGTGTTGACTGTCTGCGCGAAGCCAAATAGGCGTCACAAACCGCAGAACGCGATCGGCCCGCAGCCGTGCCGCATCTGCCCCGGCTTAACGCTCAACGCCGGTCCTGCCCCGACAAACGGGCCTCATTTTCTTCATAATTCGCCCAGTTTCCACAACTGATGCGACCGTCCTGAAAAACAGGACAGGGCAATCACGAACAACTGGCTCAACAGTTTCAAGCGGTCGATTTCCCTTCGTCGATAGCTTCGCTCAGAGAACAACTCGGGCGCCGGAAATTCGTGCTGCCAGCTGCCGGTTCCGCCGCCGTGTTGAAGCACGCGAGACCGCGGCTGCGGCCGCCGGACGGAAAAGGAGACGAGGGATGCAGGGGATGCTCAGACTCATCATGACGGCCGCCGTCGTGGCCATGTCAGTCATCGCGGAGGCCGGTCTGTTTGATCTGTCCTGGCCCATCAGGAAGACAGAGCGCGCTGAATCCTGTGGCGCGGCCTGCAGCACGCCAGCGATCGCTCGACCCTGTCACACCAATGTCTTCTGCTATCAGCGAAAGTGTGCGCACGTTGCAGTACCAGGCTGCTGCGGTTCTGAAGGCTGTGCGCCGGCGTGTCCTGTTTCCTGTGGTGCGTCTGAAGCCTGTGCTTCGTCACCCTGCTGTCCGGCGGACATGTTTTCCGTCGGTGCCTGCTGTCTGCCGGATGGTTGTGTGCCGGACGACTGTACGTCCCGGGGCTGTGGCCATGAAGCCTGCTGCAGTGCGGCGACCTGTCGTGCCATCGCGGAACTGATTTATCAGTCGATGACCGCCTGCCGTGCTCGAGACCGACGGACCGCGCTGCACCGGCTCAGCGATCGCTATGACTGCTGCTGCCATCCCGAAGTGCTGCAGGCGCTTGTCTACGGACTGAACGACTGTGACGAACATGTCAGAGCCAAGGCGGCTGACGAAATCGGAGACCAGATTCGACGCTCACGCTGCACCTGCAGTACCGCGGTCATCTGTGCTCTGCAGTACAGTCTGGCCGACTGCGATGCCGCCGTGCGTCGACAGGCCGAGGAGGCTCTGCTGCTGTGCGGGTATCGCATCGTCGACGGATGTTGCCAGACACCATGCTGTGGCGCCTTCTGCCCGGCAGAATCGTCCGAGCCTGCCAGTGCCGTACGTCAGCCCGTTCCCGCGCAGCCGGCCGTACTCACGCCGCCGCAGAGCATCGAATCTGTTGTGCCGGAACCTGCCGGGCAGCCGTCGCCGCCGGCGTCTGAGAGTTCAGAGCCGGTTCCTGCCGGGGAACTTCCCGTTCCGCCAGCGACCAGCTCGGTCACAATTCCCGCTGCCCCCGAGCCGCCGACGTCCGGTTCGACACCAGCGATCGCCGCTCCGGAGCCGCCGTATTTTCCGTCCCGGCTGCGCCAGCAATATGTCAGCCCATAGCCGGAATTGTCCCATCAGGACCCATCGATGGACCGTACGGTAAGGCATCAGGGCAGATAAACCGACGGCCGGCGGACCGGCCGTTCACTGCCTTCCGTGCTGCCGTTTCCAGTCAGCGGCGTTTCCCCAGGCCCCGCTGCCGTGCGCTGCCCGGACCGGTACCAGATGACTCACCCGGCTGAATGCCATAATCCTGGATCGAAGATCGCCACGTCTGCTGCAGTCGTGTGGGTGGTTGCGTTCCTGTACTTCTTCTTCTCACAGGATCTGCCGAATAATTCCCCGGACGCCGACCAGCCTCTGACGCGTCTCGACATCTGGCACGATATCGCTCGAAACTGGACCGCCTTTCTGAATCCGCTGGATTACTCGTCCGGCGATGATGCCGGCTGGCAGTACTTCGGTCAGCGGCTGCCGTTCGTCGGAGTCGCTCTGACGCTGTGGCTGTCGGCATGGTGTCTGGGTGAAGCTGCCTGCGGTTCGGTCGTGAGCCGAATTCATCTGCTGACGTCTGAGCGTCTGGTGATCTCGCTGGGCACCGGAGTTTCCCTGTTCACGCTGTGGGTGCTTCTGTGCGGTCTGACCGGACAGATGAATATGGTACCGCTGCTGACACCCGCCGCGGTTTCTCTGATTCTGCTGTGCCGTCGATGGTGGAAGGGCAAGTCCGCCAGGACCGCGTCCGGAACGCTCACCCGGCCGGTTCCGGATTCCGCCGACAATCGATGGCTGGTGGCTTTCTGCTGTCTGCTGGGACTGCCGTTCGTCCTGCATATCTTTCTGGGCGGCATGACTCCGCCGTTTGACTTTGATGTCCGCGAGTATCATCTGCAGGGACCCAAAGAATGGTTTCAGGCCGGCCGCATGACGACGCTGGAACACAACGTCTACACCAGTTTTCCGTTTCTGAGTGAAATGCTGAGCCTGGCGGCGATGATCCTGACCGGAGACTGGTGGACAGGGGCCATCGCCGGCAAACTCACCCTGGCCGGATTTCAGCTGCTGTCGGCCACCTGTGTGTTCGCCATCTGTCGTCGCTGGTTCAGCCGCATCGCGGGACTGATCGCCGCTGTGGCTCTGCTGTCGACACCGTGGACCGTGCGCATCTCCATCATTGCCTATGCCGAAGGTGCGCTGTCCTTTTACCTGATCGCCACCGCACTTGTTGGGCTGCGGGCGGCAGCCACAGACGATCCGGCCGGCAGAATCAGACTCTTCGGCCTCACTGGCTTCCTCGCCGGCAGCGCGATGGCGTCTAAATATACCGGCGCCGTTTCCGTGGTTGTTCCCGTCGGTCTGTTCCTGCTGGCAGCGGCGCTGCGATCACCTAGTCCGACGGCTGGTGCTGACGAGTCCGGCGGCAGAGCAGGGCGGTTTATCCGCACCACCGCGGTGTTTGCCGTCGGCGTCCTGCTGGCCGTTGGCCCGTGGCTGCTGAAGAACGCCGTGACCACCGGGAATCCCGTCTATCCGCTGGCCTGGAGCGTCTTCGGTGGCAGCGATTGGAGTCCCGAAATGGACGAGAAATGGAAACGCGCCCACAGTCCAGACGATCACAAACTGGAAGCAATCCCGATACATCTGACAGACGTGGTCGCACGAAACGACTGGCAGAACGGCTTTCTGTTTGCCCTGGCGGTTCCGGCCTGGCTGCTTGTTCGTTGCCGCCGTGAAGTCGGCTGGCTGTGGCTGCTGGTCATCTGGACGATCGTTACATGGTGGGCCGTGACGCATCGGATCGATCGGTTCTGGATTCCCGTGATTCCGGTACTGGCCGTGCTGGCGGGGGCGGCATGGCATGTCGGCAGAAGCCGGCTGTGGCATTTCACCGTCGTCGCCGCACTTGCTGTCTGCTGGGTTTTCAATGCGGGCCTGTGTCGTCCGGAAATCATCAACCGGCACATCATCGGTTTTCACGCCGGCCTGATGGAACTCGAAGCGGCCCGCGCGCTGCCGATCCGACGCGACATCCGACTGCTCAACTCCACCCTGCCCGAGGACGCTCGCGTGCTGATGATCGGAGAAGCTGAAGTCTTTGATGCTGACTTTGATCTGGTCTACAGCACCGTGTTTGATTCGAACATTTTTGAACAATGGACCAGCCGACAGGATGAGCCGACCGTTCCGCCGCGTGAGCGGCAGATGAAGTCGGCCGATGAGATCCGCGCGATCCTGCGTCAGCAGAAGATTACTCATCTGTTTGTCAACTGGTCAGAAATTCTGCGGTACCGGTTGACCTACGGCTACACCGGTTATGTGCATCCGGAAAGGTTTCGCCGGCTGCAGCAGATGCAGATTCTGCAGCCACCGATTTCCATGGGAATGCGTGAATGGGACGGATGTAGTGACCAGGAACAGCGCGAGATCCTGTCGTGGCCCGGCGGAGATTCGCTGATGACCGAAGACCGGTTCTGGGCAAGTCTGCAGCTGTTTCGGGTCACGGCCGAATAAGTTGCGATGTGGTGTGCCGGCGCGAAGGGGCGGCTTGTGTGTGACGTTGAAGATGTTTTGGTTGCTGTTCGTGGGTTCTGGCGGTTTGGGTAGGGCCCTTCGCTTGTCACACCCTACCAGTCGCCACGCTCAATCGGTGACAGAATCGTGTGGTGTGACAAGCGAAGCCTGCCGTCAAAAACATTGCAACACCCGAAACCCGTCCACGTGCTTGCCACATCGCAGCTCACCAGCCTTCGCGCCGGCACACCACCGCGTGAATCACTGGCCTGCCATCCAGGGATCGCGCGATGGTGTGCCGGCGCGAAGGGGCGGCTTGTGTGTGACGTTGAAGATGTTTTGGTTGCTGTTCGTGGGTTCTGGCGGTTTGGGTAGGGCCCTTCGCTTGTCACACCCTACCAAAAACACCACCCTTATTGGTGGCGGAATCGTAGACAGGGTGTGACAAGCGAAGCCTGCCGCCAGAATAATTGCAACACACGAAACACGTCCACATGCCTGCTGCATCGCAGCTCGCCGGCCTTCGCGCCGGCACACCACCGCGTGATTTCAGGTAGCGGCCGGATGGGTGGTTGTGGCTGAGTTTTCGGTGCCGTGGGTTCGTCGTTCGGCGATGCTGTACGAATCTTTTGCCTTGCCGGTATAGGCCACGATCAGTTCTGCCAGCAGGCCCAGCGACATGGCCTGGCCGCCCAGCAGCGTGGCGGCAATGGAATAGGCCAGCAGCGGGCGTCCGCCGATGGGTTGTGCGGACAGCACGGGAACCACGTGCATCAGCAGCCACAGCAGAGAAAGGTAGCCAAGCCCCAGCAGGCCGATTCCGAAAAAGAACAGTCCCACGGCGCCCAGTGCATGCTGTGGACGGCGGCCGAAGCTGATCAGGAAGGTCACGGTCAGCAGGTCCAGCAGTCCCCGCATGAATCGGCGGACGCCGTATTTGGACTGCCCATGCTGGCGGGACCGGTGATGCACCGGAATTTCAGTGACTCGGAATCCTCGCGCAAAAGCCAGCACCGGGATGAAGCGGTGCAGTTCTCCATAAATGCTGATTTCGGCCGCGACGTCGGACCGGAACATTTTGAGTCCGCAGTTGTGATCGTGCAGTGTCAATCCGGTCATGCGGCTCACCAGCCAGTTGAAAACCTTGCTGGGATAAACCTTATGCCACGGATCCAGGCGACGTTTCTTCCATCCGTTCACGACGTCGAATCCGGAACTGATCTGTTTCAGCATCTCCGGAATTTCGGCCGGGTCGTCCTGCAGGTCTGCATCCATCATCAGGATCAGTTCGCCGTCGGCGGCCCGCATTCCTGCCGTGAGGGCGGCTGCCTTGCCGAAATTGCGGCGGAAGCGAATGCCACTGATCCGACCGTCGGCGGCGATCAGCTCTGAGATCACTGACCACGAGGCATCGGTGGAGCCGTCATCCACAAAGATGACTTCGAAGTGATCGACGGCTTTATCGGCCACCGCCACAATTTCATTCCACAGCTGCCGCAGACTGCCTTCTTCGTTCATGACCGGAACAATGATGGATAACATCGCTGCACCTACTTTCTGTACTGTAAGCAGAGGACTCAACGCCGGAATTCGAATCGGTTTCAGGCCTGTTTCGGTTTCGCAGACACTCGTCCTGTGTCGAGACCGTCGGATGTCGTATCTGCGGCCGGACGAGGCTTTGTCTGACCGCGCTCCCGCAGTGCCTCGCCGGATATAAGGTGGACCAGTTCCTGTCCCAGTTCATCCATTTCCATCACCAGTGAATCAATTCTGCCGGCAAGGTACATATAGGCGGTCAGTGACGGGATCGCGATGAACAGTCCGATGGCGGTCGTCAGCAGTGCCATGGCGATGCCTCGCGCCAGCTGTTCTGTCTGGCCCATGGCGTTGCTTTCCGCAATATCATTGAAGGCCTGAATCATACCGATCACCGTACCCAGCAGACCGATCAGCGGACTCAGTGTCGCGACGCCGTTCAGCACACGCAGACGTTTCTTCAGCTGGCTGATCTGTCGCTCGCCGCCGTCGATCACCGCCTGTTCGATCTCAACACTGGGCTTTCCCCATTTTCGCACGCCATGCAGAAACACGTCGGCCATCGGGCTGCCATCCTGCTGACAGACCGCAATCGCATTTGGTTTGTCCATGCGGCCGGACCGCAGGTGCTGCAGGAACCGATCGACGAAAGCCCGAGGAATAACCCGCCGATGCCGCAGTACGACCAGCCGCTCAATCCCGCAGGAAACGGCGATAATCGACGCCGCCGCAAACACGGCGGTAAACGGCCAGCCGATCGCCGAGACGATTTCTTCAGGAGAACTGGGGACCGCCGAGGCCGCCTGTTCCGTCGTCGGCACTTCTTCGGCCAGAGTTCCGTCTGCGGTATCCGATGGCGGCTGAGCCATGGTTGGCGGCAGCACCAGGGCACCGCTGACCAGAAATGTGCAGACCACCAGACGGGCGAACAGCTTCTCCCGGTGTCGCCGGGAGAATTCTGGAGACAGGTAAGTCATGGAAATCGCGTGCCAGGAATATAAGGTGATGCCACAGAACCAGTGATCGCCCGCCCGCTCACCCGGGATTGTAACGTCAACGCCGCGGAAATCCGATGTCAACCGGCGGAATCGCTGGTTTCACGACTGCTTCGTCACTGAAAAACGCTCGGCGGTTTGCCAGGTTTGTCAGGCTACGAAGTTCAAAGCCGGCTGGTTCTTATCTGACCTGACAAAACAGGAAAAGCCCGGCTTGGAATACAAGCCGGGCCTTACCGGGACAAATGTCAGCAGGTTTGTCACCTGATCGTGCCGCCCCATGATGATTCTTACAACATTTTTTCGTCGACGACCCGCTCCTGAGTCAGGCCGATCAAAACAACGAAGGCGACAATCGCGGAAAGCCAGTCATGTGGCGTGGCGACAGCTATTTCTTGCTCTGTTCCTTCGCGTAGTCCGCTCCCATCTGGTTGGCCACTTCGTTGGGATCTTCGGAGATGGAAGGAGTCGCCTCGCCAGGGGGCGTTGGATCGTCTTGATGAGCACCATCACTGCCGCCGCCGCAGCCCAGCAGGGTCAGAGACAGGCAGAAGGAGAACGCTGCGAGTACTGTCTTCAGAGTCTTCACTTGTTTAATCCTTTGATAATCAGTCAGAATCGGGAAACTGTTTTCCCTGTCGCTAAGCTCATTACACGCCTGGCGACCAGCAGATTCCATCAAAAAGAACAGAGCGTTACCAGCGAACATGCCTGAACATCTGAATTTAGAGCCTTCGGTACCGGACGCTTCAAGCCGCCGGCGCCGGCGACTGATGGGCGTCATCGGTGTGGCAGTACTGCTGCTGGGCGGCCTGTCTCTGGTACCGCTTCTGACCTGGTCAGACGAACAGTACCGCGCTCGCTGCCGGGAACTCAGCGACGCGGAACAATGGGACCAGCTGCAGAAAGTCGCGGCCGACTGGGTATCCGCCGCCAGTATGCCGGACGAAGCTTACATCTATCTGGCCGACGCTCAGCTGAATTCAGGTCAGCCGTTGCTGGCCATCGAAAATCTGCTGCGAGTTCCTCCCCAAAGCCACCGGTCATTTGCTGCGCTGATCACGGCATGCAATCTTCAGTTTGGTCCCGTCAACCGCCCGCTGGACGGCGTCAGGACGCTGGAACTGATGATTCAGCAGCGGCCATCATCAATCAGTAGTCATCAGCGTCTGATCTTCTTCTACGCGGTCACCCTGCAACGAAACAGGATGCTGGCCGCCATTTATGACGCGATCAGGGCCGGTGCAGAGCCGCCGGACGCTTATGGGTATCTGATTCTGGCGGATCATCTGAGCTTTTCGAACGGGTTCACCAAAAACAGCGAATGGCTGAAATCGGACCCGGAGGCGGAAGTCTTTCAGGCGGCGCGAATTGTCCAGCTGATTGACCAGGTCAAGTCTTCCGAGGACCCGGCTGCCGGGGCGGCCCTGGAACGCTATGTGGAATCGTTTGAGCAGCTGAGGCAGAAATATCCGGAGAATCTGGTGCTGCTGAGGTCTGCGATCGAGCGCGCGGCCGAAAATTACGATATCGAGCAGGTAGAAAGTCTGCTGAATCAGGTACCGGCCGGCACCACAGACAGCGTCATTCTGCGACATCAGGGCTGGCTGAAGTTTCAGCAGGACCAGTTCCAGGACGCACGCCGGCTGCTGGAACAATCGTTGAGCGAACATGCTCTGGACTGGCATGCGTGGCACGAACTGGCCGCCTGCCACCGCCGCCTTGGCAATCTGACCGAAGCAGAGGAAGCGTCTGAGATCGCCATCACCGGCAAGGCGCTGCGAAAGGAACTGCTGCAGCTGGAAGATGCGGCGGCCGTCTCGGCGGACCTGCTGGCTCGGATCGGCCGTTATGCCGAATCGTGCGGTGAACAACGCGTGAGTGCCGCCATTCACCGTCGGCTTTACGCCATGGGGCAGGTCCCCAACTGAACATCGGTCGGAAAGAATATTGGCAATGTAGACAGGGTGTGACAAGCGAAGGGATCCACTCAAATCGCCCGAACCCACGAACAGCAACCACAGCATCTTCAACGTCACACACAAACCGACCCTTCGCGCCGGCACACCAACTCACGGTGGTGTGCCGGCGCAAAGGCTGACGAGCTGCAATGTGGCACGCATGTGGACGTGTGTCGTGTGTTGCAATGTTTTTGACGGCAGGCTTCGCTTGTCACACCCGGTTTTGCCACCAACAAGAGTGGTGTCCTGATTTCTGTCACATCACAGGGATGGGGCAGTGACCGTTGTGCCCACCGACGTTCGATGTGGTCCCCGGACCGTGAGCCGAGTGCCGTCAGGCACCGGGCCCTTCACCGGCGCCGATTCCGGATGCCACGTTGCATAAAACAGCATCGCCGCCCCGGAGCCCGGCCGCTGACGCGTCGCGGCTCACAGGTGCCCACCGACGTTGCCGCCCACAACGTGCCCGCAACCTGATGAGCCGCCCGCAATGTGTGCGGACTGCCATTGAACCGACACGCCGGGCAGGCACCGGGGTGGACGATCGGTAACGATTGCGGGATTTTTCGAATTCCACGGCGCCAAACCGCGTTTCGCGGGTTCTATCGATTCGTGCGGTCCTGGAATCGGCGGCCGCTTCGTCGAGTCAGCCGCCGGGACTGGTTTGCGATGCTGGATTTTTCGGCGAAAAACTGCGGGCCGGGGGGCCGTTGGCGGATCAGCATCGCCGTCAGGGTAGGGTTTGTCACCGCGTTGCGGGGGCGTCCGATCGATCAGGATCGAAGAAAAACGTGTCTAATGAGGCAGAAAACAACGTTGCTTCCGTGGAATTCCGCAACACTTCTCAGGAGCCATCAGCCGCCCTGTCGAAAAACTCAGAATTCAGCAGAGCTGACGGCCACGATGTGCTGAAACATGTCAGAAGCCTCGAATTCGGGGAAAACAGCCACAAACCGCGCCACTTCCCGCCGATTCTGCCCTCAATGAATACGGTATTTTCTCAGTCGGCACTTGGATTGCATACGTGGACGATGTTAAACTTTGTAAAAATTTGATGAGGTCATGCGAAATGGTGGCCTTTCGACATACGATGGAAATTCTCCTGAGTACTCGGGGATTTTGTTCTTTTGTTTCGTTTTGTGAGAAAAAGGGAAAGGTTATGAAAGTACCTGTGTTGGGAAGACTTTTCGGCAAAAGGCGAGCGTTCACCTTGATTGAACTGCTTGTCGTGATCGCGATCATCGCGATCCTGATTGCTTTGCTGCTGCCCGCTGTTCAGCAGGCACGCGAAGCTGCACGTCGCACGCAGTGCAAGAACAATCTGAAACAGCTTGGGCTTGCGATGCACAACTATCACGACGTGTACAACATGTTTCCGCATAACCAGAATCGATGGACCAATGGTCCGCTGAACGGTGACAACATTCCGCAGTGGTCATGGCTGGTCGGCATCCTGCCCTACATCGATCAGGCCCCGATGTACAATGCCTTCGATTTTAACATCATGGTGAATGTTGGCGGGACCCTCACGCTGGGCAACCGTAACCACGATTCACTCGGGCCGAATCTCGCCCTGCGTCGTACGGTCATGCCGGCGTACATCTGCCCATCCAATGCCTCACCGGCGATTCGTACCGGTCAGACATTCGGTGGCTATCGCTGGAATGGCAGCGGCGAAGGTGCGGGAACGGACTATGTCGGTTCACTGGGCCACATCTGGGGCGGTTGGAAAGACTGCGGCGCCATTCCTGACGTGCTTGTCAATGACGCCCTGCCCGGCACCAACTTCGGAACGCGGGGTTCCAACCCCGGTACTCCGTGGATCAACGGTGAACGGATCAACGAACAGGTGAACGTGAACGGTGTCTTCAAGTACATCGGCGGTACGGGAATCAGAGACTGCCTGGACGGTACTTCCAACACCATCGCAGTATTTGAAAACATGCACTGGCGTGGTGGAAACGGTGCCGTCTTCGATCTGCGGCCCAGCAGCTACACGGCGTGGGTGACTCCGCTGGCTGCGGTCCACAATCTGCGAAATCCGATCAATAACCAGAATCCGGCGTGGATGCAGGGTGCAAACGACCTGCGCTGCGAAGCTCCCAGCAGCCTGCACGAAGGTGGTATTCAGGTGACGCTGGGTGACGGGTCGGTTCGGTTCATCTCAGAGAACATCGACCACGGTACCCGTTATAAACTGGGTGTCCGTAACGATGGCCTGGCCGTCGGCGAATTCTAGACGTAACTGCTCAGACGCAGTCGTCGCGCAACCTGAAGGGTTGTTGTGGTCAATCGGCCGCAGCAACCCTTTTTCTTTTCCAGTCTGTAAACCGTCCGGGCGACGTCGGTTCTGCGTCCGTGCGGTCTGCTCTGGACTTAAACCCGTTTTTTCGGACTCCACTTCCGAATTTTGACCTGTTTCGGCGTAGAACAGACGGGATTCCTGATCGGCGAGCCTGCGATTGTGAGTGGGAGGATGAGCGTCTTTCATCTGGTTATTGCACGTCCCCTCACGGCCACCGGATCACCACACTTCGCGAAACGACTTGTCTTCGAAGGCACACCATCTTGCCAGCAGCAGCACCACGACCACTGAGGGCACTAAGGAAGCTGGGCCGAGCGCCGTTGTTGCTGTCGGTGCTGCTGCTGTCGGGCTGCCGTGCTGAGTCGGAACCGGGTGATGTCCCGGAAGCTCCGGCCCCGGAAGCTCCGGCCGCAGAAACGCCGGCATTGCAGAATCCCGTTTCATCGTCGAAAGATTCCGGAAGCCCGGCAGAGCCTCCGACGGTGGCGGCCGCGGCCAGGCCATCGTCTTCGGTATCGGATACGTTCAGTCACCAGGTCCGATTTGAACCTGTTGCTCAGAAACTGGGGATTCAGCACACGTATCAGAACGGCGCCACGGGGCAGTTGCTGATGGTTGAATCGATTGGCGGCGGCGTGGGCTGGCTGGACGTAAACAACGACGGTTTGCCGGATCTGTTCTGTGGACAGGGCGGCGATCCGACCAGGCGGGATCCATCGGACAATCCTTCAGACCAGCTGTTTGTGCAGCGGGTCGGCGGTCAGTTTGAAGCCGTCACCCATTCCGCCGGGATCATCGATGTTATTTACGGGCAGGGAGTCACCGTCGGAGACTTTGATAATGATGGCTTCGACGATGTGTACGTCACGAATGTGGGACGGAACCAGTTGTTTCATAACTGCGGGGATGGCACTTTTACTCCGGTCATCGATGCGGCCTGTGTGCTTTCGAACTGCTGGAGTTCAAGCGCGGCCTGGGCCGATGTCGACCTGGACGGCGATCTGGATCTGTACGTCTGCAATTATCTGAAGTATGACCCTCTGGATCCCTTCCCCTGCGAAAAGGACGGACAGCCGGCACTGTGTCATCCGCGCCAGCTGGACGACTGGCCGGACGAATTCTTTCTGAACAATGGTGACGGAACATTTCAGTCATTGGCCGAACAGCGAGGACTCACGGGCGAAGGCAACAAGGCACTGGGTGTCGTGATCGCGGATCTGAACGGCGACCGCTGGCCGGACATTTATGTGGCGAATGATACGACGGCGAATTTCTATTTCGTGAATCAGCAGGACGGCACCTTTGTCGACTCATCGCTGAAACTTGGCGGCGGCCTGAATGCCGAAGGAGCCATGCAGGCCAGTATGGGAATCGCCGCCGGTGATTATGACGGCAGCGGCACGATCGACCTGTTTCTGACTCACTTCACGGGCGAGTCGAATACGCTGTATCAGAATCTTCAGGATATCGGTTTGTACGATGTGTCCGGGAAGTCCGGACTGCACCCCATCAGCAATCCGAAGCTCGGTTTCGGTACCGTGATGGCAGACTTTGACGCGAACGGACGAATGGAACTGCTGATTGCCAATGGGCATATCGACTCACGCCATGCCGACGGCGATGGCTTTCAGCAGCGGCCTCAGGTGCTGTCGTATGATGGCCGGAAGTGGCACGACCTGGGACAGGAGCCGTCTGACTACTTCGCTGAAAAACATGTGGGGCGCGGGATCGCCACGTGCGACTATGACGGTGACGGCGATCCCGACGTGGTGATTGCCCACCAGAATGAACCGCTCGAAGTGTTGCAGAATACTTCCACCGGCGGCGGGTGGCTGAAGATCGTTCCGATTTCCGACACCAGCAATCGTTCCGGAATCGGCACCTCGGCGGAAGTCGAAACAGAACAGCAGACCTGGTATTCCTCAATCTGCGGCGGTACCAGCTTTGCCGCCTCTCATGAACATGCCCTGTTCTTCGGGCTGGGTGAAGCCGATCACATCCGCCGCTTGACTGTCCGCTGGCCAGGAGGAAAAGAGCTGGTCCTGTCAGACGTCGACCTGAATCAGATTCTGACTGTTCGGGAACCACGACCGTGACGAAATCCGGCAGAAAGAAGATGCTGCTCTGCACACGGGCAGGCGGATCCACGATGTCATGGGCAGCTTTGTGCGTCTGTCTGGTGCTGGGCTGCTCAGACGCATCGCGCACTGATTCCGCAGGTGGCGCAGGTAGCACAGACGGCGACGGTGTCGGCCGCCCGACGGCCGCGCTCCGGAGCGATACGGTATGGCCGCCGGATGACCGTCGCGACCACGATTATACGGGAAGTCAGCAGTGTGCGGAGTGTCATGCCGGGATCGATCGGGACTATTTTGGCACTCATCCGATGGGGCAGTCCGTCAAAATGCCCGACAACCTCCACGAAGTGGTCCACCAGTCGCTGCCGACATCGTTTGAAACCGCGGGCCGACGATATTCAGCAGAAGAGCTCGACGGCGGACTGATTCAGGCGGAATCCATGAACGACCAGGAAGGCGAAATCTACCGTCAGACCTGCGCCATCGATTTTGCCATCGGCTCGGGGCAGCGAGGCTACACGTTTGTCACGCAGCGGGGCGGGTGTCTGTACCAGGCACCGCTCACGTGGTATTCACAGAAATCAAGATGGGATCTTTCGCCTGGCTACGATCCGCTGGACCATCCACGGTTCGGACGACAGATTTCTGACGGCTGCATTGCCTGCCACGCTGGTCGTCCCGATCGGTCCGAGACCGCCAGCAACCAGTTCCGGACGCCCGTTTTTCTGGAGGCGACCATCGGTTGTGAACGGTGTCACGGTCCGGGACAGCAGCACATCGCCGTCCGTTCCGGGGAAGCCGGCGCCAATGTGTCGGACACAATTGTGAATCCGTCAAAGCTTGACCCGGCGCGGCGGGACAGCGTCTGTTATCAGTGCCACCTGCATGGCCGCGGACGAATTCTGAGGAAGCACCGGACGGAATATGATTTTCGCCCCGGTGACCGATTGTCTGACATCTGGGTGACGTTTGTCGATGCTCCCGACGAAGGCAGCTCAGGCGGGAGCTTCAAGGCTGTCAGCCAGGTTGAGCAGATGATCGCCAGTCGTTGTTATCAGAACAGCGAAGGTCGTCTGGGTTGCATCAGCTGTCACGACCCCCATCGCAGCCCGATGCCGGCCGAACGTCTTGCGTTTTACCGACAGAAATGCCTGAACTGCCACCAGGACGGCAACGCGGGGTGCTCGGTGCCGATGACGGAACGTCGACAGACCTCGGCCGAAGATTCGTGCATCAAGTGCCATATGCCGGCGGCGGCAGCATCGGACGTTCCGCATACGGCTCAGACGGATCACCGGGTTCTGAGAACATACACGGCTGACGCCGTGTCGGGCAATGCAGCACTGGAGGTTTTCGATCAGACCAGTCAGCCACTGCCGCAGGATGCTGTTCAGCGGGCGTTTGGTCTGAAGCTTGCGCAGATGGCCGTGACCCGGAAACAGGCGGCTGACGCCATGAACATGCTGGCACCGTTCATTCAGGAATCGCCGGACGACCTGGCAGTGCTGTCTGAGGCTGCGTGGCTTCTGTTTCGCCTGGGGGATCTGCCTGCTGCCAGACGTCTGGCACTGCAGGTCCTTGACCGATCCCCCGAACATACCGCGGCGCTGGAAACGCTGGCCGTGGCTGCTCAGACGGCCGGAGACCATGAAACAGCCCTGCAATACATCGATCAGTTGCTGTCCCGTGAGCCGTTCAATCTGACTTTCCATCAGAGAAGGGCAGAGACCCTGCTGAGTCTTGGCAGAATGAAGGAGGCCAGCGATCAGTTGTACGATACACTGGCGATTGATCCGTTACAGCATCCGGCAAGGCAGAGTCTGATCCGATCCCTGTCGGCCATCGGTCTGACGCAGGAAGCAGACGCTCAGACAAGATTGCTGGAGCGAATTCAGGCAGTTCAGAAACAGGCGGCGTCGGAACATGTACCCGAATAACCCGACCCCAGCGTCAGCCGGCACCGTGGCCGGACGAATCGGTGCGTGGTTCGCCTGGGCAGCGCTGTTGGTTATGGTCGTGGCCGTGTCCGGCACCGACCGCAGCCGCCGACTGCCGGAACGGCTGAAGGTAGTGATCGACAACGGTCAGCTGCAGCTGGAGGGCAACAGGGATCACCGGACTCAACAGACCGTTCGGGTAAAAGCCGGGGTACCGGTGCAGCTGATCATTTCCAGCAGCGACTTCGTTTACACAGTGCAGCAGCCGGACACGAACACGTCCGTCGTCGTGCTGCCCGGACGCTCGGCCACCATGACTGTTCAGGTCAACCGCGGCTCATGGCCGATTCAGACGATGCCGGGATGCGGTGGCATCCTGGACCGCCACCAGCCGCTGATTCTGGAGGCGGTTCGGTGATGACATGCAGCGATAGTCAGACGAAGAGCAGAATCCGGAGATCGATGGTGAGACCTGCATCGGCGGGCGCATCAGCGTCCGACCGGTCCGGAAGTGATGGGAGCGTCGGAAGTCTGCGGAATACCAGAGGTCCACGGAATTTCGGGAATGTCGGAACGCTGCTGCTGATTCTGTTGCTGCTGACGCTGACCGGCTTTGGCTGTACACCGACATCGTCAGATGTTTCGCACACAGCTGAGTCGACTCAGGCGGCGGACGGTCCGATCCATGTGCGGCCGGGGCAGGATCTGCAGCAGGCACTGGACCGGGCGGCTGACGCGCGGCAGTACCGCGTACTGATTCTGGAGCCGGGAATCTATCAGACAGATCAGCCACAATTCTGCCTGCTGGCGCTGACATCCCGGCACAGCGGCGTCACCATTGAAGGCCGGCCGGGAGCTGTTCTGTCTGCTCGTTCAGAGGCGGATCCTGAGCAGGCGGCGGTCAGTCACGTGATCTACTGCGGCGACGGCCTGACGTCAGATACCCTGATCAAAGGCATCACGATCTCGGGCGCGCGCGGCCTTGCGACCAATGTTGGCGTACCGGTCGAAGACTACGGAGTGCGGCAGGCAGTACTGCGGCAGGGACTTTTCTTTTTCATGGACGGCGGAGCTGTCAAGGTCTTTGGCCGTTCATCGCCGGTGTTCGAAAATGTTGTCTTCCGTGACAATCAGACAGATCTGTGCGGAGGCGCCGTTTCGATCGAACAGCAGGGCTTTCGCGAGTCTCCGGTCGTATTTCGCAACTGTCAGTTTCTGAACAATCGATGCCCGGGCACCGGCGCTGCGGTGGACGTATTGCAGGGCAGTGCGGTGCGGATCGACAACTGTCTGTTTGCCGACAACATCGCCAACTACGGCATGCAGCAGATCGTCGAAAAGTACCAGCTGTCCTATAATGGCGAGCACGGATGCGGTGCTCTGACGGTGTTTCCGGACTCTGTGGCGTGGGTAAGTCGATCCACATTTACCGGAAACTGGAACGCTGCAGACGACCGCAGCACATTCAGCAGATACGAAAACTGTATCTTTGTGATGAACGATGCGTCCGACGGATCGCGGCCCGGCCATCCGTATGAACTGGATATCATACACGCCGATGGGGTGACGGGTTGTTTTTTTCATTCGCAGCACCCGGACCTCCGCGGGACGATTTCACCGGACAAGAACGTTCTGCACGCCGATCACCCGCTGCTGGACGAATTCTACGTGCCGCAGAATCCGCACTATCGGGACGTCGGCTTTCGGCCCTGAGGCCGCTCGGCCGCTGCGTCTTTTCTTTTTCTGTTACTGTTCCTCCACAATTCGGATCGCTTTCGATGTACAGTCACACTCGCCGACAGGATTTCCCGACCGGGCCGGTCTGCCGCCGCCTGGCGCTGGTCATGCTTGCAGCCATGCTGAGTATCATGGCGGGCTGCAGCGAACGCAGCGCCCCCAGCGCTGGTGACACGAGCGATACGAACGGCGGCACCGCGGCAGGCCCGGCGGCTGACAACGGCATCATCCGACGCGACGATGCCAGGTCTGTCGGCAGGTTTGAGTTCGTCAATCAACATGGACAGCCTTTTACTGACCAGGAGATCGCCTCACGCCTGGCGGTGGTGAATTTCATTTTCACCACATGTCCCGGCACGTGTCCGCGACAGACCATGGCGATGAAACGACTGCAGGACCGAATTTCGAAAACCGATTCCGGGGCCGGTATTCGGCTGATTTCAATCACCGTGGATCCGGAGACGGATACTCCGGATGTCCTGACAGCTTATGCCGCGAAGTACGAGGCCGATCCGGAAACGTGGCATTTCCTGACCGGCGACAGGACAGCCATCTGGAATTTCAGCAAAGACTCCATGGCCATGGATGTGTCGCCCAATCCGGGCGACCCGCTGATTCCCATTGCTCACGAATCGAAGTTTGCGCTGATCGACCGTACCGGGCGTATTCGCGGCTATTTTGATGCCCTGGAAGAAACCGGATTCGAACAGCTGTGGAGTGCCATCGACACGGTTCTTCCGGAATTCGCGCCGGACCGGACACTGATCGAACGCCACGGACTGCCGGGCGACGTGCAGCACCTTGCTCAGCCGGCCAATATTCTGGATGCCGAGTGGCTGGGCAGACTGGCTCAACAGGAACTGGACGCGCTGACAGATGCCGACGCTGTCCCGGGTTTTCGATTCACCGAATGTCGGCAGGAAACCGGCATTACGTTCCATCCGCAGATTGTGGATGACCAGCGGCATCGCCTGCTGGTGAATCATTACGATCACGGCAACAGCCTGAGTGTGGCGGATGTGGACAATGATGGTCATCTGGATCTGTATTTCGTCTCACAGGTCGGTCCCAACGAATTGTGGCGTGGGATCGGTGAAGGCCGATTCGAAAACTACACCGACGCATCCGGAACAGGTCTTGCCGACCGTGTCTGCGTGGCGGCTTCGTTCTGCGACATCGACAATGACGGAGACCCGGATCTGTATGTGACATCCATTCGAAACGGCAATGTGCTGTTCGAAAATGACGGCCGTGGCAGATTCACGGACATCACCGAGAAGGCCGGGCTGACTTACGTCGGGCACTCGTCCCGAGGAACATTCTTTGACTATGACCGCGATGGTCTGGCCGACCTGTACCTGTGTAACGTCGGCCATTTTACAACCGAAGAAAAGGTGGCCGTCCGGGCAGATGTCTGTAATTCGCAGCCTGACACGAAGCTCGACTACTACGTGGGTCGACCGGATGCGTTTTCCGGTCACCTGTCGGACGAACTGCCGGAGTATTCCGTGTTCTACAGGAACATGGGCAACAATCGCTTTCAGGATGTAACAGAATCGGTTGGTCTGGGTCAGGATCCCAGCTGGTCCGGCGAGGCCATCGCCTTTGATGCGAATAATGATCACTGGCAGGACCTGTATGTCTGCAATATGCAGGGCCATGATCGTTTGTATATCAATCAGCAGGGGACCGGTTTTACTGAACAGACGGACAAGTTCTTTCCCGCGACTCCATGGGGAACCATGGGAGCCACGATCTGCGATTTTGACAACAACGGTCTGTTCGACCTGTTTCTCACTGACATGCATTCCGACATGAGTCAGGATATTGGTCCCGAGAAAGAGAAACTGAAATCAGAGATGGCGTGGCCGGAAGAGTTTCTGAACAGCAAAGGCAAAAGCATCTTCGGAAACGCCTTTTTTCAGCAGACAGCCCCCGGGACGTACAAGGAAATCTCGGACAGCATCAATGCCGAGAACTACTGGCCATGGGGACTTAGCTGCGGAGACCTGAATGCTGACGGATACGTGGATGCGTTCCTGTGTTCCAGTATGTGCTTTCCGTATCGCTACGGTGTCAACTCGCTGCTGCTGAATAATCGCGGCACAAAGTTCTCAGACGCCCACTTCACCACGGGAATCGAACCGCGGAGGCCGGCGGATATGATCGCCCCCTGGTTTGCTCTGGATTTCTCAGGGAAGGATTCCGAGAGCCGGCTGCGGCAGAATCGGGAGGGCACTGCCATCGTCTGGTCAGCCACCGGAACTCGGTCCAGTGTGCTGATCGACTTCGACGATGACGGCGATCTGGACATTATTACCAATGAGTTCAACACGCCGCCGCAGGTCTTTCGCAGCAACCTGAACGAAGGCAGCGCGCCGTCCTGGCTGAAGATCAGACTGATCGGAACCAGCTCGGGCCGGGATGCACTGGGAGCCGTGGTTATTGTCGAAACCGACGCGGGAACCCGGCGGCAGCTGAATAACGGAGCCACCGGCTACCTGTCCCAGAGCGTGATGCCGCTGTACTTCGGGCTTGCTGACCAGCAGGTCAAACGTATTACGGTGGTCTGGCCGAACGGTGTGGAGCAGACTATGGAGGGGCCGGTTGAAGTTGATCGTACGCTGGTTGTTACTCAAACCACCAATGACCAATGACCAATGACCAATGAGCAATGAGCAATGAGCAATGAGCAATGTCCAATGTCCAATGTCCAATGTCCAATGCTCGTACTTGCGCTCGTGCTCGATCCCCGCCCCATAACCCATCGTCGACACCCGAACGCCATCAAACCTCACCACAATCCAGGTCAACATCGACCTCCAGCAGCAACTCGCTGGACCCTCAGCTTCCCCCGGTTGCGACCAGAACCTCCTGAATCGCAGCAATATCGATTGAGCGGCTCGAAGCCATTGGTCGCGGGCGTGACGATACGATCAGGTTGACAGGAACGATAGGTGCTCACCACTCGTTGTGGCCGGTCTTCTGACCGAGCCACCGGTGCTCACCACCCGTTGTGGCCGGTCTCCCGACCGAGCCACCGGGGCTCACCGCCCGGTGTGGCCGGTCTCCTGACCGAGTCACCGGTGTTCACCACCCGTTGTGGCCGGTCTCCCGACCGAGCCACCGCGCGGGGCGTTGAGGGCTATTGCCAGCCGCCCAATTCGGCGCATTCTTTGGCTCAGAAGATTGAGATGGGGGCGTCGGCTGGTTCTGAGACCTGAGCCTTATTTCGCTGTCCGGCTGCCGGATCGGTGGGCGCAGGCTGCTGTCCCGGACCGAAATAGGTGAAGCCGGGTTCCTGAATGCCTCGGCCAGACGTGCCGAGCGTTTCACTTGAGTTCGTCGTCGCGTTCTGGAGCGGAGCTGGTGTCATATCGATCGGCTGTGTCAGCCTTTCGCCCGCGCTGAGCATCGGTTGCGGATCATCCAGCGACGAGGCTATCTGATCGGCCCGCGGCCCGAATACCTGTACGCCGTTTCGGCTTTCCGCCTCAGCCGGGCGTACAGCAGGCCCTTCTTCAGGCTGCTGCTCACGTCTGGCACCGGCTGTGGTGATTCGACCAGGTGTTCCTTCACCTTCCACGGCCCGGCCGTTGCGGAACACCTTCGTTCTGACCGCAGGCGAGACCGGGGCCGGCTGTGGCTTTTCACCTGTCCCGTCGTCCGCGAAATACTGGTGATACACTGCCTGATTGACAGCGCCTTTGTTGAACTCAGCCGTCGACTCGTCCGATACCTGCTGTATCGGACGCTCCAGGCTTTCTGTCGCTGATCGCTCCACCGGGACCACACGGTCACCGCCTTCCTGCGAATGGACCATCGAGTAGCTGCCGCTCATCAGCCGAGCGGCAATCTGTCCTCGCAGTTTTTCACGAACGCCGACCAGCTGCCCGGGAGTCGATTCCAGACGGATTTCGTCGACTACCCAGAAACCGTGTTCTGTAATCAGGCTGGCTGTCAGAGAGGCCTTCGTTCCCGGACTTCGCAGTCGCACGGTCGCTCGTTCCTGCGTGATTCTTGTTTCGGCGACGGGTGCTCTCAGATCTGTCGCCAGCGACGGAAACTGTGACGGCACGGCCTGCAGATGTCCCCAGACCAGACGATTGAAGTCAGAAGAACAGGCCTTCTGCAGCTGAGTCAGGTCATTCTGTTTCCACGCCGAGGCAAATTCCAGAATCGGCACCGCCAGTTCCAGTCGTGTTCGCAGCGATGTCACCTGACCGTGTTCATTCGGGTACTGCAGATCATCCAGTTTCAGCACACCGTTCTGATTCACCATGCGGCAGCTGAACAGCTGCCCGCGACTGTTGGTGAATTCCAGTTCCGTCATGCTGGCCATGGTCTGGCTGTCGGTTACTCTGGTACCCTGGTCAAACAGTTCCGGAATGGGAAGCTCGGCGAGCAGTTCCGGGGTGACTCGCTTCCATGTGGCACGAGCGAACTCGGTGGTGCAAATGTGGGACAACATCTGATGGTCGCGGGCTGACAACGCCTTCAGAAACAGGGCGGCTCGTGCCGGAGCCGTGAAGACCGCGGACAACGATTTTTGTTTTTGAGTGGCTCGGTCGTACAAGGTCACATCCTGCACCGTGAACCGGGGCAGTGAGTCTGAAAGTTCTGCAGCGCCCGGTTTTGTGCTGGTTTCCTCAAGGTCGATTCGGACAATCTCGCGGCCTGCCGGGATCATGAAGGTCAGCTGAGATTCGTAGGCACGGATGTCAAATTCGGCCGGTACGTCGGCTGGCGCGGGCAGATGCACCATCGACAGGTCGGCCAGCTGCAGCGAGCCTTCATACAGTTTCTGTCCGGTGATTTCCTGCAGTGTCTGGTGGTCCTCGGCGCGGTATGCCGTCAGAAAGGCATTCACGGCGTTGACGGCATCGGCCTGGCGACGCACGGATCCCGGATGATTGTCCTCACGATGATTGTGGACTTCAACATCGTCCACCAGCCAGCCATTCGAACTGCTGACGATCTTCATCATCAGATGACCGTTGCGGGCGGGCAGTTTGACCACGGCTTCGCCGTCGGTCAGGTTGGCTTCCGGCTTTCGTGCCATTCCTTCCTCATACACAGACGCGGTGCGGGCCGTCAGGGCTTTCAGCCATGAATCGGGAAGCTTGTCCAGCGCATCGGTCAGGTCCGGAGAAGTCATCGCCAGAATCTCTTCCCGCGTGCCCGTCTGCCAGACATCCAGAAAACGCCGCAGCGTCATCAGCAGGTCCATGACTTCCGTGGTCGACTTGGCAACCCGCGTGCCGTTACTGCGCTGCCGTACAATCACATCGTCCACGACCCAATACCCTTTGACTGGGTCCTTGACCAGGTGAAACTGGTATTTGCCGCCGGTTTCTTCCTTTACAACGACTTCCCGGCGATCACTGCCGGATTCCTGCACTTCAACCACGCTTAGTTGACCGGTGGGCAGATGGACGACGCGCAGATCTGTCAGCGCATCCTCGGAACTCATCGCCTTTTGTTCAAAGCGGGAGGACGCGATGCGGCGCAGCGCCGTTTCGTTTTCTTCCGTCACCGCATCGGCAAACTGCTGTACCACACGCTGCTCCATAACGGAGGCGTTGAACAGTGACTGAGCACAGCCGGCACCACACAGCATAGCTGCCAGTGCGGCCAGAGGTAGAGCAGTTCTCATGACAAAACATCCTTGTTTGTCAGCCGCACGCCGTGAGACCGGGCGTGCGATGAGAGAAAGGGAGAGAGAGAGCTGAGAAGGGAGAGGTCGGGGGTGACGGCCGGAAAAGACCGGCGGCGCACCAAGGCTTGTCGCATTTTACGGCCTCGCGGTCAACGCGGCGTCGTCGTCCGGGGATCGGCCGTCCACAAGTTAACATCGCGGGTGGCCGGTTTTCAGCACAATCTGCTGGTTCGCCAGACCAGCCGCTGATTTGCACCGAAAAAACGATCGGTGAGATGCGTCCTGTGGCCTTGCGGACGCGAGGCCACAGGGCTCACTGAACCCCAGATTCTGTTGAAAGAACAATCTTGCTTCGTCCTTAGTTTCGGCGGGGGGATTCTGGTTCTGGCAGACTTCCGAGCCGGTGACGTGGCCGAGAACCGGGGCGGCTTCCGCTACGGGCGACAAAGTGTACCGGACAAATCGCCGCCGCCGGCCGGGCCTTCACTCCGGTAAAGAAATCAACCCGCCACACTCCACAGGAAAAGAGCGTGCCAGGTTTCCCTGACACGCTCTTTCGGTTGGATCCGGGTGTTGGTAACAGCGATCAGGCAAACAGACCGGGGATCACACTGCCCTGTCGGACAATCATGACCGGGCGACCCGTGTTGGTGTGGTATTCCTTCTCGTGATTGATACCCAACGCATGATAGAAGGACGCGGCGACGTCGTCCGGGCTGAAACCTTCGTTCTTCGGCATCGTGCCCTTTTCGTCGCTTTCACCCAGGACCTGTCCACCCTTCACACCGCCTCCGGCCATCAGCATGAACATATTCCGTGGGTAGTGGTCGCGGCCGTTGCGTTCGGTGTTGATTTTCGGCGTCCGGCCGAATTCGCCGGTCACGTAAACGACGGTCGAATCCAGCAGCCCGCGTGTTTCCAGACCGGCAAACAGCGCCGCCAGCGATTCATCCAGCGGAGGCAGCTGACGCGTGGACAGGGCATCCCAGTTTTCACGATGCGTATCCCAGCCACCGTTGGTGATGGTCACAAAGCGAACCCCGGCTTCTACCAGTCGCAGCCCCAGCAGGCAGCTGGCCCCCAGACCGGATTTGCCGAAGGTCTCTGCAAACTCGGGTGATTCTTTCGAAATATCGAACGCTTCACGCGATTTGGCACTGGTGATCATGGCGTGAGCCTGCTGACCGAACTGATCCAGTCCGTCCAGCAGCTGGTTCTCTGCTTCGAATTCACCAAACGTGCGATCCAGTTTGGTCAGCAGATTATTCCGTTTTTCGACATCTTCGACCGTCAGTCCGTTGCCCAGCGACATTCCTCGAACACGGAACGGTGCACCGATCTGAGGCGTGGCACTGGTGTTCATCGGAGCGTAGCGGACACCCAGGTAGCCGGGAGTCTGCTGGCTGCGAGGAATGGCCACAAACTTCGGCAGTTCCGGATCACCGGACAGCTCTTTGCTGACGACAGCGCCATAGCCGGGGAATTCCAGCGACGGCAGCGGACGGTTGCCCGTGTTGACATATTCGGTCCCCAGCTGATGAGCCGCCACGCTGTGCGACACGCCGCGAAGAATACAGAATTTGTCCATCACCTGAGCCAGTTTCGGCAGGTGTTCAGAGATATAGATGCCGGGGACGCTGGTCTGAATCGGGCTGAATTCACCACGATATTCATCCGGGGCGTCCGGCTTCAGGTCGAAGGTGTCCATGTGCGAAGGACCACCGTTCAGATTGATGAAGATGGCCGATTTTGCCTTCGCGCCCTTGCTCAGCTGGTCGGCATGGGCCATCTGCATGTAGCTGGCCAGTGTCAGGCCTGCTCCGCCAGCGACTCCGGCTCGCAGAAAATCACGTCGACCAACACCATCACAGGTTCGGAAAAATGCCATTGTGAAGATCCTTTTAATTGGTGTTCCGGGCTTTGCCGGAGGATGTGTTCAGATCAGAAAAGTTGCTGGAAGGTCCAGCCGGAACGCCGCCGGAAGTGGAATTCCGACGGCCTCGGGTACCAATCGCCTAGTGGTTGACGATGAACTCTTTGGTATTCAGCAGAGCCCACATCACACCGCGAAGCCCGTCAATCTGGCTGTCCGCCTCAGCGATAAACTCGCTGGCAGCTGCCGCTTCCTCTTTGGTCGGCTGTCGGCTCAGCGTCCGCAGGTATGCATCTTCCACAGCTTTCGCCACGTCGATGGTCCCGGCGGCATCCGTTGACGATTCTTCAGCCGTCTCCTCTTCCGGACCCAGATACTGCTTCCACTTCTTTCGCATGGATTTGATCTGAGCTTCCAGTCGGGCCACCTGTTTCTCAGTGCCTTCCTTCTTCTTCAGCTTATTGAGTGCCGCCTGCTGAGCCTGAAGTCGCTTCTGGTAGGTCTGTCGCAGCTGAGCCATTCTGGCGGCTGCCCCCCTGTCATTTTCGGTCGGCGACTTCGGACGGAACTCCACCTCGTGTTCCTGTGCGACCTGTGCCAGCCAGCCGGACTTGCTGTCCAGCAGGCCCAGCACCTGGCCATCGTTCCTGAGGAAGATGGTCTGCAGCAGGCTGGGTTCTTCAGAACGGTCGCAGTCGCAGTTGCTTTCGCGAATGGACCGACCAAAGATCGTCAGCGCGTAACCGGCATCATTTCTGCCGCGGTACCGTGAGCCCGCTCCCGGAACAGCAACAGCGCGGTCTTCAATACTGTTGACGTATTCAGCAAACTTCTCGTCATTGCTCACCGCCTGAGTCACCATGTCCCATGCAATTTCCGCCGGCAGTCGTCGCGGTACCGCCCGAGCGAAGTTGCGTTCGTCCAGACGATTGGTGGAATTGGGCTGCCAGCTCAGCTGATAGGTGCGGCTGTTCAGAATCTCGCGATGCAGCCACTTCATGTCGAAGTCGTGGGCGATGAATTCCTGAGCAAGGTAATCCAGCAGCGGCCCGTTGCTGGGCGGATTTGCCAGGTTCAGGTCGTCAGCCGGGCTGACAATACCCACGTTGAAGTAGCTGGCCCAGACACGATTCACGAATGCTTTGGCAAACAGCGGGTTGTCAGGAGAACGCAGCCATGCCATCAGCGGCTCGCGAATATCGTCGTACTGCGTCAGATCGATTGGTTCCTGCCCGAGCAGACGGGCTTCTGTGGCCGTACGTCCGCCACCTCGTCGGACCTTCTGTTGGCTGCCATTGCGTTTCACGGTTTCAACTTTTGGCGGCGGCGTGGTGTACACTTCACCGAAGGGAACCGTTTCACCCTTCTGCAGCAGCCTGGCAAGTTCTCGCCGCAGCTGGTTCCCCTTGTTGTCACCGGTTTCCAGCTTCGCCAGCATCTGCTGATAGGCTTTGCGAGCTTCCGGACGCGGATTGTTGTTGCGCCCCGTGACTCCCGTAAAGAAGCCCTGGAAGCCGTTGAAGTCGTCCTGAGTCCACTGGTCAAACGGATGCTTGTGGCACTGAGCACACTGGATGCGAATGCCAAGAAACGTATACGAAAACCCGATCACTCGATCTTCCAGCTGCTGGAAGTTGCGACGAGCCCAGTAGTGAGGCAGGTATTCGCGTTCCGCAAAGTCATAGTCGCCGTCCTTGTGATACAGCCGACTCATGTTCTCACAGTATTCCTCAAACGATTCGCCGGGATCACGACTGACCGCCATCACCAGACCTTCGACGATATCGTCGTACGCAACATTCTTCTGAACCCGCGTGTGAATCCAGTCGTACCACTGCTTTGAAGCAGCAGTCCGAACCGGAGTCACGTTGTTCAGCTGATCATCACTGTTGCCGGTGAAGTCGCAGAGTCTGGTGGTCCACCATGCGGCATAACCGGGACGTTCCAGCAGCTCGTCAATCTTTCTGGCACGCTTGTCCGGACGAGTGTCCGCGACAAATTCACGGATCTCAGCCGCGGTCGGCAGGTTTCCGGCAACGTCCAGACTGACACGACGCAGAAATTCTTCATCGGTCGACAGATCTGACTGAACCACGCCCAGTTTCTTCAGCCGGTTTACGACCAGTTCGTCGATCTTTGTCGGCGTCGGTGTAACAGGGTAATTGTCACCCGTCTGGTCAGAAACAGGTCGAATCACTGGAATCGGAACCACCGCATTGTCGTAGAACACGACCACGTGCGTGTCTCCGGGAGCCCCGTTTGTGACGAAACCTTCACTGCTGATGTCAGCCACCTGATCGTCGTTGCTCTGGAAGCGACAAAGATCCGTGACGTCTTCCCGGGTACCGTCACTCCAGATGGCCACGGCCTTCAGCTGAGCCGTCTGTCCGTCGCGGGCAAACAGAATCTCTTTCGGACTCACGTCCAGTGACGTCAGGCGAGCTGCATCTTCCGCGTGCGGCGGGCAGTCGGCCTGCACCCAGTTCCGCAGAATCTGGTGCTGCCAGGAACCGGACTTCAGGCGCTGACCGCCCTCGTGAGGCACTTCCATCAGCGGCTTCTGCAGAATCAGACTTTCAGACGGCGTCTCTGTATCAACGCGGCCGTAAAGTTCTTCGTGGTCCGATTTGAAGTCGTATCCGAACAGCGACAGCCGAAAGCCGCCGCGGCCCTGAAACGAACCGTGGCAGGCTCGTCCGTTACAGCCCAGTTTGCCCAGCAGCGGCACCACGTGACGCTGGAAATCCGGTGTTTCGTCGGTTTCTGTGGCAAATCGCTGTGCCGCAGAATTTATGACCGGGTCTTCGGCGACGACCGTGCCGGCAAGCAGCACGGACAAAATCAATCCGAGTGATTTCATGCCTGATACCTTTTCCTGTTCCTGTGGTTGGTAAGTTTTGAAGTCTGGTCAGGCCGCCGGCCGCTGCGGGAACAGCGGCGAACAACGACCCGGGTGATCCTGAGTTACGATCCGGAGCCTGATTTCGATTTTGTGTTCGTCTTCGCCTTTGCTTTCACGTTCCTGGCCGAAGAGCCCGAGGCCTCTTTTCGCACGTCTCGCCTGCGAGCGTTGGCGGCGGCGGAAGCCTGTTTGGTCAGTCGCTCCCATTCAGAAACAACATCCGCCTCCAGCTCGGCATTTCCCATTCCGATCTGTCGGTCCAGCTGACTCAGCCGCTCCGCCAGTTTCTTTCGTTCGAGCTTCAGGCGATCGAGTCGCATCTGCTGACGAGCCACCAGCAGCCCGCGAATCTGTCGCTCCAGCTCCGGATCCTGAGACATCGCCCATTTGGCCGCCAGCAACCGAATCTCTGAATCCATTTTCCAGCTCTTCAGTTCTGCCTCAAAACGCGCCGGATGTTTGTCGCGAAATCGCTCCAGACGTTGAGACGCCAGGTGCACTTCGCGAATGCCACGAGCGAATCCGGTCGGAGACTCCGCACGCAGCCGGGTCAGCAGTTCGGCCAGCTCCGGGTGATTTGCTTTAGCGAATTCAAGTGCCCGGTCTTCCTGATCTGACGTCAGTTTCCCCGACAACTGACGATTGTTTGAGCCCGATTTTTTTGTCTGGCCGGCCCCCCGTGACTCCACAGCCTTCTGATCAGGTTTGTCATCGTCCGCTGACGATGTCGTGACCACGGCTGCACACAACAGCGCTGCCGTCGTGATCACAAAGCCACTGATTATTTGAGAACCATACATGGGGCAGAATATCTGCTTCAGAGAATCAGTCATGAAACCACTTCAACCACAACTCAGAACAGGTCTCGATCGTCCGGCATCAGATCTTCATCCACGCCCGCCGGCCGATCGTGCTCGCTGATCGCCGTCAGACTTACAGCAGCCAGCATCCAGTCCGGAACATCCAGCTCGGGTTCAACCGGTTCTTCCAGCTCCGCCTCAAATTCAGTCAGGCTGTCTGAACTGTCAACCCAGACGGTCACCAGCATCTCCACACTCCCCGGCTCTTCTGCTTCGACCAGTTCCGTGATTGAGTCCACCGGAACACCAGGTCTGAAAATCAGCATGGCGAAACAAAGGCAGCTCACGATGGTCGCCGCGGCCGCAATAACACGACGCCCGCTACCCACGACGGGCGATGACGACGGTGTTGCCACAGGAAGAACGCTGCCAATCGAACAGCTCGATGCCGCTGGCTTCGATGTGGTTGGCTTTCGCTTTGTCACGCTGGACACGGAGGCGTCAGCACAGCCGCTCGCCACAGCCGACGCCAGCAGCGTTGCTTCCGCCACGGCGTCCCCCAGCGTGACGTCGGTCAGCACCTGCTGCTCAAAGTCCTCGACTTCGCTCGCAGACAGCTCACCGGCCACGTACCGAAACGCTCGCCACAGCTGATCTTCTGTCCCTGTATATTGTCTGCCCGACATAACATTCTCTCATTGATGCGTCGAACCGTCGGTTCAGGACGGACGTCGCGCAGTCAGTCTTCAGAAAACGGTTTCACGTCACTCATTTCACTCAGTTCAAACAACGCTCGCCGCATCCATGTCAGGACGGTACCCAGCGGCTTGCCCATCTCTTCCGCAATCACCGCAAATGTCTGGTCTTTCTGAATTCTTCGGATCACCACTTCCCGGTGCCGGTCGTCCAGTTTCTGCAGAGCATTCATTACGGATTGTCTTTTTTCCTTTGACAACAGACACGCCAGCCCATCTGCTTCACCGCCTGCGGTTGCCGACAGGCCAGACTGCCAGAATGCTTTTTCCAGCTTCCCCTGCCGGGACGAGCTGCGTTTCAACTGCCGCGCTTCATTCAGAGCAATCTGAAACAGCCAACCCCGGATCGTGCCGGGATTGACCTGTGACGCCGCCTCCAGAGCTTTAATCACCGATTTTTGGAACGCATCATCCACCAGATGCTCGTCCCGCAGAAGTCCCTGCAGAAAACTTCGCAGTGCAGATTCGTGTTCCACGCATGCCTGTTCGACACGTTCGCGAATTTCGGCATCAGAGGGCAACGAACAAGCTCCAGTGAATAACGCACCGCAAAGTGGATGAAACCCGGGCCGTTATTATTTCAATTCATTCCGGAATTGCCTTAGACAACCGCCTTCCGATCGTCACACCATTCAAGATACACGGGTTTTCACGTCCCCATGACGCCGCGGCCCTGTATCCCTACAATCAATGGCACCGCCGCGCTCGACAGCCAGCAGTTCCCGTCAGGACTCGTTGCAGAGACGTAAGTCTTATCCATTAAAGCACTTGAAGAAAATCTAAGCGATTAAGCCGGAGAACGGATGTTCAAGAACCTGGGCAAGATATTTAAACCGGCAAAAAAGAGTGCGGCGACGCCGGGTCAGCCGGTCGAGCCGGAATTCTCGGATCGGTCGCTGGCCGAACAATGGTCGACGATTGAACTCGATGGCCACCAGGTCGACCTGTTCGACCCGGTTGGTCCGGACAAACCTGCCGGCTGCGTGCTGTTTCTGCACGGACACGGACGCGTCATGCTGCGTGAAAACCCGGTTTTCACTCGGTTGTTCCAGCAACACCAGCTGGCGGCTGTCTGTCCCGATGGGCAGCGATCCTGGTGGCTGGATGTGCCCTGTCCGGAGTTCTCAGGCGATATTTCTCCGCAACAGTGGATTCTTGACCGCGTGGTACCGGCGGTCGAAGAACGCTGGACATTGACGCCTCCTGAAATCGCTCTGCTGGGAGTCAGCATGGGTGGTCAGGGCGTTTTGCAGCTCAGCTATCGCCACGCCCGCACATTTCCCGTGGTCGCCGCCATTTCGCCCGCGGTCGATTTTCACCAGCTGTTTGGACAGAAGCTGCCGCTGGACGACATGTTTGAAGACGTCGAAGCAGCGCGGCAGGCCACCGTGGTGCTGAATCTGCACCCACTGGCATGGCCTCGCCATCAGTGGTTCTGCTGCGACCCCGCCGATACCGACTGGTTTGACGGATGTGCCCGCCTGAAAATGAAACTCGCGTCGTCGGGGATTCTGTTCGAACGGGATCTGGAAACGACCGCTGGCGGACATTCCTGGGACTATTTCAATCACATGGCGCCCGCCGCGATCGAGCACATCGTGAAAGGTCTGGCGGCCAGCTGACGCCGGCAAGGTCATGGTCAGCCGGTGACCGAGTTCGAGAGTTGGTATGACCGCCTGCGAATCAGCAGCACGGCGAGCCGCCCCTGCCCCGGTCCACGCCCCCGCCCCCGCCCCCGCCGGAGAATCAGTCGGGGCATCGATGCAGATTCCCTTCTGATGAACATTCTTGTCTTCGAATACCTGCACACTACCGCGTCGGTCTTTCGGGCTGCGCCACAATCGATGCGGGCTGAAGGGCGGGCGATGATGCAGTGCCTGGTCAACGACCTGTTGACCGTTCCGCACGTACAGGTGACGGTCGCCTGTTGTGCCGACGCTCTGAAAGCCGTGCCGTTTTCCGGTGAGGTCCGCAGAGTGGCCATCAGCGACGGTGACCTGTCCGAAATCACCCGCCAGCTTGGCACTGTCGCCCGGACACAGGACATTGTGATTCCGATCGCGCCGGAATGTGACGGCATTCTGTCTCACGTCGTCAGTACGCTGCGACAGGGTGGACACCGAGTGCTGGCTGCGCCGGACGAAGCCATCAAGATCTGCTCTGACAAATGGCGAACCGACCAGTTGCTGCGGCAACTTCACCTGCCCGCGATTCCGACCGTCCTGGCGAACTCGACGGAAAATCTGCCGCCTGCGGCAGGCGGCTGGTATGTTGTCAAACCTCGTGATGGAGCCGGCTGTGAAGGTGTTTTCCGAACGCCGGCAGACCAGCTGAATCAGCGGCTGCTGTCGCTGTATGCCCCGGCCGAGGCATTTCTTCTGCAGCCCTGTCTGCCGGGCGCCGCCTTTTCAGTGGCCATGCTGGGTCAGGGCCCGGGACGTCCGCCACTGATCCTGCCTCTGGCCACTCAGAAGATCACGTGGACAAATGATCGGCCCGTGTACTCTGGCGGAGCGATTCCAATGAACGTTCCAGCTTTCGACACCGACCTGCACGATCTGTGCTCGCAGCTCGCTTCCACGCTGAAGTTGTCAGAAGGATACGTCGGAGTCGATCTGCTTCAGCCGGAAGGGCAAACGGACGTTCTGATTACCGAGATCAACCCTCGGCTTTGTACCAGCTACACGGGTTACTGCCGCGCCGCCTCCTCCAGTCTCGCCGCCCACCTGCTTCAGATCCCCGACGTGCCACCGATCCGCTGGTGCGCTGCGGAAATTCTGTTCTGAGAGGGTACAGGTTGTGGCCGGGTCTCCCGACCCGACCACCAGATCGACCTGGTTGTGGCCGGGTCTCCCGACCCGACCATAAGATCGACCTGGTTGTGGCCGGGTCTCCCGACCCGACCACCAAATCGACCTGGTTGTGGCCGGGTCTCCCGACCCGGCCACCAGATCGACCGAAGGTCTCCCGGAGCGCATCACGCCTCTTGAGTGTGGGGCGGTCAGGAGACCACCCCACAACGAGCGGTCAGGAGACCGCCCCACACCGATATCAACCGCCCCGCAACGATGCCGCCGATGGTTGTGGCCGGGTCTCCCGACCCGGCCACCAGATCGACCGAAGGTCTCCCGGTGCGCATCACGCCTCTTGAGTGTGGGGCGGTCAGGAGACCACCCCACAACGAGGCGGTCAGGAGACCACCCCACAACGAGGCGGTCAGGAGACCGCTCCACAACGAGGCGGTCAGGAGACCACCCCACAACGATGTCAACCGCCCCACAACGATGTCGTGCATTTCTTTTGTCTTGACAATACTTGTTGAAACTTTTATGGTGGGCAGTATGGAAAATCACAGCCCGCGACCAGGTTTTGATTCACCCGCTCAGGAGGTCTATCTGCACTTGTGGCGCAGCTACGACCGGTTGCGGGCTCTCGAAGACGAACTGTTCGCTCGGTATGACCTGTCAGCTCAGCAGTACAACGCGTTGCGGTTGCTCGACGTCGTCTTTCCGGCCGGAATGCAGACGATGGAGATCGGTCGCCAGTTGATTTCCCGCATGCCCGACATGACCCGCATGCTCGATCGGCTGGAGAAACGCGGTGTGATCACGCGAACACGACTTCCCGAAAATCGCCGCGTTGTGGAGGTGTTCATTACGGAGGCCGGGCGGCATTTGCTGAGCGAAATGAGCGACGCCGTGCTCGACATGCACGACCGGCAACTGGGGCATTTAAGTTCACTTCAACAACAGCAACTGGTCCGGTTGCTGAAGCTGGCTCGCAAACCTCATGAAGATGCGACCTGCGACTGGCTGGACGATTCGCGGAAAAACAAGGCGTGACCGCTGCAGTAGCGAAACAGACAGGTGTTAGTCCGGATTCATCAAAAGCGCCATCACCACGTGTCCGTGTCCTGCGTCAGATGTGGCCCTTTGGGGCGTGGCTGATGCTGTTCTATTCCGCCTGGCTGTTGATTGTCGTTTCCGGCGACCACTGGAAAACACTGCAGTCGCCGAACAATGATCGTCTATGCCACACTGGTTCTGCTCTACCGGGCCGATCTGAAGGTCTCTATTCCGACTTCGGTAGTGCTCATGGCCTTTACCTCCGTGGTCGGCATCGCCTCAAACGTCCTTCTGTCGCGGATCAATCCGGGTTTGTATGCGGTCGCTCCTGAAGTCTTTGCCAACTGGCTGGCAGCCGCTCCCGTCGTCGCTCTGGGTGCCCCGTTTGGCGCGATCGTGGTCAACCTGATTTCAAGGAAGCCGACGCTGATCATCGTGTCGACGCTTTGTATCCTGCAGTTTGTGTGGACAATCATCCCGGAGCGGGTTTCAGGTTTCGCTCTGGCAGGGGCAGTCCTTGCGGTGCGGGCCGTCAACGGTGGGTTTCATCTGCTCTATCACTGGGGACGCGGCGAAAGCGCGCTCAGCCATCCATTCGATGAAGCGGCTCACGCTGCGGTGCTTGATGTCGTTCCGGAGGACGCGTAAGGATCAAACGGAAAATGACTGTCGCGTCGAACACGTGGCGTAGGCTTCCAGCCTGCGTTTTTCTGCATCGCAAGCTGGAAGCTTACGCCACTTATTTTCCGCTCGGTCCTAACCCGGAGGACGCGCAGCCGGTTCCTCGCAATTGCCGGCAGCAGAGCATGTCAGGTCCCAGTCCGCGACATTCCGCTCAGCAAAGAACCATCGCCGGCAGGTCCCACGGCATCAGAATTCAGCCTGAAACTGAGTACGAAACAGTGTGCCGTCGTCGCCCACCTGGATATCCGATGTTGTGTTCTGCAGCGGGCTGCCGTCCAGCGATGTGACGTCAAACGACACCTTCATCGTGGATTTCCTGAGCGGATACCAGTTGAATCCTGCAGCGTACTCGGACGCGTTTCCGAACGGGCCGCTGACCTGCGAATATCTTATGTTGACGTCGAGCAGTTCGGGAATCAGAAAACGACCGCCTTCCACCAGCACACCCCGTTGAAAGATGTCGGAAACGGGCAGTGGACCGTTGCCTTCGATCTGTTCGATCCAGCGCAAAAACAGCTCTGCGTTGACGCTCCATCCCTGATGTTTCCACGCGGCGTCCACGCTGTACAGCAAGACATCAAAGTTCGATACGGTCACTCCCGGGGCCAGCGCTCCGATCTGTACCAGACGAGTTCCATCAGCCAGTCGCAAGAAATTCGCTTCGCCCAGCGGGGTTCCTGAGACGTGTCCGGCCTGCGGTGAGTACACAAACGAGTGACCGATTCGAACAAGCGCCTGGTCTGAATGGCCGAAGTCGACCAACTGCCCTCCAAAGTCTCCCAGCAGATCAAAGTAATTCGTGGCAGCAAATGTCAGTCGGTCGTCGGCTCCCGACTCCGGGGTGTTCGCCGAAAAATAGCCGTTTCCGACCATCAGTTCGTAGTGGCCCGTTTCGCCCAGCGTTCCCACACCAAACACGCCGACCGTTCGGTCCGGGCGGAAAAAGTCGTTGGCCATCGGACGATCAATCAGGCGTGTGCGGCGAGCACCCAGCAGCCACTGACGACTGCCCGGAACCTTCCGCTTTCCCATTTGAATCTGAAAAGAATCACTGAACCGCCATGCCCACCAGTAGTCGAAGAAGTCGAGCGTATGAGCACCGTCTGTGTCGCCATCGATCTGAATAAAGAATGTCGAACGTTCATCGATCACGTGCCCCGACAGGTTTAGTCGTGCTCGTTCGACGTCGAACGCATTCCGAGTCTGCACTGGCCCGGTTACTCCGGCGTTGTCCGTCCACGTGGTGGCCTCCCGTGCAAAGGCATGATGCCGAAACTGCACCCATCCATTGACCTTCAGGCTGAACGGATGCTTGCCCGGATCAATGGGCCTGATGACGAAACCCTTGTCGTAATCGACGTAGTAATCGAGTTTGTGAAACGTCTTCGCTGTGTCTGATTCTCCGCACGCTGGTTTCGCGGGAAACTCTGCCACCACCGGAACCCGGTCAACGCTGGACGGCACGCACGACTGCCCGCCGCTGACGGGAATCGTCCCGAACAGGCTGGCCTGTTCGTCCAGACGCGTTTCCAGTTCCAGAATCCGTTTCGCCTGAGCATCAACCTGCGATTCCAGCTGCGAGATCGGATCGCGGTGATCGACGTGATCCAGTGCTGTCTGACCTGAGGCAGCAGACAGCACGCAGACGCTGACGGTCACCAGCGTCGCGCAGAACGCAGATTGCTTCTGCATCATGTTACTCCCACTGTTTTTCAAAACGGGTGGAAACCGGAACCTGTGTTCGCCGCCACAGGCGACTTCACCCTGACTACCCATGGGAGATGACCGGCATATTCGATTTATTCGTCTTGATCGGTCCCTGAGCTACTCAAAAAATGCCGGCCATCAGAATCACGCACGGCTGGCGTCTGCCGATGCTGCCGCTCACCGGCAGCATCGGCAGTGAGTGCCGGACTGCGGCCGCCAATTGACTTGCGGCTGTTCAGGAAAGAGCGAACAGAATCGCGGAACGGACAACTGATTGTGCCGTGAACTGATTGCGCCGTTGCGGCGAATCAGAAAGACGCACCGGGAAACATAAAGAAAACGCCTGCCCGCTGTGGTTTCCCGAACACACGACAGACCGGCAGCCTTTTGTACCAGTCCGGCACGACAATTATCATAATTACAGAACTGATTTCTGTCCCATCGACCAGACGACAGCGATCCCGGACAGCACATTCACCGCCAGCAGACTCCAGCCGACAGTTTTCAGATGTCTGGGATGCGGTGGGCGGACTCTCAACACTACGGCAGCCAGCAGCATGGGGATGGCTGCCAGCCACTGTCGATCGCCGAGCGACATGCCTGCAGCACACACAACACCAGCGGTCAGCATCAGCAGGTCACCTGCGGCCACCGTCCATCTGGAAGTCGACGCCTTGTGCTGGGCGATCACCAGGCGAACACTGACCGTCGTTGCCAGCCGACCGGCAAACCAGATCAGCAGGAACTGTGCAGCACCGGCCGGGGCTGTTCCGCCCGCAGCCAACATGACAGCGCTCGGCAGCGCCAGTCCGAACAGAGCCAGTATCTGAGCCGCCAGCGCTCGACCATGTCCCGTCGCTGACACAGCAGACTCAACCACGGCAAACAAAAGACATACCATCATGCCGACGCGAGCAATCGGATTGGCAATCCAGAAGGCCGCAGATCCGCAGACTGCCACCACCGCCAGTCGAGCGACCAGCAGGCGTCTGGCCTGAGGTGCTGCTTCTGCCGCTCGAGCACCTCGCGCCCCGGCAAGAATCATCAGAGGCTCGTGAGCCAGAAAGGCGGCGACCGTGGCAGCTGAAAGCAGGGTTGTTACTGGTGTCAGGCCGACGATAAACAAGGCCGCCACCAGTGGCACACCAAGAATCGCGCAGGCTCCGTGTTCCTTCGGATACAGACCCGGTGGGCGGGAAGGCTTGACGGAAAAACTGGCGATGCCGCCCCGCGTCGCCGTCGCAGAAAATAATGTGGAAACCGACGATGGAGACGACGGACGACCATCCGGTGACGCGGCAACCGCTGACAGGGGACTCATCGCAGTACACTTTCATTCGCTGACGAACCACGCAATGGCCCGACCAGAGGGCATGCAGCAGGCTGCCCGGCCAGTTCGAGCGTGGAATGGCCGGGAACAGATTTTCAGTAAACCTGGTGCCTGTTGAAAAGCTGTTGATAATCTGCTGAAACGGTGTTGAAAAGCTGTTTAAACGGTGTTGAAAGGCCGTTTAAACGGTGTTGAAAGGCCGTTGGAACGTCACGTTTAAGTAACGTCACCAAAAGGTATATATTTAAAATCTACATATCAAGGTGCATATTTTGGGCGTACGCATTTTCCGGGAAAAACATAGGTTCCTGGACGGACAGCCGAGTCGGCAGAACTGGCCGTCACCTGTGAGGCCCAGCGGTGTGGCTGTCCGGCGACGTCCGCACTGCTTTGGGGAGACGAAATTCCGGCACAAGCTGCGGGCGAACACACGATTCCGGACGCCGAGGACGCGGCGCTGCCACCGGAACGCATCACAGCGAGTCCGCTTCTGACACGCTGTCAGTGAATGCCGATGAAGATCTCAACAAGATCCGGCGAATTCGGATCGTGAACTTCAAAGTCGACCGCGTAGGTACGTCGCAGGTCGCTGTCCCAGATGCGTTTCCACGCGTCGATGAGCGCCTGCGGCTGTTCTCCCTGGGCCGAGAAGGCCTCGTAGGTTCCGGCCGGGATCTCTCTTAGAACGAACCCGTCTGGCGCGCAGGCCACATCAATGACTTCGCAGCCCAGAAAAAACGTGTAGGGCCTGGTGTGGTCATGTTCGTACGAGTGGTAAGCAGCGATCAGTGTTTCATCGGCCCGCTCGGGTATTTCTTCGGCAATATCCTCGGTTCTGAACTTGTTCCACAGGGCGACGATTTCGTTCTGCGGATCGTTCGAGGTGCGGACTTCGATACCAAACAGCGTTTTTGCGGGAAGGTGGACGGCCATTGATTACCTACCTTATTCGACATGCAGACTGGATCATTTTCGCAACGGCATGGCCCGGTGCTGGAAACACCAGAGGGCTGGTTCCACAGAATTGTGATTCTGCCACATCAACGCGTTGGCTATGTCACGACGTTTTTAGTCTGCTGCGGCATTTCAGTCTGCCAGCGGTTCAGAAAATCGCCAAGTGCTTCACCTTCAGTGCGATTTTCCCGGAACGAAATCAGCAGAGGGCGGAGTTCCGCCACAATTTCGCTTTGAAGAACCAGGTCCCGGTAGACACGGTTCATTCGATTGCCCAGCAGGTTTCCGCCGACAAAAATCGTGTACTTGCCTTCGCCCGACTTTCCATCGACGCTGCGCCCCACGAGCCCGATATCACAGTTGTAGGGGCGGGCACAGCCGTTCGGGCAGCCGGTTGTGTGAATGGCAAACCGTTCATCAGCCAGCCCGAGTTCCTCAAGCAGCTGTTCCAGTTCAGAAATCACCGACGGCATGATGCGTTCACTTTCGGTCACCGCCAGACCGCAGGTGGGCAGTGCCGGGCAGGCAAACGCGAAACGGCGAGCGTTGCTGATCTGATCCACCGTGACGACACCATGATCAGCGAGAATTTCTTCGATCTCGGCCCGCTGACTTTTCTGCAGGTCACACAACAGAATGTTCTGGTGCAGCGTCAGACGTACTGTCGGCACGTGGCTGGACAGAAGAGTTCGCATGGCAGTTTTCAGACGCAGTTTGCCTTCATCCTTCACACGTCCGTTTTCAATCGGCAGCCCAAGAAACCATCTGCCATCAGCCTGCTGGTGCCAGCCCAGATGGTCTTCATGCCCGGTGACATCGGCCGCATGTGGCTCGGGCATCGGGCGTCGCACGGTACCTTCGGGCACTCCACAGATCTGTTCCGCCTGTGTCAGGTAGTCTTCAACCTTGGCCTTGAACTTCGGCAGCCCCCAGTTGTGAATCAGATATTTCATGCGTGCCTGGCTGCGGTCAGCCCGGTTCCCGAAGTCTCGCTGAACCAGCATGATGGCGGTGATTGCCGGAAGCAGTTCTTCACGAGTGACAAAAGCCATTCGCTTTCCGATCGCCGGAAAACACTGCGATTTGCTGGGTGTGGTGCCCATGCTGCCGCCCACCAGCAGATTAAATCCAAGAATTCGGTCCTCTTCGGTCACCGCCAGCAGGCCCAGGTCGTGTGAATAGACGTCGACGCAGTTATCGTGGCACAGGGCGATGCCGATTTTGAACTTGCGAGGCATGTACGCTTTCCCGTAGATCGGTTCGTCTTCCGATTCGTCCGGAGGGCCAACAACCTGTTCCTGCACGCCGGTTTCCGGGTCTTTGATCCAGATTTCGTGGTACGCGCCGGTCTTCGGACGGACATGCGCAGCGATCTGCTCGGTAAGCTGTTGCAGTTCGTCCCGAAGTGCATTCAGCGGTGCCGGGCAGCAGCATACGTTTCGCGTGACATCGCCACACGCAGACTGCGTAGAGAGTCTGATTTCGTTGATGCGATGGATGGTTTCCCACAAATTATTCTTTACAACGCCATGCAGCTGAATGCTCTGACGTGTCGTGATTCGAATCGTGCCGTTGCCCAGCTCGTCGGCGATTTGCAGTTCACCCAGAAACTGGGCCGCCGTCATTTTGCCACCGGGAATACGGTTGCGCACCATAAATGAAAACGCCTTGCCAAGCCCTTCTTTGCGGCGAGCTTTTCGCAGGTCGCGATTATCCTGCTGATACGTTCCGTGGAACTTCAGCAGTTTGCTGGTGGCATCTTCGACGTGGTCCAAAGAAGTGTCGGCAAGTTCAGCACGAATGGTACCGCGCAGTCCGACGCTGGCTTCCTTGATGACTTCAACCTTCGATTTCTTCTCGTGATCTGATGCGCCGCCGGTCATGGAAACTCCCTGAAAATCTGCATCGACTCAAAACCGGCATAAAGCGTACATGTTTTATGAGTGCTTGTGAAGAGAAGCTGAAAGACTGCGGCGCGACAACGCCACCGCAAAGCCGTCACGCCTCCATTGTTGTGGCCGGTCTCCGGACCGAGCCACACGAAGCGCCGCAGGTCTGCCCAGCCTGCTGTGAACCGGCGACCGGCGAGACCAGGCGGTAGTACAACGGCGCACCGCAACGACGCACGCACCAGAAGTTGCTTGAAGCAGACCGGAGGGCGGTCACCGTACGTGTCCGGCGTGGGATCGGACGTGAGAGCGTTCGAGCTGATCACATTGCCTTAGTCTGCGAGTTGCCACCCTGTTCCCGACGCTGCGGCGTCGCGGAATTCTGTGCTGCTGCTGCTCGTGCGCGGCGGATGCATTTCTGGCCACCGGGAAATTGGCATGACTGCTGCAGTCGTACTCAGCACCACATCAGCGGATACGAATCAGTGGCTGCAAAACTGTGTTTTCGCAGCTCTGAACATGCGATTGCCCAAGGAAGACCCCCGGGTCGGTTCTGGCTGGTGCGGCGCTCTGATCAGGCCGAAAGGCAAAGACTTCTCCACAGACAGTCGACATTCTGTTACAGTCAGAAAGCTGTTCAAGACGCAGGCACCGTCGACCCCGAACTGGACCGTTTATGCAGATTGTCATTCTATCGCGGAACTCAAAGCTGTATTCAACAAGCCGACTGAAGGAAGCCGCTGAACAGCGTGGCCACGAGGCTCGTGTGATCGATTATCTTCGATGCTACATGGACATAGAATCTCGCAAACCGCGAGTCATGTATCAGGGCGAAGAACTGCGACCGGATGCGATTATCCCAAGGATCGGCGCGTCTCACACGTTTTACGGCACGGCGGTTGTCCGGCAGTTTGAGATGATGGGCACCTTTACCGTCAACGAATCGCAGGGAATCACGCGTTCTCGCGACAAACTTCGGTCGCTGCAGCTGATGGCTCGTGACGGTGTTGGCCTGCCGGACACGGGCTTTGCCCATTCGACGAAAGACATCGAGGGACTGATCGCCGTTGCCGGCGGCGCGCCCTGCGTGGTGAAACTTGTCGAAGGGACGCAGGGGGTTGGCGTGATCCTGGCGGAAACCAGGAAGGCGGCCGAAGCTGTCATCGAGGCCTTCCGAGGGCTGCATGCGAACATTCTGGTGCAGCAGTTCATCAAGGAAGCGGGGGGAGCGGATATTCGCTGCTTTGTGGTCAATGGCAAAGTCATTGCGGCCATGAAACGTCAGGGAGCGGCCGGCGAGTTTCGATCCAATCTGCATCGCGGCGGCAGCGCGACCGCCATGAAACTGACTCCCAAAGAACGCGCCACTGCCAGACAGGCCGCGAAGTCGATGGGCCTCGCGGTCTGCGGCGTCGATATTCTGCAGGCCAACAAGGGACCGGTCGTGATGGAAGTCAATTCTTCGCCCGGACTGGAAGGGATCGAGAATGCAACGTCCGTTGATGTGGCAGGAAAGATCATCGAATACATTGAGGTGCATGCCAAAGCGGGCAGGCAGAAAGATCGCGGCAAAGGGTAGTTTCTGCAGACCAGCAGACTCAGCAGGTGCAGTGCCGGGCAGCACGTCATGGAGAAATCATCTTACCGCCGGACCGGAACGCCGTCTCCGCGCTTCTATGGATGGTATCTGCTCGGAGCAGCATGGCTCATCTACGGATTCGGGCTGGCTCCCGGCTATTACAGCTGGGGATTCTTCACTCCCGAAGTAATCAATGACCTCGGGCTCAGTCGAACGGACGCAGGGGCCGTGTTCGGGGCCTTCACGATGGTTTACAGCTGTATCGGACCCCTGACAGGAATTCTTATCAGCCGCTGGGGAGTGCGTGCGACAATCGTGTGCGGCAGTCTGATTTCAGCTCTTGGCTTCCTGCTGCTCAGCTACGCTGATTCACTTATCGGCTGTTTCGTATGCTACAGTGTGATGGCCGGCACGGGGATTGGACTAAGTACGATTCTGCCGTGTCAGACACTGGCCACGCAGTGGTTTACCAGGTATCGAGCACGTGCGGTCGCCATCATCTTCATTGCCGGCGGAATCGTCGGACGGATTGTTGCTGAGTTCGATGCCTGGATACTGCAATGGTACTCCTGGCGTGGCGGCTGGCAGGCGATTGCCGGAGTATCGGTTCTGCTGGCCGCAGTGGCTGCGCTGTTTGTTCGCAATCATCCCTCGGACATCGGCCAGTATCCGGACGGACTGGCCCCCGACGACACACCAGAAACGGCGGCATCGGATTCGGCGGTGACGGTTGCAGACACCTGGACGGTCGGCGAGGCGATTCTGACTCGTGAATTCGCCGTCTTGTGTCTGAGCGGCATAGCGCACCTTGTGCCGTGGTGCGTGGTCGTCGTGCACGGGCGCCTTCATCTTGAGGACATCGGGTTTTCAACCAGTGCTGCCGCCAGCGTCCTGGGAACAATGGTGATGATCACCATCGTCGGTCGGCTCGCCGGGTCTCTGGGTGATTTCATTCTGCCGCAAAAGGTCGTCGGCTGCGCGCTGCTGGCGGAGTCACTTGGGATGCTGGGAGTAATGTCAGCGACGGAGCTGTGGATAGCCTATGCCGCGACCGCTCTTGTTGCCCTGGGATTCGGCACCGCCAACACAGCGATTGCGGTCGTGATGTCGACGTTCTTCGGTCGCGAGGCGTTCGCCCGGACAACGGGAATTCGGCTGTTTATCATGGGCGGGGTGGCCGCCGTTGCACCGCCGGCCGCTGGCTGGATCTATGAATCCACAGGGAGTTACCAGATCGCATTTGTGATGATCGCCCTGCTGGCGGGAGTGGTCGGAGTCGCCACGCTGCGGTTGCGGGCGCCTCTACAGAACGCGGTGACTCAGGTGCCCTGAAGTCTGTTCCGATGCCATCGGTATCGTGTCGCTGGCGCGGAGCTGCTCCGTCACGCCATCAGCATTCACGCCATCAGCATTCACGCCACCAGCAGTCGCTTCATGCATCGGCTTCTCAAAATCCGTCAGCTGATTCTCGGCCTCTCTTATCTGAGCCTCAGCGGCCGGCAGCCCCAGTTTGCTTCCGAGCTGGCCGCAGACCAGCAATGACAGCAGCGACTGATACAGAGCTCCCGTGTTCACGGCGAGTCGATGGCTTTTTAGTGCCCATCGGTAGCCTCGCTTCGTCTGACCGAGTGCCGCACAGGCGAGCCCCATTTCGCGAAATGCATAAGGTCTGTCCAGCCTGACCACGGACTGGATTCGCACAGCGCGACGAGCTTCCCGCAGCCCTCGCTTTCTGAGTCGAAAAGATTCGACGGGATCGGAATGCTGGATGGCATCAGCGTGCATGCGGAGAGCACGAGCGAGACTCGGGTAAGCCAAACAGGAGTGGCTGCCAACGGTTGGCCAGACACATCCCCTGACGGGCCAGTACTGATTCAACAGCGTCACTGCCTTTTCTGCGGCCTGCAGGGCTTCGTCGGTTCGATGGTGACAGGTATGCCATTCATTTTCAGCAAGACACGCGGCCACGGCTGCCTGAAATTCCTCCGGCTCTGCGGGAATGCGAGCTCGCAACTGATCGTACGGCAGACTACCACGGGTGGCCATTGCCCAGGGTGCCAACACACTGTGTGCCAGTCGATGCTGCGAAAAGCGCAACGCTGATTCAAAGGCCTGCTTTGCCGAACGAACGCTGGCGGCCGAGTTTCCTGATCTTGCGTAGACGATGGACACCATATACTGCACGTACGTTACCCGCCACGCATCACCGATCCTTTTATTGAGTTCCATACTTTTCGAATAGTAATCGAATGCTTTTTCCAGGTCACCGAAACTAAGGACTGCGTTGCCGGTCATAAACAGCACTTCCGCTTCAAGCGTCGTGTCATTCAGCTGTCGCGCGATCCCAAGAGCATCGGCGAAGATCGACAGCGCCGTGCGTTTCTGTGCAAGAAAGTACGCGACTGCCAGGCCTTTCATGGTACCGCTCAGACACTGCAACAATGCGTCCGAACTGAGGCGGGCCAGCTCGTGGGCCCGATAACCTGCCCACAGGCATTTCAGAGGGGCGTGAAACGCACACGGGAAGGACAGGCGATGGAAGACCTTCGCGGCGAGTGACAGCTTCCACGCCGGAATCGACCGATCGCGTGCCTTTCGAACCGGAAACAGAGCAGCCTTTAGAACTTCACAGATCAGAGCGACTCTGCCGGGACGAACCTTCATACCCAGTTCCTGCAGCAGGGCCTCGCAGGCGCGGATGCTGTCGGCGAGAGAGCGGGTCTTGTAAATGATCTCGGCCTGCTGCACCTTGGCCGACATGCGCAGCGCGTCCGTGGGGGCCAGAGAGACGGCCTCGCTTAGTCGCGCGTAGGCTTCGTCATATTTTCCCGACAGCAGCAGGGCACTGCCGTGACCCGCCGTGACACGGTGGCGGATTATCGGCGAGTGATCCAGAGACAGCCGCCGGGCAATCGCATACCGATCGAGTGCAACGTCAAGGGCATATTGACGGTGAGCGGACTCAGCAGCCAGCAACGAATACACCAGATCCTTCTGTCGTTCTCCGGCTGCTTCAAAGTGATACGCCAGATCGAAAACGCGGGCCGTATTCCATGATGGTGGCTGGCTGGCCGCTTCTGACGATTCGTCGGTATTCATCGATGCCAGAATCTCTGCAAAGGGGACCTGTTCCACCTGTTCGATTGTTTCCCCCAGCCTGCGGTGAAGTTCACGTCGTCGCACATCAACCAATTGCCCCAGCACTGTTTCACGAATGCGATCGTGGTAGGTGTCGAAGTGTGGGTGTTGGTCAGAGCCAATGCAGCGAATCAGCCGCTCGTTGCTCATCTTGATCAGTGTTTCGAATGCATTTTCGCAGCGAGCCGCCACCGAAACTTCGTTCAGCGGCAGGGATTGCCCCGCGACGGCGACCATGTCAAGCAGAATCGATGCTTGTGCGGGAAGCCTTGCCAGCCGGTTCGCGATGACCTCATTCAGGGAGGCGGAACCAGTCTGGCCATCTAGGTATTCGATGGACTGTTCAATCAGATACGGATTCCCGCCTGTCGAACCGTGCAACTCGATGGCCAGCTTCTGAACTGATCTGCCCTTCCGGCGAATCCGGGCGCTGACCAGTTCGATACACTGTTCCGGAGAAAGTGGTCCAACCTCAACTTCGGTCTGGTCCAGTGCGAGTTCCGAATCTGCGCGATACGTGGACCAGTTCTGCAGAAAAATGCTGTCGTGACTCTCATCGCTTCGATAGCTGCCGAGCAAAAGCACAGGAGGTGCCGCAGGAGGCGACAGCAGATTCATCAGGACATGGGCACTTTCCGCGTCACCCCATTGAAGATCATCAATGAACAGCGTGATACGTGAAGTGGTGCTGATCCGACAGAGCAGGTTTTTCAGGGCCACGAACGCCCGTTGCCGCCTTTGTTTGGGATCAAGTCGCGCCACATCCCGTTCTCTGGCGTCACACATTCTGTGAATCTGCGGCACGCGTCGCAGAATCGGAAACAGGTGCGCCAGCAACAGGATGTCGTCCGGAAGTAATTCTGAAATCGAATCCTGCGGGACGCGAATCAGGTGATTCACGATAGCGTCAATCAGACCATCGATCGCCTTGAAGGGAACTGATTCACGATCGTAGCAGCGACCGGACAGGACAAGTGTGTTGGCATCCCGGCGTATCGGTTCCAGAAACTGTTCAATCAGCGACGTTTTTCCTTCACCACTGCGTCCGGTGATGAACAGAACAAGTGGTTTGTCTTCCGTCAGCCACCTGTGATGTGCCGATTTCAGTTCCTGAAACTGCACCTCGCGACCGATCAGGCGGTATGTCTCAGATTCCGGCTTCGAAAGCACCACGTCACTCGGGGACAATGCTGCATCGCTCTCAACGCCGGACAGCGACGACAGGATGGCCGATTCGTCCGGACGCTCGTCGGGTTGCCGGCTCAACAGCTGATCGACAAGAGCGCTCAGATCCTTCGGCAGATCCGGACGTCCCGACAGTTTCGGGGCATCCAGCGTCCGCTTCTGCACCATCAGGTCGGCCATGTTTCCCTGAAACGGAGCTTCGCCGGTCAATGCCTCGTAGATCATGACTCCGACAGCGTACCAGTCCGTGGCCGCAAGGCGGCGGCCATCGAGTTGTTCGGGGGCCGCATACCGAAGTGTACCGGCGAACTCACCCGATCGCATCGAGACCGTATCGTCCATTCGCTGCTGCAGTTCCGCCACCAGGCCGAAATCAAGAATGATCACTCGGCCGGATTCTTCGACCATCACGTTGCTGGGCTTCAGATCCCGGTGAACAATCTGCCGGGCGTGAAGGGTACTGATGCCTGAAACAAGCTGTGCCAGGGCTTCTCGCAGGCGTTTTTCATTCAGGCGGCCTTCGGGACGGACATATTCCAGAAAATGGGTGCCCTGAACCAGATCCATGGTAAAGAACCACTGCCCCCTGTCCTCGGCAAATTCCAGCGTCTGCATGCCGACAAGATTCGGATCGTTGGTCGCCGCCAGCCGGCGAAATTCATGACGGAACCGATGCAGTCGATCGGCGTCGTAACGCTCCGCAAACTTCAGGGTCTTCAAGGCCGCTCGATCTTTTCGCCGGACATGCCGGGCTTCAAAGACGACCCCGAATGCTCCGCGACCAAGTTCCCTGATCAGTTCGTATTCACCGATCTGTTCGCCGACCGGAACTTCGGTGATAAACGTTGCTTCGCAGCCTGTGGACGGCTGGTCATTGCTGATGGACGTGGCCGATGACTCGTGCAGATTCCGTCGGACCAGTCCGGCGTATTTCGGGAAACGCTTTTCATACTCGTCAGCAGTCGGCGAAGCACCCCGCTTCATCCGATAGGTGACTTCGGCCGACAACAGCTGCTGAAACAGTACAGGCCGAGCCGTTTCGGGGACTTGTTCAATGCAGGCTTCGATTCGAGGATTCGCGCCTTTTCTCAGCTGCCGCCGAAACTCGTCGCAGATCGACTGGATTTGTTCGAAGATCTGACCGGTATCTGACATGGCGTTTTCGTTGAACCCTTTGTTCTTTGCCGCCTTTCGCTGCAAACCGGAGGTCCACGACTTTCGCTATCCCCCGAAGTCCGTCGCGCCCGTCGGCAGCCGCCGGTTATGGAGCAGTAGCTGTTAGTCCTGTTTCAGTTGCTCTGCCTCGGCTTCCGGTAACACACAGTTCAGTTCTGTCAGCAGAGCGAGGCCTCGGGCGCGGTCGGCGGCGGCCTCGGTATATGGCAGCCACGACCTGTCAATCCATGTCCGGGCCAGTTCGTAGCGGGCACCCACACGTTCAGCGGCGCGGATCGCTTCGTCGAAATATTTCCGTGCTCTGCGAGTGTGACCAGCGGCGCAGGCGGCGCGGCCGCTGACACGACAGGCGTGTGGTCGCAGCGTCGGAAATCGTCCGCACATCCAGCGAGCCCAGCGAGCAGCCCTGCTGACCTGCCGGACGTGTGTTGACGGGAATATCGTGCGTCCTTCCGCAAATCGCGGCCCCGCCAGCGCTTCGACATACAGCGAAAACGTATCAAGAAAGATCTCAAACATCTGGCCGCCCAGGAACACGTTTCGCGCCGTTGATTTGAGAATCTCTGAGGCCGCATCGTATTCGGACGCCTGCAGCAGGGCGCGCCCCAGTTCCTGACGGGCAATGTTCACCGTGATGAATTCCGTCTCTTCAAGGGCGTTGACCGCCTGCCTCGCTGTTTCGACTGCCAACTGGTAGTCTCCGCGACGTCCGAACGCATCCGCCATTCCGTAGCGTCCGTAAGCGATGGTGACGACTTCACCGGTGGCTTCGCCGAATCGCAGCTCCTGCCGGGCCCAGTTTTCAATCTCGCGGGCATCACCGCGGACGGACTCGATATGACGCAACCAATGCAGCGTCATGCCGACGTAGTGATGACGCACACGCTGTAATGCGGGCAGGCAGGTTCGGAAACGCGTTTCGGAAACGCCCAGATTCCCGAGGAAGAACGCGACGATACCAAGGTTGTGTTCGACGATGGCTCGTTGCAGCGGAGATCTGATCGCCTGAAGTTGCTGTTCCGGATTACGCAGAAACCAAAGAGCGGCACGGTGAAAGCCCGTACCAGAAAGGTTGTTGGCGAAATTCGTCAGAGAAAGAAGTCGGTCCGCCGGATCGGACGATATGCGCCCCAGCGCTCCGGCATGCGCCATGATCATGGCCATCTCAGCATACGTCGTCATAAAACAATAATGCGCTGTGCCAAGGATCTGTGTTGCGAGTCCATTCTCTTCGGCCGTGGTATGACGCCGGCGATATAGTTTCAGAAGAAATTTCGGGACGAAAACGAATTCGGCGAACACTTTGGGGATCGCCAGTGATCGACCCAGCCATGTCGTAGGAAGCCGTTCGTCCAGATGCGACAAAGCCCGCGATAAGTGTTCTCGGGCGACATGCGTTCTGCCGAGACGCAACTTTGCCTGACCAAGACCAGACTCGCACCGTGCCAATGCAACCGTGTTTGCGGCCAATGGCAACGCCTGTTCGTAGCCCGCGATCGCCTCATCCAGCTGATCCACACCACGGTGTGTTTCCGCCGCAGAGAACCACAGACGAAATCGCGTGGTATCGTCGGCATCATGCGGCAACAGCTGATCGGCAGTGGTGAGATAACCCTGAGCCGTTTCGAGGGCGCATTCCTGCAGCGCTTTTTCTCCGGCCGCCAGCTGAAATTCGAATGCCCGAGCGTCGCCGGCTTCCAGCAGATGAAAGGCCACGTCATAGATGCGGGGATGTGCCGCAGCGTCGTGGGGTTCCGGCACCGCGGTTTGCGGAGTCTGCTGCAGGAACAACTCCGCAAACTGCAGATGCAGTTGTCCCCGTTCCTCGGCCGGCAACCCGGCCAGTACGGTTTCCCGAATCTTGTCATGGTAGGTGTCGACCGTCGATTCGTCGCTCACGCCGATCAGTCGCACCAGCCGTTCGTTGCGCATATGAGTGACGGTGGACATGGCCGCGGCGGCCTGTTCTGCCACAGCAGCGGCTTCTGACAGCGCCACAGCCTGCCCCGCCACAGCAACGGCCTTCAGCACCGACCGCGCGGCGGGAGGAAGTCGCTGCAGCCGGCGTTCGATCACGTCTGCCAGCGGCACGGCTTCCACATTCCCTGTCTGCGGGTCGAATCCCTCCAGCAACTGTTCCAGAAAATACGGATTCCCATGAGTACCTTCGAATAACTGCTGAGCCTGTTGTTTCAGAGCATCCGGTTGAATTCCCAGTCGTATCGCCAGCAGACTCAGGCACTGATCTTCCGACAGGGGGCCGACTTCCAATTCATGCTGCGAAAGCTGCTCGTCGCTCAGCGAGGTGTAGGTGGCCCATTCCTTCAGATAGGCGCTGTCGTTGGCTTCGTCGCTGCGATAAGTGCCCAGCAGCAGCACTGCCGGAGCCTGCGGCGGCTGCAGCACATCCCGCAGAGCCGTCGCGCTGTCGCCATCACCCCACTGCAGATCATCCACGAACAGAATCACGGGCGTCGCGGCACTGATCGCTCTCAGCAGATCCCGCAGGGCCGCAAAAGCTCGATGCCGCAGCTGTCGCGCGTCCTGAGCATCTGAGCGCCCGACGATCCGCTCGCCAATCGATGTGACACGGCGCAGCATGGGAAACAATTGAGCCAGCAAACCGATGTCGTCCGGCAGCCACCCCCGCACTTCCTGTTCCGGCCGGGAACGCAGAAACAGTACCAGCGAATCTATCACCGCATCGATGGCCTTGAACGGCACGGATTCACGGTCATAACAGCGACCGGCCAGTACCAAAGTGCCGCCGTCTGTGCGGACCGACCGCAGAAATGCTTCCGCAAGCGATGTTTTGCCTTCGCCACTGCGTCCTTTCACGAAGACGGCCAGCGGTTCACGATGTTCCATCAGCCGCTGATGCAGACTTCTGAGTGTTTTCAGTTCGGAATCGCGACCAATCAGAGACAGCTGCGATCCGCTGCCGACGGAATCGGCAAGAATTTCCGTCGAATCATGACTGCTGACTTCGGTGGCGACACCCAGCCGGTCCAACACCTGGTCGCCGGTCGGACGTAACTCAGGATCACGCTGCAGCAGGTCGTCCACGAGCTGACCCAGATCGTCCGGAATACCCGGGTGATCCCGAAGCGGCGGGGCCGCGGTGGCAGATTTGGTTCGCATCAGATCTGCGCCGGAGCCGCGAAACGGTGGCGTGCCGGTTAACGCTTCGTACAGCATCACGCCGACGGCATACCAGTCGGACGCCGCATCACAGTCGCCGAACATCTGTTCCGGTGCCGCATACAGGGGCGTGCCGGCAAACCCGTGGGTACTCATTAAAACGGTGAAATCCGCCCGTGGCTGCCCTTCAATGACGAGTCCAAAGTCCAGAATGCTGACATGGCCATCGCCATCAACCATTACATTGGCAGGCTTCAGATCCCGATGCACGATCTGTCGGCGATGCAGTTCGGCCAGCCCTTCGGCCAGTTGCCGGGCGGCGTTTTTCAGGTGGCCGATGTCGATGGTGCCGCCCGGGCGTACGAAGTCCAGAAAGTCGGTACCTTCCACCAGATCCATGGTGAAGAACCATTGCCGACCATCGACCTCCAGCGACTGCATGCCGACAAGATTGGGATGGTTGACGTCGCACAGCGCCCGGAATTCCCGGCGGAATTTGTGCAGCCGGTCCGCGTCGCCGGACGTGTCTGCGTTACCGTCGATGGCCAGCGGCAGCAGTTTTAAGGCGACGGTGTCACCGCGTTGCAGGTGCTTTGCCTTATAGACGGCTCCGAACGCCCCGCGACCAATCTGTCGCTGCAGTTCGTAATCCCCCAGTCGCCGACCGGCGGGAACATCTTCCAGTTGTGTACGCTGCTCTGCCGGCGTCTCGGCTGCCGGATCGGCGGACATCCGTGTGGATTCGAAGAATGCCTGACGAATCAGCTTCGCGTGCTGTGGGAATCGGTTGATGTACTCTTCAGAAGCCGGTTCCTGTCCCTGCCGCCGCTGGAATTCGATGTCGATGTGCAGCAGGTTCTGAAACAGCATCTCGCGCGAGTCTTCTTCAACGCGGTTCAGATAATCTTCGATGCAGACCGGCGCAGCATTCTTCAGCTGGCGCCGAAAGTCACGGCACAGGGATTGAATTTGTTCAAAGGTATTCTGTTGCAGATCCGTCACGTCAGTTCTAAAGGTTCTGAGAATCGGACCAACGCTTGTCGCGATGCTTACCTAAAATTCCCCTACCACATTGCCGTCCTGCATGCAGGACAGGTTGCGGTACAGCGTCATGTCGATGTTTTCGCTGAGGAAATGCACGGAGCCGTCACAGAACAGAAAGCTGGCACCTCCGGAATGAAAACTGCGAAAATTCGTCGCCCAGTGCGGACCGCCGGACCAGCTTGGGCGACAGTCCGTCGGACCGGTCAGCGATGAATAGTAGGAATCCGTGGCCACCTTGTCCTGAGCCGGTTTGTTGAGCGGCTCAACCGTACTGGCAAGCCCTCCGCCATAGACAATGCCGGCCGCGTAATAGTGTTCCTTATTCGTGCCGTCGATGATCCACGCATGGTTCGCGGGGCGATCCAGTGGCGCAGAGCAGCCGACGCCGTGACACATCTTCGATCCTGATGGTGCTTCTCCCACCATGAATGTATTGCTTGTCCCGTCGATAATGTCACGGTGCCTGGTTTTTGAATGCACAAAGAATACTCCGGTTTCCGCGGTGGTTCGTTTTGCGCCGAGGCCCGGTGAGAAGCAAAGGGCGTCGTCATAACCCATCGAATACGCATACGATGAATTCGCCGTAGTGTCGCCAATCGGCAGGTTGAAGCTGCCAAGCAGCGGGTAGTTGGTGGGATTCGGCCCCGGATCTGAAGGACACTCAAACACCGGAACACGGGTGCGAGCGAGGTCCGGGGACACCATGAACCAGGGCAGGTTGACATCAATACGATCGCGGATGGCTGCCTGTTCGATATAAGGCAGTATTGAGACTGACGGACCACCGATGGTGTCCGTCGTTGATCCGGCGATGAACCGATACCCCGGTGGGAATGTCCGGTTCACGTCGTGATAATTGTGCATGGCAAGTCCCAGTTGTTTAAGGTTGTTTGTGCACTGCGTTCTTCGCGCCGCTTCTCGGGCTGCCTGCACGGCCGGCAGCAACAGCGCAATCAGAATGGCAATGATCGCAATCACCACCAGCAATTCGATCAGGGTGAATCCGGTTTTTCGGCGATCAGACATGGCAGGCTTTCTTCTCTTGCAATTCCCGAAACTTCGCGGGACTGGACCCGTGAGACGGCGTTATTCCAGAATCCCAGCACGTTTGTCGGTGATTATTCCCGGGCGGAAGTCGATCGGCGGACGTGCACACGTGTCTTTCAGTCAGCGGGCGCACCGTCCCCTCATAATTCAGGGCGACATCCCGCCGGCAGCAGAGCGCGCAATTGCTCAGAAAAATAAATTTCTTTGGAATCCCCTGCGGAACGTGGGCGTTGTTTCGCGGGGCGCACGGAGCGATTTCCCCGGGAAGGATATCCGGGGCTCTCAAACCCGCGCGTGCGCGGCGGGCAGCAATGAAAGACGGGAAACGGCGGGGCAGAAGGCGATTATTGGTCTGTTGTCCGAAACGCTGCAGCGCCAAAACGCTGTGCAGACGGGTCGAGGCAAGGATCCCACCTGGTGAATGGCCCGGAACATTTGTTGATTTAGCGGGCGGTCCTTCGATGCAGGAGGCCGGGACAGGCTCTTAGCAACTTGTGCGGATACCGCGGCGTAACTCGTCAGGAGTTTGACAGTTGCAGGAAAATATGGCCGGACGATTTGATGGCTTCCGCTATGACCGGGTATCCGGACCGGTTTTTCGCAGCGTGTCCGGATACCGTCACAGAGCTTTTCAAGAGCTTTGGCAGTGGCAGGAAAACGTGGCCGAAAGCCGTGACGGCTTTCGAAACGACCGCGTTTCCCGGGCAGCCTGTTAGTGATCGTGTCCTGCCGTCTCGTGATGCGTGATGATGTTGATCCAGATCTCATCGCCACCATTCTTCGGCGTGTAACTGTACCCGAAAGCATGCGGTCGACCGGAGCCTGGTTGTACCGTTGCATTGGGGTCCTGGAGAGGAATTCCGCCCGGAGCGTGAATTTCCCAGCCGCGCGCTACCGTCAACGCGGGATACGTTCTTCCGTTTATGATCGTCTCGGGAATGTCGACCACAACGATCTGCGCAAAAACAGGCGGACCGCCGGCGGGATTGGCAAATTTGATGGCAAAACGTTCCGTCGCGGAAAGGTATTCCCACGGATCAGCACCGGGACGATGATTGCTGCCTGGAATTTTGTCCTGTCCCAGCCAGTGCTTTTTTCTGCGTTCATGCGGACTTGGTTTGTTGTGTCCGTAGCCATTGGTTCCCGGGTCATCCGGGCGGTCGACCCTTTGGCCATCTTTCAGGAGCGTCTGAACGCAGTTGGTTGATGAATTGCAGTCTCCCGGGGGAAGCTGGCAGTTTGTTGAATCGTAGTTGGTGGAATTACAGGTTCCGTTTTCCTGTGCATAGTACGAGCAATAGCTGCCCCAGTTCATCCACACATATAAAGGGCAGACATGGACTGCCGATGTGGTTTCCTTTTTCTGAGCCTGGTCGGCCAGTACTGCCCCGGACCGGCCTGAACCTGGATCCACCCCGACGATCAGCATGCTCATGACGACACACAGGTTCATTGATGTCTTCATCAGAATTCCTTTGAAAAACAAAACTGATTTACTTACCAACAAATCGCTCAAGATCAGATGCTTCCAGCCGCGGGCGGACACTTCGGGCGCAGCGAAAGCCGAGTCCCGGGTGAATCGCCTTTTCGTGTTGTCCGATGCGGAATCGCGGCCCGGGCGAAAACTGATCTGGATCCGGTGCGCCCGTGATCACGGAATACGGTGCGCCCCGCACAATCCACATCCCTTCAGGCCGAGGAGGCAGGCCAGGCAGATAATCCAGCCGCGGCGGATAGGCACTCGCCCAGGATGAGGTCCATTCCGCCACGTTGGAGTACAGCCCAAAGACGGGCCTGCCGGCAACCACGCAGTCGAAGTCCGGTGTGCCCACCGCCCCAAGTGGCCATTGCTGCAGCAGGCTCGCATCGTCGCCCCACGGAAATCTTTGAGTGCCTCCCGCTGTCGCGGCGAACTCGTATTCTGCCTCTGTCGGCAGACGTTTGCCGATCTTCTCGGCATACGATACGGCATCGTGATACCAGACGCCGGCGAGAGGCAGACTCGGATCCGGCAGCCGATCCTCAAGATGCAGCAGCGACGCCGGGATCTGGATGTTTTCGTTCGCGAGCAGCTGTCCCCAGGAAACTTCGTGGGTATCCAGATGGAACGCCGGGACCGAGCGGTTGTGTTCCGGAATCTCCGGGTGGTCGGAACTGCCAAGGCGAAACGCTGACGCGCCGACAAATAATGCCATGTCGTCGGCAATACCGGCGGGCGGAATGTCTATTTCCGGCCATTCCACAGAATCGTCTGCCCGGTTTCTCCAATAAAGATGAGCATAACTCTGGGGCGCCATGCTGTCCGGAGTGGCAGGAACGTTTCGGTAGACTTCGTGAAACCGACCATCATCCAGCACCGCCACCACAAGATAACTGCCGGGCGACAATTGAAGAGTCGCAGGGGAACGTTTCTGAGCCTCAACGCGGCGTGTCCCGTCCGCAAAACCATAGGGTTTGCGGACGGGATAGACGACGATTCGAGCTCCCGGCGGCCGCGTAACCACCAGGACTTTCTGTGCGACGTTCTCTGGCGCAACGGCCACGACATCGTTTGCGTTCGGGGACAGTGGTGAGTCGATTGCGTCTGACGGCGGCTTGACGTCGCCCGAGCCCGGTTGTCCGGTCGGCGACTTGTATGCCACAGCAAACCAGACGATGCCAATGCAAAGCAGCAGAAGAACGGACGAAACGGTCAGCGCCCGGCCCCTCTCCAGAGGACCAATCGATTCCGAGAATGAACCACCTGACTCTGACACGGGGTCGCGAGCTGATGCCGTCAGTTTTTTCCAATGGGTGAGTTCATCTTCCACGTCCTTCGCGGTGCGATATCGTTCCGAAACCGCTTTTGACAGACACTTCAGGCAGATTTCTTCAAGGCGCCATGGAATCTGATCATTAATCTGTCTTGGAGGTTTCGGTTCGCGGTGAATAATTTCTTCTCTGATGACTTCAAACGATCGTCCGGAAGCAAATGGCAGTCGCCCGGAAAGGCACCGGTACAGCACAACCCCCAGACTCCAGATATCCGACCGCCCGTCCAGAAACTGCGATTTGCCACTGACCTGCTCGGGCGACATATACGGAACGGTTCCGGAAACGATCCCACGCTCGGCGGCCTGCCGCTCCTCCAGCAGTGCCAGACCAAAATCGGCAACGTGGGCATTACCTTGCCCGTCGAGCAGAATGTTGGACGGCTTGAGATCACGATGAACCAGCCCTCGCTGGTGTGCCGCATGCATGGCAGACGCCACCTGGCTGACGACTCGCACCGTCATGGCCACGTCCATCGGTTGACCCTCAAGACGCTTCAGATGATGAGCCAGCGATTCACCGGCCACATATTCCATAACGATGTAGACGCCGTGGTCGGCACATCGGCGCACATCATAGATCGTCACGACGTTCTGATGTCTTAGCTGAGCGGCCTTCTCGGCTTCCTCAAGAAACGCCGCCTCGTGCTGCTCAGACCATTCGTTCTGTGGCCAGGGAACCTTCAACGCCACCTCTCGCTTCAGATCCGCATCAAACCCTTTGTATACGCAGCCGAATCCTCCCGTTCCCAGCACGCCGCGAATCTGATAACGGTCAATCTGCTTCGGCAGCGGCGCAGATACAGATGTCTTCGTCACATCCGTTTCCTCGATCGAATGCAGGCGGGATTTCGTCGTAGACCTGTGGCCCACCCTGGTTGGATTGGTACGCGCCATTTTGAACCGCTTCAGCGCCGAAAGACGGACGGATTCGCACGGCAATCGCATTCCGCAAACTGGATGTCACCGGGCCGTGGTCGGCGAAGGTCGAGATGGTGTCAGGTTAATCCGGGGCAAAGATCAGTTCAATGTAACCGCAGGTCAGACAGGAGCGCATGCCTTGCGACAGACATTCAGTACTCAGCACGCAGCGGCACGGCCCGATTCGGATCCGTGGTACGTGTATATCGAGAAGCGGGGAAGACGGCCGCCACAACACTCAGCAGGTGGGCCCCATTTCCTCGCCGACCCGACGCCTTTTTGCACACCGATCTTTACTGATATAAACGCGCGCAACACTCTACGACGCCGATTCTTCGCGAGCCCGGCCGCGGCAAACGCCATGTGTGTCGAGGTTCATTCGTCCATGACCAAGTCAAAATAAACGTCGCATTCCGGCAACGCCGCTTTTTGACGCAATGATGCTTCATACAGTGACGTTTGCCCCTGTCAGCGGTCCTGTCTCAAATCCCTTTCGGCGGTGAACCACCCGTATGCTCCAAACGCAGCAACGACGAGTGCGACGAAGTTCACAAACACGTTTGTGTCGGAATGCTTAATGAAGCCGGCCGCGCTGAACACGATGCACGCTCCAAGAATAACAATTGACGATGCCAGCCGGTCCATCGAATACTCCTGCGATCAATTCAGGTCGAAAATCACGATTGCCCACAGAACTGCGTTCGTCGATGACCTGTCAGCGTGGGCGTTGACTTTATTGTGGGAGCAACTCAGTTGCCTGTCCACCTTTCCCTGAACTTCGGGGGCGGACGGTCTTCGCGCTGTTCGTCGTTGAGCTTCCGGATCTCAGCACGGCGGCGTGCGGATCACCGTCAGGATCATTTTACACCGGCCATCGCGTACCGAAACTCCGCCCGAAAATCCGGAATACCCGACAGATTCACTGCGAGTGCATCGAAGTGCAAAGGTTCCGTCGCGGCAGCAGATTTAATGCTGTTCGTTTCCTGAACAGACGGTTATTCCTTGCTGGGATTCTCAGCCAGTTTCTTGTTCTGGAACGGTCATGCTGCTGTTCTCTGTCATATTTCCGTCGGGCTGTGCCGCGACGGCGCTGCTGCATCTGTTCTGGCTGCGCCGCTTCCGTCGCGGATTTCGGCGTCCGGAGGTGAATCTCTCGCAGACTGACAATGAACTGCCCTCGGTGCTGGTGGTGCTTTCGCTGCGAGGTGCTGATCCCTTTCCGGGCGATTGTCTGCGAGAACTTTTTCGGCAGAACTATCCGACTTACGACGTTCGAATCGTCATCGACAGTCGCAAAGATCCTGCATGGCCGATCGTCGAAAAGGCAATCAAAGCGTGTGGTGCTGAAAATGTCCAGGTGAAGACGCTCAAGAACCGACTCGACTCCTGCGGACTGCGCATGAGCTCGCTGATTCAGGAATTCCACGAACTCGACGACAGCTATCAGGTGGCTGCCTGGCTCGATGCCGACACGATTCCCTACTGGCAATATGAATCTGCTCGCCCGACTAAGTGCTGATCACCCACTGCGGGGCTGGTGCCTTGTCGTGCTTCTTAGCGTGCCTCCTTTGCTGGGGATTCTGGGGGTGCGAATCGCCGAACCCGTGCACACAGCGTGGGTCGCATCGGAAGTGCGGGCAGAGCTGCGTGAAGTGGAAACAATCTTCCGGTTCAACGCTCCTGTTGTCCTGGTCCTTGAATGTGACGACTTCTTTCGCGCCGAACGAATCGCTGCCCTGCACCGCGCCGTGGCCGCGTTACGAGATATGCCGGAGGTTCAAAAGCTGGTCTGGATGGGCGATGTTCCGGTCGTCAGCATCCGTGGAACGCGGCGACCACTGCTCCCTGAACCGGATGCCGACTCAACCGAAGAAGAACTTGCGACCGCCAGGCAGGCGTTGACCACACATCCGCTGGCCGGTCAGAACCTGATTTCCGCAGACGGTCGAACGGCTCTGATGCAGATCGACATCCGCGACAAGTCACACGTACGAAGCATTCGTGCGAAAGCACAGGAATACCTTCAGCCTGCCGGAATCAGGGTACGCATCACGGGCGGTCTTGCAATCTTTGACGTTCATGACCGGGCACTGAACGAAGATCATCTTCGGATTCAGCTGATCGCCTTTACCATGATCGGGTTCCTGGCGGTGCTTATCTTTCGTCGTCCCGTGGCCGTGATTGTTGCTGGCAGCGGACCGGCAACAGGTGTTGTGTGGACGATCGGCTGGCTGCTGTTGATCGGTCAGTCCGAAAATCAACTGGCGAAAATCATCCTGCCGGTCATGATTCTCATGATCGGATTCACGGACGGAGTGCATCTGGTCGTACGAATTCAAAATGCCCGAGCGAAAAGCAGCAGCCCGCGGGACGCCGTGTTTGACGCCGTCCTGATGACCGGTCCGGCCTGTCTGCTGACGTCATTGACGACGGCGATCGGATTCGGATCGCTGATGATCTCCGATTCCGAAGTGATCGCCGGATTCGGCCGCGTTTCTGCCATCGGTGTCGTTGTAACTTTTCTGGCTGTGATTCTGGTCATACCGTTGCTGGCAAATTCATGGCTCGGACAACGAATGCATGTGAGCACGACTCGGGATCCGCTCACGCGGCTGATGCAGCGCTGCGTCGGGGTGATTGATTTTTCGTCACGGCATGCCTTGCCCGTGACGGCGTTCGGGATTGGCATTGTGGCCGTCTGCATCACCATCTGCGCACGTCTTGTTCCTAATGACTGCCTGAGCGATCGTATTCCTAGAGATTCGGAAGAGTGGCAGGCGATGCGTGACTGCGATGTGGTATTCGGAGGAGTACGCCACCTGAGACTGGTCATCGAATGGCCGGAAAAGGAATCCCGCAAGGGGGTCTGGAGTGTCATTGAGGCCTGTGAAGACATGCTGGCCGAAGAAGAACTGCTTGGTCCGACCAATTCCATTCGCACGGCGCTTTCCGTTTTCCGCGGGTCCGACCGACGAGACTTTTCGGTCTTTGTGAATCAGCTTCCGGACGAACTGAAACATCAGTTCTATCGGCCGGACCTGAGAAAGACGCTCGTTGTTACTCGACTGCAGGATCTGGGAATCGCGACCTTCGCCCCCGTTTTCGACCGAATTGAAGATCGTCTGCGGCAGCTGGAACGGCAGCACCCCGGATTTCAACTCAAGCTGATCAGCGATGTGATCAACGAAGGCCGGGTCGTGCGGCAGCTTATTGAAGAACTGATTCAGAGCCTGATGGTGGCCTCGGTGATCATCTTCGCCGTCATGGCGGTTGCATTTCGTTCGTTGCGGATCGGACTGATCTCAATCATCCCCAACATGATGCCGCTGGCCGCATCGGGCGCGATCCGCTACATGATTGACGAATCGCTGGGTATTGCCAGTGCCTGTGCATTCGCTGTTTGCCTGGGCATTGCTGTTGACGACACGATTCACTACCTCAGCCACTTCCGGCATGAACGGCGTCGGGGGGCGGATCCGCACACAGCGAACCGGAACACATTTCTTACGGTGGGCAGTGCGCTGGTGTTGACCACAATGGTGATGACTGCGGCACTGGGAACCATTCTGACAAGCCGCCTGCCGCCTCACGTCAATTTTGCGGCCATGGGGTGCATCACTCTGGCAATTGCTCTGCCGGCCGATCTGCTCTTCCTGCCGGCGCTGCTGACCCTGTTTGCCGGCAGGTCGCAAGCGTCTGAATCCAACACAACTTAAGCTGGGCCATGGTGTGCCGCGCGAAAGCGGGTGAGCTTCCATGCGACAGGTTCGTGGAACGTGTTTCTTGTGCTCAGCATTTCCAGCAGGAAACGAAGCCTGTCACCATCGGTCGCCTGTCGCTGGAGAGCGCTGCAGGTGCTCCGGCGAACGTAGATCGGACATTCCTGTCCGATCAGTACTTTGGCGGTCGGCGGACAGGAATGTCCGCTCTACGGTGCGTCAACTGCCGACAGGGACTCAACGGCAGCCCAGTGCTAAGCATGGGGCGTTGGGGCTTGCCAATGTATGGGTGGCACCTGTGTCTACCAATAATGTCTACCGGCAAATAGAAATAAAAAAACCTCCGCAGACCGTTGAGCAGTGACTGGTTGACACCCATTGTCAGATAAGGTGGGCACCCGACGCCCGGGTCATGTGATCCGATCATGGTCGGCGTGACAGTCGGCCGGAATCGAACGGGTTCCCTTTTGGGTATAATCTGTAGGGTCAACTCAAACTGCTGCCACGGGTCTGGCAGAGGCTTGTACAGCTCGCTGACGCTCGCCGCACGGGGTCAGCATATCTATCTGTTCTACACAGAGCAAGGTTGTCGCGGCGGAATAAACCCGGCTCTGGCGGGTCCGATTCGAGCCGAATCTTTTCTCAAAGAATTCATTGACTCAGCGACGGAACCTCAATCAGTTTCGGTCGCACATCGAACATCCAGAACTTGTCCGGCTGCTGTCCCAGCGACACGTTGCGAGGAATCGTAAAGGCTTCCGCCGTCAGCACTTCCTGTCCTTCGTGCATTCTGGCTTTGCCGTTGAATTTCGTGACCAGGTGGGCAATCCTCGGGTCTTCCGGACTGTTGAAGGAACCAATGGTGACATAAGACGCATGTCGATCGTGGTAGACATACGCTTCGTAGTCCCGGTCGTAGCCCAGACGCGACGCACTTCGCAGGGCGTGAGTCATTTCCCACGCCTTGGTGCCCGCTTCGTCCAGATTGCTGCCGAAAATCTTGTCGAAATTCTTTCTGACACTTTCCTGCACTCTGTTTCCGACCTGCAGAATCGCATTTCCCTTGAAGGTGGCGACTCGCAGTGTGTATTTGCCCTTGTTCTTGAAGATCGAGTACTCCATGTCCGCGTTCAGCTGACGAATCAGCGGGTCGACGGTCCTGTTTCGGATCTGCGCGGCCGACATCAGCGGGTTTGTCGTCATATGGGCGCGGCTCAGCGGCTTCGGGCGTCCCGGCGTCCGCGGCAGAATGGCTCCGCTGCTCTTGTCCTTCATGAAAGCCGGTTCGAAGCGGTTCTTCACATATTCCAGAATCAGTTTCGCCTGCCGTTCGTCGGGACTGGGAAAATTTCCTGCCAGCACCGCAATCGCCTCATGCCGGGAAATGTATTTTCCACCATGGTCGTCTGCGCCGCCCGAGTACCCCTTTACTTCCGTCAGCTCCATCCGTTGTAGAAAGGTGTAAGCCGGAATACCGACCTTGCGCAGTTCGTAAACCAGCTGGTCTGCGGCCTCCCATGCGGACATTCCCCCTTCAATCCGCCGCTCTTCCGGTACATCACGCAGCGCTGCCACCATGATCATCCATGGTCCGTGTTTTTCATTCAGCTGATAGCGTTTGCCCTTTACGGCTTCGACTTTTGCAGTAGCCGGGATTGTGATACCAGCGGACAGCCCAAGCAGCAACAGCGCGCGAAGACAGAGAGATGGGGAGGAAAACATCCGTGTTATCCTGTTACTGAAATAAGAGCAGAGAGGCGAGAGCGGTGCAATTTACCGGTCCGAAGAATCTGCGTCCAGACGAGTTGCTCTGCCGCATCGGCGGCAATCGAGCAGAACCTGACCCGAGAAGACCTTGACGCTCTCACAAGCGACCTTGTTGTCGTCTTCAGACAAGACATGTACCGTTTTCCCCATGCTTGCTGATCTTTGCAGTGTCTCTATTATTACCAAAGCCTGCCCGTCCTGCAGCGGTTCTGCTGTTGGTCGAATTCCCGATTTCCGGCTCACAGCGGCAATTGTCACTGGACGAAAATCTGCGTCCGGGCAGAATAAAGGTCGCTTACCATTCCCGGGATGTCGCCTGAATCCGGTGGACAGGCTATGGCTATGACGAGTCTTTGCCTTTCTCAGTGCCCCGACTGCGCTGGTATCCACGCCGCCGTGGAGCTTCCGCGCGGCGATCTGGCGACCTGTATTCAATGTGGTGCGACGTTTCCGTTGCCACTGAGGTTCCAGGACAGTTCAACGATGACGGCCGCCGGGACCCGTATGTCTGAGCGGCCTTTGCCCATGGTGCCGACGGCGGTAGCGGTCTGGTGGCGGGCATGGAAGACAGAGGGAATTGCCGCCACCACGTCGCTGCTGTTCAACGGCGGCGTCCTGCTGCTGATGGGGCTGCTGTATTTCTACGAAGACGTGGGGACTCAGCCGCTGCAACTTCATGGGACCACGTTCGAGCGTCGGGCGGAAGCATTCGAAGTGACGCCCGTGCTGTTGCCTGATGCAGAGAAGCAATCCAGTGACTCGACATCCGCCGCGACCTGTGCGGCTCGCCTGGTGGCGCCCACCATCACATCGTCGTTGTCCGGTCAATTCGCTTTGCCGTCCGGAGTCAGCGGTCTTGCCGGCAGTGGCTCGGCGACCGGTCGCGGGCACGGGCACGGTCTGTTTTCCGGAGTCAGTGCGGCTGGTTCGTTTGCCTATGTGGTGGATGCTTCCGGCAGCATGGAAGGCGGACGCATGAAAGTCGTGCTGAACGAACTGGCCCGGTCCGTCAGTTCATTAAACGAATCTCAGAAGTTCTTTGTGATTTTCTTCAGCGATCGGTCGTTTCCGATGATGTGGCCGACCGCAGAACGGGAGCTGGTTTCGGCCACTTCGACAAACAGAAATCGGATTCTGCAGTGGGCCTTTTCAGTACGCCCGGCCGGCGGCACAGAGCCACAACAGGCGCTGCGGCAGGCTCTGGAACTGAAGCCGGACGTGCTGTACTTTCTGACCGACGGCAGCATACCTCCGGCCACGCTGCGTCTGGTGGAACAGAATCGTCGGCCTGACACCATCGTGAATACCATCTGCGTCGGCAACAGACAGGCGGCTGACATCATGAAGCAGATCGCGACAATCGGCGGCGGAGAATTCGTGGCGGTGCGATAGCAGCGGTGCGGCAGTGCAGGCGGTGCGGCTGAATGTTGGTGTGAACGCGGGGCCTGGTGAGTTATAGTTCGGCGTCCGGCGACCAAACGGATTTTGACGGTCGGCCGGACAAGCCTTTTGACGGCCAGCCACCTTTCACGGACTTCTTATGCCCTCTGCGGAACAATACCTGAAGCCGGAAGTCATCCAGAACATTGCTCGCCTGGACCTGCGCGCGAAATTCATTGTAGAAGGCTTTCTGAGCGGTCTGCACGCCAGTCCGTTTCACGGATTCAGTGTCGAATTCAGCGAGCACCGACGTTACAACCCGGGCGATGATCCGAAGGATATCGACTGGCAGGTGTTCGCCCGCACGGACCGCATCTACGTCAAGAAGTACCAGGCAGAAACGAACATCACGGGCTATGTGCTGATGGACATGTCCCGCAGCATGGCTTACACGTGGCGTCAGACGCTGACGAAGTTCGACTACTGCATCTGTCTGGCCGCGGCGATCAGCTACCTGATGATCCACCAGCAGGACCCCGTGGGGCTGATTACGTTCGACGATAAACTCAGACAGTCACTGCCGGCCCGCAGTCGCCGGTCTCAGCTGGGCAATATTCTGGCAATCCTGCAGCAGAGCAAGCCTGAGGGCGACACCAACATCGCCGACAATCTGCGTCGGGTGGCGGCCATGATTCGTCATCGCAGCCTGCTGATGGTCATGTCTGATCTGCTGACCGATCCGGACGAAGTCATTGAAAGTCTGCGAATGCTGCGGTACGCGGGGCACGACCTGATTCTGTTTCATGTGCTGGATGAGGCCGAAGTGACGTTTCCGTTTTCCGGCAGTGTGGATCTGATCGAACCGGAATCCAGCGACCACCAGATCGTCGATGCCGCGGGCATTCGATCCGACTACCTGGCGGCTCTGAACGAACTGCGAGAACGCTACCGGCAGGAATGTTTCGCTCTGGGGGCCGACTATGTGGCGCTGGATACCAGCATGCCGTTTGACAAGGCGCTGACCGAGTACCTGTATCAGCGGCAGGCACGTTTCTAAGCCGGTCAGTCCCGTTTCGCGCCCTCCGTTGACGCGCAAGGCAGTGTTTTTCAGTTATTTAGTTGTTCCTGCATGGCTCCATCGCGTAGTAAAGAACCAATCTCCCGCACTGCGGGTGGGTCGTCGTTGACGCGGCGTTCAGCGGCTACAACAAGGGGGCTCGCGCCGGGGCCATGCCACGCCCTATTGCAGGTCGTGGGCAACAGTTGAAGGCACTCAGGAGTGTCCGGTCAATGCCGGTCGCCTTTGGCGGAGCGAAAGGCGACCGGCCAGCCAGTTATTGATCGAACGGTTCTTAAGCAAGTTTCGTGGCGGTTTGGTTGACGGGCTCCCTGCTTCAGTGGTCTTCAGGATTCTGCCCGAACACAGCTGCCTGAACAGCGGTGTTCAGCCTCCGCTGACCGGTGGAAAACAGGCGACTTCGTCTCCGGGCTGCACCACCTGATCGTCCGTCGCAAACTGATTGTTGACGGCCACCAGCAGCGTATCGGCCAGCGGTTTCAGGGCTGGCGCTGTGCTGATCAGGGCGGATCGCAGTTCTGCCACGGTGGCCTGCGGCGGCAGCCGGATTTTCAGGGGTGATTGTCCGGCCGCGTCTCTGGCGGCGGCGAACAGCTGAACTTCAACACTCATGACATCAGATATCCGGCGGGGCGGGATTTCAGAGCTGCCTTCAGTTCGGGCATCAGGCCGTAGGCCATGGCCATGATCTTCAGCGGGTGGACGGTTGGAATCGAGGCCTGCTGTTCCATCTGCATGCGGCAGCTGCTGCAGTCCGTGATGCCGGCATTGACCCGGGTCGTTTTCATTTCCTCAATCAGATCACGGCCGATCTCCAGTGACTGTTGAAAGTGTTCTGCGGCCAGACCGAAGGTACCGGCCATTCCGCTGCAGCCACGTTCGATCCGCTGCACCTGTACACCGGGAATCAGTTCCAGCAGGTTGCACAGTCCGGCTTCGGGGCCGAGGGCCCGAACATGGCAGGGTGTGTGATAGACAACGGTCAGATCGATTGGTTCGAAGTCGGTTTTCAGCCGGCCGTTCTGGTGCAGATTCCACAGAAACGTGCCCGCATCGAAGGTCTGGTCGGCGATGATCTCCGCATCCGGACTTCCGGTCAGCATGGGGTATTCCTGTTTCAGGCAAAGCGCCGCAGAGGGTTCTGTGCACACCACCGGATAGCCTTCGCGCGCCGGGTCACTGAGTTCTGAGATATTGGCTTCGGCCACTTCGCGTGCCGCCGCCAGATCGCCGACGGCAATCATGGCCATCCCGGAGACGGTCTGGTGCGGCGGAATGTACACGCGGAAGCCGTTGTGCTGCAGAATGCGGACAAAAGCTTCGGCCAGTTCGGGATCGTGGTTGTTTGCAAAATAGTCAACGAAGTAGACGACGGTCGGGGCGGGTGAGGACGGGTCGGCATTATTGTGTTCGCTCCGCACGCGGTGGGAGCGCATGAAGGGCCGATTTGCGAACCGGGGCAGCCGCCGCTGTTCTGCGATGCCGATCGCCTTCTGCAGCATGTTCCGAAACACCCCGTAGCGCAGAATCCGGTTGGCCATGAGCGTGAATCGGCCGGCGAAACGCGCGTAGGTGTGAAAACGCGACAGCAGCCAGTCGGTCTTGCCCAGGCCATGAGCGGCCACGTATTCAGCTCGGGCCTCAAGCATCAGATGCGGAATATCGACTTCGGACGGACATTCAAGCTGGCACTGCTTGCAGTTAAAACAGCTTTCGGCCACAGCTCGAACGGCTTCGCTGGCCATGATGTCCGGCGTCTCAAGCCCGCTCAGCAGACGTCGCAGCAGGTTGGCCTTGCTGCGTGGTGCGTTTTCCTCCAACGCCTTGTGATGAAAGAACGGACACATTCGAACCAGCGGTTTCGTGGTGCGACACGTCCCGCAGCCGTTGCAGCGGGCGGCCGTTTCCATCGCGGATTCGGCCGTCCAGTTCAGCTGCAGCACGGGCAGCAGCTGAGGCGGGGCGCCGGCGTCTTCCGGTGGCTTTACCGCTTCCGTATTCCGCAGATGACGGACCGTCAGCTGGCCATCGTTGGTGATGATCTTGTCGGGATTCAGCAGGTGCTGCGGGTCGAAGATTTCCTTCACCTGCTGAAACGTGCGATACAGCGGGCCGTACATGGTGCGGATAAAGGCGGTGCGGGAAAGTCCGTCACCATGTTCACCGCTGATGGTGCCTCCAACGGTTTTCACGTGACGATACAGATCGCGGGAAATGGATTCGATCTGTTCGGCATGGCCGTGCCGAACCAGCGGCAGCATGGGTCTGAGGTGCAGCTGGCCGGAGGCCGCGTGCGCGTACAGAGTGGCTGTGACTTCGTGTTTCTGAAACGTCTTCTGGGCCAGCGTCAGGAATCTTGAGATCGCCTCGGGGGGCACCGCGATGTCTTCCACAAACGGCTGAGGCCGGGAATTGCCCTTCAGTCGGGCCAGCAGAGACACAACTTTGGTCGGCAGTGTCCACAGCAGTTCCACGCTGTCCATATCCAGGGCGCGTTCGGTGACCGCGAACTGATAGTCGGTGGCCTGCAGCAGAGCTTCTGCATTTGCGATTCGCTGTTCAATTTCCTGCAGGCTGCCGCCATTGAATTCCACAAACAACCCGGCTTCGGCCTCAGGATGCACCACATTTTTGAATCGTTTGTCGGCGTCACGCCCCAGACTCAGCAGTCGACGGTCCATCAGATCGCACGCGCTGGGTTCCAGAATCAGCAGTTCCTGCATCGCCTGCAGCGCCGCGTCCATGGTGGCAAACATCAGGACCAGCATCCCTCGGTGACTGGCCAGAGGCATCGTGTGCAGCGTCGCTTCCGTGACCAGGCCCAGCGTGCCTTCGGATCCGGTCATCAGACGCGGCAGGTCCAGTACGCAGCCGCTGAGAATACTGCGCAGCATGTAGCCACTGCAGTTGCGCAGCAGCAGAGGCTGATGCTCACGGATCAGATCGGCCGATTCGGTCAGCAGAGCGGCCAGGCGCTCTGTCAGATCCGACTTTCGTCGTGCCGGTGTCAGGCTGGAAAGGGCCAGCATTTCGTTGCGGACGGGAGGGATAATCCCGCTGTAGCGGCGGCTTTCCGGCAGCGTTGCCAGACCCGGTTCGGGCTGCCGGATCGCGAAGGTCCTGGGAACGGATTCCCGACCGAGTTCCACAATCTGTCCGCCCATCAGCACACACTGCAGGCTGGAGACGTGATCACGAGTCGACCCGACTCGAAAGGCATGCGAGCCCGCCGCGTCCACGCCGATCATGCCCCCGATGGTGGTGACGTCACCATTGGACGGATCCGGCGCGAAACAGCGGCCCTGCCGGCGCAGTCGAGCATTCAGTGCCGCCAGTGTGACCCCGGGCTGAACCCGCACCGATTCCGCGTCCTCGCGGATGATCTGATTCATGTGGCGCGAAAAATCGACAACCACTCCGGCCCCCAGACACCCGCCGGCCAGCCCGGTCCCGGCCCCCCGCGGAATCAGCGGCACATTGTTTTCTGAAGCGTAGGTTGCCAGAGCGGCGACATCGCCGGCGTGTTTGGGGAAAGCAACGGCGGCGGGTTTGATTTCGTACAGACTGCCGTCGGTGGCATAAATGGCCGTCGTCACGTCATCGACGCACAGCTCGCCTTCCAGCGTGTCGGTCAGATCTTCCGCAATCTGTCGCCGCAGTTCCTCCAAGAAGCTTACTCCAATGCCTGCTGTTCACGATGCTGTGTTGCTGCCCCGGGTACTTGTTGCCGAACAGGGCTTCTGCCATGGCCCTGATCAGAGCGGTCCGACAGGGATCGGTGATTCAGGCCGGAATCGGCGATTCACTGCCGGATACCGGACGCAGAAGGTGAAAAATAACTGAAACCGTTGTGCGTGCGGAGCGGGTCGAGCTTCTTCTTCGGACAATCGGTCAAGGCCCATGGTCAGTCATCGGCCTGAAACGGACTCCTCCCCCGATTTGGCTCAGCCATCCTCTCGCACCTGGCCATTCTTTTCACGTTTCCCGCCCGGACGTTGTGCCCCCTTCTGTCGGCGGAACGAACGGACCCGGCGACTGGTGCGCCGCGTTCCGGCTGTGCACCCCCTTTGTAGCGTCATCCTGCCTTTTTTTCATCTGTACGTAGCGTTCATTCAATTCCAGATTGAACGCCGGATGCTGTTCATCCATGTCTGTTCTGCGGTGGCGTGCCCGACACTGGTAACAGACCAGCATGTCGGTCATGAAAGTGTACAGCAGCAGATCCACCAGCGCAAAGGCCATCAGAATGCCCAGCGCCCACAGCGGTTCATGACTGGCCCAGGCGATCGTGCTGAGAAGTCCTCCGGCGACGACAAAACCAAGCCCCAGCGCCGGTGGAAAGTCTTTCTGACGCCACAGGTCATGGCAGCCGCAGATGCGACAGCGACGGCAGAATCCACCTTCGAAATCTCCCGCACCTTCGTCACGCGACCAGTCGCATTCGCCACAGTGAACGGGGCCGTCAACGGGCTGTGGCTGACTAACGGTTCGCTTCTGACAGGCCGGGCATTGAAAAATAATCTGCATGTGACATCAGTGATGGCTAAGGAGTGTCCGGTCAATTATTGTCGCCTTTCGCTCCGCGAAAGAGCGCCTTTTCGCGGAGCGAAAGGCGACCAACCAGTCAGTTATTGATTGACCGTTTCCAAGGACAGGAAGGAATTCGTTCATCGCGTGGTCGGAACGGGATCAAGACGGGATCAGTATGGGATCAATACATCCTGTTCGAGCAGCGAAGCCGTCATTTCTCCCATGAACACAAGGACCAGGCCGGCAAACAGCACGCCGGTCGCGGACTGCGTATTTCGATGTTTCAGAATTTTCCAGACCATGGCGGCCATCAGGGCGGGAGCGAGAATACCGCCGACCCAGCGAATACCCAGCCAGACCTGCTGAGTCGAATCGCCGAGCCCCGGGCCGAAGTCTGCGACCACCCATGCCGACGCAAGAAAGCGGAGTGCAACCGCCACAAAGATGGCCTTGTTGAACCACCAGATCGGTTTGATGCTCATTGTGGGTGTCGTCAGGTACCAGTGTCCCAGCAGCATGCCGGTCAGCACACTTCCCAGAAGTGCGGCGGATGAAAAATCTGAGAGCAGCTGCTGTCCGATGTTCGACTGATTCGGAACGTTCCATGAATGCAGGGCCAGAGCGGACAGGCACAGTCCGTTCAGCACGTGCACGCAGAGATTGCCGGGCAGCCGGCGTCCGAGCGCCCAGAACACGGTTCCGGCATAAGAAACGACGGCGGCCGTGATACACAGCGAGCGAATCAGCGATGCCGTCCGCACAGCCTGCGCGGCCGCTGCGGGGGCGACGTCGGCAGAATCAACGGACCATGTGCCGCTGGCGGCCAGCGACAGTGCGGCCAGCACATTCAGCCCAAGCAGCACCCGCATCTGAATCCGAAAAAAGCCGTCTGTCACGTCCTTTCGCGGCATCAGCCACCACATCAGCGTGATACCGGCTGCCAGCTTGATGATAAACAGGGCGATCATGTTGAATAATCTGACGAAGAATACAGTTTCAATGTTTTCAACCTCAAACCCCAACGGTGGCGCGGTCCGGTTCACGACCAGTCGACCACTTCGTCAGGTGCGGCTGATGCCTGCTTCTGAAGCTGTGGCTACTTCTTGTTGATCAGCGCCATGGCTTCGGCCCGGCTGGAAGGATCCTTCTTCAGAAGCCCGCGGACGGCACTGGTGATGGTCAGGGCTCCGGGCTTGCGGACGCCGCGAATGGTCATGCAGGTATGTTCCGCTTCCAGCACGACAATCACGCCCTTGGCGTCCAGTTCGGATTCAATCAGATCGGCGATGGTGTGCGTCATCCGTTCCTGCACCTGAGGGCGTCGGGATACTTCGTCCACGACGCGGGCGAGTTTGCTGAGTCCGGTGACGCGTCCGCGCGGAATGTAGCCGACATGTGCAGTTCCGATAAATGGCAGCAGGTGATGTTCGCACATGCTGTGGAACGTGATGTCCCGAACCAGCACCATTTCGTCGTATTGTTCCTGAAACACCTTGTGCAGGTGTCGCCCCGGTTCGACGTGCAGGCCCCCGAACATTTCGGCGTACATGCGAGCCACCCGAGCCGGCGTGTCGCGCAGACCATCGCGGTCAGGGTCTTCGCCCACGGCGGCCAGGATTTCGCGAACCGCCGCTTCGATGCGAAGCTTGTCCACATGGCGGGCTTCCGGCGGTGCAACGCCCTTGGCCAGAATTTCGCTGGGATCAGTCATAAATGGTGAACTTCTACGGAAAATTCAGAACAGAGACATGACGCTGGACAGGCGCGGAACGCTGCCGGTCCCGACGGTGAACCGGACCTGTCTGGTCCGCCGTGAGAACATTCTGGTGGCATTCTGGCGGAGATTGGGCAAACTTCCCGCCCACAATGGTCAAAAAGCGGCTGTTTCCTTCTAATGAGCAGGCGTTTTCTCCGGCCGTTCAACACGATCCTGAAAATTATCACACTTCCGCCCATGGACCTGCCCCTGCTGAAACGGGAACTGCTGGAACTGGCTCAGCGCCGGCGGACCTACGCGCTGCGCGGTCTGGTCTGGCTGGTCTTTTTCGTGGTTTTTCTGATCGCGTACCTGAGTGTCACATCACACACCACGCGCGTGATGCAGGTGCTGGGCCGCGGCAGCCAGATCACAGAAGTCCTGTTTGTGACGTTGATGCTGACGATTTATGTCCTGAATCCGGCCATGGCCTGCACGGCCATCACGTCTGAAAAAGAGCGGCAGACGCTGGGGCTGCTGATCGTGTCGAAGCTGACACCGAGCGGCATTGTCGCGGAAAAAATTCTGTCGCATATGCTGCCGCTGGGGACGCTGCTGCTGATTGCGACACCTCTGTTCGCCGTGGCCTACCTGTTCGGCGGCGTATCCATGGCGGATACGTTGGTCGGCCTGTTTATTCTGCTTTCCACCACTCTGCAGGTTACCACCATCGCGGTTTTCTGTTCGGCACTGCTTGAATCCGGTATCGCAGCTTTCTGGTGCACCTACCTGATTCTGGCAGTCGTCTACTTCACGCTGCCGATCATGCGTGAACTGCACATGATCCGGCTGGACATTTCTACTCTTCCGGACGAGGAATTCCTGTTGTTTCCGGTCTACCAGCTGGCCATGCTGATTGACATGAGACGGGAACTGTCCACGATCCTGCTGCTGACGATCCCCACGTTTCTGATCACCGGATGTCTTGCCATCGCCGCCAGATTTGCGGTCATCAAATATAGTTATGGCGCGGCTTTTTCCTTTGCCAGACAATTCCAGACCCTGAATCGGGGCTGGAATCAGTGGAGACGGCGTCTGTGGAACCGGCGGCTGTGGAACCAGCGACCCGTTGTTCAGCAGAATTCCGGATCGCGCGCTGAGTCGGTTGCTGCCGCCGCTGATGCGAACGAGGCGGACCAGGACGCCATTCTGAAGCAGTCACGGCTGATTGATCAGCCCATTGCCTGGCGGGAACTCCGCGGCCGACTCGTCGGCAGCCGAACGCTTCAGAGCATCTTCATCGGCGGCGTGGTCTTTCTGACATGGCTGCTGATGAGTGCAAACCAGAACGACAAAGAAGAAATTTCGGCCGTGATGTCCATCGGTTTCCTTGTCGTGGCCGTGCTGCTGATTCTTTCCGTCAGCTGCCGCCTGTTTGCTACGGAACGAGAACGCCAGACTCTGGATGCTCTGCTGACCACGCCGATGTCCAATCGGGAACTGCTGAGTCAGAAGCTGCGTGGCGTGCATCGCCTGCTGCTGTTACTGCTGATTCCCGTCGTGCTGCTGGGGCTGCTGAATCTGTTCCAGACCGACGTCCGCGTCTATACGCCGGTCATCAGAAACGGAGCCGTGAGCGGCTATCCCGGTTACGGTCGTACGACGGTCTACGTGTATCAGGGCCAGTGGTGGTCTGTGGCCTTTCGATTTCTGTTCTGTGCCGCCAGCTGTACCTGGGTGTATCTGCATCTGGCCAAATGGGTGGCGGTTTACTGGGGGCTGCAACTGCACACACAGATGAAGGCCATGCTGGCCAGTATCCTGAGCATCGCGGCGTTGTGTCTGATACCGCTTCTGATCACCACCGGGTGTCTGATTGCCGGCGACAACAACCCTGATGACTTTCCCTTTTTCTTTTTCATGAGCCCGGCCGTGATTCCGTGCCTGAACGAAGTGCACGAACTGCATGAGGTATATCGCCGCAACTGGATTCCTGATTCGGAATGGGTGGTGGTGCTGATTAATCTGGCTGTCTACGGAGCTCTGACTCTGACCCTCCGCTCTTTTGTGCTTCATCAGGTTCCCCGCCTGCTGAACCGCCCGGAGGTTGCCGCTCCGGTGGCCATCCAGTCGACCTGAATCGTCGGATAGATGCGATTTGTCGTTTCCGCTTCCTGCAAAACGGGATATCAGAGGCACCGCCGGTAGTTCAGGCGGGAATCGTCTTCTATCATCCCGCCAGATGCGTCCCGAACCCAGGTGGCCCGCGATTTCCTGGCCAGTTGTCCGGTATCGGTAAAATACCCGGCGCCGGCTGCCGACGAGGCAGACGCGGCGTCTTCCCCCAGATCTCCCATCCTCAACACAGAATCACGTTGCAATGTCAGCGGATGACCAGAATTCCGGAACAGTTCCGGCCACCAGGCCCCAGGAACGTCGTCAGAAGCCAGATCGCTTTGAAAAGGCGCGGCTGGACAAGCTTCAGAAGATTTCAGAAATGGGCCTGGACCCGTTCGGGCAGCGATTCGACAACCATTTGCCGATCGCGGAGGCGCGCGGCATGGTTCCCGAGGAATCTGGAGCTCCGGGGCCCGATGTGCGGATCGCCGGCCGGATCATGCTGCGTCGCAAGGCCGGCAAGCTGCGGTTCTACGACATCAGGGACCAGACCGGAAATATCCAGTTGCTGTTCTCACGAGGCGATCTGACAGACGAACAGTGGTCGCTGATGGGACACCTGGACCTGGGTGACCTGATCGGCATCGACGGCAAGGCCTGGCGGACCGACAGCGGAGAGGCATCCGTTAAGGTCGAACAGCTGACCGTTCTATGCAAGTCATTGACACAGCCGCCCGAGAAATATCACGGTCTGGAAGACGAAGAAACCAGACTAAGACAGCGTTACAAAGACCTGATCTACGGCGACGGCGTGCTGGAACGCATGCTGAAACGGTCGACAATCATCGATTCCGTCCGTCAGACGCTGCGTGACCAGCGCTTCAACGAAGTGGAGACGCCGGTGCTGCACGCGGTCGCCGGCGGCGCCGCTGCCCGCCCCTTTATCACGCACCACAACACGCTGGATATGGAGCTGTATCTGCGGATCGCTCTGGAACTGCACCTGAAGCGGCTGATGGTGGGCGGTATTGAACGCGTCTACGAAATCGGTCGTGTGTTCCGCAACGAAGGCGTGGACAAGACGCATAATCCCGAATTCACCATGATCGAAATCTATCAGGCGTACGGCGACTACCGCAGCATGATGGACCTGACGGAAAAAATTGTGGTCGACGCCGCCCGGTCGGTCAGCGATTCACTGGTCCTGCCGTGGGGACCCGACGGCGACACTATCGACCTGACACCGCCATGGCCCCGGAAAACCTACTGCGAACTGTTTCTGCAGCACGCCGGCTGTGACATGGACGATCAGGCGGCGGTGGCAGAAGTGGCCCGGAAGCACGGCATTGAAACCGCCGGAATACACCCCGATGTGATCGTGAATGAGGTCTTTGAAGCGACGGTCGAGGACCATCTGCAGGGGCCCGTGTTTGTGACGGATTATCCGGCCACACTGTGTCCGCTGACCAAACGCAGGCAGGACGACCCGTCTGTCGCAGAACGCTTCGAACTGTTCATTAAAGGCATGGAACTGGCCAATGCGTATACGGAACTCAATGATCCACGCCTGCAGGAAGATCTGTTTCTGACGCAGCTGGCCGGCCTGTCCGAAGAAGATTCCATGGCAAAGATGGACCACGACTTCATCAAGGCACTGAAGGTGGGAATGCCGCCGGCTGGCGGACTGGGCATCGGCATCGACCGTCTGGTGATGCTGCTGACCAATGCTCACCGCATCAGCGACGTGATCTACTTTCCGCTGCTGCGGCATGAACAGCCCGAATCGCGTGGGTGATGACAGCACGTCCCGCAATCCGTCCTGAGTTCACGTGCGAACCAGCTGGTGAATCTGCGACAAGGCGACTGGCAACCCGGATTCAGGATGCTGCGGCCGAGACTTAGGATCAAACGGAAAATTACTGTCGCGTCGAAACGTGGCGTAGGCTTCCAGCCTGCGTTTTTATGAATCTTAAGCTGGAAGCTTACGCCACTTATTTTCTGCTCGGTCCTTACTGCAGTTCACGTTCGACGGCTTTCACCAGACGCACGTCGTCGCGACGGATTTGCTGCAACAGCTGTTCGGCCGCCGTGACCTGTTCCGGCTCCGTCGCGTGCTGCTCGGCCGTTTTCAGATACAGCAACAGATACCCCACGATCGCGCGTGTCGTCCGCGAATCATCGGCGCGACAGGCCTGGTAGACCGGCGGCAGGTCTTCGACCAGCGTCCAGTCTTCCCAGCGTGCGAGGTCACGGATAGCGATTTCGCGCAGTTCTTCTCGCTGCAGCATCGGATGCATGGCGTTCCGCAGGCGTTGTTTTTCGAAGGCCGCGGGTTCGTGATTCCAGATAAACTGCAGCGCCTGCACGGCGGCATAGGCTTCGAACACAGGCACATCGGCGTTCTTCAACCGCGTCTGTTCGATAAACTGCAGCCCGTTTTCTCCGGCCAGTGTCAGCAGTCCGCCCATCAATCCTTCTGATCCGAATCGCAGACCATCGGCCTGTGGCAGACCGATCTGATCGCGCAGGAAAGCCTCGTCTTCCGTCGTGCCGCACATGCCCAGCATCAGACCGTACAGATTCAGTCGTTCCGGACTCGTCTGTGAGGCCGCGATCCAGTCGCGGAGTTGGCGGCGTGAGAACAGATGGCTGATTTCTTTGATGTCGGTGTATTCTGATTTCGCGAATTCGCCCCATGCGTCTCCGGCGATCAGTGCGTCCGGATGTTCCAGAAACGAAAGAAAGTACTTCAGGCGTTCGGTCGGGGCGACACTCAGCAACGGAGCTTCCGTCAGATACCGAAACGTCGTCGGCGTCGCGGGTTCCGGAGCGTCCCAGACCAGCACTGGAGCTGCGTTGCCTTCGGAAAACACCTGATCCCGGGACGTTGCCGCCACCTTGCGGATGTTGGCGGCCGCCGACGATACGTTTCCGGGTTCTGTGGAAGCGAAGGTCTCCAGAAAGGTCGACACTTCCAGATCCTGCACGGCCCCCTTCAGCAGAAAGAACTCACCGGCTTCACCAGAGACAAACTCATCGACCTGGACCGTCGCGCCGACGGACAGCCGGGAGAGTCCTTTGTGCACCTCGGCCACTCGAAAGACGGCCGACGGCCTTCGGAATTCGGCCCCCGGGTCCCGCGACACCAGCGTGGCCAGCAGCACCACGTCTGCCTCGGCGATCATTTCTGACCACGTCTGCGAGGGCGCCAGGCACAGCGGGCAGCTGATTGCCGCCGGCATCAGACACGCAAAAGACAGACAGCCAGCCAGAACCGCAGCGATACATTTCATTCCATTGAACCTCATGACCGTGAAAGGCCCGCAGCTTAGTTCAAACCGAATTTTTCAGATAGGTCTCAAACGCAAACAGGCCGCGTCGCGCAAAGCGCGAGCGGCCGGATTGATCGGCAATGTTCGGACGCACGTATCGTCAGATCACGCCGCCGTGAACGCGGTAGGGAGTCGCCAGGTCGGGCAGTTCAAGTCCCCAGATGCGTTCCCAGACCTCCGGAATGTGACGCAGACTTTCCGAAGCATAAATCAGCTGTCGCGCTCGGATGTCCGGCGAGGGATGCCAGATGGGCAGGGCACATCCGATGTTCAGAGATGTGCAGACCAGCAGCAGACAGACAAGTAATCGTTTTCGCAGCTTCATCATCGTGTCCTTCCATGGACTCGGCTGGGCGACCGTCGAGGATCGGGATCCGCAGTCTTCGGTCGGTCTGTTAAAATCAATGCTTCGGTTGAGCGAAGGCGTCTGACCTTCGCGTGAGATATTCAACTTAACCTGAAGACATGATCTGATGTGACAATTGCTGCCTGCGCCCGGATTTTACTGCCGGTGTGGAGCCGGGCCAGCCGGTGGCCGATAGGTGGGCTCCGGAAGAACACTGCCGGGACCATTTTGTCCGGAAGGGGATGATGGCAGAGTGCGTGACGTCTGAGCGGCTGCTTCGGATGTGGCGGCTATCTCCGCCTGCTCCCGAGCGAACTCGGCCGCTTCCAGCTGCAACACACGTTCTTCCATTTCCTTGCCCGGTTTGAACGTAACTACAAATTTGGCAGGGACTTCCACCTGCCCGCCGGTTCGCGGATTGCGTGCTTTTCGTGCAGCTCGCTTCTTCACCTCAAACACGCCGAAGTTTCTTAATTCGATTCGACGGTCCGTGACCAGAGTTTCCACGATCGCATCAAAGGTCTTCTGCACTATTTCCTTCGTCTTCAGCTGAGTCAGCCCCAGCTCTTCAGAAATAGCTTTCACGATCTCTTTCTTGGTCACGACCAAAGTCTCCGAGAAAGTTCTTCTTGAGTCCCAGTTTTTGCCATGTCAGAATGACTCAACTGTATGGTCGCAATAGACTTACTGTCAAGGGGCTTGTCACGAAGCGACGCTCGACGACAGCGTTCAGAACGCTGCCACAATAGCATTTCACACCGGATCATGCATTCAGATTAAGTTGTCAAAGAGCCTGTTGTGTCCGCAGTCAGACCGGGCACACAGCATCGATATCGGCGCTGCGAACTCCGAATTTTAGAAAAAATCGCTATAACCGTCACAGTTTGCGAAATCATCCCCCCCCAGAGTCGCAGGCGCCGGTATTGGCTTCCCCGAATCAATGCACTCTTCCCAGAACACCAAAACAGCAAATTGTCGACTTCCATGAAGATCTCACCCATCCTGCTTGGCATCGCCCTCACGGTCGCGGCGGGCTGCAGCGAACTCAGGTCAGTCGCTCCCGCTCCGGATCCAGCCGCCGCTCCCGACCCGTCGGCCACCTCACCGTCGGCCACCTCACCGTCCGCCACTGAGGCACCGGAACCTGCCGACGACGACCCGCCAGCGGACGCAAATATGGCAGATGCCGCCGCGGCGACCGATCATGCCGGAACTGAACCGACGCCCTGAGGCAATTCCCGGGGGGCCACCTGATTCCGGGGCCGTGCCCGCCGGTGGTGCCAGCTTACCGGGCGTTCAGGCCCCGAACCGCAAACCTGATCAGCGAACGCCGGCAGCAAATCGATCAACTTTGAAGAATGGATGCGTTGAAAATCGAGGCATCAGCGTTGGACTCCGGAGTGTCCGGTCAATTATTGTCGCCTTTCGCTCCGCGAAAGAGCGCTCTTTCGCGGAGCGAAAGGCGACCAACCAGGCCGTTAGTGATCGAACGGTTGTTAAAGAATTCGGGGCGAGTTCTTTGACGCCGGTTTCCGGTGTTTTCGGGGCCGAATATCATTTGTCGTGCATCCCATCAGGGGCAGAAATTCAGCTTTCACCGTGGGTAAGATTCACTCTGCAACACTGGTCGCTATACTGCTGCTGCTTCAGATACTTTCGTTGTCTTCCGGCTTATCGATGCCAAAAAACTGGAAACATCGTCGAGATGACGCTGGCAGCATGCTTGCTGCGGTCATCGTTGTCGTGGTCGGGACTGGTCTGTGTGTCTTCATCGCGGCGGCCAGTCCGGAACCTGCCTCGATCTGGCTGGTGGGGGCGGTGGTTCTTGCCGCGGTGCTGATGGTTTCGCTGATCATCACATATCGTTATGGTCGGCACAGTTCGACAGGACTGGGGTTCTGGCATGCTCTGAGCCGAAATCATCGCGACGACGGTCTGGCGTCTCAGTATCGGCCTCGCCGGGTCGCCGACAAGCGTTCTGAATCGAACGCAACCAACAGGCCGATCACCGCGGAAGAGGCTCAAGAGATTCAGGCGACCAGTGCGAACACATGGGTCCCGTCTCGTAACCGTGAACGTGGCCAGCCGTGAACGTGGCCAGGCGAGGACGTAAGTGCTGTTCGGACGGGTCCGACAGGATGAATGGTCACTCAGCTTTTTTCTTGCACAAGGTTTGTGAATCCATGGTACTTAGAACGCTGCTGGTCTTCGGCCTGTTGCTGCCGACGTGTTTCTGCGACGAACCGGCAGAAAACTTAGAACTGCCTGAATTCGGCGATCAGGACTGGCCGTGGTGGCGTGGACCGGCGCGAAACGGAATCGCCAGTGCCGATCAAAATCCTCCGCTGACGTGGAGTGAAGATGAAAACGTGTTGTGGCGCGTGCCTGTCCCGGGACGTGGTCACGGTTCGGCCACGGTTGTCGGCGACCAGGTATTTCTGGCTGCGGCGGACCCCGTCAACGAAGAGCAGCGGGTGCTGTGCGTTGATCGACAGACGGGGCAATCCTTATGGTCGACGGTCGTGCACCGCGGGGGTTTTCCAGAGAAGGGCAATCAGAAAGCGTCACTGGCGTCGTCGACGCCGGCCTGTGACGGCAGCCGTGTGTTCATCAATTTCCTGAACGACGGAGCGATTTACACCTCCGCACTGGATCTGAATGGGCAATTGTTGTGGCAGACGAAGATCAGCGACTACGTCATTCATCAGGGCTACGGCAGTTCTCCGGCTCTCTACCAGCATCTGGTGATTGTGTCGGCGGACAACAAAGGTGGTGGCGCGATTGCGGCGCTGCATCGGGCCACCGGCGAAGTTGCATGGCGTCGATCCCGGCCGGCCAAACCCAACTATGCCTCGCCGGCGATTCTGAACGTCGCCGGCAGAGATCAACTATTGTTCACGGGTTGCGACCTGGTCACCAGTCTGAACCCACTGACCGGAGAACAGCTCTGGGAAATTGAGGGGGCCACCACGGAATGCGTGACCACCACCGTGACCGACGGGCGACACATCTTCACCAGCGGGGGCTATCCGAAGAATCATATTTCTGCCGTAGCCGCCGACGGATCGGGCCGGGTCGTGTGGGAGAACAATGTCCGCACGTATGTGCCGTCAATGCTGGTCAAAGACGGCTATCTGTACGCCGTCCTGGACGCCGGCATCGCCACCTGCAGAAGTGCGGAAACGGGGGCCGAGCAGTGGAAGGGCAGACTGGCGGGCACGTTCAGCAGCTCACCGGTGCTGGTCGGAGACCGCATTTACGCTGGCAATGAAGAGGGCAGCACGTTTGTGTTTGCCGCCACGCCTGAAAAGTTCGAACTGCTGGCGACCAATCGGCTGGGGGACAGCGTGTTCGCCACTCCCACCATCTGCGGCAGTCGAATCTTTCTTCGCGTCGCCTTCGAACAGGACGGAGCGCGGCAGGAATACCTGTACTGCCTTGGGCAGAAACGTTAAGCGGGCGGTAAAAATTCTGCGGAACATGCGGATCGCAGCGAGAAAGAAAAACCGATTCGGGCCCGCGGTGTCGATTCCGCGGCGACAATTGGAAGCTTCGTGCGGGAAAGTTACCATGTCGCCTGAGGTTGCGGCCAGGTCGACCGCACACCAAGAACACCGATCCGAAGGTTCCGCAGAAAATGTCTCAGCAGGTGACGCAGGAAATCCTCTCAGAACTCGAAGCACTGAGACTGATTGATCCTCATACTCATATCAACCCACTGTCTGCCGCATCAGCGACGCTGGCAGACATCATGGGGTATCATTACTACACAGAGCTGGCTCATTCTGCCGGTCTGGCAAAGGATCAGATTGAAGAACCCGGGATTTCACCAAAAGAAAAAGTGGGGCGTCTGGTTCCCCGGCTGGCTGCCATCGAAAACACGGCTCAGTACAGCTGGCTGCTTGAGATGTGTCAGGTATTCTTCGACTTTTCAGACGACCGGATTACCGAAGCGAACTGGGAATCTCTGTACGACACCGCTCTGCAACGGATGCAGGCACCGGACTGGGAACAGCGGGTCCTTGACCGCAGTGGCCTGGATCAGGTTTACCTGACCAATGATTTTGACGATCCGCTGACCGGGTTTGACACTCGGTTTTATGTGCCGTGTCTGCGGACGGATGATCTTGTCTTTCATCTGACCCGCGACGACGTCCGGGAACGTCTGCAGAAATGCACCGACCAGAGTCCGTCGGACGGTGCGTCCCTGAAGGCCGCGATCGGAGAGCTGTTCAGTCATTTCAAGAGCCACAACGTGCGGGCGTGTGCCATCTCGCTGCCGCCGTCGTTCGCTCCGGAACCCGTGGATCCGGCCACCGCGGACGTAGTTGTCGGAAAGGCGTTTTCCGGAACAACGCTGACAGACGACGAGGCTCGGTTGCTGAGTTGTTTTGTGTTCTGGAGCCTGGCGGAATTCTGTGCAGAACACCGTCTGCCGTTCGATCTGATGATCGGCGTCAATCGCCGTGTGTTTGAAGCGGGCGTTTATCAGGGCCAGGACCTGTACGACAAGCGCGTATCGCTGATTCAGTACAAGGCTCTGTTGAATGCCTTTCCTCAGGTAACATTTCCGATTTCTGTGCTGTCCGAGACCAGTAATCAGGAACTGGTGAGCTATTCCTGGATATTCCCCAACGTGGTGACCAACGGCCACTGGTGGTATTCAAACATTCCGGTGTTCATCGAAAAAGACACGCGTGCCCGGCTGCAGGCGGTGCCTCGAACAAAGCAGATCGGGTACTACAGCGACATGTACAAACTGGAATTCGCGCTGCCGAAGTTTGCCATGTATCGTCGTATTCTGGCCAGAACGCTGGCACAGGACTTTGTGCTGGACCGCGGCTGGAGCCCCGAACAGGCCATTGATCTGGGAAAACAGGTGCTGCGCGGAAATGTCGAGACAATTTTTGGCGGGACGACGTAGCTGCGTTGTCGGAATGGAACAGACAGTTCGTTACCATAAAAGCATATCTCGTGGTACCGCCATCTTCGGAGTGAATCATCCATGCCCCGCCTTGTGTTACTGAAAGAAGGTCAGGCGATTCCTTACGAACTGAGTACCTACCCGGTGCGTCTGGGACGGCATCCGGACTGCACGGTGCAGCTGGATTCGAATATGGTCTCACGCTTCCACGCGCAGCTGGTGGAAGTGGACCACCAGGTGATGCTGGAGGACCTGGGCAGCGGCAACGGTTCGTTTCTGAACGGAAAGCAGTTATCAGCGTCGACACCGGCCTCCCTGAAGAACGGCGACCGTATCAAACTGGGGCCGGTGAAGTTCCGCTTTGAGGACGAGTCGGATGAGGATTCCAGCCGTCTGAAGATGACGGTCGGTGTCGAACTGAATGAAGAAGCCAGCAGCACGATCATGGGTTCGGCGGCTGCTGGCGGCTACGGCCTGCTGGATGTGCGTCCCGAAGACAAGCTGAAAGGCATCCTGAAGATCAATCGGGCGCTGGCGGGAACGGTCGAGATCACGAACATCAGTCCGAAGATTCTGGACGCCCTGTTCGAGATTTTTCCTCAGGCCGACCGCGGTTCAATTCTGATTCGGGAAAGTCCGTCGGCGCCGCTGATTCCGGTCGCCCAGAAACATCGTGATGTGAACAACGACGAAACGGTGCGGCTGAGTCGGACGATTCTGGAACGCGTGCTCACGGACCGAGCGGGCGTGCTGTCGGCAGACGCTGCCAGTGATTCACGGTTCAGCGCCAGTGAATCGATCTCCAGCCTGACCATCCATTCCATGATGTGTGTGCCGATGCTGGATCTGGAGGAAGAAGCCTTCGGCGTCATCAATCTGGACACGCAGAATCCCATGAAGCGGTTCACGGATGATGACCTGCAGCTGCTGCTGGCCGTCGCCAGTCAGGCTGCCATGGCGTACGAAAACGCGCGACTGCTGGTCACCTATATGGCGAAGCAGAAGCAGGACAAGGAAATGAGCATCGCGCGGGGCGTTCAGCATGCGCTGCTGCCGGAAAAACTGCCGCAGGTGCCGGGCTACGAATTCTATGCCTCCTACGACGCCGCTCAGGCCGTCGGTGGTGATTATTTTGACTGCTTCATGATCGGTGAGGATAAGGTCTGCGTTTCCTTCGGCGACGTGGCCGGCAAAGGTGTGCCCGGCGCACTGATCATGTCCCGCATGTCCAGTGTGGTTCAGAACACGATGAGCTTCACCGACGATGTGTCTGTGGCGATTCAGCGGATCAATGATCATATGTGCCACAACATGGTCGAAGGACGGTTTGTTACCTACATTCTGGGGGTGATTGATCTGAAGACACACTGCATCACTCTGACCAACGCCGGCCATATGTCTCCGGTGATCAGAACGGCGGATGGCCGCATTGAAGAATTCAGCGATGAAGTCATCGGTATTCCGGTCGGCATTATGTCCGGTTACCCCTATGAAGTGGTCACCAGAAAGATCGCCCCCGGCGATATCTATACGCTGATCACCGACGGCGTCGACGAAGCCATGGATCCGAAGGGAAATCTGTACACCAAGGAACGTGTCGTGGAATTCGTGAAGCAGGGCCCCACAGACCCGGAACAGCTGGGCAAGGAACTGCTGGCCGACGTGCGGGCTCACGCTGACGGACGCGCGCAGAACGACGACATCACGATCATGGTGTTCGGGCGAATCTGAACTCGGCGGCAGATCTGCACCAACGGTTGCACCGCGGGTTTTGTAAATCTGGCCAATGGAGCAGGACGATGGCTGACTCGAACGTGGACGGCATCGCAGCGATCGGCGATACGGCGGGTGAAATCTGGGGGTTTCTGGCCGAAAACGGGCCGTCATCCCTGAACAGGATTTCCAAAAGCCTGTCCGTGTCTCGTGAACTTGTGCTGCAGGCCGTGGGCTGGCTGGCACGCGAAGACAAGCTTGTCTTCGAAAAAAACAGCCGCGGGCGAACGATCCGGCTGAAATAGGTTCAGCGTCCGGCGGCGCGTGTTCTCAGCCACCGGACCCTGATGCACCGTGTCCCGGTTAGTTTTTCTTTCGAGCCTTCTTCTTCGGACCGAACTGCCAGAATTCTGACGGAGTGTGGGCGGCGGAAAAGTAGCTGAGCGCCTGACGGACAACGGCCGGATGGTTGGCGGCGATGTTCCGTTCTTCGCCCGGATCCGTTTCCAGGTCATACAGTTCGACGCCGTCCTGCATGTTCACATCGGTCAGATTCTGCTGGACGGCTTTCCAGTTGCCGAAACGCACGGCTCGCCGGCCGCCTCGTTCGTAGAATTCCCAGTACAGAAAGTCGTGCTTCGGCTGGTCGCCCTGTCCGGTCAGCGTGGGCAGTATGCTGATGCCGTCCAGTCCGGCCGGCACCTCCACATCGGCCAGTTCGCAGAACGTCGGCAGCATATCCCAGTGGGCGGAAATCAGTTCAGAAGTGCGGCCGGCTTCGATATGGCCGGGCCAGCGGGCGATCAGCGGAGCACGCACACCGCCTTCATACAGATCCCGCTTGTGTCCCTTCAGCGGCCCGTTGCTGTTAAAGAACACAGGATCATGGCCACCTTCCTTATGCGGTCCGTTGTCGCTGCTGAGCAGCACGATGGTGTTGTCGTCGATGTCCAGCTGCTGCAGAAGCTGCATCAGCTGACCGACGCCGTCGTCCATCAGCGTCATCATGCCGGCAAAGGCCGCAATCGGATTCCGGACCTCGGGGCCGCTGTATTTTCCGACCTTGTCTTCAAACTGTGAAAACTTCTTCCGCCAGCTGGCCACGTATTCTTCCGGAGCGTGCATGGCCGCATGAGGAATGGTGACGGGCAGAAACAGAAAGAACGGGCCGTTCCTGTTGTCTTCCACAAACTGCAGCGCTTCGTCCATGATCATCGTGGCGGTATATGTTTTGCCGTCCAGCGGCACGCGTTCACGGTTTCGCCACAGATGGTCCGGATAATAATTGTGAGCTTCCCGCTGACAGTTGTAGCCGAAAAATACGTCAAAATGTTCAGCCGGATCACTGGTTGACGCCGGAGCACCCAGTCCCCATTTACCGAATGCTCCTGTGGTATACCCCGCCGTCCGCAGCAGCCGCGGGATGGTGACGATGTCCGCCGGCATGGCCGCCTGACCCTCCGGTTTGACTTCTCGGTTGCCGCGAACATAGGCGTGTCCCGTATGCAGCCCCGTCATCAGACTGCAGCGCGTGGGAGCACACACGGTGGAGCCCGAATAATGCTGTGTGAACCGCATTCCTTCGGCGGCCAGACGGTCGATGTTCGGTGTGGAAAACTGCTGCTGGCCGTAGCAGGACAGATCACCGTATCCGGCGTCGTCCAGCAGAATGTAGACAATGTTGGGTTTGTCAGTGCCGAGTTTTTCAGCGCTGGGTTTCTGAGCGGCCTGGACGCCCGGCCCACCCGAACAACAGATCAACAACACGAACAGAGCAAGGTGTTTCATGACAATTTCAGTGTACAGGTGCGGTTTCTTTGAATTATGACTGCCGTCAGTCTACCGCCAATCAGCATCGATTCAACAGCCGGCGGGCTCACCCGCCTGTCTGGTCGCCGCCGTGAGTCAGCCACGGCGAGATCTTCCAGGTGGCTGTCCGAACACCGTAGCGGAGCTCGCCAGAGCTTTGGCTGCCGCCGGAGCACGTGGCCGAAAGTCCTGGCGGTTTCCGCTACGGCGGATGCCAGAGCACGTGGCCGAAAGCCTTGGCGGCTTGTTGATTTAATGCAATTGGGTAACCCGATGCGTCGAGGGACTCGTTGTGGGGCGGTCTCCCTTTCGTAGTGGCGCGGTCTCCCTTTCGTTGTGGGGCGTTCTCCCTTTCGTTGTAGGGCGGTCTCCCTTTCGTAGTGGCGCGGTCTCCCTTTCGTTGTGGGGCGTTCTCCCTTTCGTTGTAGGGCGGTCTCCCTTTCGTTGTGGGGCGGTCTCCCGACCACCCCACACATTGGCGTGATACTCGTTGTGGGGCGGTCTCCCGACCACCCCACACATGGCGTGATACTTCGTTGTGGGGCGGTCTCCCGACCGCCCCACACATTGGCTTTCGTTGTAGGGCAGTCTCCCGACCGCCC
>JAVKCM010000245.1:0-8898 GCA_040222735.1 Fuerstiella sp. | reverse complement strand
GGGAACGGTGATTGCCGCTCCACCGGCAGGCCTGCGAATCATTGACAACGGCGATCCCGGATTCAGTCAGACGGGCAACTGGGCGAACGTGTCGAACTACGGCTTCGACAATGACGCCCTGGCCGGCAACGGCATCAACGGCGCCGAGACAGCTCAATGGGTGTTCAGCGGACTTTCCGCCGGCAGTTTTTATGAAGTGTCGGCTACCTGGCTGCGAGGTGGTGACCGGGCGGCCAGCGTCCCCTACGTGGTTCGTGACGGTCTGGCGGGGCCGATTCTGGGGACGATAGTTGTTGATCAGACGAAGAACCCGAATGGCCCGCCGGAAAACTCCCGGCCGTTCCAGCTGCTCGATACATTTTCCATTACAGGCAACACGCTGGTGGTGGAACTGTCAACGCAGGGTACGACAAAAGCCGTGATCGCGGACGCCATCCTGATCACAGACATCAGGCCGCCGGCCGGACCCGAACTGACGCTGACTGAAGGTGGGAACACGCTGCCGGACGGAGGCCGCGTCAGCTTTGGCCCGGCCGCGGAGGGAGCGACTCGTCCGACGCGTATGTTCACGATCGAGAACACCGGAGGCAGTGACCTGATCCTGCAGCCGATCACCGTGACGGGGACCGGCTTCACGCTTGAGTCCGCCAACTTTGCGCCGAATTCGGTTGTGCCGGCGGGCGGGACGGCGTCGTTTACAATCGGACTTTCCACCGCGACGGCAGGAAGCTTCACGGGCGCCGTGTCGTTTGGCAACAGCGACAGCGATGAAAATCCGTTCGAGCTGGTGCTTGAAGGTACGATCTCTGCCGCGCCCGATCCGAACAGGCACATTATTGACAACGGTGATGCCGGCTTCAGCACCACCGGCAACTGGGCGAACGTGACTGGGTACGGCTATGACGGTGATGCGCTGGCCGGTAACGGGGTCAACGGGGTTGAAACGGCGCAATGGGTGTTCAACGGCCTGATTGCCGGAGACTATCAGGTGTCCACCACCTGGCTGCGCGGCTCTGACCGGGAAGCGAACGTCCCGTACGTCATCAGAGACGGCGTCGGCGGCCCGATCCTGGCCGTCACAACAGTCAACCAGAAGCTGGAACCTGTCGGCAACGTCTTCGGCGGCCGTCGATTCCAGCCACTGGGTACACTGACGATTACCGGAACGACGCTGGTGGTGGAATTATCAACTGCAGGGTCGACCAAAGCCGTCATTGCCGACGCTGTTCGAATCGAACGGACATCGCCGCCGGAAGCCCCTCTGTCCATACCGGTCGGCTCAATGGTTCCCATTCGGCCGCTGTCGTCGCTGGACTGGCTGTTCAGTTCGCCGGAAGAGGATGAAGAGTCGCTGTTTGACGTGTTCTGAGCCTCGGCAGACATAAACTGAGCTGAAGCCGCGTCCTGTTGCCCGACGTTTTTCGATTTGCTGAGCAAGAGGTGCCTGAATTCCTCGATATTGCCTGGGGAACGTTTCCGTGCGCAGTTTTCGGCAATGACGTCAGGCGGGCATTATGAGTGTTGTCGATCTTTTTCATCAGATTGCAAAGAATGACTTCGGCTTTTTTCAGCAGGTGAAATCCGTTGCTGATGTCATGACGAAGGAGCCTTTGTGTCTGTCTCTGGACGATACATTCGAAGTTACTGAGGAACAGTTTCGCCGAAAAAAGGTCGATCATGCGGCGGTCCTGAATCCGGACGATCAGTCCATTGTCGGCGTGGTGTCGGATCGCGATCTGCTGCGTCACCGGCCGCGTCTGCTGGGGAAAGCGGCAGAGCGGGACGAAGACCAGAAGGCGCTTCGGGACTCTGTGACGCGTTTCATGACCCGCAGTCCTCTGTGGTGCACTGGCAGCAGTTCTCCGATTCATGCCATGTCACTGATGCTGGACCATCACGTAGACAGTGTGCTGGTTTCGCCGGACGGTCGAACACTGGACGGGATCGTGACGCCGAATAATTTTATTCAGACACTGCTGCTGTATCATCACGTGTGCACGCGGGATTTCGATCTGCGTCGCCTGCGGCTGGTGGATCTGGATTTTCGAAACGGAATTCCGCTGGATGAAATCTTCTCCCGCGGTGCTCAGACGGTACGCGACGTGATGACGAAGGATGTCGAGTGCCTGAGTTTTGACGAAGTGGTGTCTGCGGCGATTGCGAAAATGCAGGAACTGGAGGTCAGGCATCTGCCTGTCGTCAGTGCCGACGGCAAGATCGTCGGTATCCTGTCCGACCGTGACATTCTGCGGTGTCTGCCGGTTCATCAGAATCGTGCGGAAGAGCCGGAAACGCGGTTTCGCCAGGTTCTGTTTGCCACTGATGACAGGGCGACACTGCATACGCGCGTCGATACGATCATGAGCCGCGAGCTGAACTCGGTCCATCCCGATATGCTGCTGACCGACGCGATGGCCGTGCTGCAGAAGGCCGCCGTCAGCGGACTGCCCGTGCTGGAGCCTCAGACAAAGCAGCTTTGCGGAATTCTGACAACGTCAGACATTCTGAGGGTTTTTCGCGTGGTGATGCATCTGGGAATGTTGGCAGATTCCGGTGCGCGAACGGCACCCACTCAGGAAGTTGCTGACTGACGCCGTGACGGCCCGTTGATGTCGTTGCAGTGTCGACAGCAGCGGATCCAAAGCCCGGTTTGCAAAACAGCCGGGCGGCGCTTCGACCGCCCCATGTCATGGTGCATTCACATGGAACCGATGCACGCCAATCCGGCCGAAAAATATGGCCGGCGTCTGTTCGACACCTACCTGATCATCTCAGTCTTCGCAGGGCGGTTGTCTGCATTGCAGTGCAGTCAGCATGCGCTTAAGGCAGTTTTGCCTGTCGTGATACCAGTCGCGTGCCAGAACGACCTGAATGTTCCAGCCGAAAGCCTGCAGCAGGCGAGGCTTCAGCAGTTCACGTTCCAGCAGGTCCGGCTGTGAATACCACAGGCTGTTGTCCGTCAGAATTCCCAGGCGATACTGTCCGGTACCCTGTCCCGCCGTGGTCTCTTCCATGACCGCGGTGGAGTCTTCGGCCTGTTCCGGTGTGACTGTGGCATCGGACGCGAGGCTGTCGTTGTCGATGCTGCCCGGACCTCCGCGGACGGCCAGATCGACGCGGAAATGTGACTGGCCGACATGGAAATCCACTTCAAATCCCAGTGTCTTCAGTTCATCTGCAATCTCCGTGGTTACTCGATCTGCGGTGACGGCTTCAGCAGCGTCGGCCGATCTATAACCGCTGAGGCTTTGCAGCACGATCTCGGCGGCCGAAGCCTGCCCCTGCGAACACGCTTCGGCGTAGCGCAGGTATTTCTTCAGGCAGTTTGCGCCGTCGTTGTATTCGTTGGTGATGGCGGAGGACTTCATGGATGTCACCAGGGCCATAAACTGTTTTGCCCGTGAGAACGCCACGTTCAGTCGTTTTTCGCCGCCCGCCATATTGATGGGACCGAAGTTCATGCGGGTCCGGCCTTCAGGATCCGGGCCGTAGCAGACGCTCATGATGATAATGTCGCGTTCATCACCCTGGATGTTTTCCAGATTACGGACCAGCAGGCCGGCAAACTGGCCGTCGTCCTCACGTTCCAGCTCAGCTTCAAAGGCTTCGGCGAAATCCGGATCTTCGTCGGCGAGGCTTCTAAGCGCTCGTTCGATTTCAGACTGTTGTGCTTCGGAAAAAGCCACGATCCCGATCGTGTAGCCGACGCCCTGCAGCAGCAGTCGACGAACCAGGTGAGCGATGTATTCTGCTTCGACGGTATTGCGTCGTTTTTCGTAGATCCCTTCCTGCATGAAGTGGAAACTCACAGGACGGGACACCAGTTCGTGTGCGCTGACGTCCGCCTGCTCGGGTGAGGAAATCAGCAGCTCGGGAAGTTCGTCCGGCGGCAGACGTTCTTCCGGCACCGTCAGCAGCCGACCACCATAAAACGCATGGTTGGAAAAGCTGATCAGCGATTCTGAACGGCTGCGGTAGTGCCAGCCCAGCATGGTGGACGACAGATTCCGGGACGCATGATTCAGCAGGCTGCTGCTGTTCAGATCGTAGTGGACAGTTTCGCCGTCTTCTTCGAACTCCAGTTCCTCGTCGTCAGATCGCCGGCATGCAAAAAAACTGGTCGGTGGCAGCTGCATTTCGTCGCCCACCACAATTGCCTGATCCGCCCGGTACAGGGCCGGTACGGCATCTTCAAGTGTGATCTGGCTGGCTTCGTCAAAGATGACGGCATCAAAGTGTTCTGCAGTCAGCGGCAGCGTATCAGAAACGCTGAGCGGACTCATAAGCCAGACCGGTTTCAGGTCACGGATCACGATGCCGGAATCGCCGTCCGCCAGTTCGCGGATCGATTTATATCGCATGGACTTTCCGAATTCGTGTTCCAGTTGCCGCCGTCCCCGACTGTATCGTTTCTTCAGTTCTTTCTGTTCCGGCGTCAGCTGGGTGGCGGAGCTGGTGGAAATCACAACATTGTCGCAGAACCGCTGACGGACGGCTTCGCGAACTGATTCGGCGTTTCTGACCAGCCAGTGGTCGGTGGAATCGGCCAGCTGTTTCAGCAGCTGGTCACGGGTTTCACCGTCAAAGCGGCCCAGCTCCGGGTCGTCGCGGTACAGTTGTTTCAGGCTGGCTTCGGCGGCCGCCGCTTCCAGTTGCTCCAGGTTGAGCGGCAGGGTCCGCAGTGCGTCGGTCACCGTCGCGGGCAGTGGTTTCAGGGAGGCCAGACAATGCAGATAATCCGGCATGTCCTGCAGCGAACCGTTCAGTTGCTTTAGCAGGATCTGCAATTCTTCCGTTGAACAGTATTCATAGGCTTCCAGAAACCGGTCCGCAGTTCTGCAGAATTCTGCCAGAGGCGGATCGACGGCCGCCAGGCCGCGGAGTGTGGTGACGCCATCGTCCTCGGCGACCACCGCACGAATGAAGCTGCTGAGGCCCCCCGTTTCTGATTCAATCCTGGTACGAAAGTCCTGCAGCTGCTGCAGAAAACCATCAAGATCGTGGTGGATCTCGAATTCGTCACTCAGCTCCCGCATGACCTGGTAGCGAGCGGCCAGTTTTTCGTGTTCGTCGTCCAGCTGTTCAAGAATTACCGTCCAGCTCGGTGCAACGTCATGCTGAGCAAAGTCATAGGCGGACTTCAGTGTGCGCCGCAGCCGCCACCATACCGGCTGCAGCACCGACAGCACCCTGCCCTGCAGCTGCCGAGCCAGCTGCAGGGCTGTTTGAGTGTCCTGAGAGGAAAGTTTTCTGCGCCAGTGGCGGGTGATTTTTTGTGCGCGAGTAATCTGTGCGTCACACTTCTTCAGCTTTCGCAACCGCTTTGCGAAGGACTGATGCAGAGCAGATTCCTGATCCAGCAGCTTCAGCAGATTGCGTTCTGTGAGAAATGTGGCTTCCTGAGCATAGTGTGTGGCGGCCTGCAGTTGAGCCAGACCGGAGGTGACTTCCGACGGCAGGTTCAGCGAACTCAGCCGATCGTCGATCTGCTGCAACAGAGTGCGACTGGCAGCGATCAGTTCCGTCAGCAATTCGACGGGGCGTTCGGCGTCCACGACCGCGACGCTCAGCAGTCGAATTGGATGAGCGGCCAGAATGCCGTCGGCGCGAATGCGGTGCAGTCGTTTCTGAAAATCCAGCAGCTGAGTTCGATGACGATCCACATCGGCATAGTTCGGCACGCGTTCCCACTGAGCCGGCACCAGCGAAGGAATTCGGTGCCGCAGCAACAGCAGGCGGTCCAGCAGCCGGCGGACAGAAATGCCAACGGCCGGCGGCACGGCTGCCATCGCGGCATTGAAATCGGCGAGTGGCTGCAGTGTTTCTTCCACGGCGGCGACCAGCGCGTCGCGATCCTCACGCCTGCTGTCGCGAGGCTGAGCAGCTTCGGCCAGGAAGTCGTCATACGTTTGCTTCAGATCCATCACAAACTGTTTTTTGTCAGACTGTGAATCATGGATCAGGCAGCACAGATCCTGCAGTCCCTGCTGCTTCAGGCGATGGTACACGACGTCGACGGCGGCCCGCTTTTCACAGACAAACAGAATTCTCCGGCCACGGATGACGAAGTCGGCGATCAGGTTGGCAATTGTCTGCGACTTGCCCGTCCCGGGCGGTCCCTGGACGATGTAGCTGCGGCCGCTGCGCGCCTGAGTGGTGGCTGCCGACTGAGTGGGATCGCAGGGCAGAATGTGAAACCGTTCGGTCAGCGGCAGGGCTTCCGTGGTGTCGCCCACGCGGGCGGGCGGATCAATGGCAAACGTGGACTCGAAGCACGGATTGGGAATATTCTCGGCGACCAGGCGATTGTAATCCTGAGCCAGTGACATTCGACGGTATTTCAGATTTGCCAGCGTGACGGAACACAGATCCAGTTCCCAGTTCAGCGGGTTGTCATCCACTTCATCCAGCAGACGATAGAAGTGTCCATCGGTTTCGACGGCAGCGACCGCATCAGGGTCTGATGTCTCGACTGCGGATGAAGAATCGGTTCTGGCAGTTGTGTCCTTCGGTGACGACGCCTGAATCACGCTTTCCAGATGCACGTCGGACGGCGAAACCAGCTGTTCGAACAGCCGAACTCCCAGCGGATGATAGTTGACGGGATCGTAGCTGTAATCCAGATCCATGAAGTGGCGGATGCCGCGTCCGGCAATGCGGGCACGACGACGATACTGATCCAGGCGACGCCGAGCCTTCTCATGGATCAGTTCGATTCTCGGCTGGTCCACGGTCCGCAGTTCCACAGAATTGTCGCTGGCCCGGATGCGGGCGCGCAGATCTTCGGCAAAGGCAGTCAGGCTGTCATCAGCCAGCTCAACGGCTTCGGGCAGATCGATATCGTACAGCTGTCTGAACAGATGTCGCACCACAGGATTCACTTCGGCGGTGCTGTCGGACGCCTGCAGAGAATAACGGTCGTGGATGCCCTTCCTGACACTCAGGCGGACGGGCAGCAGCAGCAGTGGCGATTCGTATCGCTCGGCGGGCTGAGCCTTCAGGTCGGCCCATCGCAGAAAGGCGACAATCAGTCGCAGCTGAGCGAATCCGAAATCGTTTTCATCCCGTCTGGCTTCAGTTCGCAGGCGATCCAGCGTGCCGGACAGATACACGGCTTCCCGAAAATTCAGAAACCTGTTCAGCACAACCGGCTTCTGGCTGGCCACTGCTTTTCTGAAACTTCCGTCCCATGTCAGCACCTGATCGGGGCGAATGGTGCGGACATCAAAGGAGACCGGAATCGAGGCCTGTGTCAGGTTGACGGTCTGCATGGTTGACCGAAAGTGAAGCAGGCGATTTCGCCGGTTGATTTCGAACAGCCGTTCACGAAGTTTGCTGAGAATGACGTGCCGCTTGTCCCCACCACCTTCCGTCTGCGACTGTGTACTGGCCAGATCGGTTTCGAAATCCACTTCCTGATCGCGATAGTTTTCCAGCGTCGCCAGCAGAGCGCGCAGATCGGGGGGCCGCTGATGGCGATCGAGTTCCGTCATCACCACGATGGTGCGTGCGATCACCGGATGGATGGTCGGATTGATCCGAAACAGATTGCTGCGGTTGGCGACAAAGCGTTCGTGGTCTTCCGGATCGGCAAGATCCAGGCCACAGGCCAGACTGGCCAGAATCAGCCCCAGTGAAAACACGTCCGTGACCGGATCGTGATGACCGATGACATGTTCCCAGCAGACGTAGCCCGACAGCCATGCCGGGGACGTCAGTTCAGTGGATGCCGTCGCCACCGATCGTCGCTGCAGTTCTTCGACGCCGTCCTCGATATCGAACCTCACATGCGTTTCGTCGACGACCTGAAAACTTTTGCTGTCCGGCTGCAGCATCTTCTGAACGCTGCGGAGGCGGCGTCGCTGCGGACGCTGATCAGCCTCGGCGTACCAGATGCGGCGGTTTTCCACCTGCAGGTGCTGCACGCCTTCCAGCGGAGCTACCTCGCCGTATTCATGGGTCAGGATGACCTGCTTCATCAGCGGCAGAAAAGAACTCAGCACGTCCTCGGTGCTGAACCCGCCGTTGTTGATCCGGTCCTGCAGATAGGAATGAAACGCGGTCACGGTGCCAGCTCCGTTTCGGCCTGCCGGACGATGGATTCCGCATTCTTTTGAATTCGCTGCAAGGTGCGTCTTCCAAGTTTCAGTTCGTCAGCCGCCAGTTTCGCAAAGACGTCAGCAAGGCCCATGTCCTGTGCGACCAGCACGGCCCGGGCAATGCCGGCTTCTTCAAGATCCGGGTCGCAGGTGGCAAAATCCAGCAGCACAAAGCAGAAATAGCGGCGCAGATCTGCATCCAGCGTCCGCAGAAAATCTGCAGCTGCGCCGGAGGAGGTTCCGGGGCCGTTTGAAAGGTCTTCGAAATACCGTTTTGCGTGACCCATCAGAATGGAGGTCTGCATCCAGGCCGGCTGCAACAGGTAACGCAGAAAATCGCGAGTGAAATCCGTCAGCGACTGCTGCTGCAGCAGATCCAGAGACGCCAGTGCCAGCGGTCCCTGAATCAGCGGCTGCATCAGCTGATCACAGGTGTCTGCATCTTCAGACCACAGCTGCAGTGACCAGGCCCGCAGAAACATTTCCGGGTGTGTCACACCTTCGCTGCCGCTTTTTTCCTGTAGCAGAATTTCCTCGGCCTGCTTCACGTAAGCTGCGGCACTCACCTCTTTCAGTCCGGTCTCCATCTTGACCAGAGCGCTGATGCAGGCGTCCCGGTCTTCCGTGATCTCGGCGGCCCGGCGATCACAGTGCAGTTCGGTGTACAACCTGTAATTCCGCCAGGTGCGCTCGTGGGGAGCCTGAGCCGAGCGGTCTGTCAGCATCGCGGTCAGGACTTCTTCCAGAACTCCGCACACACCGTCCTGCACTGTGATCGCCGGGCCGCCGAGATCACGGA
>JAVKCM010000244.1:0-108895 GCA_040222735.1 Fuerstiella sp. | reverse complement strand
ATCTGGAAGACCAACCTAATTATGCCTGTCCCCATTCGGCCGTCGATCAGAATTATGCCTGTCCCCATTCTGCCCACTATTCGGCCGAATCCCGCCCACTAAAAGCCCGAATCGGGAAGACCAACATATTTTTGCCTGCCCCCTTGGGGCGGTACCCCGGGGGTGTAGGGTGGGGGGGGTTGGAGACCCCGCCCCACAACGGGATTTGCCTGTCCCCATTCGGCTCCCATTCGGCTGTAGACCAAGAGATGCGGGATTCTTTTTCGGTCCCGCAGTGAACCGTACGACGGACTTCCAGTCCGTCGGGTTAGCGCAAACAGCCCACTAAAAGCCCGAATCGGGAAGACCAACAGAATTATGCCTGTCCCCATTCGGCCGTCGAACAGAATTATGCCTGTCCCCATTCGGCCCACTATTCGGCCGAATCCCGCCCACTAAAAGCCCGAATCGGGAAGACCAACAGAATCATGCCTGTCCCTATTCGGCCGGAGACCTGCGGTCGAAGGTGTGGGGCGGTCGGGAGACCGCCCCACAACGGGTGACAGGTGCGGCGACGACAAGTGCCAGCCATACCGACGAAATGTGCGACCGACGAAATGTGCCAGCCATAGGCCGTCTCTGTCCCGGATCCGGGCTTGGAGGGGGCTCGTAGAGTGAATCGTTGAGAACGGGGCCGAACAGACGAAGGCCTGTCCGTGAGTATGATTCCGCCGAAAAGCCGTTCCACCAGGTTTATTCGACGGTGACACTCTTGGCCAGATTGCGGGGGCGGTCGACGTTGCAGCCTCGCAGCAGCGCCACGTGGTAGCTTAGCAGCTGCAGGGGAATGGCGCAGACCAGCGGCTGCAGATACTCTTCCACATCCGGCACATAGATCACATCGTCGGCGATTCTGGCGACCTCGTCGTCACCTTCACAGGCGATGGCGATGACCGGACCGCGGCGGGCCTTCACTTCCTCCATATTGCTGATGACTTTGGGCTGAATTCCGCATTTCGGCACGATAAACACGCTGGGCGTGCGTTCCTCAACCAGGGCAATCGGTCCGTGTTTCATCTCGGCGGCCGGGTATCCTTCGGCGTGGATGTAACTGATTTCCTTCAGCTTCAGAGCGCCTTCCAGCGCGACGGGAAAGTTGTACAGTCGACCAAGGTACAGGTAATTGTCGAACTGCGCGTACTTTTCAGCAATCTCCTGGACTCGTGCGTGGCAGGTCAGCGTCTGTTCAATTTTCCGTGGCATATCCCGCAGCTGACTGATGATGCGTTTGCCGGCCGGATAGGACAGGTGCCGCATGCGGCCAAGATAAAGCGCCAGCAGTGTCAGCACGGTGACCTGTGAGGTAAATGCCTTGGTCGAGGCGACACCGATCTCCGGGCCGGCGTGCAGATAGATGCCGCCGTCGGCTTCACGGGCGATGGTGGAACCGACCACATTGCAGATGGCGAGCGTGGGATGCCCCTTGCGTTTGCATTCACGCATCGCGGCCAGCGTATCGGCGGTTTCGCCGCTCTGAGTGATGGCAAAGACCAGGGTGCGGTCACTGATCGGAGGATTGCGGTAACGCAGTTCGCTGGCGTATTCCACTTCGGTGGGCAGCCGCGCGAATTCTTCCAGCAGGTATTCACCCACCAGGCCGGCGTGCCAGCTGGTGCCGCAGGCCGTCAGCACGACGCGATCGATGGTGCGAAGCTGCTGCGGCGTCAGATTCAGTCCGCCGATGACGGCGGTGGCTTCTTCATCGTCCAGCCGACCCCGGAGTGCGTTTTCGATGGTCTGCGGCTGTTCGAAGATTTCCTTCAGCATGTAGTGCGGATAGTCGCCGAGATCGATGTCTGAGGCGACCTGGTCGAGCGTCTGGATGGAAGGCTGCACGCTTCCGGTCGTGCGATGAGTGATATTCACGCCACCGGGCTGCAGCACGGCGACTTCATTATCTGCCAGATAGATGACGTCCTTCGTGTAGCCCACCAGCGGGCTGGCGTCGCTGGCCAGAAAGTATTCGTCCTTGCCCACACCGATCACCAGCGGGCTTCCCGATCGAGCGGCAATGACTGTTTCCGGGCAGTCCCGAAACAGAACACACAGACCGTACGTGCCCTTCAGACGATCCAGGGCCGCATTGACGGCCCGCAGACAGCCGGCGACGCTGGGTTCATCATTTTCCAGTTTCAGCTGTTGTGTCAGATGGTGAGCAATCAGGTGTGCGACAACTTCCGTGTCGGTCTGCGATCGGAACACATAGCCCAGCGTCTGCAGCTGTGTGCGCAGAGCATCGTAGTTTTCGATCACACCGTTGTGGACGATGGCCACTTCGCCGTTTCCGCCGAGGTGCGGATGAGAATTCTGATCGGTGGTTTCGCCGTGGGTTGCCCAGCGCGTGTGGCCGATGCCGATGCGTCCTGAGACCGGCTGCTGCTGAAGCAGCCGAGCCAGTTCGCTGACGCGACCGGCCTTCTTCCGCACCACAATTTCATCAGCCGACATGACCGCAATGCCGGCACTGTCGTAGCCTCGGTATTCAAGGCGATGCAGGCCTTCCAGCAGCAGGTCCGACACCATACGATGCCCGACATATCCCACGATTCCACACATGATCAACTTCCTTCAGCACGGGACCGTCTGCGGCGCCTGTTCACGTGGTTGACGGATCATTTCGGAAATGTTCACACGGCCTGTCGAACCGTATGTCTGACGGCCGGATCCCGGAAACAGGACCGGAAAATTGAACCACGCCGACAGCCGCGTTGCACAAATCCCGATTTTCGAGCGTGTGCGGCGCAGAGCTGGCGAGGTGGGGCTCTGAAGCGGGCGAATCGGTCTGACCGGCCGGTGCACGGTACGCGAAGGCGAATTTCGCGGTCAATGTGACTTCCTGCCCCGGGGCGCCCCCGCCGCCGCCGCCGTGCCGGAAGGGCGCTCCCGGACGAGCAGAAACTGCTGGAACGGACCTGCTTCGGCAGAAATCGACGGCGGGCCGGCAGTTGTGTATTCTGTCACGCTGTCGGACAGTGTCTGTGCCGTCGATCCGCTGATCGGAACCCACGCCCGCACCGAGAGATGCCGTATGGCTGACTTTATGATAACTGCCGGAGCTGGACGCGCGGCTCTGCTGACACTACTGGTTACCTCGCTGGCGTCCGCTCAGACGCGGGATGACATCATCCCCGGAGCGGTACGGCTGGAAAACGGAATGATTCTGAAAGGACTGTGCAGTTCCGGGCACTCCATTTCTGCGTCATCCGTCGTCGACCACCGACTGGATCTGCGGCGGATCGATCAGGGATTTCGAATCTATTACGTGGACACGCATCGCAGCGATCCGATTGTTCCGGACAATATGGCGATCCCGTCCCAGCATTTTGACATCATCCAGCGGTCAACCAGTCAGAAGCCGATGAATTATGCCATCGGTCTGCACGAACACCGGCCTTTCGCGCCGGACGGCCGGTCGGTGGTATCGCTGAATCTGGGCGGTGGCGAAACGGTGGAGATCGAAGTCGGAATCATCGGTCTGGATTCTCGTTTTGCCAAAGTGCGCGGGCTGACTCATCGATGGATGTACGGTGTGTCCATCGGCAGCATTTCCGAAGAGGTGTTGTATGCCGGACGGGACCAGCCGAGCGTGCTGAAGCTGGTCAGGGAATTCGACGACGGCGAAGTGCAGCTGAATATGGTGCAGATGCTGATGGAGGCGGACAAATACAATGCCGCCCGCGAACTGCTGCAGGATATTCCGGAGCAGTTTCCTGAGCTTGAGCCGCGGTGCCGACGATCTGTCGAAATCTGGAATGACCGCGTGGCCGATCGGGTGCTGGGTGAACTGAACCGGCTGAGGGCGACCGGTCGGACGGATACCGCCCGAAACTATGCTCGCCGCTGGCCTGAGGCCCGTCTGGACCCCGTGATTCGTGTTCGTGCGAGGCAGTTTCTGGACAGCATGGAAGCCGAAGACCGACGCGTGGACACTCTGGTCCGGTCGCTGGATACCGTGCTGGCTGAGATCGACGACGAGACGCTGCGGCGGCAGGCCATGCAGATCTGTACCGACCTGCGGAAGCAACTCGATCTGAATACGTTGCCGCGTCTGGCGGCTTACGAACTGTTGTGGCAGGATGCCGGTCTGCCGGCAGCCTCCCGACTCGCGCTGGCCGCCACGGGCTGGATGCTGGGGGCGGACCACGCCGTCGATGATTTCGCCGAGGCGTACGGGTTGTTTCAGATTCGATTTCTGCTGTTTGACTATCTGATGACGTCGGAAGACGAAACCGCGCTGCGAAATCAGCTGATCGATCGCATCCGTCGTCTGGAAGGTTTCACCGTCGAGCGCGTCGGACTTCTGCTGCAGACGCTGGACCCGGACAGCTCGGTGCTGTCGCAGGCCGTTTCTCTGCAGCAGCCGCGTCGCTTTGCCATGGAAGCTGCTGAAGATTCCGCCGCCTGTCTCGGCCAGGTGCCCCGGGAATACGTCACCACCCGCCGCTATCCGCTGCTCATTGCCTTTTCCCGAGGCGGCGGCACGTCAGAAATGACGCTGAACTGGTGGAGTGAACAGGCGGAGCGGCATGGCTATGTGCTGGTGGTTCCGGAAATCTATCAGCCGACCGACGGCAATTACGATGCGTCCGCCGCGCAGCACCGGCAGCTGCTGGGGCTGATTCGACAGCTGAAGAGCGGCCTGGCCATCGATGATGATCGCGTGTTCATTGTGGGACACGGCATCGGGGCTGAAGCGGCCATGGACTTTGCCACCGCTCATCCCGATCTGTTTGCCGGTGTCGCTTCGCTGGCCGGCCTGGGGCGAAAACATCTGCTCTGGACCGTGCACAATTCCAGCAGTCTGCCGTGGTATGTGGTGGCCGGAACACGTCAGCCGTATTACCCGACCCGCACGATTCCGCTGATCCGCAAACTGTTTGACCGCGTCACGTCGCCGGGCCGGATTGAGTACTGCAATGCCATGTTTGCTGCCTATCCGGAGTGTGGGTTCGAGTCGTACGCCGAAGAACTTCAAAACATTTTTCAGTGGATGGGAATGCAGAAAAGACCGTCTTACGGCGATCGCATCCGGGCCACCACGCTGCGAAGTACCGATCTAAGCTGGTACTGGCTGGAACTGGAATCGATTCAGGAGCGTTTTGTCAGTATGGACCAGCCGAGTACGCCGGAAGATCGTCCGACGGCTGACGGACATATCGACGCCGAAATCAATGGCAACATGATTCGCCTGCGGACGCTGCCCGGGCCGGGTTTTGTCCGGCTGTCGCCCGATGTGCCGGAACTGAATCTGGGTGAACCCGTGCGTATCGCCTTCTCTGGCCGAGGAGTGACGAAGGTCGACTATATTCCGTCGCTGCGGGACCTGCTGGAAGACTATCGTCGCCGTCGCGATCGAACGCGATTGTGCCTGATGAAGGTTCCGGTCGAATAGTTGTTGTGCCGGCGACGAAGGCGGGGAGCTCTGGAAAGACCGTTGGTGCGCCTTGTCCGGCCGCGGCCGCCGGAGCGGTATTGATCAGAACTGCCTCGGTCGGAGCAAGCCCTGTCGTCTCAGGTCTGCGGGGCCGCAGGCCAGACCGTACCACAGTCGGCCAAGGAGGCCGTTGATTGCCGATAGAGATAGGTCAGGACAGGCGCTGGCAGAAAGTCCGCCTCAAGATCCACCGGCTCGCGGCTGTACAGGCCCTCGGGAACACCTTCGACTTCATCCAGCTGTGTCAGGCAGTGATGGCTGACTTGAAACACTTCACCCTTGACACGAACTCCGTTCGCCGCGACCTTGACCATCGCAGGATAGGGGCCGCAGTCAAACAGGCGATAGGTCGGCTGGGTGGACGTTTCGCCCAGAAATATCTGATCCCGCAGGTGGTCGTGCAGGGCGAAGCCGCGTTTCAGCGAGCCATAGACGAACAACAGTGCGAAATCATTCTGTCCGGAAACGGTGAGGTTCATTGAGGTGTCCGACGTCATTCAGCAGCATTCCACGGAAATTCGCGTCAGGTACAGTGAAACCGATGCGATGGGACTGCTGCATCATTCCAATTATCTGACCTACTTTGAGATTGGCCGGACCGAGTTGTTTCGGGCCCAGGGAGGCAGTTACCGACGGATGGAGGAACTGGGCCTGTACTTTGTTGTAGCCCGCATTACGGTCCGGTTTCGAAGTCCCGCAAGATACGACGACCGACTGACGCTGACCACACGAATCGCCCGTCAGTCACCGGCAAAGCTGGAGCACAACTATCAGCTGCGACGCGACAGCGAGATTTTGTGCGAGGCGGATTCGGTCATCGCCTGCGTGGATTCCGCAGGCAAAGTGCAGCGAATTCCCGACAATCTGATCGAACTCACAGGGCAGGACTAAAACCTTGGTAATATAGGCAGGATAATTGACATCTTCCGGTTACATAGGTTAAGGTGCCGAAATCTCGGGTTCTCGTGAAAAACTGCGTGGTTTTTTACGAGGGATCTCTGCATCTGGTTGCCGGGATCCAGAGTTTTTGATGTTCAATTGGACACAAGAAGGAACAGATTGATGCGACATTTCTTTCTCCTCGCCATTGCTGCGTGCTTTGCAATGGCACCTGCTGCTGAAGCCGGTCACTGCTGCAAGCCGTGCAAGGTTAAGTGCTACAAAGTGAAGTACAAGAGGGTTAAGGTTCATTGCTGCAAGCCAGTCTGCTGCAAGCCAGTCTGCTGCAAGCCGACCAGCTGCTGCAAGCCAGCCTGCCACAGTTCTTGTGGCTCATGCTACAGCTTCACTTCATGCGGTAGCTGCTCAAGCTGTGGAAGCTGCTCAGCCTGCGGTAGCTGTGGCGCAACTGGCTGCTCAAGCTGCGGTGCTGGTGGCTGCGGTGTTTCTTCCGGTCCGGCAACAGCTCCGCACGACGCAGCTGCTCCGGCTGAAGATGCCCCGGCTCCTCCGGCTGAAGACGCACCAGCTCCTCCGGCTGAGTCTGCTCCGACCACATAAGGCGGTGTGTTCAGGTTTTGGCCTGAATCCGTCGATCCAAAGATCAAAATGGTGGCAGGGATGTCACCTTTTTTTCTGCGCCGCCTGTAAATTGCGCCGTGGGGGCGGCCGTCGCGGAATTTCCCGGTAAAGTGACTTGGAAACGGTCGATCAATCATTGACTGGTTAGTCGCCTTTCGCTCCGCGAAAGGCGACAATAGTTGACCGGACGCTCCTTAGCCACCGGGGCCAGCCAGCAACTCAGGGAAGGGTTTATTGAAACCGCCCGGAATCCCGTATGCTGTCATCATGAAAGCATGTTTTTTGATTCCGGTCGTCTTCTGGCTGACCACTTCTGCCGTCACCGCTCACCCGATGTCTCATACAGACGCCTGGGTCAGGGTGTCCGATGTGGTCGATGTGCGGCTGATTGTTCTGCTGGACGACGTCGTGCGTCATCAGCTGCGGATGACAGCCGATCAGGAAACCGTGCCGGTCGACGTTTTGCGGCAGGCGATCGCCGACCATTCTGCCACATTGACGCGGCAGTTGCAGATATTCGATCAACGCGGACGTCCGCTGGCGGCGGCAGTGATGTCGGTGCCGGAGTGGGAAAGTCGGTCAGAACAGGTGGATCTGGCGTCGAATGCGTCTCTGAAACTCACATGGCAGCTTCAGTACCGACCGTCATCAGCGCCCGAGGACGCGATCGCGAGCGAGGTTCCGATCAGATCACTTTGTTTTCTGCACCAGTTTACCCACAAAGATCTGACGCAGCCGGGAGAACTTCGTCTGCACCTGCAGCATCAGTTGTCGGGCAAAAGAATCAATGCCGTGGTTCCTCCGGCCCGGCCGCACACGGTGCTGTTGCCGGAGCCTGGTGCGGCAGTTCCGTCTGATTCAGAACTGAATGCGGCCACATCGACGGTTGTAGTGGGTCCTTTGGGAGTGGTGCATGAATTCACGGCTCCACTTTCTCTGCTGGACGCGGTCTGGGCTGAGGCGGCGGAGTACCGAACGCGACAGCAGACTTCCGGCGCAGCAGGTGTTCCGTGGACGCTGGATGCAGAAACGGCCGAGCACGTGAGACAGGAACTGCTGCACTGGGCTCAAGACAATATTTCCCTGCGGCTGAATGGTGAACCGGCCCTGCAGACTGACATGTCGGTGGAATGGGTTCGCCCGGACGCAACAGCTGAGGCGACTGGTGGGGGGGCGCCGTCGGCAGCCCTTCCGGTGTTTGGTACGCGGGCGGGTATCCGGATGCTGGGGCGACCTCGTGTTCGCGTTGATGTTGTCGAAGTAGAGTTCAGGACGTCTCCGGGACCATTTTCTGAACTGTTGACGGAAGTGGTGACAGCCGCCGGACAGACGTCGCAACTGGTGCCGATCTGTCAGGAGCAGGATGAGCCGGCGGCGAGCTACCGGTGGCAGCGTGACAACGACAGCGAATCGCCTGCGCCCCGTGAATCGGCAGGCTATGTTCGGGGGCCGGCTTCGTTCGATCCGGTCATGGAAGAACGCCGCGCTGGAAACCGGCTGCCGGCAGGTCTGCTGACGCTGGTCGGGCTGTGCTGGGCGTGGCGGCTGGCTGGCGGCGGAAAATGGTCGGGCCGGGGGCGGTCGCTGTTGTGGCTTGCCACGATGGCGGCTTTCGGTGTCGGGCTGTGGGCGGTTACCGCCAGAAGTTATTCACTGGATCAGCAGTCGGCTTCGCAGCTGACGATTCGTCTGCTGGAAAGAATTTATCGAGCGACGGGGCAGCACAGCGAACGCCAGGCCCTTGCTGAACTGTTGGATGTCCTGGACGACGACCTTGCGGAAGAGGTTTATCTGAACGCGGTGGAATCGCTGGCGGGGACTGCGGCAGACGGGCTGCTGGTGCAGATCGATTCGGTCCGCCTGGATTCGTTTGCGGCCGGCGACGACGCCGCGTCAGCCGGTGAATTTCATGCGGACGCCCGCTGGCGGGTGCAGGGAACCGTCCACCACTGGGGGCATACACACCGACGCGACGTGGTGCTGGTGGCGACGCTTCATCTGGTGGAGGTCCGGGGGCAGTGGAAAATCCGTTCAATCCACCAGACTCAGCCGGCCCGGATTGAAATCATGGGCAGCGATTCTGCGGGCATTGATGTCAGCGAAGCAGCCTGTCCGGAAACCCGGCTGTCGCGGAAGCCGTCAAGGCATTCGGCCGCGTTCTCCGGCGTCGACCGAAGCTCCTGGCGAGCTTCGCCGCGGTATCCGGACAGCCACCTGAGGGGCGGTTGAAAAGCGAATTTCGGAAGTCCTGCTGAATGCCGGAATTCTTCGGAAAGTGTCGTGAATCGCGTCGGAATCCGGCATCCGGGGTGGCCCGCGTACGCCAGAAGGAATCGCAGCTGAATGGTCTGTGAGTCAGATCGCCGGATTTATGTCAGGGCGAGCTTTGTCACCCGTCGGTTGTATCAGTGCGGACGCCGGGCGGTTGATTGCAATAGCCGGTCACTCGAATACACTGTGGTCAGGCCTCTGATGAGTTTCAGGCCACTTCAGAGACCTCGTTGTGCGACAGCAACGACCCTCCTGCAAATTCCTCCCAACTGCCGTATGTCCACGGTGTCTGACGGCCTGCCACTTGTTAACGGGGATACAAAGATAATGAGATCTGTCTGTCTGTTTTCTGCTCTCATCATTGCGCTGCAGGGCAGCAGTTTCGGTGATGACTGGGCCTCATGGCGAGGACCGGAGCACAACGGCATCAGTCGCGAAACCGGACTGGTGGAAACCTGGGACCTCGCAACCAAGAAAAATCTGCTGTGGGAATCTCCAATCGGCGGCCGGGCGGCTCCGATTGTGATTGATGGCCGCGTCTATCTGGACTGTCGGACTCATCACAATATCGCCGCCGGCAACCCGGAGCTGATTCACGCGCGGGAGCAGGTGGTGTGCCGCGACGCTGCGACCGGCGAGATCATCTGGGAAGATCAGTTCAACGTCTTTGAAACCGATATTCCGGCGCCGCGCGTCGGGTGGGCATCAATGGTCGGTGATCCGGAGACCGGTCATGTCTATCTGCATTCGGTCAGCGGTCTGTTTCGGTGTTATGACCGTGACGGCAAAGTCATCTGGGAAAAATCTCTGCTGGAAGACTTCGGCAAGATCAGCGGCTACGGCGGACGGACTCAGACACCCATTATCGACGAAAACCGAATCATCGTCGGCTTCTTTGGGCTGAACTGGGGACGCTTCGGGGCGCCGCCTCCCAAAATGACCTACTACGCGTTCGACAAGTCCAGTGGCGAACTGCTGTGGACATCACCGGTGGGTTCGCCGCCGCTGGATACCAATTACTCGAATCCGGTAGTGGCTGTTGTTGACGGTGAACGCCTGCTGATCGGCGGTGGCGCGGACGGTGGCGTGCATGCGATCAACGCGCGGACCGGCCAGCCGAAATGGTCCTTCAAAATGTCCAAACGCGGGCTGAATGCAACGCCCGTGGTCGACGGGAACATGGTTTACATTTCTCATGGTGAAGACAATATCGACACCATTGAATTCGGACGTGTGCAGTGCATCGACGCACGCGGTTCGGGTGACATCACGGAAACCAACAGTGTCTGGCGTGTGGACGGAATCAAGGCCGGCTATACGGCTCTGGTCGTTCATGATGGCGTGCTGTACGTCGTGGCGGATACCGGAAAGCTGCATGCCTTTGACAGCAAGAGCGGCGAGGAACTGTGGGAGTACACGCTGGGTACCGTGGGCAAGGGGTCACCGCTCTTTGCCGATGGCAAGCTGTACGTGATGGAAGTCGCCGGGCGGATTCACATTCTGAAGCCATCGCGCGAAAAGTGTGAGTCGCTTTCGCAGGTGACGGTGTCGGCCGCCAACGGCGAAGGTTTTGACGAAATTTATGCATCGCCGGCGATTTCTGACGGTCGGGTGTTCTTTGTGACCCGGGACCGCACGTTCTGCATCGGGAATGAAAACGCCGGCAAACGTACCAAAGTCGAAATCCCGCCTCTGGTCGAAACAGAGCCCACCGGTGAAGTTGCCAGCATTCTGGTGACACCGTACGAAGCCAGATTTATGGCGGGGGGCGAACAGACCTATCAGGTCATGGGTTATGACGAAAACGGACGGCTGCTGGGAGAAGTTGACGCTCAGTTGTCGGTTCCGGAAGGTATTCAGGGAGTCACCGTTGACGGACTGACCGTTAAAGTGGCTGCCGATGCGCCAGAACAGGGTTTCGAACTGACGGCAACATCCGGTGAACACACGGCCTTTACCCGAGCCCGAACCTTCCCCCCGCTTCCGTGGAAATGGGACTTCGAAGGTTACACCGGGTTTCAGGTGCCGCCCGTATGGATCAACGCGGTGAAGAAACTGCAGCCCACCGATGTGGATGGCAGTATCGCGCTGAAACGCGGCAGCGGTATCAGCACGAACTTCTGGCTCGGCCTGTCCGAAATGAAGGGGTACACCGTTCAGGCAGATGTGCTGATGCGTGAGGAAAAGCGTCAGCTGCCCAGCATCGGGCTGACTGTTCAGCGGTACAATTTCATCATCAAGGGCAACGTCAGCAAGCTGCAGATCCACACCTGGCCACCTCACCTGCGCATGGCAAAGGAAGTCAGATTCCGTTCTGATCCGGACGTGTGGTACACGATGAAGATGACCGTCCGCATCGAAGACGACGGTGCTCACGTGCTGGGAAAAGTCTGGGAACGCGACAAGGATGAGCCGGAAGAATGGTCTATCGAAGCCGTTGACCCGCACCCCAATCTTCAGGGAGCTCCCGGACTGTATACGTATTCGCTGGCAGACTGTTACTTTGACAATGTGATTGTCACCGAGTAACCGAATATCGCACGGAAAATGATGAGGGCGAACTGCCCTGACAGGGGATCACCGCCGGCAGTGCGGTGGTCCCGGTCGGCTCCGGAATGAAATGACCGCGAGCCGACGTTTCTGATCATGCAACACATTTAATGCGGAAAAATCTCATGAACATGCGTCTCTCGGGATTCCTGATGGTACTGCTGGCGGCCTGCATCGTCGCTGGCTGTCAGGAACCTCAATCAACTCCAACAACACCCTCGGAACCTTCCGAGCCCGAAGCCGGCAGTGGCGTGGGCGGTGGCGCTCCGGTCGATGACATGGACTTACCAGCACCGGCGACGGAATCTGCGACTGAAGAAAAACCGGATCTGACGATCCCGGCCGAGGAACCGAAGCCGGCGGCGGAAGAAAAGCCAGCGACCGAAGAACCGAAACCAGCTGCTGAACCGAAACCAGCAGCGGAAGAGAAGCCGGCTGAAGACCCCAAGCCGGCGGCCGAAGAAAAGCCAGCCGCTGAACCCAAGCCGGCGGCCGAGAAAAAGCCAGCCGCTGAACCGGCAGCAGAACCAGCACCGGCAGCAGAAGAGAAGCCCGCCGCAGAAGAAAAACCGGCTGCCGGTGAAGCGTCGGCGGACACCGATGTCATCAGCGGTGACTGGGCCATGTGGGGCGGCGATCCTTCACGAAACATGGTGAACAGGACCACCGGCCTGAATCTGGATTTTGTGGCATCAGAAGATGCCAGCAAAGGCAAAAACGTCGCGTGGACGGCCACGCTGGGTTCACAGACCTACGGAAATCCCATTGTGGCCGACGGTCGCGTTTTCGTGGGCACGAACAACGGTGGCGAATATCGTGAAAAGCACAAAGGCGACCGCGGCTGTATTCTGTGCTTTGATGAAAAGGACGGAACGTTTCTGTGGCAGCTGACGCGGGAAAAACTGCCTCAGGGCCGCGTCAACGACTGGCCGGAACAGGGTATCTGTTCCACGCCCTGCATTGAAAACGGCCTGCTGTACGTGGCGACAAACCGCTGCGAACTGATGTGTATTGATGTCGAAGGTTTCCATGACGGCGAAAACGACGGCCCTTATCAGGACGAAGTGGACGCTGAAGAGCTGGATGCTGACATCGTGTGGTCGCTGGACATGATGGACGAACTGGGTGTGTTTCCTCACAACCTGGCCACAAGCTCACCCGTCATTTACGGTGACCTGGTGTTGCTGGTGACGTCCAACGGTGTCGACGAGGCTCATCTGGAAGTGCCGTCTCCCCGAGCCCCCTGTTTCATCGCGGTCAACAAAAAGACCGGCGAACTGGTCTGGGAAGACAACAGCCCGGCCCTTGATTCTCAGGCGCCCGCACCGTTCAACAATATCCTGCACGGCCAGTGGGGCTCGCCCGCCGTCGGTGAAGTCAACGGAAAAGCACTGGTGTTCATGCCCGGCGGTGACGGAGTACTTTATGCCTTTGACGTGGCCAGCGGCGAACGCGTCTGGTGGTTTGACCTGAATCCGAAGGATTCAGCATGGGAACTGGGTGGACGCGGCACTCGCAACGCGATTATCTCCACGCCTGTCTTTGTCGACAACAGCGTCGTGCTGGCGGTCGGTCAGGACCCGGAACACGGCGAAGGTGTCGGCCACCTGTATCGGATCGATGCCACGAAGACCGGTGACCTGAGTCCGATGATCGCCGACGGTGACGGGTACAAGGAAAACCCCAACAGCGGTCAGATCTGGCATGTCGGCGGCGTCGATACCGACGGCAGCGTGACAGGTGAAGAAAACGGTCTGATTTTCCGACGCACGATTTCCACCGTGGCTGTGTCCGGCGGCAATGTTTACGCGCCGGACCTGAGCGGATTTCTGCACTGCGTCGACTTCAAAGCCGGAAAAACGAAATGGGTCTATGACACCTTTGCGGCTGTCTGGGGTTCTCCGATGGTCGTGGACGGTCGTGTTTTGCTGGGCGACGAGGACGGTGAAATGGTCATTCTGGAAGCCGGCGACGAGCTGAAGGAAATTGAAACCAAAACCTTCAATTCCAGTATCTACAGCACGCCTACCATCGCGAATGGAAAAATGTTCGTATCGGACCGGTCCCGGCTGTATGCCATCAAGGTGAAGTAACTGCTGACGGCTGCCGCAGGTGGCCGATGACGGTGAAAATCTCAGAAGCCCGCAAAGCGATGTCGCTTTGCGGGCTTTCTTCATAACGGGACCCGACGGCCGGTGACGCGTGCTCTTCGTGTCCGGATCTGTGCTGCCTGACTACCTGCAGCTTAGATCTGCGGTGCCCGTATTCCTGCTGCCCGGATCTTTTCCGCCCGCATCGTTTCTGCTCAGATCTGATAATCCGGCCAGACGGAATCAGCGTCGTCGCTGGTCGACCGCTGTCGGCCGCGGAGATGGCGGAAGACACGGTGGACCACGATTCCCCAAAGAACGGGAGCGACCAGACAGGTGAGCACAAATAATGGTTCGGCGGGTTCCGGATCGCCGGCCGAACCGGGGTTCGGAATGGTTTGCTGCGCCTGTAGATTGTCGCTGGAAGTCTGCATGTCGCGGATTCTACGACCTGCGAGACCGGACCGACATTCTGCCGCCCCAAAAAGAAGCTGAAAACGACGCGGACCGGTTTACATGGCGATCCGCGTGGCCATCATTCGGATCTGTTCGACATCGTAGAAATGCATCCCGCTGCCGTCCGTGGTCGTCGCCAGGCGGCCACTGACATCGACCGGATCACCGTCACGCAGGTCAGACAGCTGGGCGGGCGTTGCCTGCAGCAGCAACTGTCCGCCGAAGCGGTCATTTCCGGCAAGGCTGTAAATGATTCCCCAGCGACCGGTTTCGGGATCCTGCCGCACGATTCCGCGCAGCCAGCGGTACTCAGCGGTATCAAAACCGTACTCCACAGGCAGTGATGTTCCGGACGTCAGGGCCACGGGGCGGGCTACGGTGCTTTCGACCGGTTCGGATTCGGGAATCAGTTGTGTGGACGGTCCCAGGTCATCGTCGCCGTAGAAGGGGCTCTTTCGATCATTTGGCAGAGGAACACCACCGTCGGGATTGAAGAACTGGTCTTCGTCATCTGAACGGCGAAAGTCATCGTCGGGGTCCGTGTCGTACGTCCCGCCGCCAGGCGCGTAGGGCTGGTCGCTGGATTCGGGAATATACAGAGTGCCCGGATTTCCGGGGTTCAGCGATTGCGGCGGAGCATACATGGGCTGACCATAGGGGCGGCCGTAATACATTCCGGGGTGCAGACAGCCGCTGATCAGCGACAAGGCCGAAAAACAGCAGATCAGGGCAGGACCGGGGGATCGGAGTGGCGGCATGGGCATAGCGGTGCTCCCTCGACGGAACAGCTGTGGATGAAAGACGGGACCGCAGTCGCAGCGGGCTCCGAAAATGGCGGAGCAACGTGCGGCACTGCATGGTCTGCTGGACAGGAGGAAACAGAAGGGAGAGGACTGGTGCAATTTCCTGCCGAAAAGATCAGGTCTGCAGCAGGAAGTGCCACTGTGTAGTGCAATCCTGAAATCGTGTCCAGACTGATCTGCAGATCCTGCTGCCAGACGCCAGGTGATGCAGGATCCGATCGGTCTGCGACCCATTTTCCGGCAGATTCTGCCGACCGACCGGGCTCGTAGAATTCGTCATCCACGAAACGCCGATTCAATGCGGTCGCGTTGAGGGGCCGGAAAATGGTGTGCCGGCGTGAAGGCGGTGGAATGGCTGAACACGCTCAACTGCTGTACGATATGAACGTTGCAACAGCACGGCGTGACGAAACTGAAAGTAAGCCGAATGGCGTTCGACAAGACGCTTGTGTCTGATTTTGATGGCACCATGACGCAGTACGATTTCTATTCGTGCGCGGTACAGCACCTGCTCTGCCCGGAAGATCTGGAGCCATGGCACGCCTATACGCGAGGAGAGATAACGCACTTTGAGGCGCTGCGAAGAATTTTTGAGAGAATTCACGCTGAGATGCCTGAGATGGAACGCGTTCTGGCCGCGATGGAGTTCGATTCCGTGGCAGCAGCTGCAGTACAGCGACTCGAAGGTCACGGATGGAATGTTGTCGTCGTTTCGAACGGATGCGGCTGGTACATTGAACGGTTCTTTCAACAACACAATCTGAAACTCGAACTGCACACCAACCCTGGCGAATACACTCCGGAGCATGGGTTGCAGATGCAACTGCCGACTCAGTCGCCCTTCTTCGCCAGGCAGTTCGGGATTTCCAAGACTGCCGTTGTTCAAAACGCCATTCAAACCTGCGGCACCGTCGCATTCGCCGGCGATGGTCGTCCGGATCTGGAACCATCGTTGATGGTGCCGCCCGAACTGCGATTTGCGCGCGGGTGGCTGGCGACGGAACTTACGTCCCGGGGCGAACCATTTCAGGATTTTTCGAAGTGGTCCGAGATCTCCGGGAAACTGTGTGGGGGTGCGACATGATTCCGGGACAACGCGAGGTTTCCATTCCCGGACTCGTGCGGATCAAGCCAGGCGCGCTGGATCGAGTCGGCATTTACCTGCGTCGAGCGAACTATCAGACGGTCGCTTTGATTCACAGCGATGGCTTACCGAAAACGCTCATTAATCGGCTGCAGGCTGGCCTGGATCGAGAGGGCATCTCGCCTGCACACGTCAGATCAGCGTGCGAGGCATCGCGTGAAGAGGCCGGGGCGATTGCGTCGGAACTGCCTGTGATCGACTGCGTTCTTGGCCTTGGCGGCGGAAAAGCGATTGACACAGCCAAGTATATCGGCTTCCTTTCCGAAACAGCCATGCTCTCAATTCCGACCTCATTGTCGAATGATGGCTTTTGCAGTCCGCAGTCGAGTCTCACGGAATCCGGAAAACGTGTTTCTATGAAGTCAAGCATGCCGAGCGGTGTTGTCGTCGACACGGCGGTGTGTCTTCAGGCCCCCAAATCGCTCTGGCTGGCCGGGATCGGCGATCTGGTTTCGAAACTGACGGCCGTCAAAGACTGGAAACTTGCCTTTCATCATCGGGATACACCTGTCGATGATTTTGCTGCCCTGCTTTCCGACGCCAGTGTTTTTCAGTTCATGGGGCAACCCGACTTCAAACTGGATGGCGTCCAGCGACTGGCAACGGCGCTCATGCTGAACGGGGTTTCCATGTCCATTTGCGGAAGTTCCCGCCCGGCCAGCGGCAGCGAGCATCTCATCTCACACGCACTGGACGCATTCAGCGCTCGTCCGCGACTGCATGGCTTCCAGGTTGGCATGGCGACTTATCTGATCAGTCATCTGCATGGCACGGCCACGGAAGCGATCAGGACGGTCTTCACAAAGACCGGCTTTTGGGACGCCATTATCGCTGACCCGTTCAGTCGACGTGAATGGAGACTGGCCATTCAACAGGCGCCTTCAATGAAGAGCGAATTCTTTACAATTCTTTCCATGCGCGACTGGACCGATTCGTTGATGGAAATTATCGACCACGACAGGCACTTGAAAAACTGTTTCGTTGAATAGCCTTCCTGCTCTGATCACTCTGATCCGTCAGGTTCGACAATAATCTTTGGTTGTTTGCTGAGCACGAGCACGACAGCGAAGACGTGCTGGAACACTTGAGGAGATCAAACCCGTCGGCACGAAAAAGAAACACGGCCTGCTGAGTCAGTCCTGTTCGTCAGCCGTCATGTCAGCCCTGTTTGTTTCGTCGCGTCCCGGCCGTGGCAGAGAATGAGGTTGGCAGAGGAGGCCGTACATTTCGGGGCGGCGGTCAGCGATTCGATCAATCACGTGTTCGCCGGGAACGCGGACGATTCGCTTTTCGCGTGCCCGGGAAACATCGATGGCGGCTCGCACGACGGCGGCCTTCGTGTGATCGGCTGAATCCAGCGTCGTTCCGACCGGATCACAGACGCGACTGTGTCCGATGAACGAAAATCCTCGTTCGGTACCCACACGATTGACGGCGGCAAAGTAAATGCTGTTCTCCATCGCTCGGGCATTGCTCGCATGCGCGGCAATATTTTCCGCTCCCGGCGGCCAGTTGGTGGGCAACAGCACGACGTCGGCACCGGCCAGCGCGAGTACTCGGGCGGACTCAGGAAAGCCGCCGTCGTAGCAGATCAGCAGACCGATGCGGAGTCCGTCTGCTTCCAGTACTTCAAAGGGCCGATCTCCGGGCGTGGTAAAGCGGTCCACGCCCAGCCAGGGCAGGTGGATTTTTCGGTAACTGCCCACCAGGCCCGACGGTCCGACCAGAGCGGCGACATTGAACAGGCGTTGCTGATCCAGTTCCAGCATCCCGAACACGACAAAACAGTTGTGCCGGGCGCACAGACGGGTGACGGTTTCCACGGTTGGTCCGTCCATGCTTTCGGCGTGAGCGGCGGCTTCTTCCAGCGAATCGAAGCAGTAACCGGTGGTGAAGCACTCGGGGAACACGATCAGGCGGCTGCCCTGCCCGACTTCCTCGGCCACCACGGCTTCCATGCGGTTCAGATTGGCGGCGCGATCGCCGAGGACAACATCCGTCTGGATCCCTGATAACTGCATGATGTTTCTGCTGATCGGGTGTTGGTGTAGTGAGGGTTTTGTACTGAGCGTGCCGTGGTGACTGTACTGCGGTGAGCGTACTGTGGTGAGCGTACTGCGGTGAGCGTTTCGTGCTGCGCGTGTTGCGGCGGGATTCTGCGGCTGGTGGTACGTGGGGACGTGACCGGCAGTTTGTGCCGACTCAGCGCGGGATCATAGTCTTCCGGTTGCAAAAGATTTAGCGATTGAAGTGGTTTTGCGAATTCCCGGGGTGAAGACGGCCGATAAGAGAACTGAATACAAACCGCTCACTCCGCGGCGGACCGTTCGGGCGCAGGCTCGTCATCCTCCAAACATGGTCACAGTTGAAGGTATAGACTCGTGAAGGCACCTGCAGGGCGAAAACGGATTTTGTTGTCGATGCTGGCAGCAATGGCATCCAGTGCTCTATTCACTGGCTGCCAGACATCCATTGGTGGGCAGACGCTGCCATCGGCGACGTATCTTGACGATGACGTCCAGTATTTTCCTGCCGGTCCGGAGTTCAAGCTGCCCAATCAGGTTGAGGCGGCTCGGAAATACGAGCTGGAGCAGCAGCAGCTGCGCAGCGGAAGTTTCTGAGCAGTCGCGGCCGCTGCGGCCGACGCTGTCTGGGTGGTGCGAAAACAGAACACGGTTCCGGGCTTCTCGTCCGGAACCGTGTTTTTTGATGTCTTCGACGGCTGCTTCTGGTGCCGGTGGGCCTGTTGACCGGGTCTATTTGTTGACCAGGTTATCCATCAGCTGGATGCCGGCCGGGCCGACCAGAATGACGAAGATGCCGGGGAAGATGAACAGGACCAGCGGAAAGATCATCTTCACGGCGGCTCCCTGAGCTTTTTCTTCCGCCATCTGTCGACGCTTGGTCCGCATGCTGTCCGACTGGACTCGCAGGGCCTGAGCAATGGAGGAGCCGAAGCGATCCGCCTGAATCAGGATGGCGGCCAGCGATCTCATATCATCGACGCCCGTGCGGACGCCCAGATCGTGCAGGACATCGCGTCGGGGTTTGCCCATCTGCAGCTGCATATTGGACGTGGCCAGTTCCTGGCAGACCTCCGGAGCTCCGGTAGCCAGTTCTTCTGAGACGCGTCGCATGCCGGCATCGAGGCCGAGTCCTGCTTCCACGCAGACGACCAGCAGGTCCAGGGCATCCGGCAGCTGCAGAAAGATTTTCTGCTGCCGTGACATTTTCAGCAGGGTGAGGATGACTTCGGGAATGTAGAAGCCGGCGCCGCCGCCGATGACGAAGGCCATCCATGAATTACTGGAGGCTCCCATGGCGGCAAAGCCATAGACTGCTCCAAAGACCAGACCCAGAATCAGCCCGACCAGTTTCAGGGCGAGAAAGTTGCGGGCCGCGTTTGAGCCTGAGAAGCCGGCGTTTGCCAGGCGAATCTTCAGGTCACTTTGTTCGGTTTCAGTTTTTGGCTGCAGCGCCTTGGACAGGGCTGGCGCTGCACGTTCGATCATGTTGTTCATCGCGCCATTGTTGCCGGCGGCGCCGCGACGCTGGCGGGATCTGGGATCCCGCAGTTCGTCCAGCCGCTCGTAGGCGCGGGACTTCCTGCTGGTGAACATTGACAGGACGGCCCAGACGCCGCAGGTGATGGCTCCACAGGCAGCGATCGGAATCAGGAATTCAGGATTCATCACACAGCTCTCTTCTTGTCGTAATCTGATGTCTGTCGGTCGCAGGGGCGGCCTGCGAGTCAACCTTTGTACCAGTTGCAGTCAGGCCTGATCAGACCTTGATGTCGATGATTTTCTTGATGCAGATGGCACCCAGAATCTGCAGAAACCCCGTGGCAAACAGCATCTTGCGGCCTTCTTCGCGATCGAACAGAACCATGATGTATTCAGGATTCAGGTAATAGACGGCCGCGAACAGCAGCGGCGGCAGTGCCATCAGCACGATACCGCTGATGCGGCCTTCTCCGGTGAGTGCCCGGACCTGCCCCAGAATCTTGAATCGTTCCCGGACCAGACCACTGATCTTGTTCAGGATTTCCGCCAGGTCACCGCCGCACTGTCGCTGGATGCAGACGGCGATCACGAAGAACTGCAGGTCCATATTCGGAACGCGTTTCAGCAGATTTTTGAGTGCCTGGTCAATCGGAATCCCCAGATTCTGTTCCTCGTGGACCTTCAGAAATTCTGTCGAGATCGGAGCCGGCATTTCGCTGGAAACAACGTGCAGCCCCGAACTGAGACTGTGGCCGGATCTGAGTGCCCGGGCCATCAGTTCGAGAGCGTCGGACAGCTGTCCTTCAAATTTCTTGAAGCGTCGACGACGACGCCACCACAGCCAGACCCACGGGCAGCCGAAGCCGATCATGGCGGCGAGCGGAATAAGCGCGGCCGGCGAACGGATGATCAGTGCCAGCAGGCCGCCGACGGCGGCGGTTCCGGCGCACAGAACCAGGAACTGTTCCGGCTTCAGCGGGGATTCCGCCTGTCGGAAGAACATCGGCAGGTTCTTGAAACGCGCGATCAGCTGTCCCAGCATTCCGCTCGCCGACGACAGTCCGTCGCGCACAATTTCATCCGCAATCTGACTGCCTGACTGAGACTTGCCGCCGGTAAAGGCAGCCAGTCGGGATTCGGCCTGCGAAGCGCGGCGTCCCTGAACGATGTTGCCGACACTCAGGACCAGCGCGATCATGCCTCCGCAGGCTGCCAGCAGAATGATTGTGACAGGGTCCATGATGGGTGTGCTCCGGTATGATTTCCGTGTTCAATGACCGGCCGCGGCCGGTCATGTTTTTTCAGTTTGCTGCCGCACTGTTTTCGGCTGATGACCTACCGCCGAAGACTCACGGCCGACGACGATGTCGGCCCGATCGCGATCGATACCGACGTCCCGGCACCAGGTCCGGCGGATCGATTTCTAGTGACTGCGAAGCATACGCTCCGCAAAAATACTCGGCGGAAGTTTGACTCCTGCCTGTTCCAGATGTTCGATGCATTTCGGCCGCACGCCGGTCGACAGGAAGTGGCCCACGGCCTTGCCGTTTCCGTCAATGCCTTCCTGAACAAAGCGGAAGATGTCCTGCATCACGATGGTGTCCTGTTCCATCCCCACAATTTCAGTCACGTAGGTGACTTTTCGAGGACCGCCCTGCAGTCGGCTGGCCTGAATGATCAGGTGTACCGCCGAGGAGATCTGTTTTCGCAGAGCCGACAGCGGCAGTTCCACGCCGCTCATATTGACCAGTGTTTCGATTCGCGAGATGGCATCCCGCGGGTTGTTGGCGTGCACGGTGGTCAGTGAACCGTCGTGGCAGGTGTTCATCGCCTGCAGCATGTCCAGTGCTTCTCCGCCTCGGCATTCCCCGATGATGATCCGGTCAGGTCGCATTCGCAGGGCGTTCTTGACCAGGTCGGTGGCGGAAACGGCACCCTTGCCTTCGATATTCGGCGGACGGGTTTCCAGCCGCAGGACGTGTTCCTGCTGCAGCTGAATTTCGGCCGCGTCTTCAATGGTCACAATTCGGTTTTCGTTCGAAATGAAGCTCGACAGCGTATTCAGCAGTGTGGTTTTACCGGAACCGGTACCGCCGCTGATGATGATGTTCAGGCGAGCCTTCATGGCGCCTTCCATGAACATCACCATTTCCGGTGTGAAGGCGTCGAACTTCAGCAGATCTTCCAGCGTCAGCGGGTTGGATCCGAAACGACGAATCGTCAGCGACGGACCATCCAGGGCCAGCGGCGGAATGATGGCGTTCAGACGTGAACCATCCGGCAGACGAGCGTCGACCATCGGTGATGTTTCGTCCACGCGGCGGCCGACCTTGGAAACGATGCGGTCCAGAATCTGCAGCAGGTGGTCGTTGTCGCGAAACGTAACGTCTGATTTGACGATCCGGCCGCCCTTTTCCAGAAAGACGTTCTTGGGGCCGTTGATCATGATGTCGGCCACGCCCTCTTCCTTGAGCAGCAGTTCCAGCGGACCGAAGCCGAATGCTTCGTCAAGGACTTCTTCTACCAGTCGCTCGCGTTCCGATCGATTCAGCAGCGGGTTTTCCGTGTCGCAGAGATGCTCTACCACAACGCGGATTTCACGTCGCAGTGAATCGCCTTCCAGTTCGGACAGGCGTGTCAGGTCGAGTTTTTCGACCAGCTTGCCATGGATGTGTTCTTTCAGTGTTTCGAAATCATTGCTGTTTCGTGTGCTGGCAGGGGCAACCATCTTCACTTTTCTCCGTTGAACGGATTGGACAGGTTTTCGGTAAACGCAACGGTCCGGGCGCTGCGCGGATCCTCCGTATCAGTAAAGCTAGGTCACGTTCGCGGGTGGTGATGGCTGAAACATTCGGGAATGTTGTCCAAACGCCACGTTTTCTGCCCGGACAGAACAGATTCCCGGACGCACCATCGCCGGAACCGGTACACGTTCGAAAGTCGCTTTGTTCCGAACGACGGTCACTTCCGTGCCAGCCGCGTCAGTCGCAGCAACCGGCACGACGTACCGGGTTGCCCGGCCGGCTGCTGTGTGAGCGACATCATGCACAGGCAGAAGCAGCTGCAGGCCGCGCAGCGATCGGGTGTGGCGTGGACGTCGAGCACGTCGAGCACGTCGGGGGTGTTCGCCGGTCTCGGGATCGGGGGATGTGCCAAATGCCGCGTTTCCGCGGGGGGCCGGAGTTGCATGGTTGGCAATTCTGCTAATCTTCGCCCCATGACTGCCCTGATTACCATTCGCAACTATCTGCTGCTGGCTGCCGTGCTGGCCGTTCTGGCTGCCATTCCGCTGTCAGAGCGTCTGGATTTTGACCAGCGGATCGAAGCGTTTTTTGCGGACGACAATCCGGACCTGCAGCTGCTGCGGCGAAGCCGCCGTGTATTCGGCGGCGACGAGTTTGTGATAGTGGCCTGGAGTGAACCGCGGTTGTTCAGGATCGACGTCGAACCCTACCCGGATTCACTCAGCGATGTCCTGAAGACGGATGCCCTGTTGAAGGTGGACGACGTGGCCGCCGCCCGGATACGTTCCGTGGCTGCGAAACTGAATGAAATTCCCGGCGTCAACGGCGAAAAGACGCAGCACCTTGCGGACCTGCTGGATGCCGGGCCGCGTTACAAACCCGCCCGCCGGTCCATGGCTGAACTTTTCGAAGGGACGCTGGTGGGACGTGACGGAAGAACCACCGGCATCATGCTGGAGCTGCTGCCGGAAGCCCGGTCTTCCATCCCGCGCGGGGACACGCTGGCACGGATCCGCAGAGTTGCCGACGAACTGTCCGGCCGTATCGAGGGCGACGTGGCTGTTGCCGGCGAGCCGGTACAGGTGTACGACATGTTCGTGCTGGTGGAAGAAGATTCTCGCGAGCTGTTTCTGGTGTCGCTGGTCATTCTGTCGACCGTTCTGCTGCTGATGTTTCGCGGACTCCGGTGGCTGCTGGCGCCGGTGGGACTGGTCCTGGGTTCGGTAGTGCTGACGCGGGCCACGCTGGTTCTGGTGGGTGCTGAATTAAGCATGGTCAGTTCGATGCTGAGTTCTCTGGTGACCGTGATCGGCATCGCCACCTGCATGCATGTCATTGTGCACTACCGTGATCTCAGGAACGCCGCCGCTGGCGGCGAAGTCGAGGATGATGCGTCGACGTCCGCGGTTCGACGCGGCATTGCGGCTCAGACGCTGAAGGAAATGGCGGCACCGATTTTCTGGACGTGTGTCACGACCGCCGTGGGTTTTGGTTCGCTGCTGGTGAGTCAGATTACTCCGGTGCGCAGTTTTTCTGTGATGATGTGTCTGGCGACGGGCGTCGTGCTGGTTGCCTGCCTGATGGTACTGCCCGCCACTCTGGCTTCCGGCTCGCGGCTGCGCGTTCCGTCGAGCGTGCCGATGGAACACTGGCTGGACAATCTGCTGAACCTGACCTGTCGGACGGTGGAACGGCGTCCGGTGAGCACGGGGATTCTGTGTCTGATGCTGTTTGCGGTCGCGATTCCGGGCGTGTTCCGCCTGACGCTGGAAACGGACTTCAGCAGGAACTTCAGGGAATCGTCCACGATCGTTCAGGCGCTGCGGTTTGTGGAAACACGGCTGGGTGGCGCTGGCAGTTGGGAAGTTGCCTTTGATACGCCGCCCGAACTCACGGACGACTTTCTGGAGGACATCAATCAGCTGACGGAAGAACTCAGAGAGCTGACCGCGGACGAGGCATCCTTTCATGTGCTGTCACTCACGGATCTTGTTTACCTGCCGCCCCGCGTCGGCGCGGCCACCACCAGACTCAGCAAGATTCAGCGGAAGCAGCCTTTGCTGATCAGCAGCCTGTACAATCAGGAACAGCAGCGGATGAGAATCGTGCTGCGGTCTGCCGAACAGCAGCCGAGTGAACAGAAGATGGCGCTGATTGCTCGAATTCGGGACCGTGTTCAGGAATTTTTTGCGAATCACACAGAGCTGGAGCAACAGACGCCGCCGTCGGCGTCGGGCATGTTTGTGCTGCTGGCCTCACTGATCGAAAGTCTGCTCAGTGATCAGCTGAAGAGCTTCATTGTCGCCAGTGCCGGCATTCTGCTGTGCATGACCATTTCCTTTCGCAGTCTGCGGATCGGGCTGATCTCGTTGCTGCCGAATATTTTTCCGGTCGCGCTGGTGATGGGCATTCTGGGCTGGATCGGTATGCGGGTGAATATCGGCACCGCTATGATCGCCAGCGTGTCGATGGGGCTGACGGTGGATTCGACCATTCACTATATCACGGCCTTCGAACGAGCTCGCAGGGTTCATTCGGTCACCGAGGCGCTGCAGACAGCACATGCCGGGGCTGGCCGGGCAGTCATCTTTGCCCATCTGGCACTGGTGGCCGGTTTTCTGGTGCTGACTGCTTCCCGCTTTATTCCACTGGTGTATTTCGGTGCACTGCTGACGCTTTCGCTGATTGGTGGTGTCTTCGGAGACCTGGTGTTGCTGCCGCTGCTGCTGAGATGGATCCCGGTCGGTAAAGAGCGGGCAAAACCGTCCTGAAAACTTGTCTTCCGCCATTCCGCAAAAGATGCAACGCTGTGACATGGTCGACTGATATAAAGCAGCATGAAAAGGGACGCGTTCAGGCCGGAAGAATCTCAGTGGCTCAGAAACATGGTGGAACTGTCGCTGTTGTTTCTGATTGCCGTGATCATGCTGCGCGGTTTCATTCTGGAAGGCTACCTGATTTCGACGGGGTCGATGGCACCGGGACTGCTGGGCCTGCACAAGCATGTCGAATGTCCCAGCTGCGGATTTCCCTTTGCCTTCGGCGTCACGTTTGATGAATCGGTCGACGGAGAGGCGACTGACGACGATGGCAGCCATCTGCGGACGCACGCCCGCTGTCCCAACTGCGGACAGGCCAGTATCAGTGTGGAGTCTGTTCCGATCAGTCACGGAGATCAGTTGCTGGTGCACAAGGGAGTTTTTGATCTGCGCAGGCCTCGCCGGTGGGAAACCATCGTCTTTCGAAATCCGGCCAGTCCGGGCGAAGCCTATGTGAAACGTGCCGTCGGGCTGCCCGGCGAAACGCTGCAGATTCAGAATGGCGACCTGTTTATCGAAGGTCAGATCGCCCGCAAGGATTTCGAAACGTCCCGGAGTCTGCGCATCGAAGTTTTTGATATCGCCTGTCTGGCGGGTGCCGACGACTGGCGGATGCCGTGGCAGATGAAGGGAAACTGGCGGCTGGATGACGGTCAGCTGGTCTGTGCGGCGGAGACTGAGGAGACTGAGGAGACCGCCGGGGTCGCCGGAACGGCAGATTCAGGCGACCGGCAGACCGACGAGCAGACTGTCAGCTGGCTGCACTGGCGGAGCTTTCGCTGGTCCGGCGGGGCGCATGTGACCGAGGTTCCGCTGACCGGGGGACAGGCCGAGGCGGACTGGCAGACCTGCCTGCGAGAAATGCAGAATCGTCCGGTCACCTGGGTCAGTCGCATTGAATTTGACCGGGAACGCCAGGTGTTGAGCATGCGCGGAGTGATGCCGTACCAGATGCAGCAGGATCTGGTCACGTGGGCGGACAGCGAACCGTTCCGAAATGCCGTCTTTCGGCTGGCGGCTTTGTCTCACATCAGTCCACTGACCGATCTGTACGCCTACAACTCCTCAGTGGCCTCACCGGAATTCCCGGTCCACGATCTGATGCTGGACGTCGAGCTGTCATGGCGGAAGGCACCGGAGTGGGTTTCCGTCACTCTGCCGGTGCGGCATGAGGTATTCCGGCTGGAACTTCAGCCCTCGTCAAAGACAGCCGAACTGATTTCGGAGACGACCGGTGACACGGTTCGCGTGGCTGCTTTGCCTGAGATCAGGGACGATGCCGGCGGTGAGAGCAGGATGCAGCTGGAAGTTTCGAATTTTGATCATCGGATCATCGTGGCGGTGGACGGAATCGTACTGTTTCCGGAACTGGATCTGCCGGTGGCGCTGGCCGAGTTGACGGACTCGGACCCGGCACCAATCTTTCAGATAACCCCGGAAAAGGCTCGGCAAAGTGCCGAAGCGGTGACTCAGCAAAGCCGGCTGGCACTGGGGATTTCCGGGGGAGCCGTCCGGCTGGAGGCGTTGAAGCTGTTTCGCGACGTGTATTATACGCCCGGCCGGCGACGTCACGGGGTGCAGACACCAGTGCAGATCCCGAGCAACTGTTATTTTGTGCTGGGCGACAACAGTCCGGTTTCCGCCGACAGCCGGAACTGGGAAGACCCCTGCGTGCCTCATAAACTGCTGGTGGGTAAGCCATTTGTGGTACATTTGCCGTCGCGGCCGGGCAAACTGACGCTTGGAGGATACGAACTGCCGATCCGGATACCGGATTTTGAAAGAATCCGCTACATTCACTGACGTTCCGATTCCATGATGGGTCTGACCGCCGGTGTCCAGGAAAACGGGGGCGACGGCGAACTGCTGCACTCAAGGTCCCGCCCTGCGGACTCGGTCCCGAATTTCTTGAAGACAGACGTCAGCCAATGTCAGTGAAAAAAACAAAAGAATCTTCTGAAGCGGCCGAGCCCCGGACGGGGTCGAAGAAGAAAAAGTCCGGTGACGGCGTCCGCGAAACGGTCGAATCGATCGCCATTGCCTTTGTGCTGGCGTTTCTGTTCAAGACCTTTCAGGCGGAAGCCTACGTCATACCCACCGGCTCGATGGCTCCGACGTTGTACGGGCGGCACAAGGATGTGACCTGCGACGGCTGTGGATTTCGGTTCGCGCTGGGGGCCAGTTCTGAAATCAATCAGGAATCCGGTGCGTTACAGAGGCGGATCGAAACGGCCGTCTGTTCAAACTGCGGAAAAGAGATTGCCGTCAGCAACGCGGCGGTGTTCAACGGCGATCGTATTCTTGTGAACAAGCAGATCTCTGAATACAAACGCTTTGATGTTGTGGTGTTCAAGAATCCCGAGCAGGGTCATGTCAACTACATCAAACGCCTGGTCGGACTGCCTGATGAAACGCTGCGAATCCGCAAGGGGGACCTGTGGGTCAGAACGCCTGACGACGAAGCGTTTCGGATCACGCGGAAGGACCCATATGTTCAGAAGGATATTCAGCTGACGGTCCACGATGACCGCTATCCCGCCACACCGCTGCTGGAAGTCGGCTGGCCGGAACGGTGGGAACCTTCGGTGGAAAGCAGCGACAGCGGTTCCGTGGGGGGCTGGCTGGCGGCGGCCAACGACTGGACCGTCGACAGCGATGCTCGAGCCTACACGTGTGAGACCCGGTCCGGGGATCTGCAGTGGCTGCGCTATCGACATTTTCAGCCGGACGCAGCCGACTGGAGGCGGCTGGAGAACGGTTTTGAACCTGCTCGCCCGGCAGCCCGCCTGATTGCCGACTTCTGCAGCTTTAATGCAGCCGACGTCGGCCGCTCCGGAAGTATGTATCCCGGAAGTCTGTACTGGGTGGGCGACCTGACCATCAATGCCGAGGTGGAAGTCCGCGAGGTGGGCGACGGCGGGCGGCTTGACCTGGAACTGGTCGAAGGACCTCAGACGTTTCGATGCACATTCGACCTTGCCACCGGCGAGGCGACGGTGCGTGTGATGAATTCGGCGGACCCGGGGGATTCTGAGGTGATGGCGACCGCCGGCACGTCGCTGCAGGGAGAGGGCAGCTGGGAGGTTTCCTTCGCCAACGTGGATGATCGGATCTGTCTGTGGGTCGACGGCACGCTGATTGAATTCGACCAGACGCTGGAATATGAAGCGTCCGATGTTCCTCAGCCGGGGCAGCACGATCTCGCTCCCTGTGGCATCGCGGTCAGCAGTGCATCGGCCACCGTGTCCGGGCTGCTGCTGGAGCGCGACATCTATTACCGGAACGACATTATCGCATTTGACCACAGAGACGGCGTCAGCATTGTTCCGAGCTGGCACAACAATGTGCAGCACGGGGAAGTGCCGGACCCCGGCAGTCTGGCTTCTCTGCTTGATAATCCGGAAGCCTGGGCCGCCACGTATGCCGAGCAAACAGCCATTCAGCTGCAGGCTTACGGTCGGTTTGGTGAATACCAGCTGGCGGGGGACGAGTATCTGATGTTTGGTGACAATTCGTCGATGAGCAAGGACAGTCGCCTGTTTGATTTTCAGGCTCGACCGCTGAACGGCGTGTTCAGTCATCGATACGCGGTCCGGGAACAGGACCTGATCGGGAAAGCACTGTATATCTTCTGGCCGCACGGCGTGCCCTTTCTGAACGGCGGCGAGGGAATTGCGGTACGGTATCATTCAGGGCCTAAATCGACGGATCCGGGTAAGTATCCGTCCGTTCGCGTCCCGTTTTATCCGAACATCAGCCGGATGAAAAAAATCAGATAGTCAGCAATGACCCTCGATGCAGGTCATCGGGGACTGACGGATCAGTGGAAAGGATTCTCTGATGGCTCTGCTGAAATGCGAAGGACTCGTCAAGGACTATCCCGGCAAACGTGCCGTGGACGGTGTTGATTTCGACGTCAGCAAGGGAGAGATCGTAGGCCTGCTGGGACCGAACGGTGCCGGCAAAAGTACCACCTTCCGCATGGCCTGTGGCCTGGCGGCCCCGACCGAAGGCCGGGTGCTGCTGCGCGGTCAGGACGTGACTCACTGGCCGATGTACCAGCGGGCTCAGCATGGTCTGGGCTATCTGCCTCAGGATGCCAGTATCTTTTCCCGTCTGACGGTGGAGGAGAATATTCTGGCGATCCTGGAATTCCGGGGTGTGGGAGTGAAAGCATCCAGAGCCCGGATTGATCAGCTGCTGGGGGAATTCGGGTTGCTGGACCGGCGTCGTCAGCAGTCAGGTTCGCTGTCCGGGGGAGAACGGCGGCGGCTGGAAATCGCCAGAGCCCTCGCCAGTGACCCAGAGATTCTGCTGCTGGATGAGCCGTTCACCGGCATTGATCCGGTCACGATCCACAGTATTCAGGACATTATTCACGGGCTGAAGGACAAGGGAATCGCCATTCTGCTGACAGATCATCGTGAACGTGAGACGCTGACGATCACGGACCGCAGTTATATCATCTGCGGTGGTCAGGTGCTGGTGTCCGGAAGTGCGGAAACCGTGCTGAAGGATCCACGTGCCATTGAAAGTTATTTCGGGAAGCGGTTTGATGCCGATTCCATTATTGATGGTCGCGATAGTTTTCGGAAATCCGCCTGACGGGTGGTTGAACTTTGCTGACCTGTTTTTTGCAAACCTGATGACTGAATGTCCGCTTCAGATGCCGGTCGAACTGTTTTTGGTCGGTCTGGGGCGATGGCCTGATCGGTGGTGTCGTCTACCGGCGACGACATCGGATCCGGATCGAAAGAATCCTGCATGAGTTCCACGTTCGGTGAGGACAACACGGTCGACTCTGTGACTTCCCGCGGGCGCGACTGGCCCTGCCTGCAGCAGTTTGTCGTCTTTCTGGAAAACAAGGTCGGCTCTCTGCACGAACTGCTGCGCCGCGTCGAACGCGACGATCTGAAGGTGATGGCCCTGACGATTCTGGATTCGGCCGACAGCGCCATCGCACGGCTGATTACGAACAACTACGAGCGTACACTGGAACTGCTGCAGCTGTCAGGACTTCCCTTCTGCGAAACGGAAGTGATCGGCGTGATGCTGCCGGCGGCCGATCAGCCTCACACCAGCGTCTGCGGCAGTCTGATGTCGGCCGAGCTGAATGTTCATTACGTCTACCCGCTGCTGTATCGCCGCGGCGGGCGAGGATCGGTAGCGGTCTTCGTGGACAACGTCGACGAAGCGCTGCGCGTTCTGAAGGAACAGCGCCACGAATTTGTCACGGAAGATGACCTGCTGGGGTATGATGAAATGTTCGGGTAGTCCGTCAGACACGGACGATGCGAAGTCCGCGAAACGTCGATGACGCAGCGGCCGTCCCGTCTTCTTCTGACTCCTGTTGAATCGACGGTGCCAGTATGACGAAACCGCAAATGCCATCTCTGTCCACACAGCCGCCGCGGTGTTGCCTTCATCGGCCGACACGGTGGCTGGCGGCTGTGACGGTGACGCTGCTGCTGACTCAGCTGTCGGCCGCCGCCTCGGATGCCGCGACGGCCGCCGCGACGGATGCCGACGACGGTGCGGCCGGTCCGCATCTGCATGGCCCTGTCGAATTTCTGCAGCAAAGCCTGGTGCAGTCTCAGGAAGCGGCTCGCCTGGTCGACGCGGCAAAGCGACAGATTGACAACGGCGATCTGGAACTGGCGTTTCAGGCGCTGCTGCAGGTGTTTGCTCAGCCGCACGACGCGTTCACGCCCGTGTTTCCCGGGCGACCGTCCGTCAGTACGTATCATTCGGCCTTTGAGCTGCTGCGACAGGCCGATTATCGAGTCCGGGTGGCATGGAACACCGCGACCGGGCCGCTGGCCCGGGAAGCACTGGAACAGGCACTGGACTCCGGCGACACAGGCCGGCTGCAGGTTGTGGCCCGTCGATTTCCGTTGACGGAATCCGGAATGCAGGCGCTCGCCGCGCAGGCCGTTCTGGCGGCGACGCTGGGGCAGCCGGAACTGGGCCAGGCCGTACTGGCAGAGCTGGAGTCCGTGTACGGACCGGAACCCGCCGTGTTTCCGGTATCCGGTACACTGCAGGCCCTGAAACATCGTCTCAGGCTGGAACGGGACGCCGACGCACCGGCGTCCACGGTTCGGATGGCCGGCACCGGTCAGAGAAAGCCTCCGGCCGCACTGGGGCTTCCATGGCCGGAGCCGCTGTGGCACTGGCAGGAATCCGTCTGGGACCATCCGCAGGCCACCGGCACCATGGCCGGACTCACACTGCCCGCCAATCGTTCGCTGCTGTCCGTCAATTCGTGGCAGCCCACTTTGACGGCCGACTCGGTGATTCTGCGGACGCCGCTGCACGTGATTGCGTTTGACAAACTGTCCGGCAACCGGCTGTGGTCGGTCGCCACGGATACGGAAGATCCGGTTCAGGGCCTGCGGCATTCTGCCGAGCCGTTTTCATTCGGGACCCGTTCGTCGGCCCGCGACCTGTTGATGATGGACGATTTCGGCAGCGTGGTGGTGGCCGGTGAGATGCTGTACTTCATCGATCATTTTCGAGTCTTTCGCCGGCAGTACCCTTCTCTGGATCGCGGAAATTTTCGGTTCGGTCCGCTGCCGGGAATGAATTCAGATCCGGCCATGGAAAAGGTTTCCGACGGTGGCACACGTCTGGTTGCTGTTCGCCTGACGCCGTCACCGTCTGTGGCGTGGACGGTGGGGGACGCCGCCGATTTTGACTATCAGTTTCTGTTCTCGGACGACGCAGATTCCTTACACGGCAGCCTGGCCGTGGCGGGACAGTCTCCGCCGTCGCCCGAGGAGGAAGATACGGACCAGACGACGGTCGCTTCACCGTTTGCAGATCAGCATTTCATGGGCGTGCCGCTGCTGCATCGGCAGATGCTGTTTGTGCTGTCTGCTGATGAAGAAATGATCTGGCTCAACTGCCTGACGGCCAGTCGAGGGCAGCTGCTGTGGAAGCGGCCGGTGTTGTACCGGAACGAACCTGAATCAGGTCCTCGGGGACGTTTCATTGTCGTGAACGATGCCGTCGCTGGTGCCTCACTGTGCGGTGTCGACGGGGACATCGTGCTGTCAGCCCTGAAGAATGGCGTTGTGGTCGGAACGCGGCTGCTGGACGGTCAGTTTCAATGGGCCACCAACCTGCGTGACGAACCCGGTTCGAATCTGAGCCGCGGCGGCGGTTCCTACGGTACGACGCAGTCCACGGCCGACGGCGTGACCTTTGCTCCCGTACTCTCGCCGGGACGCATGGTCTGGGCGGCTCCGCAGGGGGACAGTGTCCACTGTCTGGATACTCAGACTGGTGCCATCCTCTGGAAGGTTGACCGGGCGGTTGAAGGTGAGGGAGCCACTGAAGGCAGTGTTGACAACTACGCGGTTCACATATCCGACGATGCTGTCGTGATGATCGGAGAACGGCATGCCCGCGCCCTGGATCTGGCAACCGGTGCTCAGCGCTGGGTGACTTCGCTGCAGCGACAGACCGGACGCGCTGCGTGCAATGGTAAGACCTGTCTGGTGCCCCTGCAGGATGGCTCGCTGGCGACGCTCAGCGTGCAGGCCGGAGAACGGGGGGTGGCGACACGCGATGTGTTTGGAACCACGCGACATTCCCTGGTGGGCACGGTCACTGCGGACGACGACGTGCTGTGTGTCAGTACTCCGATTTCCGTCACTGTTCTGCCGACCGCCGCTGCGATGCGATCAGAACCGGAAGGCCCGGCGGCTGCAGATGCTTCCGATCCTTCCCGAATTCTGTCACAGGCCCGGTCACAGCTTCTGTCCGGAAACCGTGAGGCGGCTGTGCTGCTGCTGAAACGCCTGCTGCCGTCAGTATCAGACTCAGACAGCCACCGCGAAGCGGCCGGGCTGCTGGGGCAGACATTGCTGCGTCAGCTGGCACGATTGCGGTTCCATCCGGATCGTCCAGACGCCGCTGAAGTCGCAGCGATGTCCGAAGACGCCAGCGACGTGCTGAATCAGCTTCCGCTGAATGCTGAACAGCGGCTCAGACACAGGCTGCTGGCTCCTCGGAACGCGACTGTGACATTGCCTCCGGAACCGGTTCCTCCGCTGCTGGACATGCTGCCTGAGTGGCGGGTCCGCGCGGATCTGGCGGCATGGACGCTGCTGCCTTCTGAAGATGCCTCAGCGATCGCGTCGTTTCATGATTCTGCAAAAACACAGTTGCAGCGCATCGAACACGCCATTCTGTTTCCCAGGCACGTGGGAGATACCGCGGAACAGATTGCGTTTGCTCGAACACTGGTCAGTGATTACCGGGATGCGGCTGCCGAGCTGTTTCTGCTGGCCGCACTGCGTGACGCCGCTGATGAAGACCGTGGGCAGCTGATCGAACAGGTCCGACAGATTCGTGGCATCACGGCCGATCGCCGACTTCCCGCGGAACCCGACCTGACCGGTGACAACGACGTGACCATTGACGAAACGCTGATGCTGGATACGGATAACCGCATCGTGGAAATTCTGCTGGCCGCCAAGGCTGCCGTGGAAACGCCGGACTGGTTTTCCGACCGTCTGTTTCTGGTGAACCGAAACCTGTTCAGCGTGAATCTGCAGACGGGCGCCGTCAGTCCGCCGCGCCGACTTCCTGGTTCAGTCGATGCCGTCCGGCCGGAAAACAACTTCGAGACGCCCGGACTGATTCCGTTTGCGGATACCAGTCATGTTGGCGCGCTGTCTCTGTCATCCCCGGGAAGTCCCGAAGTCCTGTGGTTCCGACAGGTGCCCAGAGAAGATTCGGATATGTCACCGCTGGAGATCGGTTCGCTCGGGCCAGGTCACCTTGTGGTGGCCACTTCTTCTCAGCTGATGTGTCTGCACCCGCTGACCGGACGGCTGCTCTGGCAGCGGGAACTGACGGCCGGCCGACCTCATACCAGTCTGTTTCAGCAGACCGTTCGCCTGTGCGGTGACCATCGCGTGATCGGGGTTCTGGGACAGAATCTGCAGACCTGCGAAGTATTCAGAACCCTGGACGGTCAGAAGCTGGATACGGTGTCGCTGGATATTCCCCCCATGCAGATACCGATTGTGTCCGGCCGGCGCATCCTGTTTCAGCGCGATCAGCAGCTGGTGCTGACAGACCTGCTGACCGGACAGAACCTGCTGGAAACCAGACCACGGCTGGCGGTTTTCGCCGCCGGCCAGGCAAGGCTGCTGAGTGATCATCGAGTGGTGGTGATTGACGAGGATCTGAACCTGGTGGTGCTGAATCTGCAGACCGCGGACACGGAACTTCAGTGTTCGGTCAGTGAACTTCTTGACCGCCAGCGTCTGACGGGGCTGAATGCGTTTGAACGCAACGGCTGCCTGTTTGTGCTGGTCAAGGACTGGGGCAATCCGCGTAGTCAGCTGTCCGCGTCCTCGCGGATGGGAGACATGCGACTGGATTCCGGAACGCTGTTCTGTATTGATCTGCGGACGGGAAATCTGCGGTGGCATCGTCCCGGAGTGCCCGCTGTGATGCCCGCGATCTACGGCGATCCCACCAGTCTGATTGTTACCTGGTCCTGGGAAAATCCTGCCAGCCAGCTGTGGCAGCGACAGATCGGAAGACTCAGGGAAAATCAGGAAAACGCTGAACTGAATGCTCAGCGTTCTCTGATCGTCCGGCTGGTGAGCGGCGAAACCGGTCAGACCATTGCCGAGCAGCGGCACCTGAGCCCTTTGGAACCGGTGCGGTGCGTACACGATGAATCGGCCGACACCGTGACGATCGAGACCGAACGTTCTGATATTGTGATCCGTTATCGTGAGAACTGAGGCGGTCGTCAGGAAGATCGACTTGTCGACTCACTGTCCCAGACCGGACATATTTCACCGACTGTTATTCTGAACCAGGGATTTCACATGCTCTCACGGCGAACATTTCTGGCCGCAACGGCCGCTGCCGGGCTGGTTGCCCCCTCACGTCTTTCTGCGAGACAGCCGGCCGTCGGACGAAACCCGGTCTGCGTCTTTACCAAGCCCTTCAATTCTCTGACCCACGAGCAGCTGGCCAGCCAGGTCGCGCCGCTTGGCTTCGATGGCATTGAGGCACCCGTGCGGTCCGGCGGACATATCGAGCCCGAAGCGGTGCCCGAACAACTGCCGGAACTGGTGCAGGCACTGGCGGCCCGGAATCTGGAAATCACTGTGCTGACGTCCGACATCAACGATCCCGCAGACCCACTGACTGAAAAAGTACTGACAACCGCCTCGCGACTCGGGATTCGCTATTACCGGATGAAATATTTCAGGTACGACGAAAATCAGTCCATTACTCAGCAGATTGATCAGTACCGCGGTCGTCTGAAAGATCTGGCGGCGATGAACAGGCAGCTGAATATCACGGCTCTGTATCAGAACCATGCCGGTCGCAACTACTTCGGGGCAGCCGTCTGGGATCTGTATCGGGCCCTCGAAAATATCGATCCGCGACATGTCGGTATGGCTTACGACATCCGCCATGCAACCGTGGAATCAGGGACGGCCTGGCCGATCGGATTCCGTCTTGTGCGTCCCCATATTCAGGTCGTCTATGTGAAGGACTTTGTGTGGGGCGAGCAGAAGCCGACCAACGTGCCTCTGGGCCAGGGACGTGTGGATGCGAAGTTCTTTGAGATGCTGCGCAGCACCGGATTCAACGGGCCGATCTCGCTGCATGAAGAATACCTGGATCATCGCCGGCCTGAACTGGTGCCGCAGCACTGGCAGGCGATCGCAGCCGACTTCCGGACGCTGAAATCATGGCTCTGACTGCTCCGCGGGGTGCCGTCGGGTTGAGGGAACAGGCACACACCGAGCATGCCTGAACGTAACCGGGGCTTCCAGCCGCAGTAGACGCCGTGCTTCGGGGCCCGCCAGGTGTTGGGTGTGCTGCGGCTGAACGCCCCAACGTCGGGAACGCAGCCTGGGCGGCACGGGATGGTGTTTATGGAGACCTGCGGTCGGGACGGTGGGGCGGTCGGGAGACCACCCCACAACGGCGCGGTCGAGGCGGTGGGGCGGTCGGGAGACCACCCCACAACGGCGCGGTCGGGAGACCACCCCACAACGGCTTCGAGACTGTGTTTCAGTCACCCGTCCAGGCGGTTTCAACGCCCTGGTTTCGGATGTTCTGCTGGAATTCGGCCAGCAGTTGCGGCTTTTGTCGGATCGCGTGCGGAGGCTGGTTCCTGTGCAGGGCGAAGTCGACCAGACAGCCCACGGCTTCCCCGATCCCCCATTCCACGGGATGCAGGCGATAGCAGCCGTTGGTGATGTGCGTGGTTCCGATATTCTTGCAGGCCGGCAGCAGGTTCTGCATTCTGATCGGCAGCAGCGCGCCCAGCGGAATCTGAAAACGCAGCGATGCGAAGTCGATATAATTGTCTCCTCCGGTGCTGGGATGCAGATCAATGTGGTAGCTGCCGACGCCGACTGAGTCTTCAAACACGGCTGCCGAGACCTCTGAAACCGGCCTGCCGGTGACGATACTGCGGTTTTCGCGTCCCACATGCTGTTCCAGCACGGTGAACAGCGCCCGAATGCGGCGCGATTCGCGCACATACGGCATTTTGGCCAGACCATCGTCGGACCCCATCATGTCGGCTCGCAGATGCAGGCCGGGAAAACCGACGCCTCCGTCCGGACGCGGGGCCTCGGTCTGCAGCCAGTACAGCAGCGACAGACTCAGCTGTCTGGCCCGTTTCAGATGATGCGTTGCTTCCTCGTCACTGACCCCGATCAGGCCGCCCGGCAGATAGTCGTTCTGCGGCCAGTTGATCAGGCTGATGTCGCTGTCGAAATGACCGGGCTGAAACAGCGACCTGTCAATGATTCGGCGATAGGTCCACAGATTCAGCGTTCCGCCGACAGAGCGGCCGCCATCGGGGTCGAAGCCGAGTCGTTTCGGGCGGCCCGAAGACGGATGAGTGTATGTGAAGTCAAGCAGCCGTCCGGGCCACGGCGGTGACAGCTCGGGCACGTACTGTCGCCAGAAGGCATACTCGTCCGGCCGGTCGATCACATGGTTCTGATCGGGCAGATGATCCACCGCGAAGCACATGGTGAAAGCCTGGTGGTTGTCGGGATCAGCTGTCTCACCGGCGTGCAGTTCCTGCGTGTCGGATCTGGCTTCCGAACCGGTGACAAATTCGGTGCCGGTCAGCGGAAGCAGGTCGCCCAGTTCGGTAGCGTCGACGAAATAGGGTGCGTGCAGCACCTGTGAGTCTCCCGTCCGGGTCGAACGCACCGTGACGGAACGAACGTGGTCCTGATCGGTCTCGGCTGATACAGGCACGTGTTCACGCAGCAGCACCAGTTGACCGGACTTCTCGAACGCCGCGAACCAGTCTTCCAGCACCGCCAGACAGACTTTCGGTTCGGCGCACAGTCGCGACACGTTTCCGTTGCCGGGATTCAGTTTCGGGTTGTTCCGGGCGGCATCGGTCAGTGGATACATTGTCCGGTAATACGTACGGATCCGTGATCGCAGGTCACGATACGACTGGTTCGCTCCCGTCGTTTCAATCCATCCGTGTTCATCCGGCGGGACGCCCTGACTGGTCAGCTGCCCACCGATCCAGTCCGAAGGTTCGGTCATGATTACTCGCCGGCCGTTCCGGAGTGCCGCCATGGCGGCGGCACAGCCACCGAGTCCGGCTCCGATGATCACCACATCCGCCCTGCGTTCGGCAGCCCCGTTTGCCGCGGGCAGCAACCCAGCCATCGGACCCATGGCCACGGAACTTGTCGCCGCGGCAGTACAGAATCGGCGTCGCGTAAGATTCATGTTCTTATCTTTCATCATTCGGTCAATCAGGCTGAATCAAAGTCAGGCCGTGGCGAAGGTAGCTGCCGCCGGCGGACAGTCAAGTGTGGCAGGGCTGTGCATTGTCAGAGCCCCTGTGATCCGCATAACATGGACTCAGTCTTATCTGAAACTCCGGGAGATCGCCAGAATGTGGAATTGTGTGCTGACCGTGGCGTTGGTTGTCGTCAGTTGTCGTGGGGCGCTCGGCCAGGACGCCGAGCGTTATCTGATTGTGCACGCCGACGATGCCGGCATGTCACATTCCGTCAACATGGCGACGATTGCCGGGCTGGAATCGGGTATTGTGTCGTCGGCCAGTATTATGGTGCCCTGCCCCTGGTTTTCAGAATTTGCCGATTATGCCCGGCAGCACCCGGAATATGACTACGGCATTCATCTGACGCTGAACGCCGAATGGAAGCACTACCGCTGGGGGCCAGTGGCTTCGCGCGACAGGGTTCCCAGTCTGGTCGACAAAAATGGCTTTCTGTGGGATAACGTCAGTCAGGTAGCGGCGAATGTCCGGGCTGAGGAAGTTGAGATTGAACTTCGGGCTCAGATAGACCGAGCCATCTCATTTGGTGTGCCGCTGTCGCACCTGGATACGCACATGGGCGCGTTGTTCAGTCGTCCTGATCTGGTCGAGGTTTATGCACGACTCGGTCTTGATTACGACCTGCCGGTGCTGTTTCTTCGCCGGATTGACGGTGCCGTGGCGCGGGAGTACCCGGGTCTGAAGGAGGGAGCCGCGGCCCTTGTCAGGACGCTGGACGCGCACGGTCTGCCGCTGCTGGATCATATTGCTCAGTTTTACGGAGGCGACACCCATGAACAGCGCACCGCCAGCTACTACAAGTCAATCCGCAGCCTGCCCCCCGGCGTGAGTGAGCTGATTATTCACTGCGGCTTCGACAACGACGAGCTGAAGGCGATCACCAACAGCGCCGCCCGCCGAGACGGAGATCGTCGGATCTTCACGTCGGAGACCACCCGGCAGCTGCTGCAGGATGAAAACATTCGTCTGCTGACCTGGAAGCAGTTTCGTCAGCAGGTTGCCGACAGGCCGCCGGCATCGCCTGCTGAGAACGAGTGACCCGGAGTCGGCAGAGGGGCGTTTCACGGTTGCGAACACGACGTGAGAATCTGCGCCTGACCAGACAGACGTCGCTGCAACCTGGGACCTGCAACCTGCTGCCACGTGGACGGTGGTTCACGTGGGGAGCACGGTGTCAGTTCCGGCGCTCGGCAGATTATGCTGCTGAGGTATCCCTAGTGCGCTTCTCTGAACCGACCATGAGTCCGCGGGAGTAGAGGACCGAAGAAACTGCCGGATGGAGGGGAATTACCCACAGTTCGTTCTGCTCAGAGCCGTTCTTGGGTAACAGACAGTCAGATTTTGTCGACGGTCGACATGTTCTGACCTGTCTCAAGGGGGCCGATATGAATTCCGTTTTCCGCACGATGCTGGATATTTGTTACCGAGTGGAATCTGTGTTCGACCGCCGATTTCTATCTCGCGACGTACCGACGTCCGGCAGCACGGTCGACTGGGAGCGGAAGCTACTGAATCTGCAGGACTGGCGAGGCAGTCGGGTTCTTGAGGTTGGCAGTCGGGAAGTTGTTCAGGGGTCGACGTTGCGGGAGGATTTTTCCGGTTCAGAGTATGTCGGTTTCGACTATTACCCGGGCCGCAACGTGGACGTAATGGGTGACGCTCACCGGCTTTCGTCTTATTTTGACGAAGGCGAGCGATTCGACCTGGTCTATTCCAGCGCCTGCTTTGAGCATTTTGCGATGCCGTGGATTGTGGCCAGTGAGATCGCCAAAGTACTGAACGTGGGCGGCACGGTATTTATCGTGACTCACTTTTCATTTTCGTCTCATGAAAGACCATGGCATTTCTTTCACTTCACGGACATGGCGCTGAAGGCGCTGTTTTCTGAGGCTCTTGGGTTTGAGTGCATCGAAGCCACGCTCTCGAATCCGATTGTGGGCAGATTTTCGTCACTGGCGGACCGGCGTCTGAGATACAAACAGGTCCGCGGAATGTACTGCCACAGTCAGTATCTGGGCAGAAAAGTCAGGGACGTGCCGGACTTCAGCTGGGATCGGATCGGCCTGCACGACGTGGTCGGCGACACAAAATATCCGGAGCCAAAAGCCGCCTGATGCCCGGCATTCAGCACATGTCCTGCAGGAAATTCGGACAGGGCTTTTCCGAAAACTGTGGTGAACGTGGCCACCGCGACAGCGTCCGCGTTGCGGATTGCCCGGTACAAGCTTAGTCTGTGTGAGACGGGCGGTCGGCCGGTGAATCAGGCTGGCTGTTGCCGTGATCGGCAAAGTAGTTATGTTTCCGCTCCCGCCGCGCGGGTCGGACTGCTGAGTCCTGTCCGTCGCCGACCGAAGCTGCTTTCACCAACTGTATTCCGGAAAAATCGTATGAACGTCATGAGTCGTTGCTGCTGTGTTCTGCTGGCTGCTGCCACTGTGCTGCTTCCGTCCGCGTCCGGCGTCGCTGCCGAGGACAAGTGGATTTCGCTGTTCGACGGCGAGTCGCTGGACGGCTGGGAAAAAGTCGGCAGGGCCGAAAGTAAGTGGGAGGTCAAGGACGGTGCTATCCGCGGTTCCGGGCCGGCGTCGATGCTGGTCTGTACCAAAGGACCGTACACAAACTTTCGCTACCGCGCTGAGATCATGATCAATGATGGTGGCAATTCGGGGCTTTACTTCCGCACCACGCGCCGGCCCGGATTCACCGATGGATATGAAGCTCAGATCGACAGCACTCATACAGACCCGATCCGAACCGGATCGCTGTACGGCATGTGCCATGTCTATCAGCAGCACGTCAAACCGGATACGTGGTTTACGTACGACCTGGAAGTACGCGACGACGTGTGGCGCGGCCGCGATGTGACCAGAATCAAGATCACCGTGGACGGCAACGAGCTGTACGAATTTCTGGACTTTGAGCAGACCTTCAAGTCGGGACACTTTGCGTTCCAGCAGCACGACCCGGGCAGTCGGGTAAGCATTCGAAAAGTGGAAGTAATGCCGCTGGCAGACTGACGCTTTTCTGAACAGCTTTCATCTGTCGTGTGAAAACAGAATGTCGGTGACCCGAGCTTCATGTCCGGCCGGTTCGGCCTGGTGTTCTGAAGTCTCAAATCCCATAACTGGATGGTGTGATCGCCGTGTGCAGCGGCCACGAGCCTGAGGTTCGGAGCAAACGTGAGGGCATCGGCACGGCCGTGCTGCGAACCCCACCAAGTGGCGATACGGGTCAGGCAAACTTCAACTTCGTCGGATTTGGTCAGCTGTCCCTGAGCTTCGTTGGCTTCGCGACTGTCGAATGGGGGCCGAATGGGGTATCCACATCGCGTGGGGGCAGATGGTTGGGTTGCACAGCGTGTCGTCTGCTTCTTCCGCGCGATCTGTTATTGTTTTGTGCGTCAGAGAACGGCAGTGCCGTTCGTCTGCCACACCGTTTTCAGTTGTTGACGGTCCATGCCGGGTTGGACTGGCGGTGATGTCGACCTCGCCTATTTTCCGCTGCTGATGTAGCCGCTGACGCGGACTTTGATTTTGCCGAGACAGCGGCTGCCTTCGGGCACGTTGACTTTCAGAAACAGCGTGCCACCTTTTTTGGGCGTATGTTCCAGCTGCGATTTGACGGGAAACGGCTTGCCCGGCTTGCCTTCGGTCACGATGGCTCCCAGCAGGCAGCCCAGCGGGGCTCCGGGCAGATAATCCTTCGATTCGGCATCGGGCTTCAGGCCGTCCGGACCGATGGTCGCGTTAAACGTCAGTTTGAACTCACCGGCGGCCTGAATCCGAAACGTCTTTTCTTCCAGCACGTCGCCGACTGGTGTCCACGGCATCCGCGTGTCAATTTCGATCTCATTGGCGTTTTCCTGCAGCAGTTCTTCTTCGATCGACGCGATGCGATCGCCCAGACCTTCCATGTCGGGATTCAGCTGTTTCAGCCGTCGCAGCATGGCCATGGCTTTTTCCTTTTCTCCCTGACTGTAGAACTCAACCGCGACGTCGCGGTATTCGTTCACCAGAGCCTCTTCGGCTTTGGCCAGCCGCATTTCCAGGGTCCGGGCTGATGGCGAGTCGTCCTTGCGGCTTCGGTCCCGGGACGACTGAGCATTGGCGGCGGACTGAATCAGAAGGCAGCATCCGCAGACAAAAAAGGTCGCACGCAGGATGTCTGTCGTTATTTTCATCGTTCGGGCTCCGGAAAATCAGATCAGCCGACTGATCATGCTGAGATATGACGGTGATTGTTCAGGAATATCATTCTGACAAAGAAGGCCGGACAAGCCAAGAACTGTCTGGACGGGCCGGCATCACGGCGCAGAATTCCACTGGATGTCGATCTTACGAACGGTTCCATCTGAACAACCGACAAGGGCACGCCGTTCCACAGGATGAACGGTGATACAGTTGATCCATCCCACTGTCAGTCCCGGATAGTCCCGCGTCGCCAGCGAGACAACATCGATGCAACGGACGGAACCGTCACGGCAGCCCGCCAGAACGGCCGCACCATCCGGTGTGAAGGCCACGCAGGTGGTCGGTGAAGCAACGCGTTTGAACCGCACAAGGCGACCGATTGACGGCTGCCAGAAGCGAATGGTTTTGTCGTGGCCGGCAGAAGCGATCAATGGCAGTGGCACGTCTGACGCCGGGCAGACCGCAAGGTCGCTGACCGCGCCCGTGTGATTCGTCAGCGACCGCAGCACCTGTCCGCTGTCCAGACTCCAGACCCGGATCGTCTGATCCAGACTGCCACTCAGCAGGGTGCGGTCATCCGGGAAAGCGACGGTGGTGACCGGTTTGGAATGGCCCGACAGCCGGACCAGCTGATGCCCGGTCACGGCTTCCAGAAGGTACACGGAATGATCATGACCCGCGGCGGCGATGGACCGCCCGTCGGCAGACACCGCACACTGGTAAAGAACGTCCGACGAAAGTTCACGCTGCCAGACCGGCTGCAGAGTCGGCCAGCTGAGCAGGCTGATAAAACCAGATCCACCAGGCTCACCGCCTGCCGCCACAAGATGCTGTTCGTCCGTTGTGAACGTGAGATCGTGGATCTGGGTACAGGGCATCGTGACTTCCCGTACGATCGTCAGGTCGGACCAGCGCCGGACCCGCAGACCTGTCTGCGAGGCTTCGACCACCATGGTTCCGTCTGAAGTGATGCCGACGGCGGTGTTCGGTGAAGTGGTGTTCGGTGAAGTGGTGTTCGGATCGCCCGTTGCCGTCGTGGCGGTTTGCTGAGTGGCGGTTTGCTGAGTGGTGGGTTGCTGCGTGGCGGGCGGCTGCGTGGCGGCTGCCCGAGTTGCGACAACGGCGATCCCGGCCGACAGCAGCAGGCACAGCACAGAACAGACGGGCTTGTCCACGACCTTCATCCAAGAAGTTCCCTGATCGGTGCTGCGTCGTCGGCGGACAGACGCACCGGACGCCCGGTGTCCGTCTGCAGCTCTGAGGACGGATCTATGCCCAGCAGCGAATAAATGGTGCAGACCAGGTCGGCCGGTGTCACGGGGCGATCGGCCGGCGATTCTCCAACGGCATCGCTGGCACCGATCACCTGGCCACCCGGAATGCCGCCGCCGGCCAGAGCCACGCTGAACACGCGCGGCCAGTGATCACGCCCCCCACGCGTGTTGATTTTGGGAGTGCGTCCGAATTCTCCCATGATAACAATCAGTGTTTCATTCAGCAGACCCGTCTGTTTCAGGTCGTCCATCAGGGCAGACACGGCCAGATCGAGCGACGGGATCAGTCCCACACCGACTTTTGCCCCGGTATATCCTTCCTTCAGCCGCGTGTACAGGTCTTCGTGCGTGTCCCAGCCTCGCTGGTTCACGGTGACAAAACGGACGCCGCGTTCGATCAGCCTGCGCGCCAGCAGGCAGCTTTGCCCGACCGTTCTGGTGCCGTATCGTCGTCGTGTTCCGGGTGATTCCTCATCCAGCTGGAAGGCCGATCTCGCTTCCGCAGACGTGAGCATCTGAAAGGCTCGCTGCAGCATTGGGTTAACGGCCGGGGCTGACGCTGCCGGCGAATCTGCGACCGGCGAATCTGTTACATTCGCATTCCAGCGGGCCAGCTGTTCCGCGAACTTCTGCCGGCGCGAAACCCGGTCCAGCGTGAGTTTTTCTGACAGCGTCAGATCCTGCACGCGGAAATCGGGTCTGGCCGGATCGCCGCCGACCGAAAACGGTCCGAATTCATTCGGCAGAAAACCATGTCCGCTGTAGCGGGCACCACCGACCCGATATTCGGGAATCGCCACATTGCGGGGCAGCACGGACTCAGACCTTCCAAGTTGGAAATTGGCGACGGTCTGAAAAGACGGATATTCCAGCACGGGAGTGGGGCGGTAGCCGGTCAGCAGGTAGTGTGTCCCGAGGTTGTGTTCGCCCAGCGGCGAGGTCATCGACCGGATCACGGCCATGTCGTTCATCCGCTGACTCAGCAGCGGCAGGCACTCACTCAGAAAGACACCCGGGACCGACGTGGCGATGGCGTCCAGCGGGCCACACACTTCAGCCGGCGCCTCCGGTTTCAGATCGAAGGTTTCCAGGTGACTGGGGCCGCCGTCCAGCCATATCAGAATGCAGTTTCGGGCCTTGCCTGATTGCGACGCCACGGACGAAGCCGATGACAGCTGAGGCAGTCCGATGCCCAGTCCGGCCAGCTGTCCCAGCTGCAGCACGCTGCGGCGGGACATTCCGTCGCACCGCCCGGGTCGCAGTTGATGAAAGTGATGAGTCATGCAGAATCTCGTTTCCATTGGATCACGGTCCGGCCTGACTGGACGATGCCGGGAGCACGGAAAACCGTCAGGCACCAATCAGCGGTTTTCCATGAATTCTTCACTGCTGAGCAGACTCCAGACAAAATCCTGGGCGACCGACTGGAATGCGACAGATTGAAATGTGGCCGCCTGATCCGTATCCCGAAACTGCGCCTTCCAGAAGGTCAGTTCTTCGGCCGCCGGGGGGCGCGAATACGCCTTTTTGTAGAACAGAGTGATAAGGTCCGCGACATCCGAGCCCTGCTGCAGGCTTTGCATCAGAGCGCCCGCCGGATCGGCCAGTCGCTGGTTCAGCAGGGCTCCGTTCAGCAGATGCAGCTGCACCGACAAGTCATCTCCGGTGACCGCAGCATCTGCACATGCCTCGCCGACGGTGCAGCGTCCCAGCAGATCAAGAGCGGCCGATTTGGCGGTGAGTCCGGCCAGCGACACCGCGCGGACAGACCGGGTCTGTGGCGACACGGACTGCCGGGTTCCGGTCACATCGCTGACGGCATCCAGATAGACTTCGGCAGACAGCGGCTTGCTGATGGCAGTCGCGTACCAGGCCGGAAGATGCGGCTGCCCCGGCAGCCGCATTGAACTTCGCGCATACGCGTCACTGAGGCAGATCAGGCGAATCAGGTGTTTCGGACGAAAATCGTGATCTGCAAACTCAGCTGTCAGCCAGTCCAGGAGCTCCGGATGCGTGGCGGGGTTGGTGATTCGCAGATCGTCCACCGGTTCGACCAGCCCACGTCCCATCAACTGCTTCCAGATGCGGTTGACGGCGGCTCTGCCGAAGTAGGGATTCGTTTTCGCGGTCATCCATTCGGCCAGCACCGGAAGTCCGTCTTCGGAGTCTGTCAGGAAGCCGGCACCTGGTATCTTCGGTACGGCCGGTTCGCCGGTGGCCGGATGAATGACCTGGCCGGAACGTGAAACCTGGATCACGGGGCCGGTTTTGACGCGGGCAAAGATGGCAGCCAGGCCGTGGTAATCATCCTGAGTCCAGAAATCCAGAGGATGGTCATGACAGTTGGCACACTGCAGACGCACTCCAAGAAACGCCTGACTCACAAATTCTGCCTGGACCCGCGGATCGGCCGTTACCGCGTAGAAACTGGCGGGCGGATTCTGTGTGACGGATCCAGTGGCCAGCAGCAGATCGCGAGCGACCAGTGTCAGCGGCCGGTCGTCGGCGACGGCCTGTCGCAGCCAGTTGTAGTATCCGGCGACGGCCTCATGATCAGCTTTGAATCCGTTTACCCGCAGCAGCTGAGCCAGGTGCAGCGTCCAGTAGTCGACAAATGCTTCCGATGCCATCAGGCGTTCAATCAACTGCTGTCGTCTGTCCGCAGACTGATCGGCGGCGAAGTGTTCTGCGACTTCCACCGTCGGCAATCGTCCTGTGAGATCCAGCGACAGGCGGCGAACCAGCGTGGCGTCTGCGGCGCCTGCCGCACGCTTCAGCCCCAGCAGACTCAGACGGCTGTTGATGAATCGGTCGATTGGCGATGTGGTAACGGTGTCGTTCGCATCGATCGACGTCGAATCAGAAAATGTTGTCCCGGGGTCAGCGCCTGTCAGCGGAACAAGCAGTTCCAGCGGAGTGACCTGGTCCAGATAACGCGCCGTGATCAGATGACGTCCCGGCCGCAACACGGTCACGGTGCCGTCCGGATCAATCCGCACGGCAGACGGATCGTCGGCCGTGAGCACGGTGACCGGCAGCACATCTTCGGTGGTTCCGTCACTGAAGGCGGCCCGGGCGGTCAGGTGAACCAGAGCACCCACGGCCGCCGGACGTGGGTGATCGGCGGAAAACTTAAAATGATGCAGCGTCCGTCGTTGGATGCGAGTTGCTCCTTCTGCAATCCACCGTCGGATCAGGGCGTGACCGGCACCGTCGATATCCAGTCGTGTGCCGCCTTCGTGGCTTTGCTGCTCAGTGGGTTTCTGCAGCAGCAGACTCAGTTCCGGCCGGCGATGATTGACGCGCCGGCCTTCCAGTGACCGGGTAATCTGGTCGAAATCCTGTTCCGGTCGGCTGCCGTAGAGCGACAGGTAGAATTCACCGCGTCCGGCTGCGGCTCCGTGACACGAACCGGAATTGCATCCAGCTTTTGTCAGCACCGGCATCACCTGAGTGTCGAAGTCGACACGCGGGGAATCGACGTCGATGGCCAGCATCAGAATGACACACCAGGTCGGCATATGGTTCAGTTCCTGTCCGGCGACGTGGCCGCGTCAGCGTCATCTGTCTTGTTGTCTGTCTTCTTCGAATCGGCAGCTTCGGCTTTGTACTCGGCGGCCCATTTCTTCAGGTACTGCTGACACTTTGTGGTTCCGTAGCTGGTGAGTCGGTCGGCGGCGATGATCTGTCGAGCAATGTCGCCGATCTGCCCGCGGGCGATGGGATTTTCGGCGGCGTAGGCTTCGACTTTTTCGGCGGCGGCCACGACCTGATCGTCGGTCGCGGTTTTCTGAATCAGTGGAGCCAGCAGGGGGCGAAGTTTTGGATCCTGTTTCTGCGACGCCGCATCGCGGCCGGCGGGCTGGCGTTTCATGCGGGCATTCGTTCGGTTTCCGCCCGTGTAATCAGCCACCTCGGCGACTTCTTTTTCACCCAGAACGTCGGCAATGGCTTTGAAGATTTTCGGAGCATCCACCTGCAGGCTGGGCTGGACCATGGCGAAATTCGCCGTGACCTTTTTGTTCTTCGCCACCAGCACCGTGACGGACACATTGCGGTTCAGACCATAGGCACCGGGCCCTTCGATTCCGTCGGTTGAAATTCCCCTGTGGATTCCCTTCGGAAAGTTACTTTTGACGCGATTCATCCATGTGGCGGCTTCCGTCGGATCGTCATCCAGATAGACAAGTCCTCCGATAATTTTCTCGGTTCCACGATCAGACACCAGCCGCATGACCGCGTTTGCCAGGCCGAACGCCGGGCGTGTGCGTTCATGAACAAAGGCGATCACAATCGGTTTGTCGCCGGCCAGCGCGATCAGATCCAGCTGCTGTTCGCCCCCCTCGTCTGTGGTGCTGACGATCGTAAACGGCACCAGTGGCTCTCCGGGCTGTGGCCCGGACAAAACGGGATCGTCGAAAGCGGGCAGCAGCAGAGCCGCCGTCATCAACATCGAACTGAACATGCACAGTTCTCCTGACAGGAAATGGTGGCCACCTGAGCTGACGGAGGGCCCGAAACACAGCCGTTGAAGTACCTCACGTGTTCGCAGCGGTCGAGAGCCCGCGGTGAGGAAGTGAAAATCTGCAGGGAACACATTCGTCCTGCGTCTGTATTCAGTGTACCGAAGGTGGAGCAGAAACAGAATTCCCGGTCTCAAAATCGCGAAACTCGACCTTCCCTTCGCCAGGTCCGTGAAGTTCGGTTGCACGGTGCGGAGGCAACAGTGAATCTGGGTGGCCGCCGGCTGCCGGTCGGGAAAATCGCTGCTGAGGAAATTTCGGCTGGCAGGACAACGGCTGGCAGAATAACGGCGGGAAACACTGCCACGTTGCAGCGGTCGGTCTGACGGCGGCCGATTTTGTCGTGCGGAGCTGCTACAGCGGCGGCGGAAAACTGCCAGGCAACGGCCGGGACACCGAGCCCGCTCATCGCTGAGACCTGAAAAGAATATATCATGTCGCCCATTTATCCGATCAATGACTACGGACCGCTGATGCCGGGACTGGTGATGGCGGCCGTGGCGATTTTTCACGTGTTTCTGGCTCAGTTTGCCGTCGGCGGCGGCTTCCTGCTGTGCTACTTTCAGTGGCTGGCGATGACCGGTCGCAACCGGACCGCTCGTCGATTCATCGGTGACTACTTCAAGGTCCTGGTGATGATCAGCTTCGTGCTGGGAGCCCTGACCGGCGTGGGCATCTGGTTTACGGCGATTCAGGTCAGCGCGGCAACGATCGGTGAAATGGTGTTCAACTTTCACTGGATCTGGGCCACTGAGTGGTTGTTCTTCTGTCTTGAAATCGTGGCGGGCTACTGCTTCTATCGATATCACGATCGACTGACGGACAAGGCTTCTCTGGTCCTGCTGGCGATGTACGCGCTGGCCGCATGGATGAGTCTGTTCTGGATCAACGGCATTCTGTCATGGCAGCTGACGCCCGGTGACTGGCTGCAGACGCGGAATGTGTTTGACGGGTTCTTCAACCCCAGCTTCTGGCCGAGTCTGTTTTTCAGAACAACTGTCTGCCTGACTTTGGCTTCTCTGGCGGGCTGCGTGGTGGTGAACGTGATTCCGGGTCTGGATCGACAGGAACGCACGGGGCTGATCAATCGAGCCGCCCATCTGATGCTGCCGATGCTGGCGATGCCGCTGCTGGGGGCCTGGTTCCTGTGGGCCATGCCGGCCGACAGCCGCCAGTGGGTGCTGGGCGGAAGTCCGGCGATGATGCTTTTCTTCACGATTTCAGTCGGCGCTTCTCTGGCGATCGGTGCCTACGCGGTGATCGGGCTCTGGATGCAGCGGCTGTACATCAACGGAGCAACCGGCACTCTGCTGATCCTGCTGGCCTTCGGTGCGACGGCCGGTGGCGAATTTGTACGAGAGGGATCGCGCAAGCCGTATTCCATCCGGGGCGTAATTTATTCGAATGCCATCCGTCCGCAGGACGTGGCAGAACTGCGGCGCATCGGCTGTGTAACCAATGATCCTTTTCCGATCATCACTGAGGATCATCTGCCCGGCGATGACGTCGAACTGGGGGCCAGGGTCTTCCGTCGTCAGTGTGCCGTGTGCCACACGGTCGAAGGATCGAATGCCGTGGCTCATCTGACGGAAAGCTGGGATGCGGATCAGATGCGGATGAATATTGCCAAGCTGCAGCAGACGAAGCCCTTTATGCCGCCGTTTGCCGGGACAGCTCAGGAACTGGAGGCCCTGGTGCAGTACATCCGGTGGGTGAATGCGGGCCGGCCTGCTGACTGGCAGAGTGATACGACGCCGGACAAGCTGCAGGATATCCGCAGTTGGCTGGACGAAGCCGGTACCGAACCTGCCAATGCCGTCGTGCAGCAGATTCCGGCGACGAATCTGAGTCGACTGCCTGCAGCAGCCGGGGACAGCGATTCCGAGCGTCAGTTTGTACAAAGCGGCGTTCCGCCGCATGGGTTGGCTGTTGTGCAACGTGGTCAGGTGATGGCGGTGTCAACCGGAGCGACCAACGGAAGCGATTCCGAGCGTCAGCTCGTACAAAGCGGCGTTCCGCCGCATGGGGAGGATCTGTGATGGAGTCTACCTTTCCATTCGGGTTTTCCGGTTCGTTGTCTTTTTATCTGTCGCTGTACGTGCTGACTCTGGTGTTGCACGCGTTCTTTATGACCTACGTGCTGGCGGGCAGTTTGTATCTGGCATGGACGACCATCTTTCCCGGGGCGACCGATCATCCACGCGGGCAGCAGCCGCTGGCGTTGATTTTGAAAGACTGGATGCCGTTTGTGCTGAGTGCGGCGATCACCGCCGGCGTGGCTCCGTTGTTGTTCGTTCAGGTGTTGTATCGACAGCAGTTCTACACCGCGAATCTGCTGCTTGGCCTGCGATGGCTGTTGGTGGTTCCGGTGTTGATCATCGCCTTCTATCTGCTTTATGTGTGGAAGAGTCAGTTTGTGGCTCGCTGGAGTGTCGCGTCTCGGGTCATTCTGGCGGCTGGCGTGGCCGGGTGTTTCGTGTTTGTGGCCTTCTGCTGGACGGCCAATCATTTGCTGGCTCTGAATCAGCAGTCATGGGCGTCTGCGTATGGTGGCGGAAGCGTTGTGTCCTCAGTTTCCTCACTGCTCGCGCGCCTGGCCACATGGATTGCCGGTGCCTTTCCGACGATGAGTATTCTTGCCGGCTGGCAGTTGTGGCATTTTCGAAGCCGTTCTGGAAATCAGGAGGCTGCCGAGCAGGAGGCTGCGGCAAAGGGAACACGGCATCTGTGTCTGGTGTCGCTTGCCGGGCTGGCTTTCGCAGTCGGCAGTGCGGTTGTCTACGCCGCCATGCTGGATAAACCATTACAAGACGCAGTGCTCGGGTCGGCTGGCCGGGTCTGGCTTGTCGCGACAGCAGCAGGTGTGGTACTGCAGGCCGTTTGCTGGGTGATGGTGCTGAAAAGAAAGCAGCTGACAACTCTGTCGCTGGCGATGATTTCTGTGGCTGGCGTGATCGCACTCATCGGCACGGCCTCGCTTCGTGAGGTAATGCGGCTGGCGCAATCGTCGCTGGAAACCGTAACTGAAAATGCCCGCCTGGCCGAAGCCGTGGGAGGGCTGGGCCTGTTTCTGGGCAGTTCGGTGATAGCGGGCCTGCTGATTACCGGTTGTGTTCTGGTCACCCGGTGGGGCCGGAAACCCGGTTCTGAGGCTGCGTGATTCAGTCCGGACGTTTGTGTTTCCCGGCTGCGAGCCGCTTTTCCGGCGGGGATTTTGCCATGACTTGCCGTCAGCGTTCGTTAAGATAGAGCGCTCGCCGGGTGTCTGAAGATCGATCGTTGCTTTCTGTCTGAGTGTTGTACAGAAGTAAATAGCGGCCGATTTTCTGGCACCCGCCGTGTCGCCTGACTGCACTTCCGGATCCGTGCATTGCGTTGTGCACCTGCCTGCCTTGTCGAATACTGCTCCATGAATAGCCCACCTCGCGAAACTGTGCTTGGGACTGTCTGCCGTCTGCGGTTCCAGGCGGCCGATGCCGGCAGTCACCATCCTGCTTCCGGCACCCGGATACCGCTGGCGCAACGAAGGCGTCTGTCAGAATTCAGCGGCATCAGCCTGTGGCTGATGCTGACGTTCATTTTTATTGGTCAAAACTGCCTGGCTCAGGAATCGAAAGTCGACTTTGCGTCACAGATCAAGCCTTTGCTGTCGGACCGCTGTTTTCTGTGTCACGGGCCGGACGCGGAGACGCGCGAAGCCGACCTGCGGCTGGATTCGGAAATCGGAATCCGGGCTGCCCTGTCGTCGGACAGCAGTCGACACGCGGTCGTTCCCGGAGATCCCGGGGCCAGCGAACTGATTTCCAGAATCGAATCGACCGATCCCGATGTGCGGATGCCGCCGCCGGATTCCGGTCTTTCTTTGAATGCCGCCGAGCAGCAGTTGTTGCGACGATGGGTGTCGGAAGGAGCCGAATGGAAGGGGCACTGGGCGTTTGAACCGATTGTGCGTCCGGCGCTGCCGACGGTCAGCAATCTCGACTGGTGCCGTCACGAAATCGATCGCTTTATCGTGGCTCGTCAGGAGGCGGAGGGATTTCCTCAGAATGGCATGGCCACGCGGGAGCGACTGATTCGCCGTGCGACCTTCGATCTCACCGGTCTGCCGCCCACGCTGGAAGAGATTGATGCGTTTCTGGCGGATGAATCGACCAATGCCTTTGAAAAAGTTGTCGATCGGCTGCTGCAGTCAGAACACTTCGGTGAACGGATGGCGGCGAACTGGCTCGATGTCGCTCGTTACAGTGACACCTATGGTTATCAGGTGGATCGCGATCGATTTGTCTGGCCGTGGCGGGACTGGGTGATTCAGGCATTCAACAGCAACATGCCTTACGACCGGTTCATTACCGAACAGCTGGCTGGTGATCTGCTGCCGGATGCCACGCGGGATCAGCGGCTGGCCACTACCTTCAATCGACTGCATCCGCAGAAGGTGGAAGGCGGCAGTGTCCCCGAGGAATTTCGGGTGGAATACGTCGCCGATCGGACTCAGACGGTGGCGACTGCGTTTCTGGGGCTGACCTTTGAATGTGCTCGTTGTCACGACCATAAATACGATCCGATTTCGCAGCGCGAGTACTATCAGCTGTTTTCCTTCTTCAACAATATTGATGAGGCGGGACTGTATTCGTACTTCACCAGTTCGGTGCCCACACCGACGCTGCGCCTGCCGACGGAACAGCAGGAACAACAGTTGAAAGAAGCGTCCGGGCGAATGGAGGCGGCGGCTGCGGCTGTTTCTGATTACCGGAAGCAGATGAGCAGCCCGGAACGTCGCAGCGAGTTGCTTGAACGGCTGCGGGCGGAGGCGGTCGATCGCGTTAAAGATCCGACGGCCCTGGTGACCGGGCAGGTCGCGGCCCTGGATTTTGACACCGGTTCCTTCGGTGCCAATCAGCTGGTGGACTCACCCCGCGGAAAAGCGGTGCAGCTGACCGGCGATCACGGGATCGATGTCAAGGTCGGCAACTTTCCCCGCTGGCAGCCCTTCACCGTGTCGACATGGATAAGCACACCGGCGACATTTGATCGCAGCGTGGTGTTTCATCGTTCACGAGCCTGGACCGATGCCGGCAGCCGGGGCTACGAACTGCTGATTGAAGACGGACGGCTGAGTGCCGCGCTGATTCATTTCTGGCCCGGCAATGCGATTCGTGTCCGCGCTGTCCGTCCACTTGAGATCGACCGATGGACGCATGTCACGATGACCTGGGACGGTTCCGGCAGGGCTGCCGGGCTGCGTCTGTGGATCGATGGCGCGGCGGCCGAGACCGAAATCATCCGGGACAACCTGTATAAGAATATTACCGGTGGAGGTGGTGATACAATCACCATTGGCGAACGGTTTCGGGACAAAGGATTTGCCCGGGGGCTGGTGGATGATTTCCGCGTGTTCGATCGCGAACTGACGCCGCTGGAAGTCCGTCAGCTGTTCGACCCCGCTTCACTGCCCTCGCTGCTGTCGGCGCTTCATGAAACAGACGCCGCCGACGCGCCGCTGGAACTGATTCAGTATGCCGTCGCGACGCTGGATCCGACGTATCAGCAGCTGCTGCACGAACTGCAGGCCGCGCGGCAGACGTACTGCGGTCTGCAGGATCAGCTGCAGGAAATCATGGTCATGGCAGAATCGACCGCCAGTCGGCAGGCCTATGTGCTGACACGGGGGGCCTACGATGCTCATGGCGATCCGGTTTTGTCAGAAGTGCCTCAGGTGCTGCCGGCTCGCACGGCAGAGATGCCCGCAAATCGGCTGGGGCTGGCACGATGGCTGACGTCTGCTGATCATCCGCTGACCGCGCGTGTGGCTGTGAACCGGTTCTGGCAGCTGTTGTTCGGTCACGGTCTGGTGAGAACCCCGGAGGACTTCGGCAGTCAGGGAACGGCTCCGACGCATCCACTGCTGCTGGACTGGCTGGCGGCGGATTTTCAAAGCCACCAGTGGGATGTGAAACGACTGCTGAAACAGATTCTGATGTCCTCGACCTATCAGCAGAGCAGTGCGTGGGAGCCCGCGACCGCGGCCCTCTCCGCCGGCAGCAGCACCGCCGGCAGCAGCACCGTTGCTGGCAGTACGCCCGCCGTCAGCACCGCGACCGACGATCCGCGTCGGCGTGATCCTGAAAACCTGCTGTTGTCCCGGGCTCCGGTGTTCAGGCTGACGGCTGAGATGCTGCGTGACAACGCGCTGGCGATCAGCGGACTGCTGCAGCCCCAGATCGGCGGACCGCCGGTACGGCCGTATGAGCTGGCCGCGTCGTTCAAACCTTCGAAGCCTGACACCGGAGCGGGACTGTATCGGCGCAGTCTGTATACGTACTGGAAGCGGACAGCTCCGGCGCCGATGATGATGACACTGGATGCGTCGGCTCGCGATGTCTGTCGGGTGAGGCGGGAACGCACGGCATCACCGCTGCAGACGCTGGTGGTGATGAACGCACCGCAGTTTGTGGAAGCGTCGCGTGCGCTGGCGGACCGGCTGATTCAGCAGCACGGAGCTTCTGACGATCTGATTCTGATGGACATGTTTCGTCTGCTGACCAGCCGTCGTCCGACTCATCACGAGCAGCAGATCGTGAAGAGTCTGCTGAGTGCTCAGCTGGAACATTTTGCACAGGACAGTGACGCGGCGTCCAGGTATCTTGCCGTCGGGCAGGCCGAATTCCAGGCCGATGATCCGCAGCGGCTGGCGGCATGGACCAGCGTGGCCAATGCCCTGTTTGCTTTTGATGAAACAATGATGAAAAGATAATCACCGTGACAGGCAAACATCTACGAAATTCGTGTACTGGTTTTCAGGCCACTGCTGCCATGTCGCGTCGCGATATTCTGCAGCAGTTCGGTATGGGATTCGGCGGCATCGCGCTGGCAGATCTGCTGTCGTCTGATTCGCGGGCGTCGCGGGCGGAGGATTTTCATCCGCGGGTGCCCAGAGCGAAAAGGATCATCTATCTGTTTCAGAGTGGCGGTCCGTCGCAGATGGATCTGTTCGATTATAAACCTCTGCTGAATGAACAGCAGGGTCAGGAGCTGCCGGCCGAGGTTCGGAAGGGGCAGCGACTGACGGCGATGAGCGGCAATCAGGCCACGCTGCCTCTGGTCGGTTCACCGTTCAGTTTTGCCCGGCATGGCGACAGCGGGGCATGGCTGAGTGAGCTGCTGCCTCACACCGCTGCGCTGGCGGACGACCTGTGTTTTGTCCGATCGATGCATACGCCGGCGATCAATCATGGACCGGCGGTGACGTTCATGCAGACCGGCAGCCAGTTTCCGGGGCGGCCCAGCATGGGGGCGTGGCTGGACTATGGTCTGGGGACGGAGAACAGCAACCTGCCGGCCTTTGTGGTGATGGTGACGAAGAACAAGGGGGGGCAGCCGCTGGTGTCGAGATTGTGGGGCAGCGGCTTTCTGCCGTCCCGGCATCAGGGTGTGCAGTTTCGGGCGGGAGACGAGCCCGTGCTGTACGTGAACAATCCTGCCGGTCTGGATCTCGGCAGTAAGCGACGCATGCTCGACGCGCTGCAGGCGCTGCATCGGCAGCAGTCCGGCGATGGCAGCGATCCGGTGCTGGAAACCGAGATTGCTCAGCACGAACTGGCATTCCGGATGCAGACCTCCATTCCGGATGTGACCGACCTTGCGTCAGAGCCGGATCATATTTTTGATCTGTACGGTCCGGACGCGCGGACTCCGGGTACGTTTGCGGCCAACTGTCTGCTGGCTCGGCGTCTGTGCGAACAGGGCGTGCGTTTTGTGCAGCTGTATCATCCGGGCTGGGATCAGCACGGTGGTCTGCCGGGGGGGCTGACGCGGCAGTGTCGGGAAACCGATCAGGCTTCTGCCGCCCTGGTGGCGGATCTGAAGCAGCGTGGACTGCTGGAAGACACCCTGGTGATCTGGGGTGGAGAATTCGGCCGGACGAACTACTGTCAGGGGCATCTGTCCAGCAACTTCGGGCGGGACCACCATCCTCGTTGCTTCACGATGTGGCTGGCTGGCGGGGGTATCCGGCCGGGTGTCAGCTATGGCGAGACCGACGAGTGGTGTTATAACATCGCCACCGATCCGGTGTCGGTTCATGACCTGCATGCCACCCTGCTGCACCTGCTGGGAATTGATCATCGACGGCTCACGTATCGATATCAGGGCCGCCGGTTTCGTCTGACGGATGTGCATGGCGAGCTGATTTCAGGCGTGTTGTCCTGAAAGCCGGTGAAGCTTCGGCACGAACCCTGCCGAAGTGAAGAAATCCATTTTTTGCACGTCTTTGTCTGTTGCAGACTTCGCCTCGCTGCAATACTCCCGTCTCGGAGTTGCCACTATCCTGCTCAGGAAGCTGCAAATCACATGGGCAAAGATGACAGATATCGCTGTGTGCTGCTGTTCGGTCCGCCCGGCGTCGGCAAGGGAACACAGGGAAAGATCCTCGCCAACATCCCCGGCTTTTTTCACTTGTCGGTGGGGGACGTGTTTCGGTCGATCGACATCGGTTCGCACAACGGCAGGGAAGTCTACAACTATATTTCGCGGGGCCAGCTGGTTCCGGATGATCTGACCATCAAGATCTGGAAGAAGGCGGTCGACGCCTACGTGGCTCTTTCCTGGTACAAGCCTCGTGAAGACCTGCTGGTACTGGACGGCATGCCGCGTAACGTGGCTCAGGTCGAAATCGTCAAGGAATACCTGGAGATCTATCAGATCATCTATCTGGAATGCAGTGATCAGGAAGACATGGTGCACCGCATCCGCCGGCGGGCAATTCGGGAAAACCGGACCGACGACGCGAACGAGGATGTGATTCGCCACCGGTTTGCCCTGTACGAACAGGTGACGGCTCCGGTGCTGGAACGGTACGACGCCAACATAATTAATCGAATCGACTGCAACGGGTCTCCGGCTGAAGTTCTGCGTTCCGTGCTGGACTGTACGATTTCGGTGCAGAACGAGCATTTTCGTGGGAATCTTTAACTCGCGGCGGCGGCCCGGATCCGGGTGGCCGGGGTTGGGGGCCGCGAAGAACCGGTCGCACTGCGTCAGTCAGAATGGCTGTCGATTCGACAATGGATAGAATCGTGCCGCTTAGGCTCAAACGGAAAATTACTGTCTTGTCGAAAGGTCGCGTAAGCTTCCCGATTGAGTTTTTCTGCATCGCAAGCTGGAAGCTTACGCCACTTGTTTTCCGCTCGGTCCTTCGCCGGTCAGGGTCTGCCCTTACATTTTGTCGGCTGAACTGATTTCAGTCCGGAGATCGGTGACCGCCGATTCTTCTTCAATACACTCATTGGAAATGAGCTTCATGGCAAACGGAACCGTCAGCATAGGTGAGTACAGGGTGGGCAGCGGACATCCGCTGCTGTTCATTGCCGGTCCGTGCGTCATGGAATCGGAAGACATGGTCATGGAGGTGGCTGAGCACCTGATGCGGCTGCGCGATCAGCATCAGCTGCAGATTGTGTTCAAATCCAGTTTCGACAAGGCCAACCGGACCAGCGTTGACAGTTATCGCGGGCCGGGGCTGGAGCAGGGAATGCGGCTGCTGGAAAAGGTGAGTCAGGCCACGGGGCTGCCCACGACGACTGACATACACGAGGCCGCTCAGGCGGCTCCCTGTGCGGAAGTCTGTTCAATTCTGCAGATTCCGGCGTTTCTGGCTCGCCAGACAGATCTGCTGGTGGCGGCGGCGGACGCCGCGGTGGCCAGAAATATCTGTGTGAATGTCAAGAAACCGCAGTTTGTTGCCCCCGAAGACACGGTCCACGCCGTACGCAAATGTGAAGCTCGCGGTCTGAACAGTGTGATGCTGACGGAACGCGGTACGACCTTCGGTTATGGGCGGCTGGTCAACGATTTTCGTTGTATCCCGATCATGAAGTCCTTCGGAGTTCCGGTCGTGTATGACGCCACGCACAGTGTGCAGACACCCGGCGGAGCAACCACGGGCGGGCAGCGTGAAATGGTGATGCCGCTGGCTCGCGGGGCGGTGGCGGTGGGGTGCGATGCGGTCTTCTTTGAAACTCATCCCGATCCCGATCATGCTCGCAGTGACGGCCCCAACATGGTGCCTCTGGCTCAGATTGAAGGTCTGCTGCAACAACTGACCACGCTTCGGGAAACCGTTCTGAAGCTGCTGTGATGCGTGAGCGACGAACGTCTGTCTTCTGAATTCTTCGTTCCATCAGGATCTGCATCGTGTTTGCGGCACCGTCTCGACGATTTTCTCTTCTGTTTCTGCTGATGGCGGCGGCTGCTGTTTCGGGCTGTTCCAGACCGGCACCACCGGCTGACAGCAAGGGGCCGGAAGCTACGGCGGTCAACGCCGAAACAGAAGGTGAAAAGTGCCGCAAGAAGCTGGCCGCTGCCATCCGTCGGCTTGATCCGCAGAGTCTGTCGCTGCAGGAAAACCCGGAACGGTCCATCAACGGACTGAACGCATGGATCGCCTCGTGCGCCGCAGACGATATGGCTGAACTGACCGTCAGCGAAGCTACGCTGAAAATGCTGGATGACAATCCACGCGTGACGGCCGGACGTTTTACGGTGGCTGATGCAAATTATATTCGGGACTGCCTGCTGCTCAGGGACCTGACGACGTCTGTCTGGATTCGAACTTCGTCTGACGGACAGGGAATCGGCAATGAGGCCGCCCGCGTGATCAGCCTGTTCCACTGGCTGGTTCGCAACGTGAGTCTGATGAGGCCGGATGAACAGCGCGTGCCCGTCGGATTGTTTGATGTGCTGCTGACCGGTCGCGGGACTGCCGAAGATCGAGCATGGATTTTTGTCGAGGCCCTTCGTCAGCAGCATATTCATACCACGTTTGTCGTGCAGCCGAACGGTGATCCGGAAGCGGAAGGGGATTTGCTGGCGACCGCGCCGTGGCTGGTGGTCGTGGTGCTGGAAGATGGCAGCATGCTGTTTGACCCGGCAACCGGCGTGGCGGTTCCGTCAGCCGACGCTGCGTCGACCGCTCCCGCAGGAATTACTGCGCTCAGGCAGCATTCGCGCTGGAAGGACAGTCAGATCCGGCTGGTCACTCAGGTATCCGCATTTGCTCCACGCATGCTGATTCTGCAGAACCAGCTGGCTGCGGAAGATTCGGCCGTGTTTTATGAAGAGCTGACCGGGGGCGTGTCCGAGATCACGCCGCTGATTGATCTGGCCGTGAAGGCCGGGGACGGTCTGTGGACAAAGGACGACGTGGATGTCTGGACCTACCCGGAAGAACGTTCGGTGTCCGCTCTTGCATACAGCGAAGAGCAGCAACAGGCTCACGCGCTGCTGATGCGGCCGTTTGACGCACCCTTTGAACGAAAGGTTTTTTCCAGCAAGAGCATGGAAGAACTGACGACCGTTCCGGAAGAACTGTCGCCGGAAGAACGTCGGCGTTTGACTCAGCAGCGGCTGATGGACAACTTCATCAAGATGAATCAGTCCAGTGAAGAGATGTTCGGCAAGCCTTCCCGCGGGCTGCTGAAAGCGCGAATCCAACAGATTCTGGGAGACACGGACTCCGGCGTAATTCCACAGCTGCAGCAGATCCGGATTGCCAGCATGCAGGAATCCATTCAGGTTGCGGTGCCGGAAGAAATCCAGAAAGAGATCGGGATGCCGCCGCTGCTGACCATTCCGTTTCCTCAGTTGATTCGGGAAGTGAATGAATCCTCAACCGGAGATTCGCTGTACTGGACGGCCATGTGTCAGGTCGATCAGGGCGATGTTGGCGCGGCCATCACGACGCTGATGAATTACCGCCGCCTGTATCCGGACGGCAAATGGAAATACCCGTCGCTGATGAATCAGGCCACGGCGCTGCAGACCCAGGGCCGGGCGGCGGACGCCAAAGCCGTGCTGGAGCAGGCCGACGAAGCGGCGAATCCGGAGCAGTCGCGGGTGCGGTTTCTGCTGGCCGAGCTGGCGGAAGAACAGCCGGAAGCCTGAACCTTCCAGTGCTCGGTACAAGCACGAAGGTTTCAGAGGCACGGCGGTTGCCGGCGGGGCGACGGTGGCGGACGGTGGCGGACGGTGGGACGACTTCGGGACGACTTCGGGACGACGGCGGTGGGACGACGGCGGTGGGACGACGGTACAGCGGACATTCCTGTCCGCGCCGGGGCGGTGGGCCTTGTCGTTGCCCACAAATTCGAGGGTCAACACCGGTCGTTATCAGAGAACTCAAGAGTGAGCCGAGTGCCGTAAGGCACCGGGCCGCTCACCGGGTGGCTTCCCGTCGTGACGTTGAAATGCATGGAATCGTCGCGCCCGGGGCCCGGCCGCTGACGCGTCGCGGCTCACGGAAGCCCCGGAAATCCACCGAATCCACAAATGCCCGTGATTCTCGTCGTGTAAGGCGCGGGCCGTCAGGCACCGGGTAGTTGGGTGACATGTTCGAGAACCCTCCGCTTTCTCGCCGCGGCTCACGCAGCGAAAATACTCAGGTTCTCTGTAAAGGTGCGACAAGGAATGTCGGTAATGACAAGGCGCTGGGCGGGCGATCCGTCAGCGAACCGGGTCCGGTCGTCGGACAGGAATGTCCGAAGTACGTGGTCGGAATTTCCGACGTACGTGCCCGGTTGGTTCGACGTAACTGTCCGGTCGGAGTCGAGGTATCTGATGTGTGGGCGATGCGGGTCACCGAGTTCTCCCCAGGGGCGGTTGAGGCAACGACGTTGTCATGATGTGGCAATCTGGCTACCGTTCGTCCGATTTGCCGCTCAAACTGCTCACGAATGCGGCGGGTTCTGGCTGGAAGGAATTCGACGTGTCGGAAATTGCCGTTGCTCCCCTGCAGGACAAACCTCACACCAAGCTGGGCCAGCTCGCCTCGACAGCGATCTGCGGCAACGACATCACGTCGTCCTGTCTGTATGTGTCGGCGCTGGCCATCGTGTATGCCGGTCGGCTGGCTCCGATCTCGCTGCTGATGGTGGCCGCCGTTCTGTTTCTGTTCCGAAAGATCTATGCCGAAGTTGTGGGCGCGCTTCCGCTGAACGGCGGAGCGTACAATGCGCTGTTGAATACCACCAGCAAGCGTGCTGCTTCGGTGGCCGCCTGTCTGACGGTTCTGTCGTACATGGCGACGGCCGTGATTTCGGCACTGGAAGGCATGCACTATGTCCACAATCTGTGGCACGGGTTGAACGTCCCGGTTGCCACCGTCGCACTGCTTGCGTTTTTTATGGTGCTGACCATCATCGGCATTACGGAATCGGCGGTGGTGGCGATTGGTATCTTTATCACGCACCTGACGACGCTGACACTGCTGCTGCTGGTCGGCGTGTTCTTCGTGTTCAGCAACGCGGCCGGGCATGAAACCAGTGGATTTGCCACGGCCCGACAGAATTTTGCTGAACCTTTGCCGCCGCCTCCGGGAACCAGTGATGAATTCGCCGATCTGGCCAGCGAAGAGGACAGTGGCGGTTCCGGCTCGCTGTTGCTGGCACTGTTTTTTGGTTTTTCCGTGTCGATGCTGGGGATCTCGGGCTTCGAAAGTTCCTCGAACTTTGTCGAAGAACAGCAGGAAGGCGTCTTTCCAAAGACGCTGCGCAACATGTGGATTGCGGTCAGCTTTTTTAATCCGCTGATGGCGCTGCTGGCTCTGTCTGTGCTGACGATGGTTGAAGTTGATCAGAATCAGACGGCGCTGTTGGCGCATATGGGCAAGGTGGTCGGCGGTGACTGGCTGGGTGTCCTGATTTCCATCGATGCCGCGCTGGTGCTGAGCGGTGCCGTGCTGACCAGCTTCGTGGGTGTGACCGGTCTGGTGCACCGCATGACGCTGGACCGTTGTCTGCCTCAGTTTCTGCTGAAAACGAATCGGCGCGGAACAACGCATCGAATCATCGTCGGCTTTTTTCTGCTGTGTGTGTCCGTGCTGTATATCACTCACAACACCGTCCCGGAAGGCACCACTCAGGCGATTCGTGAGGCAGTGGCGGATGTGCCCATGGCCGAAGGAATCGCGGCGGACGTGATCACGCGCCGGCGCGTGAATCGCGCCGTGCTGTCTGCGGACGATGATTTTCTTTCTGAGGAAGGTAAGGCTTATTTCCGGTCACTGTCCAAGCGGGACCGGGCAGCGCTGCCAGGTCTGTCGGCGGAAGAGCTTGAGGGGCGTTTGAAGACCGCCGGCGAGAATGCTCAGATCAAGAAACTGGCCGGCATCTATACGATTTCTTTTCTGTCCGTGATGGCGTTGTTCGGGCTGGGCAATGTCCTGCTGAAAGTGAAGCGGGCCAGTCTGCCTCGGCCCGCACGGGCTCGGTGGATTTCTGTGCTGGTGGCGATTGCGGCCGTGATCGGCGGACTACTGGGCAACGCCATGATCGACAGTGCCTATGTCTGGACTTTTCTGCAGTATTTTCTGCCTACGATGCTGGTGATTCTGGTGATGCTGGGCCGCATTGTGCTGCTGGAAGTCTGCCTGAAGATGCTCAGGACGCTGACCGCCAGTATTGTCGGGCCCCTGACCAGACTCGCGCGCTGGGTGCGAGACAAGATCGACGAAATCAATGCTCAGCAGATCGTGTTCTTCACGCGTGGTGACAATATTGCCAATCTGAACAACGCCCTGCTGTATGTGCGCCAGAATGAACACACGAACAAACTGAAAATCGTGATCATTACCAACGAAGACGTCCACGTGCCGGAACAGCTTCCCCAGGAACTGGAGTTTCTGGACAAGGCGTATCCGGAAATCGATGTGGAGTTTGTGGCACTGGAAGGTCACTTCAGCCCGCAGCTGATTCAGAAGCTGTCCGATGAATGGCATATTCCGAAGAATCTGATGTTCATCGGATCGCCCGGAGGGCGCCTGCCGTATGACCTTGCGGAACTTGGTGGCGTTCGTCTGATTATCTGACCGACGATCAGTCTTTGGCGGGCGGAGCCGTCAACCGGTCTCTGGAATTCCGTCCCAGCTGCTCCAGCACTCCGACGACGTCGTTGAACGGAACCGGCAGCGGTTTCACCCGGTCCGGTGTCACAACGCCGATGGCTCCGATCCACGGGTCCGGCGCGCCGGGAAAAAACACCACGACGGAATCGTCCGGCAGTCGGTCAGATTCAAAGGCAATGCGGCGACATTCCGGCGTGGTCACCAGTACCGGTTTCAGCGACGGCACGTTGAAGGTTCCTCCGATGTTTCCGGCCAGCAGATCCTTGTAGATCGCGTACTTCGGAAACACGGTGGTCAGGTATTTTTCGATCAGTTGTGAGAACCGCCGACCGATGGCGCGGTGAGCCATCAGTCCGGCCGCAAAACAGACGCACAGCAGAATTGCCACGGCCGCGGCAAACAGCATGGCAATGCCGGCTGCTGTCTGGACCGGAATCCGGTCCTTCAGCGGTTCATACAGCACCACCACAAAGCTGTAGACGTAGCCAAGCAGTCCGATCACGACGGCCAGCGGCAGAATAAACAGCACACCACCGAGCGCGGTGGCTTTGAAGAATCCGATCGATCGTCCGATATGTTCCTGCATCGGTCCGTGTTCACCTTTTTCTGTTCAGCGTACAGTGAGCGCCGGTCTGTGGGTGACGCCGGCGGAAGGTGAACAGTAGCGGCCTGCCGCATTCCTGCAATCGTATTTCGCCGTTCCGGGATCAGGCCAGCCCCGCGAACTTGCGCCCTGTCCAGAAGATCCCGAGCAGCAGAATCAGAGCTCCTCCCCACAGCGGGTGACTCCACAGGCGGACGCGGCGGACCACGGGAGCTGGTTCCGGCAGCGAGGCGATGCGGTCGGCCAGCGCTGCAAGGTCCGTGATTTCCGTCAGTTCGCCCCGAGTGACCTCGGCGATTTCCTGCAGCACATCAAATCGGGCGGGTTGTCCGATCTGTTCCTTTTCCTGTCCGGTGACGGAAATCGACGTTTCCAGACGTGCTCCGGTTTCCGTGCTGGTCGTGATCAGCTGCCAGGTACCGCCTTCCGTTGGTGTGAACGTGCCCGTGAACAGCCCCCATGAATCATCACCCGCGGGCGCCAGTCGAATGGAATCGGTCCGTCCTGACGGAGCCACGGCCTGCACCACCACCTTTCCGTCGCGCAGGGGTTCACCGGCCGCGGTCATGACGTTGGCGTTCAGGGTCAGTACCCGGTCGGCTTCCGGTCGATCCGGTGAATAAAACAGTCGCATGGATTCTCCCTGCGACATGTTGCGCTGATAGGCCATCCAGCGGACGACCTGGCCCCAGAACCGATAGTGGTAAAGGTCTTCAACGCCTTTGCGCCACCGCCAGGCACCGTCGGTTCCCATGAACAGCACTTTGCCGGTGCCGGCGGTTCGCGTGGCGATCAGCGGGACACGACCATAGGACGTGGATTCGCTGCTGTGCACGGCCAGCACCTCGGTGCCGATCCGGGCGCGGGACGTGGCGGCGTACCACTGAAATCCGGGCAGTGAATTCCACACGTTTTCATTCTCGTCGTCCCGGGTTTCCAGCCGTGTCAACAGGCTCCGCCGACCGGCTTCTGTCAGGCCGAAGCGGGCGGGACGAGGTGAACCGAAGCCGCGGGGATTCACCGGATCCGGAACAACCGGATACAGTTCGTTCAGTTCTGTGGCCAGCAGAGTTGCCTGTCGCCCGCGGAAGCCGGGCAGAAACACAAGACCTCCTGCATGGCTGCGAACCAGCTGACGCAGATGAGTACAGTTTTCCGGACTCAGCTGGCCGGCTTCCACGCCGACGTCTCCCAGAAACACGACGTCGTAATCGAACAGCTGATTTTCATCCGGGAACGTCTCCAGATAGCCTCGACCGCCGCCGACGCTGTCGATCTCAGGGTGGAACAGCAGGCAGTGCACTTCGACGCCCGGGTCTCGTTCCAGCGCGTTTCGCAGATAGCGGTACTCCCACCGAGGATAGGATTCGACTACCAGCACCTTCAGCGCCTCGTTCCTGATCGTGATGGGAAAAGACAGCTGGTTGTTGTCGGTAATCGATTCTGCATCATCCACCGGGATCTGCAGCGTCAGTTCGTACTCACCGGTCTGTTCGGGTTTCCAGTCGATGGTATCCTGTAGCTGGCCCATGCCGGGCAGCCGGAATTCCTTCAGAATCTCAGCTCCCCGCGTGCCGGTCAGCGACACGGTGATGCTGCGGTCGGTGGGCAGCCAGCTCACGATTCGAAACGGAAGCCGCAGTGTCTTTCCGGTGATTCCGAACGTGGGCGCATCAGAACTGATCAGTTCGACGTCCGGCAGACGTTCTTCACTGCCGACACCGACGGCAAACACCGGAACACCGCGCATCCGCAGCTCAGTGGCCGCGGAATTCGGAGCCTCGCCGGTATTCCAGTCACCGTCTGACAGCAGCACGATGCCGCGCAGGTTGATCTGACTGTCGGCGGCGTACTGCAGAGCCTGACTCAGGTCTGTTCCCCGCTGCGGCGAAGCCAGTTGTGACGAAAACGGCTGCACGACAATATCCATGGTCTGTGCTGCCGCTGCCCACGTGACCGGATCCACGGCCGAACTCACTGCCTGCAGTCGCGTGATGGCCGCTGTGGACGTGTCAGACGCCGCGGCGTCGTCGATCGAGGCCACATCACGCGTCTGCATGCTGTCGGATGTGTCGTGCAGAATTACCAGAGTGGGCTGTTCTTCCGGGCGGATCTCCTGAGTCATCTCGGGCTGATTCAGAGTGATCAGGGCGGCCACGATCAGCAGAAATCGCAGGATTTCCAGGGCCCCCAGATTGCGGGCGAATCCACTGCGGCGCCAGCTGATGAAGCAGCAGACAGCCGCAATGATCAGCACCGCGGTAGAAAACAGAAGCGTGGTTGTCGTCCAGTAGAAGGTCATTTGGTGAACTCAGGCAGTCGCTGAATGTTCTTATTCGGGGTGACGAAGACGGATAATTCTGAACGGACCAACGTGACTCAGCAGCACGTCGAATTCTGCCCGGGCAATCAGGCCGGAACCTTTTCTTTTCGGGTGCTGTCAGAAACGGCTTCGGGAACGCACAACAGAGCCTCCACAATCAGAGCCAGAATCATCAGCACCAGAAATGTGCGCCAGATTTCGCTGGCCAGCTGCATGGTGCCGCCGACTTCATCGTCGATCCGTGTATATTCCAGTCCGGCCAGGACATCGGCCAGGTCTTCCGATGTAAGGACGGTCGAATCGTCCTCAACCGGCGGACGATTCAGTGCCAGCAGTGTGTCGTTGCTTTGGTACAGGCCGGCTGAAATGGTGCGCTGTGAAATCCAGACATCTTCCGACGGGGCGTCCAGCGGCGTCCAGCTGCCGGCCACTGATCGGGGCAGCGTGCCACAATCGAGTTGACGAGCGGCTCCCAGTGCCGCGGCACCGCGGGCCAGTGCTCGCTGTGTCATGATGTAGAACGTGACACCGTTGTTCAGCAGACTGGAGGCGGACGCGGTCGGCAGCGTGCTGCAGAACCAGGCTGCTCCCTGATCTGCAGCGGCGCGCAGCAGCAGCGGTGAGCCATCCTGCAGCTGCCATAACGGAACGGCATTTTCTGCGGTCAGCCCGCACGCCCGAAAGCACTGCACCTGTCCGACGGGCAGCGGTGCCCCGCTTTCAGCATTGGCCAGCAGATCGGTGTCGGTGCGCCATGGACGGTATTGAAAATGAACTCCGTCGGCCGGAGTAATCCAGTTTGTCCAGTTCACATTGAAGATACGATTGTCGTTCGGGGTGTCAGGCGGAAAGAACAGGACCGAACGTCCGGATTCCACAAAGTCATTCAGCTGGCGGGCCAGCAGGCCGTCCGGGATCGCGGCATGCCAGATCAGGAAGGCTGTCGATTCCCAGGGAATGGCGCTGGCCCCGGCAGATGACAATACCTCGGTTTCGTACACCAGGCTGGCATCGACGGGCGTGCCGGCGGCGATGCGGAAAATCTCTGCGGCCTGCGGGTCGTCAGACACGATCACAGACTTCCTCACGGCTGGTTCTGCGTACACGAAGTTGTAAACATTGTCGATCATGTTCGCATCCCGCGGCAGTTCGACTCGCCCCCAGCCCTGTCGAGCGTCGCGATCCAGCGGAATCGCATGACCACTGCGGACCAGGCGGTCTCCTGTCATTTCCAGATCGAGTCGCGATCGAGCTCCGTCAATCACCATGGTCAGTTCCACGGTTCGTGGCTGGCTGGTATCCCCCGTGCGTGACAGCCGGATATCCATCACCAGTTCCGCCCCGGCGGACGTTTCTCGCCGATGCACGCCACTGACCGTGACCGCCACATTGTCTTCTGTCACTTCCGGGTAGGTCAGCAGAAACAGTCGGACTCCTTCCCGCATGGCCAGCTCCCGACGAACCGATTCCCAGCGGCCGGCGGTCGGATTCCAGTCATGGCGCCGCAGATCTGAACAGATCCAGATATCCGTTCGTCCGGTTTCGTTGGCAGCAATGAATTCGGCCACCTGCTGAACCAGCGACGGCATGTCGGCCGTGGTTGCTGTCGGGCCGGATTCCGGAAGTTCCCGCAGTTCGGCCACGGAACTGACTTCCAGCGGTTGTTTTAATGCGCTGTCAAACAGCACCAGCTTTGTGCCGGATTCGGTCCGCTGCACCAGATCGATCAGTTTTTTCAGAGCGGTGGAACGTTTGGACTGGCTGGTGCGAGGGTCCTGTTCTTCCATGCTGGCTGAACGGTCCAGCAGCACGATGGTCATATCCGGAGCGTCAGAGGCGGTCAGGCCGAGCCAGCCACCGGCCATTGGTCGGCTGACAGCAAAGATCAGGCCCGCAATCGCCAGCATGCGGGCCAGCATCAACAGCAGATACCGCAGGCGTGCCATGCCGCGTGCCATTCGTCGGGCCTGCACCAGAAACATGGTGGCTGCCCAGTGAACGGTTCGATGACGATTCTGATTGATCAGATGAATCAGGATCGGCAGCGCAATCAGGGGCAGCGCGAACAGAATGGCGGGTTGCAGAAAGCTCATGCGGGTTTGTTGACCATGGTGCGCAGACAGTGATTTCCGAGTGGACGAATCGGCGACGAACACGATCCGGCGGACTGAGTTGGTGCCGTTGACGGCTGCTATTTTTTTCTGGACAGCAGAAAGCGGGCCAGTACTTCGGCGTAGTGTTCTTCGATGCTGACACGATGATAATCGACGGCAGAATCCCGCAGAATCTTCTTCAGCTCTGCCAGGTACTTCTGCACGGCCGTCCGATACTGACGAGCAATCGTCGTGGGGTCCACCAGCATGGACGGAGCCCCTTCCAGGTCCACAAACCGCACCGGACGGTCGAATTCGAAATCAATTTCATTCTGTTCCAGCAGATGAAAGACGGCGACATCATGTTTTCGAAAACGCAGATGCTGAAAACAGCTTCTCAGAACTTCCGGTTCGATGAACAGGTCTGAGATAATGACCACCAGGGCGCGCTGAGCGATCTTTTCGGCGGCCTGATGCAGGGCGTCCGGTAATCCGGTCTCACCGGCAGCCTCCATGCCGGCCAGTTCGTCCAGTACAAACTTCAGATGAGCCGCACTGCGGCGCGGCCTGATTTCCCGACTGAAGTCCGGACCGGCACAGTAGAGGCCCACGGCGTCGCCCTGACCGGCCGCCAGGTAGGCCAGCGTGCCGGCCAGCCGGCGGGCGTAGTCCAGCTTGCTGTGCCCGGGTTCCTGTGAACCGTTCAGGCCGTAGTTCATGGACCCGCTGACATCCATGATCAGGCACAGACGCAGATTGGTATCGGCTTCGTATTCCTTGATGTAGTAGCGATCGCTGCGGCCCCAGGCTCGCCAGTCCAGTCGACGAGTATCATCGCCGGGGACGTACTTCCGGTATTCCGAAAACTCCAGGCTGGAACCCCGAGTCGGACTGCGATGGCGGCCCGAGACGCTGCCGATCATCGGCAGACGTGCGTCCATCGCCAGTCCGGCCAGCCGGGCCACCACGCCGGGATCAATAAAATCTCGCATCTGTGAACTCTTTCTTCGCGCCGCGGATGATTGCCGGAATGCGAAATAATGAAGACGCCGACCTGAAGCTGGTTCCGTCGTGCGGCCCGACTGCGCTCATGAGCCTTCAGGACAGAAAGGCCGGACCCTGGGCCGATGCCAATGCGCAACCTGCATAAGCGTGGTCCGGGTGGTCCGTTCAGGCGCGACTGGTTTCGGCATTCAGTTCATCCACCAGACGCTGTACGATGTCGCCACTTGAAATTCCTTCGGATTCTGCGTTGAAGGTGGTCAGTACCCGATGAGTCAGCACGGGCTGAGCCACTTCAATCACGTCTTCCAGCCGCACCATATAACTGCCCGTGAGAGCGGCCCGGGCTTTTGCTCCCAGAATCAGATACTGGACCGCACGGGGACCAGCGCCCCACGATACCAGTGGTTTCAGCCATTCCGGAGAATCGTCCGCGCGGGGCCGCGTGCGACGCACCAGGTCGACGGCGAATTCATAAATATGCTGCGGCACGGGGACGCGCCGCACAAGTTCCTGAAACCGAATCACCGATGCCGCATCCAGCACGTGTTCCAGAACCGGCAGTTCTCCTCCCGTCGTGGTCCGAGCGATCTCGATTTCTTCCAGCCGTGATGGATAATCCACGGTGATCAGAAACATGAAGCGGTCCAGCTGAGCTTCCGGCAGAGGATAGGTGCCTTCCTGCTCGACCGGATTCTGCGTGGCCAGAACAAAAAACGGAGGCTCCAGCCGGTACGGACGTCCCACCACGGTCACGCGATGTTCCTGCATGGCTTCCAGCATGGCCGCCTGAGTCTTGGAGGGAGCACGGTTAATTTCGTCCGCCAGCACGATGTTGGCAAATACCGGTCCCTTGACAAATTCGAACTCGCGACGCCCTTCACTGGTTTCCTGCAGAATGTCGGTGCCCGTGATGTCCATCGGCATCAGGTCCGGAGTGAACTGGATCCGGCTGAAGCTAAGGGACATCGTTTCGGCCAGCCGGCTGATCAGCAGCGTCTTGGCCAGTCCCGGAACTCCCATCAGCAGCGAATGGCCGCGGGCGAACAGACAGATGGAAAGTTGTTCCACAACCGACTGCTGGCCGACGATGATCTTGCCCAGTTCGGCCCTCAGGTTTTCATATACCTGACGAAGTTCGTCAATGGCGGCCACATCATCGGAATGCAGTTCGCTGACGGGATCGGTAGCAGTTGACATGCAGGTCCTGTTTCAAGAAATGGTATCTTCGCTGCCGGCAGCCGGTATGTGGCTGCCGTGGCAGGTATCAGTTGCAAAAACATTCAACGCAGACGCGGCCCATGGTCGTAAATGGCTGACTGTCGCAAACGGCTGACGGTGGCCGCCTGACGGTGGCCGCCTGACAGTCGGGGCCGCCTGACAGTCGGGGCCGCCTGCCGGTTGTGGCCGCCTGACAGTCGGGGAGCGTTCGGGACCGCCAACAGTGAGTCATTGTGGCACCGGGAAATGAAACTGGCCGCCGTTCTTCATATGAACAAGGACGTAGCGACCATTAAATTCGAATTCCTTCTTCAGCGTTTCCCATGCTGCTTGCTGCGGTCCCTGAAACACCGTGGCATCCTGTTTTGAGAATTTAAACAGCGGGACGATCAGCATGGCGACTTCGTCCATATAGTTGCGGTAGGGATTGATATTGTTCTTCGCGGGAAGTGACTGCTGGACCAGCTGCTGTACCTGTGGACGCTGTTCGGGCAGCAGCCAGAGTTCCCGATCCAGCAGGGCTGTCAGAAACCTTGCCGTGGCATCGCGGCGGACGGTCTCTCTGGCCACAACGAAGTCAGCGACCTCGGGCGACAACGATTCCAGGGTATGCTTCCACAGGTCGTGGCTGTCAATCTGACTCTGGTTGGCGACCTGCATCGAAAAGGAAAAATTGCCGTTGAACAGACCAACCTGCTGTTCGTAGTTTTTCAGCTGCCGGGAGGTTGTTTTCTTCCAGTCCCTGATCAGCTGATCGGTCACCCCCTTGCCGGCCACTCGCAGATGATTCGCGCGGTCGTCCGGCAACCGGCAGATCTGCTGATAATACGCCACTCGAACCTCGCACGCCCGCTGAATGCGTGCCCGCTGAGTTTCGGCGGATTCCTTCAGTTTGCGATACCAGCCATCGGTTCCTTCAGACGATTCAAACATGATGTACTGTTCAGAGTTGTTCGAGCCGCCATTCCGACCGATGTTTGAAAAATCGCTGGCGCGGTTCTTTTGTGCATCGTTCAGAAACTGCAGGTGATCACCTTCCTGCAGCAGAAACGTGATCGAACTCTGCGGGTAGTAATAGCTTTGAGCAAACATGGAAAACGACGTGTTTTCTTTGCCCCTGAGTTCACCAGCCAGCGGTTCCCGCATGTCCTGCCGCTGCTTTGCAGTCAGATAAAGTTCATCGTCCAGCAGATTCAGCACATAGCCGACCATGGCTTCAAACTGAAAGGCTCGACGCTCCTGTTCCGCATCCTGCAGTGCCGTCAGCTGGTCCTCGGTAAGGATTGACTTTAGCTTCTGAGGGCGTCTTGCCAGGTCCAGCTGTTCCGCAGTCCCGCTGCGAACGGTGAACTTGATGGGGAACGTATCGAGCAGCGGTTCGTTGGCAGATCGGGGATTCGGCTTAGCCCACTTCTGCTGAGAGGATTTGATTTCTGCTGTGGCCAGCTGTTGCAGTTGCTGCAGCTGTTCGTCAGACAGTGTGCCGGCGTGGCCGATCCATGACTGCATTGCTGCGGACCAGGCGTTGAGCCGCTGCAGGCGCTGTTCGACTTCGCTGGCGGCCCGCGGTGGCTGCTCTGCTGCTTCCACCGCGACCATGGCCGGCGCATCGACAACGGCCTCGGCCCGAACCGCTTTGCGTTGTCCGACGGCGGCCCGCAGAGCGTCACCAATCAGGTCGGCAACTTTGCCAATGGCGGTGTCCTGCTTTTCCTGAGCCTGAGCCGGAACCTGTGCCGTGAGCAACAGCAGCGTCCCGCTGATCAGCATCAGCAGCATGAATCGAAGTCGCGTCATTCAACGATTCCCGAAGGGTGTTTGTGTTGCAGGCGTGTCTTCAGAGCGAACAACAAGCCTGATTTTTCGCAGGTCCTGTCGGAATTGCAACCAGATTGTCTGCGTGAAGCGTGCGAATCCATCGACAACTTCCATCACAGGATGGTGTCGCGCCGGATGCACCGACAGCGTCGTATCCGGCGGCATAGTCACGCACGAAAAAGTAAACGTATTTCTGTTGGTACAAGCGAATGTCTTCGTTGTGTGCCCGGGGCTGAATTTGAAACGGAAGTACGTACTGTGGTTTTGATCAGTCCTGAATCGGGCGGACGGTGCGGCCGCTGCCATAGTGAACAGAAGTGCTGGTATCAGTCGTTTTGTCTGAAGAAACGTCCATGCGGTTCCTTTCCCGCAGGAATTGTCTCAAATCGCCATTCTGACATGATTCAGACAAATTGACACTCCGCAGGCATCCGTCTCAGGAGTATGATGCCCGTCCCCCTGAATTAGTCATTCTGTCGCACGATGACTCAGGCGGGAACGCAGCCATTGGTTTCTCGGAGCAACAGAACATGAGTTCAACTGCCATCCAGTTGCCGGACGCCACGCGTCACCGCCTGGAAGAATACCGACAGCTGGTCCGCCGGATCAAAGTGACCGAAGCCGTCCTGGCCGGTGTGTTTGGACTTGCGTTATCCTACGTCGCCGTGTTTCTGCTGGATCGCTTGGTGGACACGGCACCGCTGGTGCGTGCCGCGCTGCTGACGGCCGGTTGTCTGGGCTTCGGATTGTTTTTCCCGTTGAAATGTCATCGGTGGGTCTGGAAGACACGCCGCATGGAACAGGTTGCAACGCTGGTAAAACAGCGGTTTCCAGGTCTGGGCGACCAGTTGCTGGGCGTGGTTGAACTGTCTCGCGAAAATGCTCGGCTGGGCACCAGCGAGACGCTGGCCCGGGCGGCGGTTGATTTTGTAGACCGTGAAGTTCGCGACCGTGACCTGTCTGGTGCCGTACCGGCGCCTCGTCACAAAGCCTGGGCGGCCGTGGCCGCCGTCCCCGTTCTTCTGACGGTACTGGCGCTGCTTGTGGTGCCAGCGGCCGGATCCAACGCGCTGCAGCGATGGCTGATGCCGTGGCGTGACGTCGATCGTTACACGTTTGCTCAGGTCGCCGATCTGCCACCGTTGATCGTGGTACCGCATGGCGAAGAGTTCGAGTTTGCGGCAGAACTGTCCCCGGACACGCGGTGGTCTCCGGCACACGGCCTGGTGCGGTTCAACGATCAGAGTCCCGTGATGGCAGATCTGCAGCAGAACCGCTATCGCTTTCAGGTTCCGCCGCAGACGGAAACGGGACACTTGAGCGTCCGGATCGGTGATATTCGGGAGACACTGGACGTTCAGGTGGCCACGCGTCCGGAACTCACAGCGCTGACCGCTGCCGTTGAGCTCCCGGACTATCTGCAGTATTCAAAGCCACTGCAGACGGATGTTCGCGGCGGCGTGGTCTCAATTCTGAAAGGTTCGGTGACGCGACTGGCTGCCGAGGTCAGTCGTCCGTTGAAAACAGCATCGCTTCAGGGGCAGCCGGTCCGGGTGGATGGTACTGCCATTCTGTCGCCGGCACTGACCGTTGAAGAATCCCGGACACTGGACTTTCACTGGACGGATGAACTGGGTCTGTCGGCGAAGGATCAGTTTCAGCTGAAGATTCGAGCCGTGGAGGACGCCGGACCGGTCGTTTCGTTTCAGCAGCTGGACAGTGAACAGGTGGTTCTGTCCACCGATGTCATTTCTTTTGATGTTCAGGCCGAAGACGACTTCGGGCTGAAGGAAATCGGGCTGGAATGGCGGGGCATCCAGAACCCTCTGTCCAATCCGAATCCGGATGCCGGCGATAAGCTTGTGGGAGCCGGAGGTCCCGAGCAGCTTTCCTTCAGCAGCAAGGCGACGTTCTGTGCCGTCAGCGACAACGTCCGTCCGCAGTCGTTTGAAATGCGCGCGTGGGCCCGGGATTATCGCCCCGACAGTGAACGGTCTTATTCGGCGACGTATGTGATTCATGTGCTGACACCGGAAGAACATGCCGTCTGGATGACCAGTCAGCTGCGCCGCTGGGCAAGTCTGGCGGATGATGTTTACGAAGAGGAAATGCGGCTGCACGATGCCAACCGGGAACTGCGACGGCTGGATCCGCTTGAACTGAATACGCCCGCTAATCGACGTCGGCTTGAACAGCAGGCGATTGCCGAACGTGTCAACGGGCAGCGACTGGGGGCTGTGACGGATCATGGTGAGAATCTGATTCGCCAGGCGATGCGAAACCCGGAGATGCTGGTCGGTCACCTGGAAACCTGGGCGGATTCGCTGGAGGCACTGAAGAATATTGCTCAGAACCGGATGCCCGGTGTGGCTGATCTGCTGGCGTCTGCCGCGCAGGCCCCGGCTCAGACCGCAAAGCCGGCCGGTGCCGTCGCGGGTGCCGGTCAAGCTGTTGACATGGCTGGCAACAACCGCAGCGACAAGGTTGGGCAGGGGCAGCCCGGTGAATCCGAGGATACGAAGCCGACCGGAGCTCCGCAGCTGACGGACATTGAGTCCGGCTTTATGCCGGCTGCTGAAAAATCCGACGATTCACCGCCTTCTGATTCCGCAGGCAAGTCGCGTCTGACACTGCCGACGACGGTACTGCACGGCGGACCGTCCTCAGACAACGGCTCGCCGCCGCCGGCTCCGCAGCAGGTGGATGAAGCGGTTGAAGAACAGGCAGACCTGCTGGCGGAATTCGCGCGGGTCCGTGAGGACCTGCAGAAGATTATGGATGACCTGGAAAACAGCACCTTCGTCAAACGGCTCAAGGCCGCGTCTCGTCAGCAGCTGGAAGTGGCCGAAGACCTGAATCGTACCCTGTTCAAGAGCTTCGGTATGCCCGCCGCCGTGCTGGACGAACGACAGTCTGAACAGACCGCCGGAATCGCGCAGCGCGAAGACGCTCAGAGTCGTTCGGTGTGGATGATTCAGACTGATCTGGAAGCCTATTATGACCGCCGTCGCCAGCCGAAGTTTCTGCGCATCATCGAAGAAATGGATGAAGTGCGAATTACGACAAAGCTGACCGCGCTGGGAGATCGGGTGCGGCAGAATCTGAGCGGCGAATCTATCGCTCGAGCGGAATTCTGGAGCGACACACTGGATCGCTGGGCTGAAGAACTGGTGGAACCATCGCCGGGCGGGACGTGACCGGGCTGCAAATCGGGCGACAGTCTGCCGCCCTTTATTGTGCTTGAGATCATGCGGATTCTGGATGGCGAAATCGATCTGCGGGATGAAACGCGGGCGGTGGAAGAAAGTCATGACGCGCTGCAGCCGGACCAGTATCTGCAGCGGGCGTCCCGACTGGCGAAGACTCAGGACGAGCTGCACGGCCGTCTGGTCAACGTCATCGTCGACATCCGGACACTGCCACAGGGCTCACAGAACTTCGCCAGAGAACTACAAATCATAGAAGCGGCCATGGACGTCAGCGGTGAGGCGACTCAGATTCTGAATCAGCCGGACACCGGTCCGGAAGCGATTGCCGCCGAGACTGAGGTGATCGAACTGTTGCTGCAGTCAAAGCGGATCAATCCGAATGGCGGCGGCGGAGGTGGTGCGTCACCGGGCGGTGGCGGTTCCGGCGATACCGATCGACCAGCGCTGGCTTTGTATGGCCCCGGAAACGATCTGAAGGCAACCGTGCCGGAACGTGGCGTGCAGCAGGCCACGGGCAGTTCCACCAGCGATCTGCCGGCGGAATTCCGCGACGGCCTGGACGCATTCTTCAATGCCGTGGAAAGGATTCAGTAGTGAGGACGACCAGCAGCCTGTCTGCGGCCAGCCGGTTGATCGTGCTGGCGGCGGTGGTAGCCGTCAGCGGTGTTCCGCTGGCCGCTCAGGATCCGCAGCTGCGATTCGGTCAGCACGTACCCCCGGATGTGGAGATGATCTATGAACGAGGGCTGTCATGGCTGGCCGCTCAACAGCAGGCGTCCGGAAATTTTGGTGACCAGGCGGCCAGCCACGGGGCCGGTTCCGGCGGCGCCGGCATCACCGGAATGTGCGTCATGGTGTTTCTGGCCAGCGGCGAAGACCCGAACTTCGGCAAATACAGTGAGAACGTGCGACGGGCCGTGCGAAGTCTGATCACGGAACAGAACGCGTCGACCGGGTTTCTTGGCAACAGCATGTACCACCACGGTTTCGGCATGCTCGGGCTGGCGGAAGTGTACGGAGTTCTGGACGAAGAAACGTTGTGGTCGGGGGACGGTGACGACCGGCGATCCATCGGTGAGGCTCTGGAACTGGCCGTCCGTTGTGCGGTGACCTCACAGAAGAACAATCAGTGGGGCGGCTGGCGCTATTCACCCGAGGCACGTGATGCGGATACGTCCGTTTCCGGCGCCGTCATGATGGGGCTGATGGCTGCTCGAAACGCAGGCATCAAAGTCCCCGACGAATGCATCGACAAAGGTCTGGAATACTTCCGCAAAATGACGTCCAGTCGCGGCGGGGTCGGTTATTCCGGCGGCGTCGGCGGGCTCGGCGGGTCCAAAAATCTGCAGGCCATTGCCACTCTGGTGTATGCGATTGGCCGGCGTCGGGATCTGAGTGAATACGACGCGGTGCTGGAACAGATTGTCGGCAGTCTGGAACACAACGAACAGAATTATCCCTTTTACTTCCGCTACTACATGGCGCAGGCACTGTTTCAGGGCAACTTCGAAGCCTGGCAGAAGTGGAACACGCGGACCATTCGTCAGCTGAAGGAATTGCAGGATGACGACGGCAGTTTTCGTTCCAGCCACGGTCCGGTCTACGGAACCTCGATGTCTCTGCTCGCGCTGGCGCTGAACTACCGCTTTCTGCCCATCTACGAACGCTGACCGCGCGGGCACGTCTTCTGCCGAATATTCCTTGTTTCTTTCCTGTGTAAATTCTTTCCGTTCGAAGCCGGTGACATGAACAAGCAGGGATTCATTCGATCGAGCGGGCAGATGCGACCACTGAATTTCGCTGTCGTGGCGGTGATCTGTCTGGTGGCGATGTCAGGCGTTGCTGTGACAATGGCGGCCGAACCCGGGCAGGGTGTACTTTTCTGGGGCAATGGAGACCGTCTGAGTGGTCGGCTGGTTTCGGCACAGGGCGACACTCTGATCTGGGAAGCCCCGTCGCTGTTCGCAGACCCGCTGGAGGTGGAATTGTCGGTGCTGTCCGCCGTGCAGCTGGACGACGATCAGCCGTCGACGGATGACGATGCTGCCGAATTTCGAATCACCATGACCAACAGCAACGTTCTGCACGGCAGAATTGTCGCAGCCGATGCGGAATCGCTGACGGTGGAAAGTCGTCGCCATGGTCGCATTCGGATCCTGCAGCGCCATATTCTGAATCTGCAGGAAAGAAAAAAACAGGGACTGCTGTTCCTTGGACCTCGAGGGCTGGAAGGCTGGAAAGCACATGGTACGGACCATGAGCTGGCGGACTGGCGGGAGGAAAACGACGGCAGCCTGACGGCTGAAAATGGCGATACGGCGCTGTACTGTCCGCTGGAGCTGCCGGAACAATGTGACATTGAAGTGGTGCTGTCGTCCGCGCGTGCTCCGGATTTTATTCTTTCACTCGGCAGCCGAGAAAACGAAAATCCGCGGGTGGAGGTCTGGGGCGACGAACTGGTGGCTCGATGCGGTCTGGAATTTGTTGAACTTCGGTCTCTGAGTCCGGATGAACACAGAATTCACCTGCACCTGCTCGCGGACTTCGGTAAGAAGGTGATGTCGGTGTATTCCCGCACGGGGCAGCTGCTCGGACAAATATCGTCCGGGCCCTGGAAACAGCCCACTCACGGCGTCGTCTTCGAGGCCGTCGAAAATGACCTGACGATCAATTACCTGCGTGTTAGCGAGTGGGATGGCCGACTGCCGACCAGTCTGCGACCGGGAGAAAGCCGCGTGCACACGCGTGCCGGCGACATTCACTATGGTGCCATTCAGGGCTATTCTCCGGAAACGCAGACACTGACGATTTTGCTGACGCCGGGCGATGCGAAAAATTCTTCGGACGGCCCGGCCGATGCCCCGACGGTTGGCGGAAAGCGACTGGAAGTGCCGCTGGCTGAGGTGACTCGCGTGGTCATTGCCAACGAAGAACAGCGGACGAACAAACGAGGGCATACGCTGGTGTCATGGAAGGACGGCGGCTTCGTTTCCGGCACGATGGTGTCCATGAGTGCCGAATCCGTCAGTCTGAAAACGGATTATACCGACGAACCGGTGGTATCGACGTTGCAAGGCATCCGTCGGATTCGCCTGCCGAATACGGCAGAGACGCCGGAAGAGCCGGATCGGCTGTTCTTCGACGGTGGTTCGCTGCATGGCAACCTGACGATGGAAGATCACGATTCGATCCCGATTCGGTGGACGCCGGTGGGTGGAAAGAATGCGACGCCGCTGTTGTCGCGCGGCAAGGCGCGCTTTCAGCGGGGGCGTGAGCCGGAAGAACTGGCGATCGATGTACAGCAGTTTCCGGATGTTGTTTTTCTGAAGAATGGTGATGTGGTTCCGTGCCGGCTGGAACAGTGTGACCTGAACCTGCTGCGTCTGGTGTCGCCCGTGGCCGACGTAAGACAGCTGAAGACAGTGCATGTGAAGGCCATTGAACTCGGTTCCATCACCCGCGCCCGGCACATCGGGTTTGGCGACGATGGCTGGAAAAACAGAACCGGCAGCGTGATCAGAACTCAGCAGGCTCTGCAGTTCAAATCGACCGGCAGCTACGGCCATACAGAGATTCTGACCGGCAACACAGTCAGCTTCAGGATGCAGTGGACGCCGCAGACATACGGAAGTCTGACGACATGGTTGTACGCGGAAAAACTTCATTCGCCCGAACATGGAACGCCCGTGACGTTGACGCTCAGCCCCGGACAGGTCGTCGTCAGTCAGCGACCACCGGATCAGAATCAGGGCGTGGTGGTCTTTGGCGGACCGGGGCCGCAGGGATCGGGGCAGCACGTGGTCAAAGTCGGGACGCAGGAAGCAGACGTGCAGCTGCTGGTCCGGGACGGCACGGTTCGCGTGTCGGTGAATGGCGAGGATGCGGCCACATTTGAACTGAATTCGTCCGGCCCTGCGGGACGCGGGCTGCTGTTCGACGCCGCCATCACTCAGGTCAACCGTCGGATGATCATCAATGGGCAGGGGCAGGACAATCAGAACGACATCGCCCCGCTTGAAATTACCGAACTAAGCATTCGCAACGTGTCCGGCACTTCGGTGGCTCAGTTCATCAGCAGCGAGGCGCGTGAGCGCGCTCTGACCATTCCTCGGTTTCGACGAGACGACCCGCCCACACATGTATTGCTGGCGCCCAATGGTGACCTGCTGCGGGGGCGTCTGGTCGACATCGGCGACACTCACGTCAGGTTCGAATCCCGCCTGGAAACATTCCGCTTTCCTCGTGAACGCGTGGCCGCCGTGGTCTGGCTGCAGTCCTCATCGGATGCTCCGGCAGCACGTCCGGCGACCGCCGTCCAGTCACAACTCGATAATGGCTACACACTGACCATGACGCCTGAACGTATGCGCGACGGGCTGCTGATGGGCCATTCAGAACTGTTGGGGGACTGCCGTATTCCCGCGCCGTCGATTCGGGATCTGTTTCTGGGGGACCCGGACGGCCGTGAAGAAATTCTGTCTTATGTGCGGTGGATCCCGGTCAAGGCACGTGAACCAGACTGGGAACTGCCGGAAGCAGGTCAGAATGCAGAAGACGCCTCACCTCTGATCGGCCAGACAGCGGAAGACTTTGAGCTGCAGCTGCTGGATGGCACGCTGTTTCGGCTCAGCGATTATCAGGACCGAGTTGTGGTGCTGGACTTCTGGGCGTCGTGGTGCGGGCCTTGTATCGCCGCATTACCAGGATACGTAGCAGCCGTATCGGAATTCGATGAATCGCAGGCCATCTTCGTTGCTGTCAACCTGGAAGAATCGCCGGACCGGATTCGTGAGTTTCTGGAACGGCAGAACCTTTCCATGACCGTCGCTCTGGATCGGGGATCTGTGGTCGCCAGGCGTTTTGGAGTGTCCGGGATTCCGCATTCGGTAGTGCTGGGGCCGGGAAACGTTATCCGGCATGTGACGGTCGGCTACCGCGACGATATCCGCGAACGAACACGTCAGCACATCGCCGACCTGCTGCAGCCCGCCCCGGCAGATGATGTCGGCGACCTGCCTGAGGAATAGCCGGTCAGCTGACGCGTCCAGCGGCCAGTGAGCAGCCAGTGGATGTCGGGGTAGTCAAGTTATTGCTTTGTCTTCTTAGGCATTCGTGATCTGTTTGTGCCGCATGCGTTGGTTTATGCCTGGCTCAAGAGTGAGCCGAGTGCCGTAAGACACCGGGCCGCTCACCGGGGGTCGGTTCCCTGTGGGACGTTTGACCTATGCCAGCATCGCACCAGAGCCCGGCCGCTGACGCGTCGCGGCTCACAAGGCAAAACGCACCTGGCCGCACGACTGTGAGCCGAGTGCCGTAAGGCACCGGGCCGCTCACCGGGTGGCTTCCCGGTGTGACGTTGAAATCCATGGAATCGTTCTGTGCTGCCTTTTGGCAACAATCAGGCGTGGTGCTAACGCAACCTGTCATCATTCACGTACAGTTGATCAACCGCGGGAACAATCTTCTGTGAATCAAGGCAGACGTTCGTCTCGTTCATCCGCAGTTCGGATAGGTTGTTGTCAGGTGCAGCTGTGACAGGACTTCTCAGGATTCAGGATACCTCGGTGGCCACGCGCAAAATCTCAGTCATCATTCCGGTGTACAATGCAGAGCGATATATCAGTGAGACGATTGAAAGCGTTCTGAATCAGACCGGCTGTGAGCTGGAAATCATTGTTGTGGACGATGGATCAACTGACACCACGCAGCAGGTCGTCGCGTTATTTGGTGACCGCGTGCGTTACCTGCAGCAGCAGAACGCCGGCCCGGCGGCCGCCCGAAATCTTGGCGTTTCGGTGGCCCGGCACGACTGGATTGCCTTTCTGGATGCCGATGATCTGTGGGCGCCCGACAAGCTGCAGCGCCAGCTGGAAATGGCTGAGAGCACCGGAGCCAGCGTTGTCTATACGAATACGCGGAATTTCGGTGACCTCAACTGCGTGGCTGAGTTGCGCATGTCGCCTCAGAACATGCCGGCTGGCGATGTCTTTGCGGCTCTGCTGATGGACAATTTTATGACGCTGTCCAGTGTCACCATCCGCAAAGATGCGTTTCTGCAGGCTGGCGGTTTTCGAGAACGGTATTTCGGCACTGAGGACTGGGACCTGTGGCTGCGTCTGGCTGCATCAGGAGTCCGTTTTGCCGCGGTTCCGGAGGCCCTGACGCTGTATCGCTGGCATTCGACGTCCCTGTCCAAAAATCACCGGCGCATGAAGATGCTGCGTGAGGAGACGCTGCGGGCGGCTCTGGCCGCGCCGGGGACGCATACCGTGACGGTCGGCCTCAGACGGCGTGCCGTCGCAAATATGCTGGCAACATCGGCGTGGTTCATCGAACAGGCTGAACCTGGCCAGGCGCTGGGATGGTACCTGTCGGCGCTGCTGCAGTGGCCGTTGAAACTGCAGGTATGGAAGTCGATGGTGAAAGTGGTGCTGCGGCTGATTTCCGGATTCTGCAGCGAGCCTGTGGCGATTGCTGCTCAGCCGGAGGTCGCCGGCGGAGCAGCTATCTGACGGTTCGTCAGCGGATGGTGACCGGCTGGCTCAGAATCGAATCGACATTGACTTCCACCTTGCCCCGCAGCACATGAGAATCATAAAACGGGGCGGGCTGTACGGTCAGATGTCGTTTCTTCGGTCCGCCGCTGAGTTTCACGGCAATCACACGAATGCCGACGAACTTGACGACCGTGTAGGTGGCGTTGTTTCCCTGGCCCGTGACTTCAATGAAGATGGGGATCGCCCGCACATGACCGATGATGGATTCCAGAGAATCTTCGATCCCCGCGCTGATCCCGGTGTCACCATTCAGATACAGAGCTCCGTCGGCATCAAACGTGATTTTGTTGTCCGGGAAGAACGACAGGTCGTAGGCGTTCAGGCCGTAGACAATCTGGCGTTTCAGATCTTTGGTGCTGTTGTTGGGGGATCCCAGGTCGACCGTGCCGCGATTACCGGGTGCCAGACTGCTGTTCAGGTCCGGATAGATATTGATCTCCGGGATGCCATCTGAGGCATCATCGTCAACTCCGTCTGTGGCGTCCCAGGCATAGTCGTCGTCGTAGCCGTGGTTGGTTCCGTTGTAGTACTGATCCAGCAGATCCGTCCACGAGCCCAGGTCGAGAGCAATGGGCAGAATGTCGATGGTGTCAGGGACGTATCCGTTCGGCGGCGTCGATGTTCCGGTGGCGGGCGGATTCAGGACAAAGCCGACGCCGGGCTGCAGGGCGGCGACGGAGGTGGTGGTGAGTTCGAAATCGTCGCGGCCCAGTATCTGTGCAAAGGTCATTGGCAGCGCTGTGGTATCAGCGTTGGTTCGACGCACCGTGACTTCCACCATGTTGTATGGCGACACGCCCCAGGCTTCCACCCATGACTGGCTGGCTTCGTCCCATGACCGCCGTCCGACGCGGACATCACGCACTTCGTCGGCGACGCTGCTGACCACGTCGCCCGTTCGGAATCGCGCGACCATTTCCACGGCCCGCTGCCGAGCCAGATTTTCAGCTTCCGTCAGTGTCAGTTCACCGCCGGGGCCAAACGACCGGGCGATTTCAAGCGTTGCGGCATGGGCGGCGGAATCGGCTGCACTCTGCATCTGTCCCTTGGTCAGCGTGACCATTCCCGTATCCACCGTGAATGCAGCAAAGCCGATCACAATGAGCAGCATTGCCGCCGCGAAAATCACGATGACCCCGCGTCTGCGGTCTGACTCCGGGAAATGTTGTCCTGCCGGTCGATGTGTTGTTCTCAGCATCATGAATTCTCAAATCGCGGTGTTAAGGAATGACGGACGTGTGGAGCGGGCCGGGCGAGCGTCGGGACGTGACCGGGGAAGACGGGATCTCTATTCGGTGATTTCAATATTGAAGTAGTCCTGCCGCTGCTCGTATTCCTGCAGCGACACAAACTGCACGACGTTTTTGAAACGGTGCAGGATCCGTGGTGTGTTGTCGGTCACTTCAAGGCCGGCAGCTGAGTAGTACCGGGTCTCTCGCTGGTACAGCAGTGCGACGCGGTGCGCACCGACGTTCACGGTGGTGTTGTCCACGGAAAACTGAGGATCGTAATCCTGCAGGGTGAGGCCGCTGGCCGGAGCCATGGCTGTGACGCCGTGCTGGGCAAACCGTCCCCAGGTGCGTGACCGGCCGTCTTTCAGCGTGAAGCTGACGCTGGTTTCGGAAATCTCCATCGCCACTGTGTACACCAGCTTGTCGTAGTCATAGCGCAGTACCGCCGATTCCTCAGAAAAGACATGGTCATTGCGAATCTCACCAATCCAGCTCTGTACCTGATAGCCGCCGCTTCTGAAGTCCGGCTGGCTGCCGTGATTCAGTTCGACCATGCCGAAGGCACCCTCCGTTGTGGCTTTCGGAGCAATCACATTGGTGATCTGGGGGGCTCCCAGATTGGCATCCGGGTTGCGAATATAGGCTACCCAGTCCTCTTCGACCCGGACCACGGGAACCGTGAGGTCCACGGCCGATGCGCTGTGAACAGTGATGAGGACGGATACTGTCGCCAGCAGGCGACACATTGACAGTCTGAACGTAGTCTTCATCAGGGCCCCCACAGGACTGAATTTTCAGGAAAAGTGAAACAAGCAACAGATCACATGACCCCGCTGGAATGTCATTCCTTCCGCATCGCGCACTGCCCCCGAAGGGTCTGCCCGGTCAGGAATCTGCCGGACGCGTAGCTCACTGCGTCAAAGGGGACCGTGATGTCAATCTCTACCAGGTCGCGCTGACTGGCGCCGGACACATCCGGCACTTCACTGCCGTCGGCAATTGATGTGACGGCAATCGCCACCGTGATGTCTGCGTTCCGGCATCCGACCATGTTGACCACGGACGACTTTATTTCAGCTTCCACCGATGAGTTGGTAGCCCCGTCAATAATTGCCTCGCGACATCCCTGGCGAGCAGCGGCGGTCAGCAGCTGGGAAACCATCAGAGCCCGGCCGAATTCGATGATCCCCAGCAGCATCAGCATGAAGATCGGAAAGCAGACCGCCATTTCCACCATGGCCGCACCGCGACGTTTCGCCGGTGAGGTCTGAGAATATCTTCGAAGTCGAAAGGCTCTCATGGTGGTGATCTTTGTCTGTAATATTTGTTGTCAGGGATGCCGCGTTCAGGTTTGCCCGCACTGAACATTTGCTTCGTATTCTGCAAATGGTCGTTGGAAACTCATCCCGCGGCAGTCGAATGAGGGTGATCCCTGCGCCGGTTCTGACGCGCTGTTGAATCCCGGCAGCGCCAATGATCTGCCGATGCGACAGGCTGTGGCCTTGTTGCCGCATTCTTGTCTGGCTTTGATGTTTGACGTCGTTGCAAACTGCTGCTGAGAAACTTCACGAACAGATCGCTCGGAGCGCTGGCTTGGGGTCGGCCACTCTTCAGGCACTGTTCGTCGTGTGCATGCACAATCCTCAGGACCCGAACCCGGAGCTCTGCTTTCTGTAAGGGTTCTGCCAGGATTTCGGCACGGGGGTGAAATGCTGACCCATGCTTCGAAGTGGACGAGTACACGTTCATCACACCAGACCGGTAATTCGAAACAGAGACCGACATGGCAAAGACTCCCGACAAACGCAGAAAATCAGTCATCAATCCACGGGTTCAGTGGACGCTGGCGGCGCGAGTGGTGCTGCACTTTCTGATATTTGTATGTGCCGGAGCTGTCTTCGGACTGATCAATCAGTTCTTCGCCGACCCGTTTGGCGGGCTGGCTGATAACCTGTCGGCCTTCTGGGCCAACTCCGGTCCCATGCTGCTGGCGCTGTTGTGCCTGATGCCGATCTTCATCCGCGATACGCTGACGCTGAGCAACAGGATTGCCGGACCGATCTACAATCTGAGCCGGACAGTTCAGCAGCTCGCTGATGGCGAGTCGGACGTACGTCCGCTGAGATTTCGCAAGAACGACATGTGGACGGATCTGCCCGAGACCTTCAATCAGATGGTTGACCGACTGCGCAGCGAAGAAGTCAAAGCAGATCAGTCGACGGCAGAGAGCGCGACGGCAGAGCAGTTGCCGGCAGAGAAAGCCGACGAACTGGAACTGGCGAATGCCTGACGCCGTGACCGACACGGATGAGGATTCGACGACGCCTGACACTGACGAACAGATCTTATGACACCGGTTCGCCTTCACCATCATCCCTCAGACCGGCGACGCGGCATCGCCGCCATGGAATTTGCGGTCTGCCTGCCGATTCTGCTGGTGCTGATCATCGGCACCATCGAAGCGTGCACGATGGTTTACCTGAAACAGTCGCTAAGTATCGCCGCGTACGAAGGGATTCGCGCTGCCGTGCAGCCGAACGCTTCATCCGTTGAGGTGACGGCTGCGTGTGACCGGATTCTGAACTCCAGAAATGTCCAGTCCGCGACGGTGACAATTACCCCGACCGATTTCAGTACTCAACCGGTACGCACCTGGATCACCGTCCGCGTGCACGCCAGCGGTACTGCAAATTCCGTCATTTCCGGGTGGTTCTATGACACGCTGGTCGTGGACGGTGAGGCGACCATGATGAAGGAATTCTGACGTGCAGAAAGCGAGTTCTTCCACGACACCGGCCGCACCTCGGCGCGGGGCGATGATGATTCTGGTGATTCTGTGCCTGCCAGTGGTGCTCGTGTTTTCGGCATTTGCTGTCAACGTGGCGTGGATGCAGCTGGCTCGCACCGAACTTCGCACCGCCACGGACGCCTCGGCCAGAGCCGGCAGCCGGACGCTGAGTCTGACGCAGAACGAAAAAAAGGCGCGTGAGGCCGCCATCGAAGCCGCCTCACGGAACTACGTCGCCGGCGACGGGCTGATTCTGCGCAAGGAAGATGTGGTGTTCGGCTGGTCTGAGGAAACTGAATCAGGCAGGTGGAACTTCGTTCCGAAGGCTGAAGCCTCTGACCCGGCCAACGGTGTGCACGTGACGGGACGGCGAACCACCGGTTCCGCGTCCGGCGCGATCCCCATGCTGTTTACCGGAATGTTCGACCGCGGCACGTTTGAACCGATCAAGACAGCCACCGCCTCGCAGCTGGACCGTGATGTCTTTCTGGTGCTGGACCGCTCTGGTTCAATGGGGACGGCCACCGACGGCGGTACCCGCTGGACGGATCTGAAGGCGGCGGTCGAAGCATTCCTGCAGGCGCTGCAGAGTACGCCGCAGGACGAACTCGTGGGTGTGGCCACCTACTCATCCTCATCGACGCTGGTGGAAAACATGCAGCTGAATTACGCACAGCTGATGACCAGCATCAACGACCAGTCGGTTGGCGGCATGACGGCCATCGGGCTGGGGCTTGAAGACGGAATCGCCGGCGTCCGTGACCCCGCCTATGCCCGCCCGAATGCGGCGAAGACCATTGTGCTGATGACGGATGGGGTTCATAACACCGGCGTTGATCCGGAAGGTGTGGCTCAGACGGCTCACGACACCTATGGTATTACAGTCCATACCGTGACCTTCAGCAGCGGGGCGAATCAGACACACATGCAGAGTGTGGCGACGAAGGGGGGCGGCAAGCACTGGCACGCTGACGATCAGGGACAGCTGATCAGCGTGTTCGAAGAAATCGCCAATAATCTTCCGACTCTGATTACCGAATAACGGCTGACAGAAACAGGTTGCTGAAATGAACAGGAATTTGCGCCCGTGCCACACACACGCAGGCGGCCGGACTCAGCGAAGCAGCGAAAACCACGGCCATGTCCGTGTCGGTCGCGTCCGTGTGGGCCGGATCCGCGTCGGTCGGTCCGTTCGCGAACCTGCTGCCGGATGTAAGATCGGATTAAGCAGTGTCCGGTCAACGATGGTCGCCTTTCGCTCCGCGAAAGAGCGCCCTTTCGCTCCGCGAAAGGCGACCAATCAGTCAGTTACGGGGCGAATGTTTCAAAGGGCCAGGCGTCGCGGTGCGACGGTTGTTGAATTTGCAGTCGTGGTGCCGATCTTTTTTCTGCTGCTGTTTGCCGGCATCGAATTCGCCACGCTCGGAACCATTCGCAGCACGGCCCACAATGCGGCCTACGAGGGGGCTCGGAAGCTGGTAATTCCCGGAGCCCTGGCCAGTGAAGGAATCGATGAAGCAAAACGAGTTCTGGGTGTGGTGGGAGTGGACGTGCTGACGGTCACGACAACGCCTTCTGTGATCACCGATGATACTCAGCAGGTGACTTTAACTGTCAGCATCCCCTACGACAGCAACGCCGTGTTTGTGCCGTACTTCACCGGCGGCCTGACCATCCAGTCATCAGTCACGCTGAAGACTGAACGGTACGGCGGAATCGCCACGACACCCTGAGGGTCAGGCGCTGACCGAGTCAGGCGCTGATCGGGCCGTTGCTTCTGGCTTTGTTGTAGAGTTTCTTCCAACGTTCTGTTCCGTCGTCCGGAACCAGACGCGTGTCCGCTCCGTCGGCAAAGTAAGGGTAGGCTCCCTGCTGAGCGGCGGTCAGCATGAAGTTCACTTTGCCGTTGCTGGCAGTGTACATCCGCCGGCCGTCAGCCCAGGTGGTTTCAATCAATCGCTGCGGTTCCGGGCGAGAGGCGGGTTTCGGCACGGTCAGTTTCGAAACCAGATCCCAGTTCACGTCGTAGCCGATTCCCGGTCGATCCGGCACATCGGCATGTCCGTTTCGGACGACAATGCCGTCGGTCAGCAGATCGTTTTCGAACAGCTGATGACAGTTCACCGCCGGCCAGCGAGCTTCCCGCAGCACGCCTCCGAAGTGCAGTGAAAACGCGGCCGTCAGTCCGGCCCCGACCAGCTGCAGCCAGAAGGGCATTTCGACTTCGCCACAGAAACGCCCGGTGGCCATCAGTTTGCTTGCTCCATGTCCGGCGACAAACCCGTCGCAACAGCCGGACTGCACCACCAGACGTGGTTCCGGGCTGCCATAGTGCATCGCGACCTGCACCCGCGTGTTTTCACAGATCTTTCGGTTGCCGGCGATGTCCGACTGGGGGATCGGCGATTCATAGATGTCGACCTGAGGATAGTGAGCCAGCCGCCGCAGGATGCTCATCCCCTGCTCTGCTGTCAGCAGCGTGTCATTGAAGTCCATATCGATCTTAAAGTCTGCCGGCACGTTCTTCGTGGCTGTTTCCAGCTGCTGAAAGATGTCGAACCAGGGACGTCCCTTGGTCTTGTAAGACTTGTAGCCGAGACGCTGCGCGGCCTGACATTCCAGTGCCATGTCGGCCGCTGATGTATCGATGTTCCACCAGCTCAGCGGCGTCGTCTGATGGACGCGGCGTCCCAGCAGGGCGTGCGCCGGGACGTCCGCCGTCCGGCCCACCGCGTCAAACAGAGCCATTTGCAGGCCGGCACCGAGAGTGTCGTCCCACATCGCGTCGATTGCATTCTTCCCGATCACGCGAGCGACATCTTCATCAGACGGCACTCCCCACGTGTAATACAGCATGGTTTCGCCGACACCCGTCTGGCCGGACTTCAGCTCGACCTGACATAATTCGATATACCGCCAATGCGGCAGTTCCCGATCCATGTTCCGTCGCGGCGTTTCACGATACTCAAGCTTTACCGTCGTGCGTTCAACATTGACTACTTCGAAGTGTTTTTTGCTCACGGCGGAACCGTCCGCCAGAATGGCTCGGTGGCTGAAGCCGGCCAGCGCGGCGAGCGATAGGATTTCTACATTGCGTTTCAGAAACTGTCGGCGATTGGTCTGCATATTCCACGGCCTTCACGAAGATCTTATTGGATGTTGGGTTGTCGGGCTGTTCAGAAGCAGAGCATAGAGATTTTCGGCTGAACAATCACCCGTCGGTGTCCATGAAAGGTGCAGCCATGCACGAGGCAGCTAACAGGGGCGGATGCGCTGGCGAACGTCAGGGCAAACCATACCTTCCGTTGCTCGCCGCTGGTTGATTCAGTCTCTCTGAGACGCACCGCAGAACCCGCAGTGACTTACGATTTGTCCGGAACGGCACCGCTGGCGATGATCGGCCGGACATGACGATTATGCGGAATGCGGCAACAGGTTTCTCTTTTCCCACCTGGCGTCTCGGGATCGCGGGAAGGTCGGCGAAATCCATGACCTACGGTTCAGAAGTCCATGCCTTCCGCCCGTCGCATCCTTTGAAGAAGCCACGTGTCTTATGCTCCACGATCTGTTCGCTTCCCGAAACTCTCGTACCATCTTCCTGATCAGCGTGGTCGGGCTGTTTCTTGAACTGATGCTGATCCGCTGGATCGGGACAGAGATCCGTATCTTTGCGTATCTGCAGAATACGGTCCTGGTGGTCTGTTTTCTGGGACTCGGCATCGGCTGTTTTACGTGTCAGCGAGAGGCATCACTGCGACAGATTCTGGTTCCGCTGCTGGTGCTGGTTTCTATTCTGGCGATTCCTCAGACACGGTTTGTGGCCGCCAAGATCACCAGCTATCTGAGTCAGCTGGAAGACCTTCTGATCTGGGAACGATCGGTGAACAGCAGCCCGTGGATGATGGCGTGTCGGGTGACGCTCGGACTGTTCATGACATTCGGACTGATGGCTCTGCTGTGGGAGGTGTTTGTGCCGATCGGGCGGATTCTGGGCCGATCCATGGATCAGCACAAAAACATTATTCAGGCCTATTCCATCAACGTCGCTGGAAGTCTGGCGGGCATCTGGCTGTTTGTGGGACTCAGCAGTCTCTGGCTGCCACCGGTCTTCTGGGTGCTGGCCGCGTCTGTTCTGGTGATTCGTCTTCTGTCGACCGGATTCGATAAACGTCTGGAACTGTCGCTGTTGGCAGCGATGCTGGTGGTGGCAGGATGGGGTTCGTTTGTGGAAGAATCTCCTGAGATCGCGTGGTCGCCCTATCAGAAGCTTGAGATGGAAGATCTCCGCGACGAAGAATCGAACTGGGTCGGCCAGTATCTGATCAAGGTCAACAACGCCGGCTATCAGGGCATTATTGACCTGGACGCTGAGCGGACGCTGGCCAACCCGAGAATTCCGGCTGAGATGGCCGGGCACAGTCAGTACGACATTCCTCTGCTGTTGCATCCTGAGCCGAAGAAGGTGCTGATGGTCGGGGCTGGTTCGGGCAATGATGTGGCCGGAGCCCTGCGCAACGGAGCAGAGTCGGTGACGGCGGTCGAGATCGATCCGGCGATTATCGAAATGGGACGCCGGTATCATCCCGAACATCCGTACGATTCGCCGCGGGTTCGAATTGTGAACGACGACGCTCGTTCGTTCTTTGCCACCACGCAGGAAAAATACGACCTGATCGTCTTCGGACTGCTTGATTCTCATACCACCACGGCCATGACCAATGCGCGGCTCGATCATTATGTCTACACGCGGGAAAGCATTACCCGTGCCCGGTCACTGTTGAAAGAAGGCGGTGTGGTCGCGCTCAGTTTTGAAGCCCTGAAGCCGTACATCGCGGATCGGATGGAAGGATGTCTGCAGCAGGTTTTTGGTCAGGAATCGCTGGCCTTCCGCATCCCGACCAATACCACCGGCTGGGGCGGAGTCATGTTTGTGACCGGAGATATGAGCAACGTGGAAGCCGGCCTTGCCGCTCACCCGGGCGTACAGACACTGATCGAAACATGGCAACAGCAGTATCCGCTGGAAATAACGGGCACCGCCAGAATCGCCACGGACGACTGGCCTTATATCTATCTGGAATCTCCCCGGATTCCCACGCTGTATTTTCTGCTGGCCGGGCTGATGCCACTGCTGGTCGGATATGCGAAGCATCGCAGCGGCGGAGTTACCATGATCGGACACTGGGGCCGCAGCGAGTGGCACTTTGCTCTGCTGGGGGCGGCCTTCCTGCTGCTCGAAGTTCAGAACATCAGCAAAGCGTCGGTCGTGCTGGGAAATACGTGGCTGGTGAACGCGGTGGTGATTTCCGGCATTCTGTGCATGATTCTGCTGGCCAACGTGATTGCCACCCGGTATCGCAACCTTGGTCTGCCGGTCATTGGTGCCGGGCTGCTGGGATCCTGCATCGGCCTGTACATGATCGACCTGTCGTCGTTTGCGTTCCTGCCCTACCCGCTCAAGGCGCTGATTGTCGGCGGGCTGACGACGGTACCTCTGCTGTTCAGCGGTATCATGTTTGCTCGATCGTTCGCCGCGACCGAATCCAAACATCGGGCACTGGGCGCCAATCTGCTGGGTTCCATTGTGGGTGGTATGCTGCAGTCGCTGACCTTTGTGGTCGGCATCAAAGCACTGCTGCTGGTCGTGGGAGGGCTGTATGCCGCCGCCCTGCTGTGTGCTCCGAATCCCCGCCGCCGTCAGCAGGATGATTCGGCGCGACAGATGCCCGGCGATGAAGCAATTCAGGAACTGCTGGCTTCCGGCGTTCGATCGGATCAGGATCATCCGGAACTGGCGGGCGTATAACGCAGCCTGGACCGGCCGGCGGCATTTGGCCGGCGGCACGGCCTGGCTGTGCCGGAACGGTCAGCGCCTGTTTCGGGACGCTGGCTGCGCACGAACTTCGATTCGGTCATCGAATATCAACAACCGATAAGGAGCGTCCGGTTAATTATTGTCGCCTTTCGCTCCGCGAATGAGCGTCCTTTCGCAGAGCGAAAGGCGACCAGCCAGTCAGTTATTGGTCGAACGTTTCCAACGCATCTGCAAAGAAGGCGGGCGACGCAGCGTTTTGATTATGATGGTGCAGAAGGGGGCCATGGCATCGTGCCGGCGCTGGACGTCGCCGTCACAGGGAATACGATCCGCGTTATTCCGAAGCCGCAGTGGAATCGGAATGCTTTTCCAGAGCACTCTGCCACAAGGCGGTGATGATGCGTGCTGCCGTTTACGAACGTTTTCAGGAACCGATTTCGGTTCAGCATGTCGACATGCCCACGCCGCGTCCGGATTCCGCGGTGATCCGAGTGGAAGCCTGTGGCATCTGCCGCAGCGACTGGCACGGCTGGATGGGGCACGACAGCGACGTTCGGCTGCCGCATGTGCCGGGGCATGAACTGGCCGGAATCGTCGCCGAAGTCGGAGCGGAAGTCCGATCATGGCAGCCGGGAGCCAGAATCACAGTGCCGTTCTGCTGTGGCTGCGGCACCTGCGCGCAGTGTGCGGCCGGACATCATCAGATCTGCGACAATTACACTCAGCCCGGCTTTACTCACTGGGGAGCGTTTGCCGAATTCGTCGAGATCCGGCATGCGGATGTGAATCTGGTGCCGCTGCCGGAGAACGTGGACAGCGTGACGGCAGCCAGTCTGGGCTGTCGATTTGCCACGTCCTTCCGAGGCGTCGTGCAGCAGGGACGGGTCACAAAAGAAGATGTCGTGGCCGTGTTCGGCTGTGGTGGCGTCGGGCTGTCGGCAGTGATGATTGCGAAGTCGCTGAAGGCTCGGGTGGTGGCCATCGACCTTCTCGATTCGCACCTGCAGAAAGCGATCGAATGCGGTGCTGATCATACCGTCAATGCCGGGCAGGTGGACGACGTGGTGGCCGCCGTGACCGAACTGACGGCAGGCGGTGCGACGGTGTCACTGGATGCGTTCGGCAGTCGCCGGACCTGTTATCAGTCGATCGCCTGCCTGCGAAAGCGCGGCCGGCATGTGCAGATCGGTCTGACGCTGGGAAAGGACGCAGATCCGGCGATTCCCATGTCGGCCGTGGTCGCGAAAGAACTGGAAATCGTCGGAAGCCATGGGATGGCGGCCTTCGACTACCGGGCGATGATGCGTCTGGTGCAGGACGGTATTCTGCAGCCGCAGCAGCTGATAACGGAACGCGTGTCGCTTCAGCAGGCGTGCCAGCGACTGATGAACATGAACAGCTTCAGCAGCACCGGCGTGGTGGTGATCGACCGATTCTGATCTCGATCGTCGACACGTGGGCTCGCTCTGTCCGTTTTTTCGTACCCGGTCAGCGAACAATTTTTCTCTTTGCCGGGACGGTTGGGGTTGCCGGGACGGTTGGGAACGCAGCCGCCGAATTCCGAAGCCGGAACCCACTGACGTCGGGAACCGACTGACGTCTGGAACCCACCGACGTCAGGAAATCGCGGGCAGCGGGAGTCCGCCGGTCAGCTGACCGACGGACGCGTAAAAACAGCCGAGGCCTTTGTCACAGCTTTATTTCGGGGGGGGCGAACTTTTGTGGTGTAGGCTGCCGGCGTGCGAAAGTCAGCAGGCGACATGGCGGGCAGGATGCCTACCCCACCTTTGGGCTGTGACAAGGTGCGAGACCTGATTGAGCGAAAAGGCCCGGCTGTCTGGTTGAACGTGGTCTGCTTTGCAGCAGCGATCAGCCGCCCACGGCTTCTCGGAAGGTGAACGCATCCAGACGCACAACTTCAAGCGGTGCCGGGACGCCTCGACCACGCGGCTGAGCGAACCCGTAGGCGATGACGGCTCCGGAGGTCAATTCGCCGATGTACAGTACTCCGTTGGCCGGCTGATTACCGCCGCTCGTTCGCAGATTTGCGGGACCGCTCACGATGGCATATTTGGGTTCCGGGGTTGCCGGATTCACCTGGAAATCAAGTGCCACATTTCTGAGGAAAGTGTGGCTGAATCCGCCGGTCTGGACGTTCAGGAACCCGCCGCGGAGCACGCCCGTCAGGTGGTCCAGCACGAACACAGCGTCCGACTCACCGATGGTCACCGGTACCGTACACATGGAAAATTTGTCATTCCCGTGGGCCGAGGAAGCCTTGAGCGGTTGCTGCGGTTTCAGCGTCATCAGGGCCGCGCCCAGCACGACCCCGAGGGCCAGAGTCACAACGGGCTGTGTTTTGAGTCTATTCATGGTCGGTCCTTTTCCTGAGAATTCCTGAAGATAGGCATCGGGCGATACGCCCACCACTTGTCTATACCGGTAATCGTTCGGCATCTACCGTTGTATTCTAGGCGGACGGTCTTGATTTCGCCAGAATGTGGCTGATGATCTGCCAGTGACCCGGCGGATGCTGAAAAGCAGGCCGTTTGCTGTCAGATTACGAGGCTCCGGAAATCCGGGAAGAACAGGAACTTTGTGGCGCGGCATCTGTCTATCCGATGAAACGGAGGCGGCAGAACCCCGTGAAACTGCTCATGACATCTCAATCGGTATCTGAAGTCGAATCCGACGTTGAATCCGAAGTCTGCGTGTGGACCGCCATACGTCAGACCGCGGAAAATCACGTGTCCAACCAGCCGGAACTGGCCAGTTTTCTGCACGCCACCGTGTTGAATCATGAGCGGTTTGAAGATGCTGTCAGCTATCATCTGGCGGGGAAACTGGGCACAGCCGCTCTGTCGCCGATGCAGCTGCGAGAAATCATGGACAAAGCGCTGGCCAGCGATCCGGCAATCAGTGAGGCGATCAAGGCTGACATTTTTGCGGTACGGGAACGCGACCCTGCGGTCAACTGCTGTCTGGTGCCGTTGCTGTATCTGAAGGGAGTGCACGGGCTGGCCGGGTACCGGGTGGCTCACTGGTTATGGCAGCAGGGGCAGCACCTGCTGGCGCTGCACATCCAGAACCGAATCTCGGAAGCCTTCGCCATCGACATTCATCCCGCCGCGCGAATCGGCAAGGGGATTCTGGTTGACCACGGGACCTCGGTGGTGATCGGTGAAACGGCGGTGGTAGAGGACAACGTGTCGATGCTGCACGAAGTGACGCTGGGAGGTACCGGCAAGCAGACGGGGGATCGTCATCCCAAAGTCCGTCGCAACGTGCTGATCGGCGCCGGGGCCAAGATTCTGGGCAACGTGGAAGTCGGCGAAGGTGCGAAGATCGGCGCGGGCAGCGTGGTGCTTCGAGATGTCCCCCCACACTGTACATTTGCCGGCGTGCCCGCGGTCCTGGTGGGCAGGCCGCATACGGAAGAACCATCCATGGAAATGAATCACGGCATCGATATCTGATGCAACTGCGAGTGAACCGGATGTCTTCCGATCTACTGTCTTTTCCCCGTTGCCGGGCTGACCAGCTTGGTCTGCCGATGCCGGACGAATGCCACGCCGTGTCGGCCTGTCTGCCGCTGTGGGAGCACAATGTCGGTTACGAAGAAGGTGACCCGGAGATTCATGCGCGACTGCGGGCTGCCTACCCTCGCTTCTGTTTTCACCCGATCGTACAGCAGCTGTCGCAGCGGTTTCTGAATCAGGAGGGCCGGCAGGGATTGCCCTTCGTTTCTACAGCGGCCGCTCGTCGCGCACTGGCCTATGTGCAGCGGGCCGGTGTTGCTGATGCTGAGATTGTCCCGTTCGAAGGGTGGCAGGTCTGCGGCGTCGCGGTGCCGACTGATCAGTTTTCGACATTAAAACAGTACTGGCAGCATGCCGGCGAAAACGTGTCGTCGCGTGTGGCAGAACTGATTCTGGCAGACACTCAGGCGCCCTGTACAGAAACAGAATCCCGCCGCACGGTGAGAAACCGTGTGGCTGCCCTGCACCAGGTCAGAAGCGACCGCGTCTTCCTGTTTCCTTCCGGAATGGCGGCGATTGCCGCAGCCTGGCGAGCCGTGCAGGCCTGCCGATCCGGACCGACCTGCCAGTTCGGATTCCCTTATGTGGATACACTGAAGATTCAGCAGCGATTTACACCGGAACGCAATGAATTTTTTCCCGTCGGAAATGCGGCGGATCTGATTCGTCTGGAAACCGTCTGTCAGACGCGGCCGCCGGTCGCGGTGTTCTGCGAAGTGCCGACGAATCCTTTGCTGCTGACACCGGACCTGAGGACCCTGCGACAGCTGGCCGACGTTCATGACTTTCTGTTGATCGTCGACGACACGCTCGGAGCATGCGGGAATGTCTCGGTTGCCGAATTCGCCGACCTGACCGTCACCAGTCTGACCAAGTACTTCAGCGGTTACGGCAATGTGCTGGCCGGCTCACTGGTGGTGAATCCGGCGTCTCCGCGGGCGTCGCGACTGCACGATCTGGTGACCACGGATTTTGAAGAAACACTTAGCGATACTGATGCGGCCGTGCTGTGTCGCAACAGCGATGACCTGCGCGAACGGATGGTCGTGATCAATCACAATGCCGCGTCGCTGGCTGACTTTCTGAGACAGCATCCGGCTGTGGCATCTGTCTTTTATCCGCAGACCGATGATCCGAATTTTGCCGCTGTGCGGACGCCCGACGGCGGCTGCGGTGGTCTGCTGTCTATTGTGCTGCACGACCCAGAGCGGACAACTCCCGTCGTGTTCGACGCCCTTGAGATCTGCAAGGGGCCGAATCTGGGGACCAATTTTTCACTCTGCTGCCCCTACACCATTCTGGCTCACTACGAAGAACTGGATGAGGTGGAAGCCTGCGGCGTGTCACGCTGGCTGCTGCGGCTGAGTGTGGGGATGGAGCCGATCAGCGAACTCAGGAACCGGTTCGACCGGGCTCTGCAGTCTGTCTGACAATCAGCGGGACAAGGTGTCGGGAACCATGCGGGCAAAACACCTCGAAGATCGGTTTCCGGCACCAGAGTGCCGACAATATTTTCCGGCCGGTATTCAGGTCCGTGCGGAACACAGGAATCAGAACAATCGATAAATCGCCGAATCAGCCAGACGGACGAAGTCGCTCAGAAGGGGTCGAGGAACACAATGTACTGACCCTTGTCATGCACCAGGTGTTGTTTCGCACGGCATGGATCTTCAAGACCGAGAGTGTCATCATGCCGGCCTTTCTGGACACCATCAGTGGTGCAGGCTGGGTCCGGGGACTACTTCCGCCACTGAATCGCTTTGGCCAGTCACTGGCGCCCCTGCTGCTGTCGGATCGTCTCACCCGCGCCAGCGTCAAGTCCCGGTGGCTGTCCCACACCACAATGCTGATGGGGCTGCCGTTTCTGTCTATCGGAGCTCTGCTGTTGCTGCCCGGCGGATCCGCATCGCTGCTGGTGGCCTTTTTTCTGATCTCGTACTTTGTCTTCTTCTGTGTGACAGGCGTCAATCAGGCGACGTTCAATACGATTCAGGGAAAATTGATTCGTGCTCACCGACGAGGTCGGCTGATGGCCATCGCCGGTTATATCGGGTCACCCGTCGCCGTGCTGATGGCGTGGCTGCTGTTGAAGCCATGGACTGAGGCGCAGCCCCCGAAATATGCGCTGATCTTTCTGTTCACCGGTGTTGTGTTCGTGCTGGCCGGCCTGACCGTGAGGCGACTGAAGGAAGTTCCCGATCCTGTCGAAGCCCGACGCGCCATCGATGTCCGACGCAGGTTTGGCGATGCCTGGAAGGCGCTGCAGAACGATCCGCACCTTCGGCAACTCTGCCTGCTGGCAGCTCTGTTTGTCTGTACGCAGCTGTTGTTTCCTCACTATCAGCGACTCGGTCAGCAACGCGGGGGTTTCGAAGGGCAGATGCTGATGTACTGGGTGATCGCTCAGAATCTGTCGGCAGCCGCCTTCAGCTGGATCAGCGGACGACTGGCCGACGTGTACGGCACCCGCAGCGCACTGCGGTGGCTCACGTTCGCCGCCATCTTCGCTCCGCTGCTGGCCCTGGTGCTGGACCGCTATGCCGCCGCTGGCTGGTACTGGCTGACGTTTGTGCTGCTGGGCGCCGTACCGGTCACCTATCGTATGTTTCTGAATTACGCTCTGGAACTGACCAACCGCGAACAGCACCCGATTTATGTCAGTACCGTGGTGCTGAGCATGGCGCCGCCGATTGTGTTTTCTCCTCTGGTCGGAGAAGTCGTGGACCGTACCGGCTATGTGCTGCCGTTCGTTGCCATTTCGGCCATGTTGTGTGCCGCCTGGGGACTGACCCTGCGTCTGGTGGAACCGCGACAGCTGAACCTGAAACACACACACTGATCGCCACCGCGCCCGGGACGCACTTTCGTAGCTGCGGCTTCCAGCCTTGTCGTTACCCACAAGTTCGCGGGGGCAACACCGGTCGTTATCAAAGAACTCAAGAGTGAGCCGAGTGCCGTCAGGCACCGGGCCGCTCACCGGGTGGCTTCCGGTGTGACGTTGAAATCCATGGAATCGTCGCCCTGGGGGCCCGGCCGCTGACGCGTCGCGGCTCACGGAAGGATGACCAATGGCCGGCCGTGGTTGGTCGACATGCTGCGGCTGGAAGCCCCAGCTACGACAGGTCGCGGTCTAGCGACTGGCGTCTGTCTTCGGGGACGGCTCTGGCTGGTCGGCGGTTTGGGAATCTTCTTTGGCCTTGCTGCCGGCTTCGTCGTCGCCTGAGTCCGCTTCCTGCTTCTTCCCGGCGTCGTCGTCGGTGCCGGCGGGTTTGTCGGCGTCAGTGCCAGCTTCATTTTCCGGAACAGCATCACCAGCGGGCTGATCATCGGTGGACTCAGAAAACTGAAAATCTTCCCACGGATCAAGGCGTGAGGCGGCAATCAGTTTCGACGCCTCGTCAGACAACTGCTGCAGATAGATTTCTGCCAGCGGCCGCAGTTCACTATCTCCTCCGCTGGTGATCAGCCCTTCCAGAATAAATCTGGCGTTGGCCACATTGCCGGATTCGATATTGGCCACGGCTCGCAGCAGTTGAGGTTCAAAAGCACTGGCTGGCAGCGTGCCCATCGGCAACTGAACCGTCTGCAGATGCATGAGCGGCCAGTTTGGAAACTGACCTCCGATCCGCGACTCCACGTCAGGAATCAGCGGCAGCGCCGTCATCATGTTTCGTGACAGCTCAGGCGATTTCTCCACACGTGCAAACAGCGACAGCTGATCGTCCCACACATCAACCGCACCGGGGTAATCTGCGGAAGCCAGTCGGCTGAGTGCGACGGGCAGATGCCAGGTCAGGCCGGCGAATCCGGGATTGTTGGGCTGTTCCTGAATGGCCGCTGCCAGCAGATTCAGCACCTGCGCCCCGTCTTCCAGTTCACCAACCTCCAGCAGCATCTGACCGCGGAGCAGTTCGGCCTGAGGAAAGGGTCGCAGCAGATCGACATTGTCTTTCATGATCTTCAGTGCAATGCGGACATGACCGTCATTGTACAGCTGCTGGACAATGGACAGTTTCTGCTGAGCATGCTGCTGAGGATCTTCGGGCATTTCCTGAGCAAGGAATTCATCCACCTGTGTCTGAATACTTTCACTCTGTTCCGTCCATGTGCGCTGCATTTCGTACATCTGACGCAGCTGAGCATCCGCGCGGGGGTCTGCCAGCAGTCGTTCTTCTTCCAGTGCGAGCAGCTGATCCAGACATTCCCTGGCCAGTCCGGTGCGTCCGTTCTGCTGATACAGCCCCATCAGTTTGTCCCATGTGGCCGCCGCCGTCGGATCAATCGTGGCCGACTGTTGAAGGGCCATGATGGCCTGCATGTAGCGGACGCTGGTCAGGCTGTTGCCGTTGAACGCCCCGGATACGGCGTTTTCGACGTTGTTCCAGTGGTCGTAGGCGGCTCCCAGCAGACGATGGGCGATGGCGTCCTGTGGATCAGTCACAAGAGCCTGATTGGCTCGTCGGACGGCCATGATCGGTCCCGCCAGCGCACTGCCCAGCAGATTCATGTACTGCTGATTTTCTGGTTCTGCAGCGGCGGCCACCGCAATCTGATAAACGGTTTCCGGGGGAATGCGGCAATCCATGTTCAGGTAATGCTGAGCATCGCGGGTGGGGGCCGACAGGGTGATGCGGTCGGCGTAGACGTACTTTTTGTAGAAGTCGGGTTCTCGTGCGAATTCGATCTGTTTCATGTCCTCAGACTCAGATTCAAGAAATGCTGCCATTCGCGAACTGGTCTGTTCCGGACGGTTCTCCGGGCTGCTGGCCAGCTCAAAGAACAGAGCCGACGGTCCTCGCTGAGTCATCACCCAGTCCGGTGATTCCAGCAGCCGCGTCGCCATCGTGTAGGCCGGAGGACCCGGAGGAGCGAGTCTGATCATCGCATGAGTCACGCCCATGTCGGTCAGGTGGCTTTTCCAGTCCGGATCAGTCGGTCGCGGTGACACGCTTTCTGGTCTATCGGCCGCGGTGTCACCGGCCGCCGCGTCAACAGCACCGAGCGGTGCGGCGGCGGCGGTCTCGTCGGTGACGCCGACAATACTCCAGCGAATCGCGTCAAACTGATGGATCGGGGACGCTTCGTTATGATAGCTGCCGAAGTGAGTGGCCCGACTGTCGACATAGGTCTGCCGACCGTGCCAGATCAGCAGGTCTCCCTGCGCCATCACGGTAGGCAGTACGCGCGTCTGTTCCGGCAGGTCTGCCAGCTGAGTACCGACGGAATCCATCGTGGTTCTGGTATCTGCCTCAAACCCCATGCCGATCGGCGTCCGTGTCGGCAGCCGGTCAGCGACGGCACAAAAGCCCAGCGCCGCAAAGGCGAAGACCGTCACCGCCCGTCCACCGCGTGAAAAGAGAACTTCGGACGGTCGGACGGTATATTCCTGACGAAACGTCCGGCCATACCATCGCTGGGCGGCAATGCCCGCCGTTGCCGCGGCGACCAGCGAGGCCGCGGGCAGTTCATGAACCGCAAACACAGCGGCACACGTGAAGCCGATCAGTGTCGCGGCCCACGGCAGGTCTTCGCGATTTCGAGCAATAAGCAGCACGATCGCGGCGATCAGCAACAACGCCAAGCCTGAAACATAGGCAAACTCAAACCCTCGCAGCACCTCGGGAACCCACAGCGGAAAATATTCCGTGCGGCCATCCAGCAGCACCGCCGGCGAAAGCGGCTGCCCGTTCGAATCGGTCAGCGGATTCATCGCGGCCATCGTCGGGTACTCGACCGCATACGTGGTGATCACAGAAGTCAGGCTGGCCAGCGGCGACGGATTGATCAGCAGTGCGACCAGCCCGAACGCCGCCGCCTTCCAGAGCGGCCCCGTTTCGACCGCGGTGGAATCGCCGCGGCTTTGCGATAATGAACGCTGAATCTGGGAGCCGGTCGCAAACAGGGCCACCGCCAGTACTCCCAGCCAGGCCCGTGGATCAAAGTTGGCCCAGATGGCAATGGTCAGCGCGATCTTCCAGGTAAACCCGCTGAGTTTCGTTTCCGCATGTCGGTGCAGCATCAGCAGCACCACCGTAAGTCCGACCAGCGTCGCCAGATCCGTCACGGGCAGAAAATCAATGGAGCACGCGGCAACGGCCAGAACACAGCAGATGGAATTCCACCAGGTGGGCATTCCACGCAGGGAAATCAGACACAGCAGCCATGCCACCAGGCCGGCTGTCAGTGCCTTGAATACGGTCAGACCGTTCTCTCCACCCAGCGCATAAACGGCGCTGACCACGTGGTCGAACAGCCAGCTGACATTGGACGTCGATTGGTTTTCGAGCGCGTAAGAATGAGGATCCGTTCCGGACGGCAGAAAGCCGCTGGCTCGCATCGCGTCGCCCGTCCGGATGTGTACCAGGCTGCGGGTCTCGGCAATCTGGCTGAAGCCGAACAGTACGGCCAGAAAGATGGCCGCCCATCGCAGCATGAAGTCACCGCGAATCGCTTCTTCTTCAACCAGTTCCGGCGTCAGTTCTTCCTCTTCCGGCAGTTCGTCCGCGTCGGTGGGCGAATCGGCCGGCGGCGTTTCCGACGCTGTCTCGGCCGTCTCCCCCGCTGTTTCACTCAGCCCTTCGTTCCGTTCCTGCTCGGTCTCGGAGGCAGTTTCAGGATTCGTCCCGGATGCGTCGTCACTCGGCTGCGGTTCGCGCTGAGCGTCTTCCGGGGAGCGATTTTTCTGGTTTTCTGATTCAGCTTCCGACACGTCGCTTCTTTCGATTCAAAGTCCTGATCAAGCCGCTGAGTCCCGGGCGGAACAGCGGCCGTGTCAGCATCGCGACCACAGACCTGCCACCAGACTCTGACGGGTGTACGATTCGCACCGGCAGGGCGTTGGTAAAACGTCGCAAACCGTTTGATAAATTGAAGATCCAGCGTTTTTTCGGCCAGATTCGGATTGTGACAGCTGTGCTTGTTTGATGACTTTTACTGCGAAATTCGGCCGCGGTGAGTTTCTCGATTCTGCCTCCGAGTTTTCTGATCCGCGAAAACCGGCCTGATTTGATCATGGTCCGTTGTGGAAACGGGTCGAAAAACGACTACAGTACGGACGGTCGCCTATTGGCCGACCTCCCACCCCAAAATCCTGCCTTGTGAAGATGGCCGTCCTGTCCTGCGCGGCCGATGATCCAACATGAACACCTCATCAGCCTCGGCTGCCGGGCAATTCCGCCGGCATCTGTCACGTTCGTTCTCTGCCCGCTCTCTGCTGCTGCTGTCCACCTCAACAGCGCTGACTGTCGGTATCACCGCCCTGACCGGAGCGGTTGACAGTTCGTCCGATCCGGCCGCCCTGACTTTCACTGAAGTCCAGCCGTCCACCTTTCGCTGGCAGGTGGAAATGCCCGGCGTCATTGAGCCACTGCATTCGGCTGCGGTGCATTCAGAGTGCTACTGGAACTGTCGCATCCTGAGCCTTGTTCCCGAAGGCACATGGGTTCAGAAGGGCGACGTGGTCTGCGTTCTGGATTCCGCTGACATCGAAGAATTCGCACGGGCGCGCGAAGTGCTGCTGATCAAGTACCGCAGCCGCCTGGACAACGCGCTGCAGGACCAGGAACTGCAGCAGAGTCAGAACGAACGTCGACTGACAGCCGCGCAGTTCAAATACGAAACAGCGACCCGTCAGCTTGAAGAATATCGCGACGGCACCTTTCCTCAGCAGCTGGAGGAACTGGAACGCAACCTTGCCATTCTGTCAGACCAGGCGATGGCCGCCGAAGATGAAGTTCGTCACACCGAGCGTCTGTGGGTGATGGGCATGGTCAATCGCAGCGAAATGGAACGCGGGTCTCTGGATCTGCACAAGGCTCAGCAGAAATACGACCAGCTGGAAGCAAAGCTTCGGCTGCTGACTGAATTTTCGCATCCCCGCAGTACCCTGCAGCTGGAACACACCGCCACCAATGCCGAACGCAATGTGGCACGCACCAGAATGACCAACGAACTGTCCATGACCCGGGCCAGGCTGACCACGCTGTCTTACGAACGGACGCTCAGAATCTATGAACGTTATTACCGTCGCGCGGTCGACAGCATCAAGGCGTGTACGCTGCGAGCCCCCTGCGATGGTCAGATTGTCCATGCAAATCCATGGTATCTAAGAAGCCGCGGGATTACGCGGATCGAAGAAGGAGCGAATGTTCGCCGCCTGCAGAAAGTCTTCGAAATCCCTGACCCGTCTCGACTGAAAGTCAGTGTGCCGCTGAATGAATCACTCATCTTTCGCGTCAGCAAGGGGCTGCCGGTCACCGTCACACTGCCCGGCTATGACGACATCGAGGTCGCCGGGCGCATTATCAATATCTCTCGCTACCCCCGCGTCCGCAGCCGATACACACCGCACTTAAAGGACTACTGGCTGGACGTCGAACTGCTGCCAACCGACGAGCAGCGGGAGCTGCTGAAGCCCAGGGGCGACGTGATCGTATCGATGACGCTGTCTGAAATACCGAACGCGCTTCAGATTCGTCGTGATGCCATTACGGGACTGGCCGGACACAATTTTGTCTACGTCTACAATGGAGACAGTCTGGAATCCAGAAAAGTGGAACTGGGCGAAGCCAATGACGAATATGTCTGCGTCACGGCCGGGCTGGAAGCGGGGGATCAGCTCGTCACCGACATGCTGCCCGCCCACAAACAGGCGCTGGACAGGGAACTTCGACGTGACCTGGGTCTTATCGAATAGAACCGGCCGCCGCGAGCCACCGCATCAGCCCCGAACACCGAGCTTCGGACAGGAATGTCCGAAGTACTCGAGTAATCTGTTGCGGGTGTGAATCACGATGTCCCCGGGCCTGGTCTCTGAAATTCGCAGACAAAGTCTGTACAATGCCTGCTTTCTCATCGTCATCCTGCCGACGGCAGAAAGTCTGGAATGGAAGCGGAACAGCCGTCGTCTGAAGAAATCGCCCTGCGGTACCTGGATCAGCTGCCGTGGCCGCCGTATCCGTTTCAGGAGCAGGCGATTCTGGCGTGGTTCGATGCCGAAGACGGATTGCTGGTCTGTGCGCCCACCGGCACCGGCAAAACCGTCATTGCTGAGACCGCTCTGTACGAAGCGCTGCTCACCGGACGGCGTGCCTACTACACTACACCACTGATTGCGCTGACCGAGCAGAAGTTTCACGAACTGCAGGATTCGGTCGAACGCTGGGGGTTTACTCGGGAAGATGTCGGCCTGGTCACCGGTAATCGCCGCGTGAATCCTGAAGCGCGGATTCTGGTGGTGGTCGCAGAAATTCTGCTCAACCGACTGCTGTCGCCGGAGGAATTTTCGTTCGACGATGTTTCAGCCGTCGTGATGGACGAATTTCACAGCTTCAACGACCCGGAACGCGGTATTGTCTGGGAACTGTCACTGGGCATGCTGCCGAAGCAGGTTCGTGTGCTGCTGATCAGTGCGACCGTCGGAAATGCGCCTGAATTCGTGGTCTGGCTGAACCGACAGCACAATCGGCGACTGCGTCTGCTGCAGAGTGACGAACGCCGCGTTCCGCTCAGTTTTCGCTGGATCATGGATGAACTGCTGTCTGAACAGCTTGAAATTATGGCGGCCGGTGACGAAGAAAGCCGGTACACACCGGCGCTGGTGTTCTGTTTCAACCGCACTGAATGCTGGAGCGTCGCGGAACAGCTCAAGGGGCGTCAGTTGCTGGCAGACGGACAGCAGAAACAGCTGCAGGTCGAACTCAATCGCATGGACTGGTCGATCGGCGCCGGAGGAAAGCTGAAGCAGATTCTGATCCGCGGCGTCGGCATCCATCACGCCGGGCTGCTTCCCAGATACCGTCGAGCAGTGGAGAGTCTGTTTCAGATGAAGCTGCTGTCGGTGTGTGTCTGCACAGAAACGCTGGCGGCCGGCATCAACCTGCCGGCGCGATCCGTCGTCATGACGTCACTGCTGAAGGGGCCACCACGGGCCATGAAGCTGATTGATCCCAGTTCGGCTCAGCAGATGTTCGGCCGCGCCGGCCGGCCGCAGTTTGACAGTCAGGGGTATGTCTTTGCCGTGGCTCATGAAGACGACGTGCGTCTGCACCGGTGGCAGCAGAAGTACGATCAGATTCCCGAAGACACCAAAGACCCCATGCTGCGCCGAGCCAAAAAGAACCTGAAGAAGAAGATGCCGAAACGCCGGCCGGGGCAGCAGTACTGGACCGAAAAACAATTCGAACAGCTCCGCGACGCAGCACCTGGAAAACTGTCCAGCCGAGGTCGGTTTCCGTGGAGACTGCTGGCCTTCCTGATTCGCAAGTCCGGCTCGGTACCAGCCCTGCAGCACGCAGTGCGGCAACGACTGCTGGATTCGGACCAGAAAGAGGACGGCGAACGTTCTTTAAAACGCATGCTGATTACGCTGGACGCTGCCGGCTTTGTCACGCTGCAGCCGCCTCCGCCTCACCGCAGTCAGCAGGACACCGATACCGACACCGGCCCGGTCTTTCGCAGCCAGGTTGTCGGCACCGGCGTGGAACTGGATATCGAACACGTTCAGGAAGGACGCTCGGTCAATACTTCCGTCTGGGGAACGGGGCAGCAACTGGACGACGATGGTCTGGGTGACGTAATTGACTTCAGCCTGATACCCCATGACGACTCAGGCTTCGGGACCGGGATCTTTGACGATGACAATACGGAAGCCTCAGCTGAAGGCTCGTCGGATTCCGGCGGCACAGCTTCTGCGGAAACGGCGGCCGGTGATGCTGATTCGAAAGACAGTTCTCTGGCGAATGACGGGGCTGCGGAAAAAGTTGAGAGTCACGATTCCGGGCAGACACCACGGCCTGCAGCCCCGGGATTACTGGGACAGCTGATTCAGGAAGCGAAGAAGACCGGCGGCGTTGCCTCAACCAGCCACAACAGCACCAGAAAATCTGACTCGGACAGGCCGGCCGCCGGCCCGGACGATGCGGCGACGCAGCGTTTTGAAGACTATCAGCCTGAATATGCCATCGCGACGCCCCAGCTGGAGATGCTGTTTGCCTTTCGCAGTATCAATTCCATCTACGCAATCTTTCTGGCCGAACATATGCACCGAGCCAGTTATGAAGAACGACTGCAGTTGCTGGAAGCGTCGCTGGATATGCCGAAGTCGGTGCGCAAGAGTGTGCGAGTGCCGTTCCCGGACAGGATGCCCCCCGGACCACTCGCCACCGAATACGCGGATTCCGAGATCCTGACGCGCGGTCTGGCGACGCAGGAAGAACTGCAGGGCTACCGCGACGAGGAAACCGGCCGACGGATTCCTCCGCTGGTACTCGCAGACAAGATGCACCTGCTGTTTCGCAGTGAATTTCCCGGCATCCATGATGCCCGCTCAACCGCCGTCTGGTGTATCGGAGATCTGATGCAGTTCGGGGGTGACTTCAATAAATATGTGCGGGCTCGTGACCTGACCAAACAGGAAGGAATTATCTTCCGGCATTGCCTGAGAATGATTCTGCTGTGCGGCGAATTTGCTCAGATCGAACCCCCGGAGATCGACCCGCGTCAGTGGCGCAGCGATCTGGCCGAACTGGCTGCCCTGCTGACCGATACCTGTCGTGCCGTCGACCCCGGCAGCACCGACGAAACGCTGACCGCTCTGGAAGGCCGCAAACTGGACCCGAACCAGCTGGTCATGTAGAGTCTTTTGGCTGCCACGTTTCTCATTGAAAAGTAATACTCATGTCGCCTCTGACTCGTCGAAACTGGATCACTTCTTCTGTCGCCGCCCTTGGCTCGATGACGGCCGCCGGTACCGCTGCCCGATCATGGGCGACGACCGCTGCTGAATCAGAGTTCCGATTCAATTATCTGGTCGGTTCCTGCATGTACGGTTATCTGTACCTTGGTGAGATCCTGCCTGAGGTGGCGAAGTGCGGTGCGTCGCACATCGATATCTGGCCAAAGCGTCATGGCAACCAGCGGGAACAACTGGCGGACATGGGCGAGGAACTGTTTCAGTCACTGCTCGACCGGCACGACGTTTCGCTCGGCTGCATCACGCAGTACGCGCTTGGACCGTTCCGGTTACAGGACGAAATGCGACTGGCGCAGCGTCTTGGCTGTCACACCATGGTCACCGGCGGCAGTGGTCCGAAAAACCTGAAGGGCACAGAACTGAAGAAGGCCGTCGGGCAGTTTCTGGAAAAGATGAAACCTCACCTGGCGGTCGCAGAAGAAACCGGCGTGACCATTGCCATCGAAAATCATGGCAACAATCTGATCGATTCACCGGATTCGCTGAAGTATCTGGTTGAGCTGCGTCCATCCAGGAATATCGGAGTGGCGCTTGCGCCATATCATCTGCCTCAGGATCCGGAACTGCTGTCCGGTCTGATTCGTGAACTCGGAGATGCGATTCAGGTGTTTTATGCCTGGGAGCATGGTGACGGCTGCATGACCCGGTTGCCGAAAGAGCAGGAACTGAAACAGATGCCGGGCCGCGGTCCGCTGGACTTCGGACCGCTGGTGCAGGCATTGGCCGACATTCAATATGCGGGCTGGACCGAGATCTTTATGCACCCCGTGCCGCGTGGAATTCCCATCCTGGAAACCGCGGCCGAGGTGACTGCGGAAATCAACCGATCACGCGACTATCTTGAGAAGCTGCGGCCGGCGGCGTAGTCACCAGCGCTGCCCGAGCAATGCCGGCAGCCTGTCCGGAAACCCACCCGGTAGCGGAAGCCGCGCAGGCTTTCGGGCTGCCGTGCGACGGGGCGGCAACGTGTCCCGACCGAAATTCCGTGGAATTCCGCGACGTATCTTGCATCTATCGATATCCGGACAGCCAACCAGGAAGTCGGAAAGTGAACGTCGGAAATTCGGTCGTGTAACATTGTTCCGAGACAGAGCTGATCAATCGACGACGGTCAGTACTCAGACTCTGGAAAGTCCCGGGAATCTCGCTAGACTTTCCCTTCGCCGAGCACAACAGACGTCCCATCGGGCATCTGTTTCGTTCGCACGCAGGTCCGGAAAATCTGTTCTGACAGATTCTTTTCGGTCTCGCCGGAGTGGTGGAATGGCAGACACGTCGGATTCAAAATCCGATGGGAGTAATATCCCGTGCGGGTTCGAGTCCCGCCTCCGGTACTGTGTTTTCTGCGGTCATCGGGAATTGCGTTGCTGGCCGTCATGGCTCGTACACCTTGAAAACACACCCACCTCGCTGTAGGACCTCGTTGTGGCACGGTCTCCCGACCGTTCCACCCCGTTGACCGCAGGTCTCCATGACCTTGAGCGTGCCCGACTTAGCCGCAAATATTGCCACCACGGCGAACAGAACCGCGGCCTCGTTCTATCGCTGCCAGGTGAGGCTGTTGCCGTAGCCTTCGTTGAGTGGCGGTCTCTGGATTGCCGTATTGGTGGATGTGAGGATCAGCTGGATAGACCGGGCATGAAGCGGAATGGGGAGACCTTCGGTCGGCGGCGTGAGCGGGTCGGGAGACCCGCTCACAACAGTGCTTGATAGACTGGGCGTGAAGCGGGATGGGGAGACCTTCGGTCGGTGGCGTGAGCGGGTCGGGAGACCCGCTCACAACAGTGCTTGATAGACCGGGCATGAAGCGGGATGGGGAGACCTTCGGTCGGCGGCGTGAGCGG